>NZ_JADYVD010000007.1 GCF_020193575.1 Ensifer sp. IC4062
CGGCAAAGATCGGGAAGGGCGTGGGCTCGGGGCTCAGGCCGCCATATTCGATGAGGATGCCGCCTCGTGACATCGCTGATGTCAGCGGCTCGAAGGCGGGGCCGCCGACTGCGTCGAACACCACGCGCACGCCCGCCGGGCCGGCGATCTCCCTCAGCCGGGCTTCGAGATCCTCCTCGGCGGAGGCGATCACATGCGCGGCGCCGAATTCGGTGAGGGCCTGCTTCTTGGCGGACGTGCGCGTGATGGCGATCGCGGTCGCGCCCACCCTGTTGGCAATCTCGATCGTCGCGAGCCCGACGCTGCTGGACGCGGCGGTGATGGCGACGAAATCTCCCGCGCGCAGTCCGGCAATGTCGATCAGCGCACCATAGGCGGTGAGATATGGCATCCAGACGGCGGCGGCCGCTTCGAAGCCGAGCGATGGCGGGTGCTTGACGACGAGCCTTGCCGGAAAACTGGCGAGCTCGCCATAGGCGGGCCAACGCACCATCGAAGGCGGCGGCACGACGCTGACGGCGTCGCTGGGCGCAAAACCCTCCACGCCATCGCCGACCGCTTCGACGATGCCCGCCGCCTCGAGGCCGAGCCCGGAAGGCAGGCTGGGCGTCTCGATATAGGCGCCCGAGCGGATAAGCGCCTCGGCCCGGTTGAGACCGAGCGCCTTCACGCGTATCTGGACCTCGCCCGGAGCAGGCCCCGCAACATCGATATCCTCGATGCGCAGGACCTCGGGACCACCGAGCTCATGAAAACGGACGACACGAACCATCGGCATAACTCCAAAACAATTGAACTGAATGAGCTATGCCAATGAGCGTCTGGAGGATAAATGGCTTTATGGGCAAGATAGTAGAAACCAGGAGTTTTGAATATGGATCGCCTTGCGAGCATGGCCGTCTTCGTCAAAGCCGTCGACCTCGGTTCGTTCGCGGCTGCGGCGAACGCGCTCGATCTGTCCGGTCCGATGGTCGGCAGGCATGTGCGGTTCCTTGAAGAGCGGCTCGGTGTGCGCCTCCTCAACCGCACGACGCGGCGCCAGAGTCTGACGGATTTCGGGCGGGCCTATTATGAGCGCTGCCGCGTGGTGCTCGCCGAAGCCGAGGCCGCGGATGCGCTCGCGGCCGATCAGTTTTCCGAGCCGCGCGGACGACTCCGGGTCACGATGCCGGCGCTGTTCGGACGACGCTGTGTCGTCCCTATCCTTCTGGAGCTTGCAGAGCGGTATCCGGCCCTCGAACTCGATCTGTCGTTCGGCGATCATTTCGCCGACCTCGCCGGCGATGGCTTTGACCTTGCCATCCGCAGCCTTGCCGCCAGCAGCGGCAACCTGGAGGACCGGGCCGGCACGATCGTGCGTCGCCTTGCGCGCCATCACATGGTCGTTTGCGGCTCGCCAGCCTATCTCGAAAGGCGCGGCTGGCCACGGCAGATCGAGGATCTCGGCAAGCACCACGGCATCATCTACAGCCGGTCGGGTCGCGTTCACCCCTGGCTGTTTTGGCGTGACGATGGGCCACCGGCAGAAGTGACGGCGCTCAACCGCCTGCGCCTCGACGATCTCGAGGCGATCGCCGACACCGCCGTCGCGGGGCTCGGGCTTGCCTGGCTTCCGGGCTGGCTCATTCGCGACCGCATCGAGGCGGGCGCGCTCGTGCCGCTCTTGTCCGATCAGCCCGGGCTTCACTTCGACAACTATGCTTTGTGGCTGCAGACACCGCATCTGCCCCTGAAGGTACGATTTGCCGTCGATGCCTTGGCGGCCCGGTTGCCCCGGCTCATGACGTGAAGGTGATGCGCTCGCTGCGCTGCTTCAGGTGGAACGCACTTGGCTTTTTGCCCGCCATGGTACAGTATGCCCCGCAGCGGGAAACGAAAACAGCATTCGGTACTATCTGCGCAGGTGCGTCGCTCCAACGACCGATGAGTGCTGCAACACATTGATTTTTTTCTCGATCCTTTCGTGATCGGTTCCGACCAAGGACGCTGTAACAGAAGCGACGGCTTTCGCGACGGTGCATTAACAAGATCCGTCGAGCGTGCTCCAAAAATGAACACATTCCCGCTCCGGCAATGAGGGACATGCCGTGAAGCTGTTTAGGGAACCACTTCTGCATTTCGCGGTGGCGGGCGCCGGGCTGTTCGCCGTCTATGCTTGGCTCGATCGCGGTAGCGAGGCGGAGCCGAGTGCCGATCTCGAGGTCCGGATCGGCGAGGGGGAATTGCGCTGGGTCGGCGAGACCTGGGCGCGGCAATGGCGGCGTGAGCCTTCTCGCGAGGAACTGCGCGGGCTCGTTCTGGATCTTCTCAGGGAAGAGCTGTTGGCGCGCGAGGCGCGCACACTCGGGCTCGACAAGGACGACACCGTCGTGCGTCGACGGCTCGCGCAGAAAATGGCCTTCCTGATCGAGGACACGGCGCGGATTGCCCAGCCGACGGAAAGCGAGTTGCGGGCGTTCTACGATGCTCATCGGGAGAGGTTCGTCCGGCCGGGACAACGCTCCTTTGAACATATCTTCTTCGACAGCCGCAAGCGAAGTGATGCCGCGGCAGACGCAAGGCAGGTGTTGGTGAAGCTTTCCACGTCCGACGCACCGGCGCCAGGGGCGGATGAGGGCGATCGGCTGTTGATCGAAAGCGATATCCGCAACGCCGACCGGTATGCAGTCGCGGGGCAGTTCGGGCAGGCGTTTGCCGATGCGGTTTTCGCGCTTACGCCGGGCGAATGGAGCGGACCGGTCGAGTCCGCGTTCGGCCTGCATCTCGTCCGCGTCTACGAGGCGACGGCCGGCGAGGCGCGTCCTTTCGAGGACGCCAAAGCCGATGTTGTCGAACGATGGAGCGATGAGCAGCGGCGCACCGTTCAAGAGCGTTATTTCACCGAACTCTTCAGGAAATACGACATCGTGGCGGATGAGCGCATAGAGGCCTTGGTCGGTCCTCTGCCCGGAGACGTCGCGCTGGGAGACGTGCAGCCAGCAAATGAGGGGCTGGCGCGATGAACCGGATCGCCAGAACCTTCCCTGCAGTGATCTGTCTGGCGTTCGCGTGGCTCCTGCCGATGGCTGCCGTCGCGCACGAGGTCCGGCCGGCCTATCTCGAACTCAGGGAGGAGCGACCCGGCGAATTTTCGGTGCTCTGGAAGGTGCCGATGCAAGGCGAGATGAGGCTCGGCCTGACGCCGGCATTTTCCGGCGAAACGCGTGAATCGGTCCGTGTCAGCCGTACGGTTTCCGGCGCGGCGATCGAGCACTGGACGCTCACCGCCCCGGCGCTGCGCGGCCAGACGCTTTCGATCGACGGTCTCGAAGCGACGATGACGGACGTATTGGCGCGCGTCGAGTACCTGGACGGCACCTCCTGGACGCAGCGGCTGACGCCGCGCGAGCCGGCGGCGGCGATCCCGCTCGCCGACACGGCGCTCGATGTCGCGCGGGTCTACCTGAAACTCGGCGTCGAGCACATTCTGTTCGGCGTCGACCATCTGCTCTTCGTGCTGGCGCTCATGATGCTGACGCGCGAGCTGGGGATGCTGGTCAAGACCGTCACCGCCTTCACCGTTGCCCATTCGATTACGTTGGCGCTGGCGACGCTCGGCTTCGTTCATGCGCCGCAGGCCCCGGTCGAGGCGGTTATCGCGCTTTCGATCGTCTTCGTCGCCGTAGAGATCGTGCATCGCGACGAGGGGCGCGTGGGCGTAGCAGCGCAGGCGCCATGGATCGTCGCATTCGGTTTCGGACTGCTGCACGGCTTCGGCTTCGCCGGGGCGCTCAACGAGGTCGGCCTGCCGCAGGGCCATATTCCGCTGGCGCTGTTGTTCTTCAATCTCGGGGTTGAGGCGGGGCAACTCGTCTTTGTCGCGGCCGTCCTTCTGCTTCTGGCGGCCGCTCGGCGGCTGCAGCTCGTTTTGCCGGCCTGGGCGCCGCGCGTTCCGGCCTATGCAATCGGCAGTGTTGCGATGTTCTGGACGATCCAGCGCATCGCGACGTTTCCCATTCCATGAACGCTCGGGAGGCTGGCATGGGTGGATACTGGCAGCATCTGCAGGCGGTTTCGCGGCTTTCCATGACGGCGGGTCTCATCTTCGCGTCGTCGCCAGCCGTCCTGGCCTGTGGCTATCACGACGATGTGTCCATGGCGCGGGGCATGATGAACTGGGTCTATCCGGAGGCGCTGCACGTGCTCGGCGCAATCTCGACGGCAGTAGCCGAGCGACGCCTGGCCCCTCCCTTGAGTGATAAGGCGCCGGACCTCTTCGGTTCGCGATATCGCCGGACGGCCGAGGCGCTGGAGCGGTTCGGGGAGGCACTTGGCGAAAGCGCCGACAGGATGCCGGCCCTTTCGTTTTCGATCGTTCTGCTCGAGCCGATGCTGTGGACGCGATACGAGGCAGCCGGAGGCAGGCTCCGAACGCAAGTCCATGTCACCGGTCCCAAGGCCGGCGACCTGGTGCTGGTTTCCGGAGAGGCAGTGATCGGCGGGATTGTAGCCGGCCGGCTGGCGACGGGCGAGGCGATCGAACGCGGCCTCATCCGTCTTTATGGCAGTGAGAGCCAGAAGGCGGTGTTCGTGGGCGCCTTCCGCTCGGCCGGCAACGCAAGACCCGACACGATAAAACCCGCCGCCATGAGCCGCGCGGCCCAATCGGTCGCGGGCGGGGAAACCGCGATGCCTCTCCGATCCGTCCCGATCACGGCGCTGTCGATACGGCAGTCGACGGCGTTCGGGGCCGACGGGACGCTCGCCTGTGGGCCAGGACATCATTGAAGCCACCTTGAGGCAGGTCAAACCGAGGGAGACGGAACATGATCAGGACATCGCGCCATGGAGCACGGCTTGCCGCCCTGCTGGCGTCGGCCGTCGCGCTGCCAGCCTTCGCGCAGGACACCGGCACGCTGGACCAGAAGAGGGCCGAGGAGGCGCAGCGGCGGCCGCCGGCCTACTCGCCCTATGTCGGGCGAGACTTTCCGACGCGGCCGTTCTTCGGCGACACGCACCTGCACACCTCGTTTTCGATGGATGCCGGCGCCTTCGGCGCCCGATTAGGTCCGCGTGACGCCTATCGTTTTGCGAGGGGCGACGAAGTTACGGCGTCGACCGGTCAGCCGGTAAAACTGTCCCGCCCACTCGATTTCCTCGTGGTCGCCGACCACTCGGACAATATGGGCTTCTTCCCGGACCTCTTCGCCGGCAAGCCCGAGGTGCTTGCCGACCCGACGGGCCGCCAGTGGTACGACATGATACAATCCGGCAAGGGGGCGGACGCGGCAATCGCAATCATCGTCGCATTCTCGCACGCGACCTTCCCGAAGGATCTCATGTATTCCCCCGGAACGCCGGCCTATCACAGCGCCTGGAAGGCGACGATCGACGCGGCGGAGGAATTCAACGACCCGGGCCGTTTCACCGCCTTCATCGGTTATGAATGGACATCCAACACCAACGGCAACAACCTGCACCGTAACGTCATCTTCCGGGACAATGCGGACAAGGCGAGCCAGGTGGAGCCGTTCACGGTTTATCCGCCCTATGGCAGCGACAATCCGGTCGAGTTGTGGAAGTGGATGCAGGCCTACGAAACGAAGACCGGCGGCAATGTGCTAGCGATCGCGCATAACGGTAATCTGAGCAACGGCTTGATGTTCCCCGTCGTCGAGGCCTCCGGCAAGGAGCTCGATCGCGAATACGCGGAAACGCGGGCGAAATGGGAGCGGCTCTACGAGACCACGCAGACCAAGGGCACCGGCGAGGCGCATCCCTTCCTGTCGCCCAACGACGAATTCGCCGCCTTCGAGATCTGGGACAAGGGCAATCTCGACGGCAGCGTCGCGAAAAAGAAGGAGATGCTCGAATTTGAATATGCCCGCTCGGCCTTGAAGAACGGGCTGAAGCTCGAAAAGGAACTCGGCACGAATCCGTATAAATTTGGCCTTATCGGCAGTAGCGACGCGCATACAGGGCTCGCAGCCATGGAAGAGGACAATTTCTTCGGCAAAACCGTGCCGCAGGAGCCGAGCCCTCGCCGAATGATGGAGGCCTTCGTCGACAACACCAAGACCGGCGTGAAGATCATGGATTGGGAGGTTTCCGCCTCCGGCTATGCGGCCGTATGGGCGAGGGAAAACACGCGCGAATCCCTGTGGGACGCGATGGAGCGCAAGGAAACCTATGCCACGACCGGACCGCGCATGATCGTGCGCTTCTTCGGTGGATGGGATTTCGAGGCTCGCGATGCGGAGGACCGACTGCCGGCGAGCATCGGCTACAGCAAGGGCGTGCCGATGGGCGGCGACCTCCGTGCAGCGCCCGGCGGCAAGGCGCCCACCTTCCTGGTTGCCGCGCTGAGGGATCCGATCGGGGCGAATCTCGACCGATACCAGATCGTCAAGGGCTGGCTCGACAAGGACGGCAACCTCCACGAGAAGGTCTATGACGTCGCCTGGTCGGGAGATCGCAAGCCGGGCAGCGACGGCAAGCTTCCCTCGGTCGGCAACACGGTGGATGAGACGAATGCCACCTGGACCAATACGATCGGCGACCCGGAGCTTATTGCCGTGTGGAAGGACCCGGAATTCGACCCGACGCAGCCCGCCTTCTACTATGGCCGAGTCATCGAGATTCCGACCCCTCGCTGGACGGCCTATGATGGCCAGCGATTTGGCGTGAAGCCGTTGCCGGGGACCGCAATGACGGTCGCCGAACGAGCCTACACATCGCCGATCTGGTACACCCCATAGGGGTACGCCACAGCATAACGGCGGCGAGCGAGGCGAGGTGAATGGAGTCCCCCGGCACGCAGGTTCTGATCGTCGGCGCCGGACCAACGGGGCTGGTGCTGGCGCTGTGGCTGAAGCGGCTCGGCGTCGATCTCCGGATCATCGACAAGGCGCCCGCATCGGGCGAGACCTCGCGGGCGATCGCGGTGCAGGCGCGCACGCTCGAATTCTACCGGCAGCTCGGCATTGTGGAGGACGTGCTGTCGGCCGGCATCCGGGTCGAGCGGCTTGCCGTGCGCACGCCATCGGGGATCGCTGTAACGCTGAAGCTCGGCGATTTCGGCGCCGGGCTCAGCCGCTATGCCTTCGCCTTCGCGCTGCCGCAGGATATTCACGAGCGCATCCTGATCGACCATCTCGAAAAGACGGGCGTTGTGGTCGAGCGGCGCGCCGAATTCGTCGGCTTCGAAGAGGACGCGGCGGGCGTGACCGCGACCGTCATGAACGACGGCTCGAGCGAGGTTATCCGGGCCGCCTATCTCTGCGGTGCGGACGGCGCGAGCAGCACGGTTCGCCACGGCTTGAAGCTCGGCTTCCCCGGCGGCACCTACGAGCAGTCCTTCTATGTGGCCGACGTTGATGTGGAGAATGCCTACGGCGGCCTGAATTTCTGCCTCGATACGCACGGCTTCGCGATCGTGCTGCCAGTGCGCCAGTCAGGCTCGGTGCGGCTGATCGGGATCGTGCCAGGCAGCCATGCGGCGGAGGAGACGATCCGTTTCGAGACGATCCGGGCCGAGGTCGAGCGGATCACCGGAGTCACAGTCGAGGCGGTCAACTGGTTCTCGACCTATCGTCTCCACCACCGGGTCACCGAGCATTTTCGCGCGGGCCGGGTGTTCATTGCGGGCGACGCCGGCCACATCCACAGTCCGGCCGGCGGGCAGGGTATGAACACCGGCATCGGCGACGCGGTGAATCTCGGCTGGAAGCTCGCCGCGGTTCTCGGCGGGCGCGCGGATGCCCGCCTGCTCGACAGCTACGAGCCGGAGCGGATCGCCTTTGCCCGACGGCTGATCAAAACCACCGATCAAGTGTTCCGCGTGATGACCAGCCGATCGACGCTCGTCGGCCTCTGGCGCCGCTATCTCATGCCGAAGATGATCGCCCTGCTCGTCGCGAACAGGGCGGGCGCACGGCTTGCGTTTCGGACCGTGTCGCAGATCGGCGTCGCTTACCGCGAGAGCGCCATCAGCCGTGGCGGGGCGGGCCGCGTGCGCGGCGGCGATCGGCTCCCCTATGTCGAGGGGCTGGCCGATGCCGGCGAAGGCGATAATTTCGCGCCGCTTCGCTCGCTCGACTGGCAGATCCATGTCTATGGCGAAGCTAGCCCGGCGTTTCGCGCCGCCCTTGCTCCGACCGGGCTTCCAATCCACGCCTTTGCCTGGACGCCGGGCGCCGGGGAGGCGGGCTTGAGCCGCGACGCCGCCTATCTGGTGCGCCCGGACGGCCACGTGGCAGTGGCCGTGGAGGCGCAAGACCCGGCGGCTTTGCTCGGCTATATCGAGGAGTTCGCGATCAAGATTGATAGGGCGACGCGCGAGCTGCGATGAGGCGCCTGTTCGCGCGCAATTTTGCCTTGCCGCGCGCGCGATGGCATTGCAAGGTCTTCCTGGAGCGCCGCGATGCCTGCGGATGACTTCGTGTGTGCGACACGACACTAAATGCGCGTGATTTCCTCCGCAGGGCCGGTCGGTTCTCCACAACTGTAGCATTTTGAATTTCCGCATGATTTTCTGCTTGAATCGGTTCCGATTTGAGGAAGCATGCGGTACCTGCGAGGGGATGAATGACACGGCGCTACGCGATTTACGACGTTTTCACCGAGAAGCGTTTGGAGGGTAATCCTCTCGCCGTAGTGTTCGATGGCGACGGCCTCAGCGACGGCGCCATGCAGGCGATTGCCCAGGAATTCAATCTTTCGGAAACAGTGTTCGTGCAGCGGCCGGGAAGCGCTGCCCATTCGGCGCGGCTGAGGATCTTCACGCCGGTGCATGAACTGCCCTTTGCCGGTCATCCGACCGTCGGCGCCGCGGTGGCGCTGGCGGAAGCCAGCCATGGCGATTACGGCAAGCCGCTCGATCTCATGCAGGTGCTCGAGGAACGGGTGGGGCCAGTGCGCTCGGCGGTGCGGCTGAAACCGGGGGAGGCGACCTTTGCCGAGTTCGACCTGCCGCGCAAGCCGAGCCGGCTCGAGGCGCGCTTCGACAAGCAGGCGATCGCGGACGCGCTGAGTTTGAAGGCGACGCAGATCGGTTTCGAAAACCACGTGATTTCGTTCTGGACCGCGGGCGTGCCCTTCGTCATGGTGCCGCTGCACGACATCGGCGCGGTGGCGGCGGTGGAATTCGACGCGCGGCGTTGGGAGCAACTTGCACCGATAGCCGAAGGCCGGCTCGCCGGCGCCTATCTCTACTGCCGCGGCGGCGTCAACCACATGGCGCGCTTCCACGCCCGCATGTTCAAGCCCGAGAAGGGGGAGGATCCGGCGACCGGCTCGGCGGTCGCAGCCCTTGCCGGCGCCATCAACCTCTTCGACGAAATGGTCGACGGGCACCATCCGATCCTGATCGAGCAGGGAGTGGAGATGGGGCGGCCATCCTTCCTCCACCTGCATCTCGACATCGCCGGTCGCAAGATCGCGACCGCCCGCATCGGCGGCCATGCGGTCAAGGTTGCAGACGGCGAGCTGGCGATCTGAAGCCGATCCGGAAAGCGTGTAGCGGTCATTCCGTCCGGAATTGCGTGGTTTCAATCGGTAGCATTATCATTGCAACAATGAAAAGCACGTCGGATTTGCGGACAGGCTGGCCAGGAACTTCCGATCGAAGATTGGTGTATCATGAAGGCATATATGATCTTCCTGTTAAGAGCAATGTTGAACCATGAAATGAAGTACGGCATTTCTGCCGTCATGCCATGGTTGCTCGCTTCAATTACTGCATGGATTCTCTATATATTCTTTATAGAGTTTCTGTCATATGTATCTGGCGTTGACGAATATACAATGCTTGTTTTGACGTTTTTATTCTTCATGCCCGTTGCGATTGTGTTCTGCGCAGCATTTTTCTTGTTGGATTGCACCTGGATAGCCCTATGGTTGCCATGGTCAGGCATTGATGTGGATTCTCTCCGGCAAAAGCTAAGGCGAGTAGCAGGCATGTAGCAAAATGGCAGAATGATACAGACTGCCAGCGGGAATTGATTAGACCTCATCTTTTTTGGGGAGATCTACTTGGCATTGCGCATAATTTCGCTGAACGCGTGGGGCGGCCGGGTGCATGCGCCGCTGATCGGCTATCTCGCCGCGGTCGACCCAGATGTGCTGTGCCTGCAGGAGGTGACGCGCACGGTCGGCTCGAAGGCGGACAGGCTGGTCTACCGGGACCGCGGGCTCGAATTGCCGCAGCGCGCCAATCTCTTCGACGAGATCGCCGCCGTCCTTCCGGGGCATGACGGGGTCTTTTGCCCGACGGCGAGGGGCGAGATCTTCGATGGCGAGAGTGGCGTTCTTTCCGAGTTCGGGCTGGCGACCTTCGTGCGCAAGTCGTTGCCGGTCATTGCCCAGGCGCTCGACTTCGTCCACGGCGGCTTTTCGGCCGACGGCTGGGGCGCGCATCCGCGGGCGCGAAACGCTCATTGCGTGCGGCTGATGAACTACGAGGACGGCTTCACCATCACCATCGCCCATATGCATGGGCTGCGCGACATTGCCGGCAAGGAGGACACGCCGGCGCGCCGCGCACAGGCGGAGGCGCTGGTGAGCCTTGTGCAGCGGGTCCGACGCGACAACGAACGGCTTGTCGTCTGCGGCGACTTCAACGTCCTGCCGGGAAGCGAGACTTTCGAGGTGCTGGGAAAGCTCGGGCTTACCGATCTCGTGACGTCACGCGGCTTCACGGATACCCGGACCTCCTATTACGAAAAGGAGAATCGCTTCGCCGATTACCTGCTCGTGACGCCTGAGGTGAAGGTCGTCCGCTTCGAGGTGGTCGAAGAGCCGGAAGTTTCCGATCATCGGCCGCTGCTCGTCGAGGTGGGTTGAGTGGGCGAGAGCTCCGCGCGTCTCTTTCCGGGTGCGCAACAGATCAGCGCAACGCTTTGAATTTCCAACTCAAGCGATCACGCAGCGGTAGCCGAGTGGAACTCCACCGGAACGCCCTTTTTGAGCGTGTTGGCGACCATGCACATAGCCTTTGCGCGATCGATGATCGCCTGCGGATCGGACCCGTCGAGCGTTTCGCAGCTGACCGAGATGGCTGCCGCCGTTGTCAGCAGCGGCTCGCCTTCGAGCTCGACTGTGACGCTGACGACGATCTTCCCGAGAGGGACGCCCATCTGGTGCGCGGCGTAACGAAGATCGTTGCAGAAGCAGCCGCCAAGCGCCAGCGCCAGCAGCTGCGCGCCATTGAAGCCGAGCCCGCGGCCGCCCGCCTTGCCCTCCGGCCGATCGACCACGACCGTATGGCTGCCGGCCCAGCCGATCGCCGCCTCCGTGCCTTCGACATTGCGCAATTCAACTGTCATGGACGCCATTTCTTGCTCCTCCAGAACGCCAACCTGATGAGCGCAGTTTAGAGCCGGACGCGGCTAAGCGTGAGCGGTTTTGCGCAGTCGCCGCGCCGCGCCCGGGAGGGGAAGGGACCGGACGGCATCGTCCACGCCACCCGCAATACCGGCTCCGCCGCTGCGCAATGAGCCGTTGGAAAATTTCCCAAAAATTTTGCAAAGGGTGCTGGACAAGCCGGGCGAACGCCATTATACGCCCCACCAGACCGCAGCGATGCGGTTCTGGACGGGTGATTAGCTCAGTTGGTAGAGCAGCTGACTCTTAATCAGCGGGTCCACGGTTCGAGCCCGTGATCACCCACCAAAGCTTCCAATAAAGCCTTTATCGCAGATTAAGACGCGGATGGAACCTGGGTCTGGCCGCATTGCCATTTTCGCGCAAAGCGGGGATCGTGCGCGGAAGGCGGCGTCTTCGACGAGCACTCGCTATGCAGTGCTCGAGCTACGAGTTGGTCGGTCGTCGATGTCCACCGGTTCGGCACTACTCGGCATCATGGGCCCGTATCAGAGCCTCGCAACCTCCGAGTTCATTTGCGATTCTTTCCGCCTCTTCGCGCACTTGCTGGGGTGACGGGTTCACGGATGGATCGCCGTGGAAAACGAGTTGCTTCAGGTCCCGGGCGGACTCCGCCCTCGATATCGCTCCTTCGGTCTCTGAATAGATCACGGTCCCAGGACCACAGCCCGTCTCTTCGATGAAGCTGAGAATTTTCTCTCGCATCGGCCTTGGCTCAGCGCCACAGTGCTTCTCAGCAAGAGCGTGGGCGATTATGGCATAGGGAACGGCCATAAAGCGGCCGTCGATTTCTTCTCCTTCCTCAACTTTGTTGTCGCAGAGATCGTAGGCCCCTGTGTTGGAGGCCGAGCCGATGAGGCAAGCAATCAGAACTATGTTTCGAAGTCGAAGCATTGACCCTCCGGCAGGTCGGTCCATTCGGGAACTATGTGGCAAGCAATGTAAAGGCAAGATTTCGGCTGCCTTTTCACGGCTTTTGCTGATCAAGGCAAACCTTGGTTTGGGATCATTCGGGAAGACACTGGTGGTAAACGTTACAGGATTGTCGAGGTCGCAGGAATTATCCCAAAAAGGAGAGGCGCGATGCGGGTCATCAATTACACGGTTACCGGAATGGTAATATTCAATGTCACGCTCTCCTCATGGCTGTCAGTGTTTATGCTATACGATCCGGAGGCTTGGTACTTCTTTGTTCCGGGTGTTACCGACACGGGATCCTACAATCAACACTTCATTCGTGATATCGGCATTATGCAAGGCTTCATCGCGTTGGCATTTGCGGTTGGATACTTCAACAAGGCCATCCGCATACACCTGTGGGGCGCGGCGACACTTTGGCTCATCGCACATGCCTGCTTTCATCTTTGGGAAGTTGCGGTCGGCATCTGCTCCGCTGACGTGCTGTTGCGCGACTTTCCGGCAGTAAGTCTGCCGGCCTTGTTCGGCATAATCGCGACCCTTTGGGCAGCAAGCGGTAGAGCGGCGATGATAGGGCGAAAGCCAAACGCCGCTCTAGGCCTTCAGTAAGCTGCTTGGGCTGGACCGCCCTAGGGGAGAAAGGTGGGATCGGGCTACCGGCGGAGATTGGAGCCTTGAGTATAGGATCCACCGGCTCTCGCTCTCTGCAACCTCTCATCGCTGCCCCAATGCGTAATCGAAGCAGGACTTGTTGCACGTCCGGGTGGCGACCTAAACCGGATGGACTAGAGCAGTTCCAGGAAAAATGTGTAACGGGTTTCCATCCGGAATTGCGCAGTTTCAAAGAGTTAGATCATTTCATTGGTCTGATGAAACAATGAAATGATCTAGCCGCTAATCGCTGCTGTGCTATCCTCGGTCGTGAGGTAGGGCACAAGATGAATATCCTCCGTGGCCTCTTTCGACTGTGGTTGATCGTCTCCGCGCTTTGGGTGCTGACACTGGTCGTCTACGTAGAAGTCGAAGGACGGCGGCGTGACGTGACGGATGGAGGCTCCATCTTCGTCAAGGGCTGGGCAGCGGTCACAGACGGCTGGAAAGCCGAGGAAGAGGTGGCGTCCCTAAGGGAAAAGGCCGCTGCATCTGGAAACGGGAGCATTGTCGTGCCCGATGAGATTGCGAGCCGACTTCGAACCGGCAGGCAGGTGCAGAATACGGCTTGGCTTTTCGGCGGGATGCTGCTGGGGCCGCCACTTATCCTGCTTGTGCTGGGGGCTTGGGTTATCCGTGGTTAGGTGACGTGCCCCGGTCACCCCTTGATGACAGGGCTCTTTCCGCAGGCAAGGTTCGGCGCGATCGTTAGGCGCCTTCTTGGTCGGAAGAAGGCCGCGTCGAACGCGACGTCGCGCTAGCGGCTTCTCCCTGGCGGACGCTGTTTGGGGCTGTCTCCGTAAACGCGAAAGCGCGCTTGTTTGGGCCAAGCGCGCTCTAGGCGAACGATCTACCGAAGGGGTGCCGGCACCCTCGATCGAACGGCTAGAATATAGCACTGAATCGCGAGAGGAACAACGCGCGATGGGCCGTGTGATGAGATACGCCGCCCCGTAGATCTGCCTCTCTGTCACACGAGCCCCACCGCGTCGACGGCGCGAGAGTCATATCGCCGTCCGTGAGGATCACCGCCCTTGCACCGATCGACAATCAGGCACCTGCTTTCTCCAGAAGATCGGGCCGGGGCGGCAGAAAATTGCCCATATTGACGACTAACCGCGCATTTCAGGAACACAATAAAGGGAACCTCATGCGCGGATATTTGATCCTCTCCGAAGCAAGAAGTGGCTCAAGCTGGCTGAGCACTCTCCTCAGTCATTCCGGCGAAATGGGATTGCCGGCCGAGTGGCTGGCTCCGAAGGCCCATCGCCTTGATACCAGGGCCCTCCCTTTCGACGCGTTCTTCGAGGAAATCATCAGGAAATGCTCGACCGCAAACGGGGCGTTCGGCATGAAGATCTTTCCGAACCAGATTTTCGTAACGCGCGAGCGCTATGGCCGGGACTTCATCCGCCATTGTCTGTCCGAGCACGCGACCGCGCTGGTCTTCCTGCGGCGCAGGGATACGCTGAGGCAGGCGATTTCCTTTGCGCGGGCGCGCCAGACGCGGGCTTTCGCCGCCCACCACGGGGCAAAGGCGGAGCCGCGCTACGACTTCGAGCAGATCGCCCGCTGCTTCTTCTATATCCGGGAGAGCTACAATTTCTGGCAGAGCTACCTTGAGCTTTTGGGTGCGCCTTTCACCGAATTTGCCTACGAGGATCTTGCCGGCGATCCGCACCCGTTCATCGCGCATATCGCGGAACACCTTGGCGTTTGCGTCCCGGCCAAGGCCGAAACGACGATGGCCGTGCAGCGCGACGGCTTGACGGAGGAATGGATCGCGCGCTTCAACGCGGATTGCCGCGCCGGGGATCTGCTCAGGGCCTACGACCGTCGCAAACACATTCCCGGCAAGCTGCGCAACTTCGTGAAACTGGCTTCCGGAAAGCTCGAGCCGCGCTACCCGTTTGCGTTTTAGCCGCGGGGCACGCGGGGCTTCGGGTACCGCCAACCGCCACACTACACGCGTGTTTTTCAGAGCGCAAAGGTCGTCGTAGCAGTTCGGATTTGCTGCCTGAAAGTGCAAATCGTCGTCTGTGGGCTAGACGTATTTCCCGCCCGGCCGGCACCGTGAGTGACTTTGCAGTAGCCCTGCGGCATCTCGCCCGCGATGGTCGCGTGGGTTACCATTTTCCCCAACATTTTCTGAATTTCTGGGGCGCTCGCGCCCCTCGCGCATGGCTTCGTTTCCAATGGCGTGTTACCGAGCGATAACCCCTCGGATACGGAATCTTCCCCAGGAAATGCAGTACAGACCCGAAGTCGATGGCTTGCGTGCGCTTGCAGTCGTTCCAGTGCTTTTGTTTCACGCAGGTTTTGACATCGTTTCGGGCGGGTTCGCCGGCGTTGACGTCTTCTTCGTCATCAGCGGCTTTCTGATCACGTCGATCATCGACAGCGAAATCTGGGGCGGTCGGTTCAGCATTGTTTCCTTCTATGAGCGTCGGGCAAGGCGGCTCGCTCCGGCATTGCTGTTCGTCTGTGCCGTTTGCACCGCCTTTGCGCTCCTGTGGATGCTGCCCCGCGAACTCAACAATTTCGGCAAGGGTCTCTACGCGACAAGTCTGCTCGCCTCGAATATCCAGCTCTGGGATCAGACAGGTTATTTTTCGCCGGACACAGATCACATGCCGCTGCTGCACATGTGGTCGCTCGCGGTCGAAGAGCAATTCTATCTCATATTCCCGTTGCTGCTCATTGCCCTGCGCCGCTTCTGCGCAGCCCACGTTCTCGCCGTGATCCTCGCCACCTCGGCGCTCAGCTTCGGGGCCACGCAGGTGCTCGCGCGTCTCGACCCTTCCGCCAACTTCTATTTGCTGCCAAGCCGGTTCTGGGAGCTCGGCCTCGGGGCAGCGGTCGCGCTTTCCGGCCTGTCGAAAGCCGCGGTGGCTAAACCGGTGCGTGAGATTCTTGCGGCATTGGGCCTGCTGGCGATCGTTGCGACTTACGTTCTCGTGCGTGAGACCGCGAACTATCCGGGTTGGGCGACCGTGCCCGTGGTGATGGGTGCGGCGGCTTTCATCGCCTTCGGTCGGGCCGATACCTTTGCCGGAAAATGCCTTTCCTTTGGGCCGGTCGTTGTCGTCGGCCTCTGCAGTTACAGCCTATATCTATGGCACCAGCCTGTGTTCGCTTTCGCGCGCCTGCGTCTCAATGACGCTATTACGCCGGTCGGCTTCTCCGCTTTGATCGCGCTTTGTTTTGTGCTCGCATATCTTACCTGGCGCTATGTCGAAACGCCCTTCCGCGATCGCCGGCGTTTCGGTCGGCGACCTGTCTTCGCGATGACCCTGACAGCGGGTGCCGTTGCGGTCGTCGCGGGCCTCTCCATGGATCACAGCGATGGGTTTGCGTCGCGAAACCTCGAACTTGCTCGGCTGAACGAGCCGAGCGTCGGCATGGGTAAGGGCTGCGAAGGCGTCGTCGACCTCACATGCAGCACGGCCGAAAATCCCGAGATTGCGATATGGGGCGACTCGTTCGCCAGACACCTGGTCGATGGCGCACGCGCCTCGGACCCCGACGTGCGCCTCGCGCAGCTAACGAAGAACAATTGTGGCCCGTTCTTTGACCTGGCGCCCGTGCTTCCCAATCTCGCCCTCGCTTGGCCGCAGCAGTGTCTCGACCACAATAAGGCTGTTCGCCGGTTCCTGCTAGCACATAAGTCCATCCGATACGTCGTGCTGTCCTCGCCGTTGACCCAGTATCTCGGCCAGGAGACGGTTTTCCTGCGCGGCAAGGGCGTCACGCGTTCGAGCGCCGAGATTGTCACGCAAAACTTCCAGTCGACTCTCGCCTGGCTCCGCTCTAACGGACTGCAGCCCATCGTCGTAAGTCCGCCTCCAAGGGACGGGCGCAACACCGGGCTTTGCGTAGCGCGGGCGCGTATGCTCGGCCTGCCTCCCGGCGACTGCGACCTGCCGGTTGCGGCGGTCGAGGCGCACGACAGGGAGATCCGATCGGTGCTGGCCAGCGTCGCCAGGGACTTTCCCGTCCTGAATTTCACTGATTACCTTTGCGACGGCATCACCTGCCGGGCGGAAGACGAAGGCGTGGCGATCTACGAGGACGATGGGCATTTTTCGCAGAAGGGCTCCCGGCATATCGGCAGAGTGCTGGATTTCGCCCGCGCGTTCACAGCTGTTGCCGAGCTTGGTTGCGAGCAAAGACCTAGCGAGGACCGGTCCCCGCCCCGCGGGAGTTGCGGATTTGCGTCAGCGCGGTCGGCCGAGTTGAATTCCGGTGATGATCCCGATAAACGCAGCTATCGTAGCGGAACCTGGAGCGGATTTTGAAGGATCTTCACTACCCTTTTCGTCTTTTCGACCATGAGAACGGGCGGGGTCAGCGAAGCCTTTTCCACCGGATCATCACCCGGTACGAATCCTTCAAGCTGGCCGCGCGCGAGCGCAAGCGCAAGCGCGCCATCGAGATGTCGTGCCTGAACGAGGGCGGTGCGCGACCGCTCGGCCGGGACGACATTCCGGTCGTCTTCAACACGCATAACGACCTCAAGCTGATGCCGTCCTTTCTCGCGCACTACAGAAGGCTCGGCGTTTCACGCTTCATCTGCATCGACGACGTTTCGTCCGACGGCACGCGCGAGTATCTGCGCTCGCAGGCGGATGTGGATGTCTGGAGTTCGCCGTTGCGCTATAGCGACGCCCGGCGCGGGCGCGAATGGCGCCAGACGCTGTTCGAGCGCTACGGCAAGGACCGGTGGTATCTCAACGTCGATTCGGACGAATTCCTGATCTATGACGATTGCGAGCACCAGCCGCTCCGCAATCTCATTCGGGTGCTCGAAGCGCGCGGCGAAAAGCGCCTCGCGGCCCCCATGCTCGACATGTATCCGGTCGGTCCGCTCGGTTCGGCGACGCTCGACGGCACTGATGCGCGGATGCCCTGGGAGATCGCCGATCACTTCGACGGCGCCGGCTACGAGATTACCTATACCAAGCGGGCGATCAGCATCACCGGCGGACCGCGCAAGCGCAAGTTCGCGCATGTGCTTGAACTCATGAAATATCCGCTGATCTTCTGGGACGAGGACTGCAGTCTGGGGGTCAGCATTCACCAGCCGCTTCCCTGCGAGCGCAATTTTCCGGCAATCTCCGGCGTGCTGCTGCACTTCAAGTTCTTCTCCGACTACAAGGAGAAGATCGAGCACGCGGTGACGGACGGACAATATTTCGCCGGCGCCGCCGCCTATCGCAAGATGCTGGACGATTTGCGGAAATCCGGCGAGTTCGACTTCCAGAGCCCGGACTCGGTACGGTTCTCAGGCTCGAAGCAGTTGCGCGAACTGGGTTTCATCGCACCGATTTCGTTCACGTCAGACTAAGACAGGTGTGCGGAGCGGGCGCATCTCCATCTGCGCCGGCGATAAAGTTTGAGCCTTCTCGCGCCGCCGACGCGGCGTGGCTGGATTCCTGTGACAGGCACGGGAATGAGGTGCGCATGGGTAAGCGCCGGTGGCCCGGAACCGCCGCGAGAGCTTTTGCCCTGTCCGTTTGGTGCGATCGTATCGCCCATACCGCTTGAGGGCTGACGACGACGTCGAACTCGGCCTTGACTGCTTTTGCGACGACCGCCGGACTATCGAAACAAGCGAGCGCCTGCGCGACGTAGCTTTTGACCTCATCTGAATATTTCGGATTGGCCGTCTCTCTATAAACGCTCCATCAAGGTATGCTCTTGCGATCGCGTGCAGTGATGATGGAGGCGCAAGTGGAGGACCGTGAAATAGAGCGCCGCGCAAAGAAGCTCTGGGAGCTAGAAAACCCAGGGCGGCCATGGCAGCCTATCGCGCAGCGGATTGAAATGGGGCAAGACCTCTCGACGGGAGCAACCGAAGAGGACCGAGAGCGTTACCGGCAGCGCGTTCGCGATGGCGAGTGATCGGGACTAGGCGACCCTACGGGCGGATTTCTTCGCGCGGGCCAAATCAAGATTCCAGGAAAGTGATTGCGGATGAGCAACTTGGCGTGCCAACTTTAAAAGAGTTCGTCGACGCAATAAGCGTCGGATGGCCGATCGCATTGGCTATTATTTGGCTCATCGGCTGTACTGGTGGCTCACTACTTCGATCTCAGGTATGTCGTCGGCCTACCTGGGTGGCTACTTACCGTCGCCTTTATGCTGGCAGTCTTTTCTGCAGGCGTCTGGATCGCCGAGTTGCTTCGCGCGTCAGGTCGTGGCGTGAAGTTCGTTGCTCACGAGCACGCTGTCATGGCGTTCATGTTCACCAGGAACACGCAAGTGTTCCCAGCCATGCACGGACACGAGCGGTTGGTTGGTCTCGTTCAAAAAGGGCTCGTCATAGTTCAACCGGGCACATACTCGGTTCTAGACTGGCTCCACTATATTCCCGACTACATTTGGAAAGAGACGGAAGCGACGCGAGAACGCTTTACGATTCGAACCTGCTTAGGGGGGCGCAGCCCACTTGGCTCTTAACGCTGCCGACCACACCCGCAAGGGCCGATCCAGACGCTGGTTGCAGGCCCGGGAATGAGCCACGCAGCTTACCGTCTCCAACGAAGATCGTCTCCGATATGGTCTGGTAATTTTTAGCGCGTCTTGCCTTTGCCCAGAGGCTGGGCGAACTTCCCATCTCGGGCATTCTTCACGACTGGTATTCGAGACCTATGAGCAAAACAGTTCTAGACAATTTGACCGGCATGTACTTCACCCTCGACGCTCCCGATGGAAGCTATGGGACAGGCCAGGTAATTCGCCTGGCTGCCGAGGGCGTCTATTTCGTCCGGTTCGACGGCAACGAGGTAACGTTACCCCTGGAGCTCGTCACCGTTGGCGAGATGCTGGAAACGACTGAGGAGGAGTACAAGCTCTGGCGGTTCTTCGACACGATCGAAGAAAGGGATAAGTGGATCGAATGGCTAGACGCGCCATCTAAGCCGCGAGTCATCTCCCTCGTGAAGCCGACCAAGTAACACCTTCGAACCCGTGACCTCCAGCTTATGACGCCGGCGAGCTACCGGGCTGCTCCACGCCGATAATTTCGAATGCGAGTTTCGGGTCACCAGTTGGCAGCATCCCAACAACCTGGCAACCATTGCGCTAGTTGTAAGCTCCCGGTTGAGCCACGCGGCTTACCAACCTTAGGCTGCGCCAGCTTTCCGGCAGGCGATTGTCGGCGTCGGCGATGCGCTGATGGCCGGGGGCGACGCGGATTGCGTACCAACGTGATCTCTTCATGCTTTTCCCCGCTTCATAATGCGATGGCCTGCAAGTGCTCTGGATTGGTGGTGTTGGCAGTATTTTCCGGCAGCCTTGGAAGCACAGAAAAGGTAAGGGCCGCCGTTGTTGAGGGGCCACTTGCATTCGCCAGGGAGCAAATCCTCTAGATGCTTGGCATATGGCAAACGCTTTACATCGTAATCGGGGACCGGGATTGGTTCTCCCTCGTGCGGCGTGTACAGCTTGCGCGTTTCGACCTTCCTCGGAGCCCGTGCGGGCTTTATGGGCCTGGTGCTCCTAGATCGTTGTTTCTCCGGGAAAAACGCGCGATTTCGAAATGCGATCCCAACGATCACGTTTCGGCCGACACCCAAGCGCGAACCGCGCCGTGAACACTCCCGGCCATTTCTTGGCTCTGCTATGACAACACGCTCCATCATCCCTGCGCCTGCCACACGGATCGTGCCGTGAATGAATAGACGCGGTATCCCCAACTCGCGAGGAGGATGCGGTTTGCCACGTCGATCCACTGTGCGGCGGCAGCAACCGCAAGCGCGGGGTCATCCTTCGCGGCCCTGACTCAACCGCATAGGATCAACGGAACGGAAAGGACCGCAACAGGCGATCAATCGTCTCCGCGGATGGGACCGCGGGCGCGTTGCCGGTCCTGTCCACCCCTTCCGCCGTGAGCAGGCTATCGAAATCGAAGGGACCGGGGAGGGGTGCTCCGCGGAAGCTGAAGTAATCCGCAAACTTGAAGCCGTCGCCCTTTATCTTGCCGTGGGGCTCCATCCAGATCGAGGGCACGCCGTAGGCGTCGGCGACGATGAGGCCGTGGAGACTGCTCGATATCACCAGTTCGCTGGCGGAGATCGCCTCGCAAATCTTCCGCGGGTCACCGAGAAGATTGAGAACCCTCCAATGCCTGGGCAGGGACGTTCCGTAGCGTTCGAGAAAGGTCTGGTAGGTGACGAAGTGCGGGATGACCACGACTTCCGACGTGGCGACAATCTTCTTGGGCCAGATCAGCGGCAGCAGGATGGCCGGATCGCCGAGCGCAATGTCTTGGTTGGGCGCGACCCTTGTCTTCGACAATTCGCCGCGAACCGCCTCAATGACGAGGTGCTGCGGCCATAGCGCCGGCGTTCCGCTGTTCATGAAGCCGGAGCCCCAAACGTGCAGCGTCCGCCAGGGGCGCTTGCGCCAGAACACGTATTTCTTGCGGCTGTATCGACAGTAGGCGTCGATGATGCTGCCGACGCCGATGAGTTCCGCTCGTGCAGGTGCGACATAGACAGGCTCGACGGAAAACAGATCCTGGAGGATATCGGCCATCAGGTTGTCGCCGAAGTTCTCGGTGGTCTTGCCGAAGCTCTCGCCGACGGTGGCGGAGAAGAGTTTCACTTTGCGCACGCGCGAGCTCCTACGGGGCCTACTCATTAGGCCCGCTTATCAGGGTCATCGGGAACACTATTCGGTCGCTTGCGAACGCCGCATCGATTGCGCCTTTCGCGATCCCGGAATCATCAACCCAGACCTGCAGCACCTCGTGTCTTCCGATACGCCAGGCTCGCCGCAGCACTGCGCATTGCCGCATGATTCTGTCCTTAAATGGGCTCGGGAATCACGTCGCTGTACATTTCGAAATGCTAATTAAGCGGTGAATACCGGAATTTTGACCTGAGAGGAAGTCCAGCCGACGGGGCAACGATCATCGAGGGCACGTCGGGAGCGTTCACGGCCTTCCTGTGACAAGCACAGGACTGACGAGCGTGTTGCGGCGCACCGCGAGGCGGGGAAATCCGTCCGCAGCCCTTAAACTTAGGTCCAGCAATCGCTATATGGTTTTCGCGGCCGACGTACCGGCCAAATGAAACAACGGGAATGGATGGCATGCAGCGTTTTGGACGAGTTCTGGCAATGGTCGCGGTTGGCCTCACGGTCATGATGACGGTGGTCGACGTGGCCGAGGCACGGCGGGCCGGCGGCGGGTTCGGCTCGCGCGGCAGCCGCACCTTTTCCACCGCGCCGATCACGCGCACGGCACCGACCAATGCGGCGCCGATCGAGCGGACGATGACGCCGCGGCCGAATTCGGCCACCAATCCCGCGACCAACCCCGCGGCGCAGAACGGCATGACCGGCCGGAGACCAGGCTTCTTCAATAGCTTCGGCGGCTCAATGCTGGGCGGCCTTATGATGGGCGGCCTGATCGGCATGCTGCTCGGCCACGGGTTGGGCGGCGGCATCGGCTTCCTCGGCCTCCTCCTGCAGGTGGGCTTGATCGTCGTTCTCGTTTCGCTGGCGATGCGGTTCTTCCGCGGCGGCCAGCGGCCCGCCTATTCGGGCGCGGGCGCTTCGGCCCGTTCGTCGGCTGCCGCCTCTTCCGGATCGCCGTCCTTCCGAATTCCAAACATTGGTGAGGGAATGGGCAGGGGTGCGACTTACGGGCAGGCCGCGACTGCGCCTTCTGCTTCCGCAAGTGCGTCCGCCGCAGCCGCAGGCGAAACCGACGAAATCGGCGTCACCCAGCGCGATCTCGACCGCTTCGAGGCGATGCTGAAGGAGGTGCAGACGGCTTACGGTGCCGAGGACTACGCGGCGCTGCGGCGGTTGACCACGCCGGAAGCCATGTCCTATCTCGCCGAGGAACTCAGCGACAACGCCACGAGCGGGCTCAAGAACGAGGTTCGCGACGTCCATCTGGTGCAGGGTGACGTCGCCGAAGCCTGGCGCGAGAACGGCATGGACTATGCGACCGTCGCGATGCGCTACGAGAGCATCGATGTGATGCGCGACCGCTCGACCGGCCGCGTCGTCAGCGGCGACGCCGACACGCTCACCGAAGCGGTCGAGCTCTGGACCTTCGTGCGCAAACCGGGCGCGGAATGGCAGGTGTCGGCCATCCAGGGAGTCCAGGCCTGACGCCTGGACTCTACTTAGGCTCGCCCGGCGCCGTACTGCATGGTTCCTCAAATCGGAATCGATTGAGGATAAAATCATGCAGCAATTCAAGTGCTACAGCGACCTTTTGCGCGTCTGAAAAGACGCGCAGCGATGTAGGGGGGCGCCGGCATTCCCGATTTCGTGAACCCTCTGCATATTCGCTTAAGCCCGGCCCGGCTTGAGCGTAAAATCACTTGGGGCGCGAGACGTGCCACAACCGCTCGGAAGCGTCGAGGGCGTGCACGGTCTTGACGAAGGCGGTCATTGCGTGTCTGTTCTTTTGGGCAATGACCGGCGTAACGCCTTGAATTGCTGCAAAATTCTTTTCGCTGTGGGCGTTGGAGCACGGGGATGGACATCGCTGGTAAGAGGCTGAAGGGTTCGGCCGGTTTGATTTCGCCGACGGGGCGAGGACCGCTCCATCCGGCGGCTGGGGGGCGCGCATCGTCGCTCGTGCTTGGCATGGCGGCGCTCCTGCTCGCAATAGCGAACTTGACCCTCACCGGGCATGCTCAGGCAGCGGACTGCAAAAGTCCCTCCGGGCCGGAAACGGACTGGCACGACTGCAACAAGCGGCTGCTCATGCTCGGCGGCAGCGACCTCGAGGGCAGCAATCTGGTCAATACCGATTTCACGCTGACCGACCTCAGGGGCGCCAAGCTTCGCGGCGCCAATCTCGAAAAAGCGACGCTGATGCGCGCCTCGCTGGCCGGCGCCGTCGCGGACAAGGCGAATTTCACCCGCGTCGAGGCCTATCGCGGCAATTTTTCCGACATTTCCGCCGAGGGTGCTTTGTTCGTGAGCTCCGAATTGCAGCGTACCGACTTCAGCCGCGCGCGCCTGACGGGCGCCGATTTCGAGAAGGCCGAACTCGGGCGCGCGAACTTCAATCAAGCCGTGCTAACCGGCACCCGCTTTTCGATGGCCAACCTCTCGCGCGCCAATCTCAGCGGCGCGGTCTTCGAAGGTCCGATCGATTTCGACCGCGCCTTCCTGTTCCTGACCAGGATAGAAGGCCTCGACCTCTCGGCCGCGACGGGGCTTAAGCAGGAGCAGGTCGACCTTGCCTGCGGCGACGCCGCGACGAAGCTGCCAGCCGGCCTGTCGGCCCCCGCCAAATGGCCGTGCCCGCACAACGACGACTGACGCGGCGTTTTCGCCTGCGTCGGACGGGGCAAGCGATTATCAGCTACGGCGCGGATGTCGGACCGGCGGAGGCGGGGCGAGTGACGTGAAACGCTCGCCGGGCGAGGGCGTGAATGCCGCTTTGGCCGCCGGATAGTTGCAGTCCTCGTTGTCGACGATGCGCGGCGGTAAGGATCATTCGCGCCGCCGACGCGGCGCTGCTGGATTCCTGCGACAAGCACAGGAATGAGGAGTGTATTGATCCGCTTGAGCAAGAGCTTGAACGGTGCGGGTGCGCCGACTGATGTTCATCCTCTGCCACGGGCACCTCATTCCTGTGCTTGTCACAGGAATCCAGCAGCGCCGCGTCGGCGCCGTGAAAGACGGAATACGAGAACGAAACGCAGAGTACTGAAGCAAATCTTCTCCCCCCGGGGCGGATCGTAGCCGGCCTGTGCAGATAACCGCGTGGTTCCTGAAATTTGAGGATAAGATCGTACCGTGATCGAACGTGGATCTCCACCGCGCCTGCAGCGCCGCGCGCCCTATCAGTCGCGCATAGGTACGCGTAGAAACATGCAGTAGGTAACCGCGATGCCGAAACGCCGATGGCCGCTTGCTGTTGCTCTCTGCCTTCTCGGCGGGCCCGGGCTCGCGGAGCCCGGCGCCGTCGATCTCGAGCTCGTCATTGCGGTCGACGTCTCCTATTCGATGGAACCGGAGGAGTTGAGAGTGCAGCGGGCGGGCTATGTGGCGGCTTTCCGCAGTCCGGAGGTCATCACGGCGTTGCTTGGCGGGCCGCTCGGAAAGATTGCTGTCACCTATGTCGAATGGGGCGGCAAGGCGGTTCAGGTGATGCCGTGGACGCTGCTTTACGACGCCCGGACCGCGCGGGAATTCGCCGAGGCCTTAGAGCGCCGACCGCTCAGGCGCATCGGCTTCACTTCGATCTCCAATACGCTCGCGGTCGGCCGCACGCTTTTCCAGACGAGCCCATTCCGGGGGGATCGCCGCGTCATCGATATATCGGGCGACGGGCCCAATAATGCGGGCGCGCCGGCGCCGCTCGCGCGCAACAACACTGTTGCCCAGGGGATCACGATCGACGGCCTGCCGATCATGCTGCGGAGCGCGCCGGATACGGCGTCGATCCCGGACCTCGACGTCTATTACCGCGAGTGCGTCATCGGCGGCCCGGGATCCTTTCTCTTGAAGGTGAAGCATATTGACGAGTTTGCGGCGGCGATCCTCGCCAAGCTCGTCATCGAGATTTCGGGGCTTAAGGTGAGCCGGCAGCAGGAGACGAAGGTAAGCCCTGCCCAGTATGGACGACCCTACAATTGCTTCATCGGCGAGGAGTTGCAGGAGCGCGCGATCGGTCGGTAGGTCGCTTCAACGTTTCTCTGAAGAAATGGGACCAACCCTTTGTAATTTCCCATTCGAGCGCGATATCGATGTGCACTTTTCGGGGATTGCCATTGTCGCGTTATCCTCGTCAGGCCAGTTCGTCCCGACGTTCCGGACAGGGCGACCAGCCGCGCGCAAAACCCATGCCCATGGCGATCTGGGCCAGTGCCAGCTGCTCGCGCAGATGCTTGCAGTCGGCGAGCAGGGTGCGGATCGTCGCCTCGGCATCGCCGTCGTGCCAGGCCAGCGCTGCTGCGACCTCGTCCAGCCACTCGTCAAATTCCTCGATGTCGGAACGCTCCGCGGCAGACATGGCCTCTCCTTCTCCGTGGATAGACGGAGTTCTCGCTTTGATGAATTTCAGATTGACGGCCGCATCGCCGGTGAATGTTCCCATTATGTTCTCTTTTGGGCGGGAGTCAATCGCGTTTTATGGCGATGCCCCGCGTGATTTTGGAGGAGGAGTCATTCACGGCGCGGACGCGCTGCCGCTGGATTCCTGTGACGAGCACAGGAATGAGGGAAGGGCCGGCGGCCCGAGCCGCTGTTCGCAGCTACGTCTGAAAACACCTGCCCGGATTGCTTAATTAAGCCGCTCGCCGAACAAGGCTTGCGGAAAGAGTAAGAACATCGGCTTCTTACTGAGTTCGATCGCGGACCGGTTTTTCGAGGCGAGCCATCGCCGCACGGACTCTTGCGGCGGCTCGCCGGCGGCAACGGCGATCGACCGGCCCATGAGGTCGAGGCGGCGGCCGCGATAGCCGAGATCGGCCGGGTGCCGGCCGAAGCGGGACGGGCCGAAATCCACGCACCACCGCTTCCGATGCGGAAACGGCTTGGCAAGACCCGCCGCGAAGAAGGCCCAGACGTCGATGTCCTTGAGGCCATTCACGCCATCGAGATAATGCAGCGCACTGCCCTGGGCCAGCGCGATGAGGAGCAGGCGATCGCCATAAAGACCGGCGACCGGCGCGCGATCGAAGATGGCGGCGAGCGTGCGAAGCGCGACGGCCGCGATCTCCTCGAGATCTGCGCTCGTCAGCCGTTCATAGGATCGTTCGCAGACGTCCATCGTGAGCACTCGCTCTCGTCGTGGCTGCGTTCAGGCTTGGATAACGATAGCGGTGAGGCCGGTATTCTGCAAAAGGCGGACGCCCCTCCCGTGAGGCTCGGATGCGGACGCGCCGGAGTGTAATTGGCGACATTGCCGACTCATTCGCGGCGCGGGAGACACGCGCAGCCTTGCCAGAGGAAGACTACTCCGCCTGCTCCCAGACCGAATTGGCGTCACGGATGACCTTCTTGATCTTTCTTTCCTTCTGCCACTCGCGGCCGATATCCTTGATGACCGGACGCTTCTCGGGCGAGAAAATATAGCTCTTCTTGTTGCGGACGTATTTTTCCAGCGCCGGGTTCACACCGTAATAGAATTGCTTCTCGGGATCTTTCGAGGGATCCATGAGGCTCGCGCAGTCCCGCACGAACTGACCTCTGAGAAGCGACGGCGATGTGGTGAAGATCGGGAAGGCGGTGAACTTCGGGATCTTGATGCCGAGCAGCTTCACATATTCGTTCCGCTTATGAAAATGCCCCTTCTTCCCGATGTCCCATTTCTGCTCGGCGGTGTGGAACGACACTTGCGCAACCGCGGAATCCTCAAAGGCGGTAAAGACGTCCGGGCCGATATCGGTGAGGGCGACCCAGTCGTCCTCGAGGTGCAGCACGAACTCTGCCGTGGTGGCCGACCAGAGCCGCCGGACAGCGCCGACGAAGCTCGGCGTTTCCGGCTCGAACACGATCGCCGCCCGAAACCGGCTGCGGATCAGCGCGAGGCAGGCGGCGTGGGCCTCCTCATCCCCGAAGATCGGATCGAGGTTCATGTAGACATTCTCGATCTCGAAGTGATCGAGCACCCGCTCGGACAGGCTTTCGAGCGTCGCGGCGAGCAGATCGGGGCGCCGGGCGGCGACGATGCAAACGTCAATTTTGGGCATATCACGACAGCCTTGCGTTGAGCCGGGCGGAGGCGTACACGCTTGTCAACGCCGGCGTGTGGTTCAGCAGGGGGCTGATCAAGCGCCGCTTATATAATCAGGTCAATAAGGGCCTGCAACGGGGAAAACATGGCTCGCGCAAGTATCGCAGTTCCTACCTACAATGGTGCTGAGACGATTTCCGAAAGCTTGAATTGCATCCGCAGCCAGAGTTTCGAGGATTTCGAAGTCGTCATCTGCGACAACGCCTCCACCGATGGCACCAGCGAGATCTGCGCCGAATTTGCGCGACAGGACAAGCGCTTTCGCCACGTCCGCAGCAATATCAACGTACCGGTGATGGAGAATTTCAGGAAGGCGCTCAGCCTCGGCGAGGCCGATTACTTCATGTGGCGGGCCGATGACGACCTGACGGACGAGAACCATCTGGAGGCGACGGTGAAGGCGCTGGACCGGGAGCGTGAGGCCCGGCTGGCGGTGACGCCGGTCCACCGGATCAACACCTCGACGGGGCGTGAGGCCGATTATCCGCTGCCAGTGAGCGAGGGGGCCGATCGCCTGTCGCGAGCGAAGGCGACCCTGCTTGGTTGCCATCCGAGCTGGTTCTACGGCCTTTGGCGGCGCGACGCGGTCGTCGAGGACATGGCGGTGCTCAGGGACTATCCCTATGCCTGGGCGGCCGATCACCTCACCACCATGCGGGCCATGATCAACGGCCAGGTGGCGTTCGCGCCCGAGGCGACCTTTACGCAGAGGATCATGCGTGAGGGCAGCTACCATTTGCAGCCGGCGGAACGGCTGGCAGCGCGACGCAAATATGTCGAGATCGCGCGCCGCATCATCGCCGAAACCGACTATTCGGCCAAAGAGAAAATCGTCTTGAAAAAGGCGCTCGAGCAGCACGCGAACAAACGTGTGGCGCCGTGGTTCCGCATGTACAAGCGGGCGCTCCGGGAGCGGATCAGAGCGATCTTCAGTCCGGCGTGATGCCGCGGCGTGCGAATCCTCAGTCGCGTGAACATGAGGCACGGCAGGCGCGAGTTATTCACGGCGCCGACGCGCCGCGGCTCACATTCCTGTGACGGGCAGTGGAGTGAGGGCGGGGAGTGCCGTCGTCGCACCCCATCGTCGCAGGCGGGCGCCGTAACCTCAGCCACCATCGGCCGCAGAAGCGCGGCCCGTTTGCGTCAGCCATTCCAACAGGGACCCTCTATTCCTGTATCCGTCACGGAGTCCTGCAGCGGCCCAAGTCGTGCTAAAGACATCACAGCGGCGGCAAAGCGAGCGCCGCTCTCGCGGCATCTCGACTGCACCCCATTTTTTTGCGGCAGAGCGGCATCGGCACTTGATCGATCGATGATTTATCCGTAGCGATGCCCTGCCGCTTTGCTCCGTGGGGGATCACCGCATCATGGAAATTTTCACGTCTGCCGGCTTGCTGGCACTTATGCAGGTTATTGTCATCGACCTCGTGCTTGCCGGGGATAACGCCGTCGTCATCGGTCTCGCCGCCGCCGGGCTTCCGGTCGAGCAGCGCAAGAAGGCGATCCTGGTCGGCATTATCGCCGCGACCGTTCTTCGCATTGCGCTTGCGAGTGTGACCGTCCAGTTGCTTGAGATCATCGGCCTTGTGCTTGCGGGCGGTATCCTGCTGCTCTGGGTCTGCTGGAAGATGTGGCGCGAACTGCGTGCCGGTCACGGCGGCGAAGGAGCGGGAGAAGGGACTGGAGAGCCGCATAAGAAGACCTTCATGCAGGCGGCGGTCCAGATCGTCGTCGCCGACATTTCCATGTCGCTCGACAACGTGCTTGCAGTTGCGGGTGCCGCCCGCGAGCATCCGACGGTGCTGGTGTTCGGCCTCGTATTGTCGATCGCGATGATGGGCGTTGCCGCGGGTTTCATCGCCAGGCTGCTTAACCGCTATCACTGGATCGCCTATGTCGGTCTGGCGATCATCCTCTATGTCGCGCTCGACATGATTTACCGCGGATCGCTTGAGGTCTGGCCGCACGTCGTGCCGGTCGTCGCCGCGATCGCGGGCTGATCTTCGCTTCCCGCGCGGGGCTGGCTTCTGGCCTCGCGCGTCCTCTCGCGGGCGATGCCCGCAATGTGTGCAGCTACGGCGGCGGCCATCGCTACACAGCCGGGGTTTTTAAACTGCAGCTTCCGGGCCTGCCAAAGGCGATGTCCCGCGCGCTTAGGCCCATTACTCAGTAACGCCTCAGAATTGATCAATGCCGATCACCAGTCGTCTGTGCTAGGTTGAAGGCCTCACCGACGCACGAAGGCGACTCAATGGCAGGAAACACGGTAAATCGTGGTGGACAGCGCGGAGGCCGTTGGAGGATAGCGGCCTGGACCATAGCCGCGCTCGTACTGTTGCTGCCTTTGGTCGCAATGCAGTTCACCGATGAAGTGAACTGGACCGAGACCGACTTCGCTTTCGCCGGCGCCTTGATCGTCGGCACGGCCGTAACCTTCGACCTGGCCGCGAGGATGGCAAACAGTAACGCCTATCGAGCCGCCGTCGGCATTGCACTCGCGACAGCATTCCTCCTCATCTGGATCAATGCTGCCGTTGGCATCATCGGGCCTGAGGACAACCCTGCCAACCTGACCTATGGCGCAGTGCTCGCTGTCGGGATCATCGGCGCCGTTATCGCTCGTTTCGAGCCGAATGGTATGGCGCGCGCGATATTCGCGAGCGCTCTCGTTCAGGCGTTGATCGCCATGATTGCGGTGATCGCGGGAATGGGCTACCAGGCGAGCCCGGCCCTGGAGATCCTTGGCGTAAATGCCTTGTTTGTCGCGCTGTGGCTCATATCGGCCTGGCTGTTTCGGAAAGCTGCTCGCGAGCAATCTCTGGCGGGCGCAGCCTCGTAGCTTGTCCGCCGACATCCGTTTTCCAGGCCATTGTGGCGTAGCCAATTGCAGATTACGGCTTGATGTCATTCGATCATCAAGTGGAGACGTTCTCCCAGCTGCGTCATGCCCGCTCGTGACGCTTGTTCGATGCTGAGCCGGCGACCGTTCATGTCCACAAGTTTAAAGACGTCCATCGTATCGAATGCGAAGCTCTCGATTGGCCGCAAATTCCCAACTGCACGCGAGCCGAACGCCCACGGGTCTGTGGCTCCACGTGGTTCTGGGAAGGGGAACGGTTGCGTAGGAATTATGAAGACGACGCCGCCATCCCACGACGCGAAATCACCCAACTCACGCTGTCGCACTTTCCCGACGAACTCGCGATAGGCTTCAAATGCGTCTCCGTTCAGCGTCAGAAGGAGCTTCAAACCGGTAAAGTCAATCTCACCGCGCATCTGATTGTCATAAACCAGGCTTTCCTCCACCTCGGCTTGGCCGATTGAGCTCCGCTGTTCGCCAGGCTTTATATAAAGGAACCGATCCGAACACCGGTTATCGTAGGGCACGTGTTTGAGCCGTGGCGGGCGAGAAATGATCGAGAGCCTTGAATGGTCGACAAACCCGATATCCTCGATCCAGCCGCAGAACGGGTTGTAGACGAGTTCCTGAAGCTGATCGTTAAACTGTGTGCTGAGCTTACAAAACGCGACGAGCGCTGACATAGACGATGATCATCTTTCATTTCTGGCCCAGCGGCAATGTCCTCTTTCTGACCCAGAGCCGCCATTCGATGGTAGCCCCCGAATTTTCCGGTGCGGGGGCGCTTCCACCGGCTGCTGTTCACAAGAGATCTCGAGTTCGAGCTCTCGGCCGGGCTTTCATCATGTTCTAGTTCGTGATCTGTACCTTCACCCGGCCGAGCTCTCCTCGGGCGAGGTCGGCCCTGCGGACCGTCAGCACGAGATCGTAGGTGTCCCCCCAGATCCAGTTCATCAGATGACTGGTGGGTAGTTGCAGCAGCGTCACGTCGCTGCCCATCGCGAACTCGTGCAAATAGCCGTCTGGTACCTCCCGCATCGATCCCATTTCGCGTTGTGCGTCGAAAGCTGCCTGCTCTTCGACGTTTTCTCGCCACGCCGGTGGAAGCGCGCGAGGGTCAGCGGCGTAGAGGTGCGTTGCATGGTGCTGCGCAAGCGTCGCCCAGCCAAAGGGCCGAAGCTTGCGGCGGACACACGGTGGGGAATGCCTGTGCCGTCTGCTCGCGGTTTCTGTCCGGCATCGTCATGGCCGCAAGCGTCGCGATCAGGTCGTCGACCGAGGCTTCCGAAAAAGGCCTGGACGCTGCCTCCGCTGCGACCTCGGCGCGCAAAGCTTCCACTCGTGGGAGGCAAGTTTTCCAGGCTGATGCGCTTTCAATGGCCCGAGCTGCCTGCTCTTCCGCGCGTCTTCGCGTCGCGTCCGGATCGCCATAACGCTCTCGATTGGTGGACAACTGCTCCAGGGTCTTGGTTGCGTTTTCCAGATATCTTTGCTGCCGCCTTGCCGTTTCGCGAGCGTGAGCCGTTGCCGTGTCCAGCATCAGCAGAGTGGTTGCCCAGTCGAACGGTTTCCAGCCGGGTTCGTTCAGATCGAAGCCCGTGCGGTAACGAACGAAGCGCGGATTATTGTCGTTATCGCGCTTCGGTCGGACCAGCGGGTCTTCTTCCTTGAGGGGCACCCAGGCCACGTCGACCGGCCACTGCGGAACGTCTTTTCGGATCAGCGAAGTCCAGTCCGTGCTCGGCGTCTCGCGCAGGGACAGCCAGTCGAATTCGACCGGGGAGGGCGGCTGTGTCGGCGCTCCGGGGGATTGGGTGTGAAGGACTTTCGCAGCAAGGGAGCCGTTCTCGTAGCCGAGGAAGAACGACAGCCAGCCGGAGCTCGGTCCCGCGCCATCCCATAGATCTGCTGGGAGAGTGGAGCAGTCGATCTGCGCCAGGAACGCTGCCGGCTTTCCGTCGCAGGTCGGCCATTCGGTGCCTGCGGGCAGCGACGGGTTGCCGCCGAACCAACTGCGTGGGGCCGCACCGGGCAGTATCGGCACCTGGGGTACCAGCCGCACGAACGGCTTCGGCCGCTCATTTGCCTTCATCATCTCCAGCCCGCGCTCGACCTGTCCGATAACGCCGTCCAGCAGATCCATCATGAACTGCTTGTCCTCAGGGCGGATGTCGGCTTTGGGCGTCGGAGCTACCACACGCCGCACGCGTGCCGGACTGACGGTCGCGGGCTCCGTCTGAGATTGCCGGTCATCCCGTGAATTGCGGAAATAAACCACAATCGGCAGCAGCAGAGTGAGGAATGCCATCAGCGCCAGCGTGTTGGCGTGGCCGAGCCAGGACACCAAGCCAGCCTGGATGACCGTATCGATGCCTCGGACTGCACGCGGCGTCTTGTCCGTGAAACTTGCGAGAAGGCCAGTGTCGAAATGGACTGCAAGCAAGGCCATGAAGGCGACAACGACAAAGGCATGTCCCAGTGATTTCATCGCCAGCTCCGGGGAAGAACGGATCGCTGGGCAAGTCTGAGCTAGAGTTATTCACAAATCCTCAAACCGTACCCGAAAGTGCAGGGCTGATGCGGCTGAGACTGCTTCGGCCGCCTTCCGGTTGAGAAGAGGCGTTTGAAAAGCGCTCGATTCCACTTCCCGTCCACCGATTCACGGGAACGTTTGTGCGTCTAACTCTTTGAAATGAGGCAATGGCGGACCGAAAGCCGTCACACGCTCTGCTGGAATTGCTCTGAGACCTGCGGCGCTGTTGATATGAAAGGTCCCAGGGCGGTGCAAAAGGGGGCGGGGAGCATCGCTCTGGGACCCTTCACGCCTACGGCGGCGGGGGCTAGCCGTTGATTCCGCAGGCGTTTCTGTGCCGCACTATGCATCCGGAGACACACCAAGCAACGGGCCTAAGACCTTTGGCAGGCCGCGTCGGACTTAGGTCTGATACCTCCGGTGGATAAGTGCTCTAACCTTCTAGAGCACCGCGCGTCTTTTGAGATGCGCAAAGGTCGCTGTACCACTTCTGAATCGCTGCATGGTTTTGTCCCAAAATCGAAACCGATTTGAGGAATCGTAAACTAGCAAAGAGTGAGGACTTCCGCCCCAACCACTGCGTATCTTATTGCGCCAAGCCGTTCCGGGATGTCGGCAATGAAGAGATTCGCGTTTCTGGCAGCGCTCGCCGCGCCAGCCATTGCTCTCGCCCTCGCCATAGCTGCGGTCGAGTGGCTGCAGCCGACGACGGGCGTATCAAATGAGACCACAGCATCAACCGATCCGCAGATGCGCGTACCTTGACCTCGACAAGAAATCTCGTCGGCCAGGAACCTCCCTGGGGAGGCTCGGGAGACGGCATGAGACCGTCACACCTGCCGGCGGACTGCGCGAGCTCCGCTGACGGTCCACGTGGAGAAGTTACTGTTCGATACGGGATGTCGGCTGACGTCACTCCGCAATCGCTCGCTGGCTGGTGCATGCACTGCCCGGCGCCCCCGGCTCGCCGAGATCCCAGTAGATCCCTGCCATAAGGGCCAGGCCCTCGCGGACGATCAAGAGCGGAAGATGCTCGTTCGGCGCATGCTGGGAGCAGCCCGGATAGGAATGCGGGACCCACACCGTCGGAAGTTCCAGGATATCGGAGAAAATGTCGTTCGGTAGCGATGCGCCGAGGTTTGGCAGGATGGCAGGTTTCTTTCCGGTGGTGCGAATAATCGAGTCCACCGTCCAGCTGACCCATGGATGCCCGGGGTCGAGCCGTGTCGCGTAAAAAACCGCCTCGTTCGACTGAGCGATATGCACATGGGGAAAGCCGTGGCGGTCGAAGTGCCGTCTGAGCGCTGGGAGGATATCCTCAGCATCGACGCCGACGACGAAGCGCAACTGGCAGCGCGCCCAGGCCCGCGGCGGAATGGCGCCGACAGGCGTCTTCGGGTTTCCCGCTTCGAAGGCGAGGATTGCGAACGAGCACCATGCGAACAGCTTTTCCGCCGGCGTCAAACCGGGTTCGCCCCAATCGGGATCGATCTCGGGATCGCCGGAGCTCTCTTCAAGCTGGCAATCGGCAAGCGCGCGCCGGACATCCTCGGGGATACCCTGCGGACGCCATTCTGGAATCAGAATCTCACCCCTCGGGGTGGTGATGCTTGCAAGAGCGTGCGCAAGCTCAATCGCCGGGTCGGAAAGAACGCCGCCCCAATTGCCGGAGTGATGGCCGCCCTCGCGCGCCTCTATCCAGACATCGAAGCTGACGGCGCCGCGCGAACCCAGGAACACCGTTGGCCGTGCGGCAGAGAGGCGCGGTCCGTCCGAGGCGATCAGAACGTCCGCTCGAAACAAGTTCTTGTGCGCGGCGGCGAGCTCGCGAAAGCCCGGCGATATCCGCTCTTCTCCCATTTCGATCAGGTATTTGGCGTTGAAGCCAAGTCTGCCGCGCGTCTCCAGCACAGCCTTCATCGCGCCGATGTTGATCGAATGCTGCCCCTTGTTGTCAGCGACGCCGCGTCCGTACCATCGGCCGTCGCGTTCCGTCATCTGCCAGGGGGAGAGGCCTTCGTTCCAGCCGCCGTCAAGACCGCGAATCACGTCGCCATGGCCATAGCCGAGCACGGTCGGCCCCGCCGGATCCTCGATGCGCTCGGCGTAGAGAAAAGGCCAGTTACCTTCGGACAATGTCTGGCAGGCGAAACCGAGCGCTTCGAATGCCGGCTTGATCTCGGCTTCGATGTACTCCGCTAGCATCGGCGCGCGATCCGGGTTCTGGCTTTCCGTCGGCATTGCGACGCGACGGGCGAGATCGTCCCGGAAGGCGCCGGAATCGAAGTAGGCCTCTGCTCTCGCTATGGCTGCATCGCGCGTCATCCCACAACATACCACCGGAAGTGGCGCGCCGGAATGCCTGCCCGTGGCGAACGGACCGTTTTATTCGCGCTCGATCGGAATCAAACCTGCAACGATCCGGTCCGAAACTCGTTCGCTGTCCGCCAGTCCCTCAGCAACGCCCGCCCTGTCTGCCGCGGGGCGGTTCTGGCTCATCTTTCTTTTGCCCTCGATCCGGACGATCGGCATTTTGAGCCCGACGATGCCCTTGAGTTGTGCTCGAACGAATGCCTCGGGCGCATCGCTCACGGCCCATCGCTCCGGGCGCTCATGTTCGTGAAGATCGGTCAGTCGCGTGACCACCCCGAGCAAGCGCTCGGTATCGTCGTAGAACTCCACCGGTCCATAGGCGTGCACCGCCGCATAGTTCCAGGTCGGAACGACCTTGCCGTGTTCGCGTTTCGACGCGTACCAAGAGGGGGTGATGTAGGCGTCCGGCCCCGTGAAGATCGCCATGGCGTCGCCGATCGGCGGGGTCTTCCATTGCGGATTGGCCCTGGCGAGATGGCCGTGGAGCGTCCCATGCTCGCCTTCGTCCGGATCGAGGAACAACGGCAACGGCGTCGCGATCAGGCCGTCGGCGGTGGCTGTCACGAAGTGGCAAAGCCGCGCCTCGCGCATCATCGCGTGAAGTGTGGCGCGATCATCCTCTCTAAAGGCTGGCGGTGTGTACATCGAGCTTTGTTCCTGTGTCCCGGAGCTTTGCCTTCAAGCATGGTCATTTCGCGAACTTCCGTGCGCCGGCGACGCAGAGGATGACCCCGACCGTCACCGCCAACATCGTGAGGCTCACCTCTTCATGGAGCAATGTCGCGGCCAAGGCCAGTCCGAAAAACGGCTGCAGCAATTGCAATTGCCCCACGGCCGCGATGCCGCCCTGCGCCAGTCCCCGGTACCAGAAGATAAAGCCGATCAACATGCTGAACAGGGAGACATAGGCGAGTCCGACCCAGCCGGGCATTCCCACCTCCGCGAATGACGGCGGCATCAGGGCGAGCGCGATCGAGAGCATGACAGGCAGTGACAGGACGAGCGCCCAGGAGATCACCTGCCAGCCCCCAAGGGTGCGCGACAGCCTTGCCCCCTCGGCATAGCCGAGCCCGCAAGCGACGATTGCCGCGAGCATCAAAGCGTCGCCGACGGGGGAGGCCGTGAGCCCCTGCATAAGGGCAAAGCCGACGACCAGCAGGCTTCCCGCGACGGAAAACATCCAGAACGCCGGACGAGGGCGCTCGCCGCCGCGAAGCACGCCGAAAGCTGCGGTCGCCAGCGGCAGCAAGCCGATGAAGACGATCGAGTGCGCCGACGTCACGTGTTGAAGCGCGAAGGCGGTCAACAGGGGAAACCCGACGACGACGCCGAGGGAGACGATTGCCAGAGAGAAGAGTTGGTCGCCGGTGGGCCGCTTTTCCCTGAAGGCAAGGAGAAGGCACAGGGCAAGCAGGCCCGCGATGCCGGCGCGGGCGACGGTCAGAAACACCGGATCGAAATCGAGCACGGCGGCTTTGGTCGCAGGCAGCGAGCCGCTGAAGATCAGCACGCCGAGAAAGCCGTTGATCCATCCGCTCGTCGTCTTGTCCATGGTCCCATCCTGTTTGCCTGTGCCGGCCGAAGTCGCCAAAGCATCCTTTGCAGCTTCATCTGAACGCGAAGTGCTCTGGCGCTGCCAGAGACAATCCAGTACAGTTCGACAAAACTGTTATGTATCATGGAGCAGTACAGATGGGCGTTGCAGCGACGACCGAGGGTGGCGGCACACGCGTGGCGGCGGTGATGAGCGCGATCCGGCAGCGCATTGCCAACCGCAGTCTGACGCCGGGGAGCAAGCTGCCGTCGGTCCGCGCTTTTGCGGCGACCATGCAAGTTTCGACCTCTACCGTGGTGGACGCCTATGACCGATTGGTCGCCGAAGGGGTGATTGCATCGAGACCGGGCTCCGGCTTCTACGTTTCCGGGCAGGTCATGCCTTTGGCGTTGGCCGAGATCGGGCCCCGGCTCGACCGCGCCGTCGACCCGCTATGGATTTCCCGGCAATCTCTCGAAAGCAGCGACGCGACGCTGAAGCCCGGCTGCGGCTGGCTCCCGCCGTCATGGATGCCAGAGGCGGCGTTGCGCAAAGCGCTGCGTGGCCTTTCTCGGGCCGACGACGCCGCTCTCACCGACTACGGCACGCCGCTCGGTTTTCCGCCGCTCCGCCAGTTGCTCGCGCGGCGCATGATGGAGCGCGGTATCGAAGCCTCGCCCGACTGCATCATGCTTGCGGAGTCGGGGACCCAGGCAATCGATCTTCTGTGCCGCTTCTTCCTCGAAACGGGCGATACGGTGCTCGTCGACGACCCGTGCTACTTCAATTTTCATGCGCTGCTGCGCGCCCACCGCGCCAAGATCGTCAGCGTGCCCTACACGCCGACGGGGCCGGACATCGAGGCTTTCGCCAAGGTGGTCGCGGAGCACCGGCCGCGCCTCTACATCACCAATTCCGCTATCCACAATCCGACCGGTGCGGTGCTGTCTCCGGTTGTTGCCCACCGGGTGCTGAAGCTCGCAGACCAGTTCGACCTCACCATCGTCGAGGACGACATCTTTGCCGATTTCGAGCTTACGCCCGCGCCAAGGTTGGCGGCCTTCGACGGCCTCGGTCGCGTCGTCCATATCGGCAGCTTTTCCAAGACGCTGTCGGCGTCGGCGCGCTGCGGCTTCATCGCCGCACGCCGGGAATGGATCGAGGGACTGGTGGACCTCAGGATCGCTACTTCCTTCGGCGGCGGACGCTTATCGGCAGAACTCATCTACAACATCTTGAGGGACGGCGGCTACCGCAAGCACATGGAGGCGCTCCGCGCGCGACTGGCCCGCGCCATGGCCGAAACGGGTTCCAGGCTGAAAAAACTTGGCATCGAGCCCTGGCTGGAGCCGCAGTCCGGCATGTTTCTGTGGTGCCGGCTTCCTGCAGGACTCGACGCCGCCGACATTGCCCGGGAGGCCTTGGCTGACGACGTGGTGCTGGCGCCCGGCAATGCCTTCAGCCTTTCCCAATCCGCTCGGGAATTCATGCGGTTCAATGTTTCGCAATGCCTGGATGAACGTGTGTTTCAGACGCTGCGACGGGCGATCGAGAGGCGCAGATCGGCGGGCGGTTTGGTTCGGGGATGAGCACACCCGCCTCATCGAAGTTGTGACGCGCCGCCGCCACCCACTTGCCTCGTCAGACTAGTTGGGCGCCGCTCAACTCACTTGCTAAGAGCGCGTTGCGGGTCGCGCCGCCAAGCGACGTAAGAGCATCCATCCGAGCGGCCTCACCTTACGTCACCCGGAACCGAAGCACGACCTACGAAGGCGCGGCTCATCACCGCGACGACGACGGCAGCGACGATCAGGACTGCGGCGACGGCGAAAGTGATGCGCATCCCGGCGGCGACGGCGTCGGGGGCAGCCGTGGTGATCTCGCTCGCGCCGGACGCGAGCGCGAAGACCGCTCCCATGAAGGAGGCGCCGGTGACGAGGCCGAGATTGCGCGAGAGATTGAGCATGCCGGAAACGATGCCGCGCTCGCCGGGCCCCACATCCTTCATCACGGCGGTGTTGTTGGCCGCCTGGAATAGGGCATAGCCGGCGGTGACAGTGACGATCGGCGCGAGATAGCCGGCGATGCCGAACCCTGCCGGGATCAGCGAGAGGAGGAACGCGCCGGCGGCGATCGCCGTGAGCCCCGCGACGGTCATCGGCTGCGCGCCGAGCCGGTCGACAAGGCGGCCGGCGGGGACGCCCGCGAGTGCCGCGACGAGCGGACCGGCGGACATGACGAGGCCGACGAGCGCGGCGTCGAGGCCGAGACCGCCGGAGAGATAGAACGGCCCCACCACCAGCGTCGCCATCATTACCGTCGAAACGAGCGCGGTCATGGCGAGGCCGGCGGAGAGCACCGGATTGCGGAACATCGCGAGGCGGAGCAGGGCCGAGGCGGTCCTCGCCTCGGCAAACAGGAAGAGCGCACCGGCGAAGACCGCCCCCAGCAGCAGGCCCATATTGAGCGGACCAAAGCTGCCGCGGCCGATCGTCATGGCGAGCGCGTAAGCGCCAAGCGTCAGCGCCAGCAGCAATGTGCCGATCGTGTCGAAGCCCGACTGATTCCTGGGGCCCTCGCGGTCGCGGGGCAGCGTGCGAAACGCGAGGAGGAGTGCCACGACACCGAGCGGCACGCCGGCGAGGAAGATCGCCCGCCAGCCGAGGCCGGCGATCAGGAGGCCGCCGAGCGAGGGGCCGAGGGCGGTGCCGATCGCCGACGTCGTCCCGAGAAGCCCCATGGCGCTGCCGGTCCGTGCCTTCGGCACCGTCTCGCCGACGAGCGCCATTGCAAGCGCCATCATGATCGCCGCACCGAGACCCTGCACCGCGCGCGCCGCGATCAACATCGAGAGCGTCGGCGCGACGCCGCAGAGCACAGACGCAACGGTGAAGAGGGCGATGCCGGAGATGAGCAGACGGCGCCGGCCGATCATGTCGCCGAGCCGCCCGACGCTGACGATGAGGGTCGTGATGGCGAGAAGATAGGCGAGCACGACCCATTGCACTTGCTGGAACGAGGCGTCGAACGCCTCAGCCAGCGCCGGCAGGCCAACATTGGCGATGCTGGTCCCGAGCGAAGAAAGCAGCATGGAGAGGGAAAGGGCGGCGAGCGCCCCGCGAAAGGAGGGCCGTTCACCCCCTTCGGCGATCGCCTCCATTGGTCGCGTCGTTGATGTCATCGGCATGAACTCCTTGGTCGGCTTTCGTACGGGCCGGCTAACGGTAGTTGCTTGCAGGGCATGGCGGAACGCGCATCATTTGCACTTCATTCGTGCGTTTGACGCCATGTCATGCTCAGCTATAGTCGGCGCATGTCGAAGCCCGATCTCAATCTGCTTGCCACTCTCGACGTGTTGCTTTCGGAAGGCAGCGTTGCCCGCGCGGCCAAGCGGCTGCGGCTCAGCCCCTCGGCGATGAGCCGGGCGCTCGCGCGGCTGCGCGAGGCGACGGGCGATCCGCTGCTGGTGCGCGCCGGGCGCGGCCTGGTACCGACACCGCGCGCACTCGAACTCGGCGAGCGCGTCGGCCGGCTGGTCGAGGAGGCTGAGGCGGTCCTGAGACCGCAGGAAAAGCTCGATCTCAAACGGCTGAAACGGACCTTCGTCCTCAGGACGAGCGATGGTTTCGTGGAGAATTTCGGGCCGGATCTCATTGCCCGCGTCGGCGAGGAGGCGCCCAGCGTACGGCTCTGCTTCGTGCCGAAGCCCGACCGGGGCAGCGGCCCGCTGCGCGAGGCGACCGTCGACCTCGAAACAGGTGTCGTCGGGGAGGCGACCAGTCCGGAGGTGCGCACGCAGGCGCTCTTCCGGGACAGGTTCGTCGGGGTCGTGCGCATGGGGCACCCGCTTTGTGAGGGCGAGGTGACGCCCGCCCGTTACGCGGCCGGCCGGCACGTCCTCGTTTCGCGCCGCGGGTTCGACAAGGGGCCGCTCGATGAGGCGCTGGAGGCGCTCGGCCTCGAACGCGAAATCGTCACGATCGTCGGCGGCTTTGCCGCTGCCCTCGCGCTCGCCCGCGCCTCCGACCTGATCGCCAGCGTTCCCGAGCGACACACCGGGGCGCTCAGGGCCGGGATGCACAGCTTTCCCCTCCCGGTCTTCACGCGGGAAATCACGGTGTCGATGCTCTGGCACCCGCGCCTCGACGCCGACCCGGCCCACCGCTGGCTGCGCGGATGCGTGCGCGAGGTTTGCGCGAAGCAGCGGGCGGGTTGATTGGTGGGTGAGGGGCGTGCGTCCTTGTCAGTGACTCCCTAGGTCAAGCGGACAAGAGTCTCCTGCGCCCAAGGACTTGGGCGCGCTGGATTCCTGTGACGAGCACAGGAATGAGGGCGAATGGGGTGATCTGCATCAGCTCACTTCGCCGGAGCACCCGCTTTTCTCGGCGCTTGAAGCGCAAGCTGTACTGCCTCCGGCGGAGCATTCCTTTGGCGGGTTCGATCTGGTCCGCGGGCTCGATCTGGCTCGACCGCAACCAGGAGCTCCCTCATTCCTCTGCTTGTCACAGGAATCCAGCCGCACCGCGTCGGCGGTGCGAGAGACTCCACCGCGTCGAGAACGCGAGTGGCATCCGCGCCCGCCCGATCGGGCTTTCTCCCGGCAGGTTTCAAACGCTGAGTAGACGTCATAGCGCGGCGCCATCGTCTCGCGATCGCGAGGAGCCACTTGCCATCTGTGAGGATTCGTAATAATTGAAGTTACATGAAACGTGATAGCCGTCTCTCGTCAGTCCTCCATGCGCTCCTCCACATGGCCGAGCACGACGGCTCCATGACTTCGGAAGCGCTGGCGGAATGCATGAACACCAATCCGGTCGTCGTACGCCGCACGATGGGGCTCCTGCGAGAGGCCGGGATCGTGGCCTCCGCGCGCGGGCATGCTGGCGGATGGACCATCACCGCCGATCTCAGCACCGTCACGCTGCGTCAGTTGCACGAAGTGTTGGGGGAGCCTGCCATCTTTGCCGTCGGCAACCGGAACGAAACGCCGGATTGTCTCGTCGAGCAATCGGTGAACGCCGCGCTCGACGACGCCTTTGCGGATGCCGAGGCGCTTCTGCTCGACCGTTTTGCCCATGTCACCCTGGCCGATCTCGCCGCCGACTTTGCCCGTCGGCACGCGGACTGGCGCGCTAAGAGGAACAAGTGATGCAGCATGATGTGATCGTCGTCGGCGGCAGCTACGCCGGAATGGCCGCCGCCCTCCAGCTTCTGCGTGCCCGTCGCACCGTCCTGGTGATCGACGCGGGGCTCAGGCGCAACCGTTTTGCCAGCCATTCACACGGCTTTCTCGGACAGGATGGCGCCGACCCCGCCGAAATCGCCGCAAGCGCACGGGCGCAGCTCATGGCCTATCCGACGCTGACATGGGTCGATGGCCGGGCGGAGGCCGCCGGAGGGGTCAAGGACGCCTTCAGCATCACGACTGCGGATGGCATCCGGCATGACGGGAGGCGGCTCCTTTTTGCCGTCGGTGTGACCGATCGGCTGCCTGAGATCGAGGGCATGGCGGAACGCTGGGGGAGGAGCATTTTCCATTGCCCCTATTGCCACGGCTACGAACTGGAACGGGGGCGGATCGGCGTGATCGCGACGGGGCCAATGTCGGTGCATCAAGCGCAACTCATTCCCGAATGGGGCGAGGTGACCTTTTTTACCAATGGCGCCCTGACGCTCGACGATGCTGCTCGCGCCGACCTGAAGTCACGCGGTGTGACGATCGAGGAGACGTCGATCCGGCGGATCGATGGCCATGCCGATGTGCTTCTCGCCGACGGGCGGGTTCTCTCCTTTGCCGGGCTCTTCACCGCTTCGCGCAACGCCCCTGCGACGCCGATCGCCGCGACGCTCGGCTGCGAGATCGAAGAGACGCCGTTCGGCACGCAGATCCGAACCGACGCCACGAAGGAAACCACGGTTCCCGGCGCTTTCGCCTGCGGCGACGTAGCGCGTACACCCCATTCGGTCTCGCTTGCCGTAGCCGACGGGGCATGGGCCGGCGCGCAGTTGCATCGGTCTCTGGTCTTCTGACGCGTTAAAGCGCCGCTCGCTTAACCAGACGCCATAGTACAAAGGCCAGCTTCGGCCTCGTCGGTTGTGCGGTAGGGCCAGGCTCTCGTCTCATCCTCATTCCTGTGTTTGTCACAGGGATGTGGGCAAAAAAGCATCCGCCAATCTCAATTACTGTCGTACGGTAATAGACGTGCAAAGGCCCTGTGAGAGCGGGCGCCGTGGCTGGAGCCGCTGGATTTGGGCCTTCTGGGCCCCGCAGCACAGCGCCGCTGCGGCTTTACATATCTTCACATTCTCCGAGAACGCTCGAAACGTTGCCTTGTTAGCTTTCCCTCCATTGCAGCAGATGCTGCGGAGCGAAAGGAAACCAACCATGGAAAACGAGGACAAGAACCTGGCGAGCCCGGCCGCCAGCAAAACCGCTTCGAATAGCTGGAGTCGGCGCGCCGCCATAGGCGGTCTCGCAGCCGTCACGGTTGCTGGCGGGATCGGTTATGCAGCCGCGCGCAGCGACGATTTCGGCTTCGGCATGGGGCGTTTCGGCATGGGCGGCCACATGATGCAAGCGCATATGGGAGGTGGCTTTATGGAACACCGGATCGGCTCCGTGCTTGACGAACTCGACGCGACACCCGAGCAGGAGGACAAGCTTTGGGATATCATCGACAAGGCGCGCTCTGAGATCAGGCCAACATTCCGGGACTTCCGCGAGACGCGTGAGGAGGTCATCGAACTCCTCGGCGCATCGACCATCGACCGCGCAGCCGCCGAGAGACTGCGCAGTGAACGCATCGCGGCCATCGACGAGGCCTCGCGCAAGATGACGACCGCGCTGCTCGACGCCGCTGAAGTGCTGACGCCGCAGCAGCGGAGCAAGCTCGTCGAGCATTTGAAGGAGCGCAGGGGCCACGGCCGGTGGTAAGACTCGGCTGAGTCAGCTACTGCATGTTTCCTTAAATCCTATCCGATTTAGAGATAAGAACATGCAGCAACTCAAAGTGCTACAGCGACCCTTGCGCGTCTGATCGGACGCGCGGCGCTGCGGGCGAATCAACGGAGCGCAAGAAATGGCGGAACGGGTCTTGATCGTTGACGACGATACGCGCCTCTCCGCCATGCTTGCCGACTATCTCTCCGGAAACGGCTACACCGTCCACACCGCGGCGACTGCCACGGCGGGCCTTACCGACCTCGGCCGCCATGGGCCGGACGCCGTGATCCTCGACGTCATGCTTCCCGACTTCGATGGCTTCGAGACCTGCCGGCGCGTGCGCGCCGTCTCGGACGTGCCGATCCTGATGCTCACGGCCAAGGGCGAAGAGACAGACCGCATCGTCGGGTTGGAGCTCGGGGCCGATGACTATCTGCCGAAGCCGTTCAACCCGCGCGAACTGCTGGCGCGGCTGAAGGCGATCCTGCGCCGCCGCAATGGCAGCGCAGCGGTTTCGCGGACTTTTCGCTTCGGGCGGCTGGAGATCGATCCGGGATCCCGCGCGGTCAGGGTAGACGGCCGCGAATGTGCGCTGACCAGCTACCAGTTCGACCTGCTCGTGGCGCTCGCCGAAAATGCCGGCCGCACGCTGTCGCGCGAGCAGTTGATGGACGCGGTCAAGGGCGAGGAACTGGAAGCCTTCGACCGTTCCATAGACGTGCATATCTCGCGCATCCGGGCGGCCATCGAGAGCGACCCGAAGCATCCGAAGCGCATTATCACCGTGCGCGGCGCCGGTTATGTCTTCGCCCGCTTCCAGGATGACGAGAGATAGCATGTCGCCGAAAGTGTGTAGCGATTTCGGCACGACGACATGCATCTAAACAGAGACCTAGAGCAATGCGCAGCCGGCTGTTCCTGAAAATCTACCTGACGCTGCTGGCGAGCCTTGCGGCGGTCGCGGTCGCCAGCGCGGCCTTCGTGTGGCTGGGACAGGGTGAGGAGGAGTCGAGTTGGCAGAGCCAACGCGCGCGGTTTGTCACCGCGCTGATACCGCCCGATATGGATCGGTCGTCGGTCGAGGCGACGTTGGAGCGGTTTTCGCGAGCCTTCGACGCCGACATTGCGGTCTACGACCCGGGCGGCAAGCTGATCGCGAGCGCCGGCCGGCCGCTCCCGACCGACATTGTCGAGCGGCCCTGGCATCATGGGGGAGGCAGGTTTCACACCATGGTCACCGAGCTGCCCGACGGTCGCGCAGTTGCCGCGCGCATGGAGCGGCCTTTCCGTCCGTCCGGGCGCAATCCGCTCGCCTATCTGGCGCTGATCGCCGGCGTCATCGGACTCGCCGCCTATCCCGTGGTACGTCACCTGACCCGCCGGCTGGAGCGGCTGCGCGGGGGCGTGGATGCCTGGGGCAGGGGCGAGTTCGTGGCGCGCGTGCCGGAGGACGGCAGCGACGAGGTCGCGGCGGTGGCGAAGAGCTTCAACAAGGCCGCCGATCATGTCGAGCGGCTGATCAAGTCACACCGCGCTCTGCTCGCCAATGCCAGCCATGAACTGCGCTCGCCGCTGGCGCGCCTGCGCATGGCGATCGACCTCTATGAGCAGGCGCCGGACAAGAGCCGCAAGGAGGAGATCGTCCGCAACCTCGCCGAGCTGGACACGCTGGTCGAGGAGATTCTGCTGGCGAGCAGGCTCGACCACGTCGATAAGCTCGATGCGCCCGAATCCGTCGACCTCCTGGCCCTGGTCTCGGAAGAGGGGGCACGCAACGGCGTCGAGGTCTCCGGCACGCCGGCGACCATCACAGGGGATGCGCGCCTCCTCGGCAGGCTCGTGCGCAATCTCATGCAGAACGCGCTGCGCCACGGCGGCCCACCTGTCACAGCCACTGTCGCTGAGGTCGGCAGCATGGTGGAACTCAGGGTCCGCGACCACGGCCCCGGCATACCCGATAGCGAGAGCGCCCGCGTTTTCGAGCCGTTCTACCGGCCCTCGGGACGCAGCGAGGCCAGTGGCGGCTGGGGCTTGGGGCTGGCGCTGGTGCGCCAGATCGCCGAGCGCCACGGCGGCGCGGTCCGTTACGAAGCTCCGTCTGGCGGCGGCGCCTGCTTCGTGGTGACGCTTCCGGTGCATAGGGCATGACGGCACTGTAAGTGTTTTGCACCTACCGGCGGAAGATGCCCTTGTAGTAGGCGCCGTTTCGCGGCGGTGGCTTGTTCACGCCTTTTGCTGCGGGGTTGAATTTGCCGCTCTGGTGCCCCTTGTTAATGGGCGTTGTCGATACGCCCTTGTAGTAGCTGCCTGCTGCAAGTGCAGGGGAGGCGCTGGCGGCGGCGATGGTTGCGGCGAAGAGAGCTGCTAGAGCGAGATTGGCGAACTTGCTCATTTTTCATCCTCTGTTGACCCGCGCCACATGCCTCCAACTCGTTTGAACCGACGCAAATTCCGGACGGAAACCGCTGTACAGTTTTCCTGGAATTGCTGGTATCGAGGCGGCGTGGCACCACGTGTGCGGCAAAACGATAGAGCCGCTGACGCCCTCCCGTTACAGGCTACTCGGAAGTCGTGACGAATGGATGTAATGCTTGTGGGAGCGAGCGTTCAACCCAATCGTGTAGTTACCTGACGGCCCGAATACACGTTTTCGTGTTATGCGCGAAAGCGGCTTCGCCAGTGTGAGCTCGTGTGCCTGACGAGAAGCATGGCGCCGTAGGGGGAGAGCCCGATGTACATTCACTATGGGGCAGATTTCACCCGTGCCCCCGCTCGCCCAGTGGGTGCTCGAGGACGGCAAGATAGAATACGAACTCAGAAAGATAGACATTTTGAACGGCGAGCACCGTACAGCGGAATTCCTTGCCGTAAACCCGGCCGGCCTTGTGCCCATGCTGGTTACGCCTGACGGCGACGCGCTCTACGAGGTGGCCGCACTAATGCTATATCTTGCTGACCGGCATCAGCTGACGGATCTCGCTCCTTCGCCGACAGACCCGGACCGCGGACCCTTTCTCTCGACGGTCTTCCATATCGCCAGCGATATACAAGCCGAGATGAAGCGCGTTCATTTTCCACACCGGTTGGCGCTGAGGATGGCGGATTGCGCCGGCGTTCAGGATCTCGCTAAATCACTCGTCCTCAGCCGCTTGGACGTCATGAATATGAGGCTGGCAAAAAGGCGGCCGTATGTCCTTGGAAGCCGCTTCTCCCTTGCGGATTTCTACCTGTGCTTCTGGGTCGCCTATCTCGACCGCGAAGGCGTGTGCCTGCAGTTTTCGTCGATTGCGAGGCTGTACGACCTGGTGCGGTCTCGTCCGAGCGCGCCCCCTATCTCGAAGAGACCGAGAAGATGGCAGAGGTCTATGCGGAGATGATGAAAAGGAAGCCCGGCGGCGTCATCCGGTGATCGCGGGCCTCACCGCAACGCCTTCTCCAAGGTATCACGGTTGCGGATCAGCCAAGCGACGCTGCGGGTCTGCCAGGCGATGCCCCAGACGCGCGGCGCGATTTCGGTCCCGGGCGTGATCTGCTGTTCGACCACCTCGTTTGCCGCGCTCTCCGCCGCAAATTCGATGATCCTGTAGCCGAGCCGATGCCGCGCTTCGGCTGCTAGCCCGTAGCCGTCCGCAAAGAGGCGCACCTGGCGGATCCGACGGCCGGCGTCGGGCAAGCCGTTCATCTCGGCGACGTCGTCATGATAGAGCTGGGCGTTGTTCCAGGCCGCCATGGCGATCTCGGTAAGCCGGTCGACGGGGCCCGCCGCCTCCCAGTCGATCAGTGCGACCGGCTTGCCGTTTCGGGATACCACATTCCAGGGTGCCGCATCGCAGTGCCCGATGATGTCCGGCCTGCCGACGCCGCGGCCAAACCAGGGGCGCCACAGCGCATCTGCCGAAGGCCGAAAGGATGCGGTGGCGTCGTGCAGCCGGCGCATAAGACTGCCGAAGGCATAAATGGCTTCATCCGACCACGGCGCCGGATTGATGACATCGCCGTCGACATAGGTGAGGACTTCGCGGCCTTGCTCGTCAAAGCCGTCTCCGACGACCCGTGGCGCGCCCGCGAAGCCGGCATCGTCAAGATGGCGCAGCAGAGCATGGACCGAACGCGCCCAGGGGCCGGTCTCACGGATGATCACGCCACCTCGTCGGCTGATAACGGTTCTCTCGCCGCCGGCAAGCGGCATGGCATCGGCTTCCTCCGTCATGCGCGAATGATAGCAGCAGTGCGGGTGAGGGGAAGGGCGCTGCTGCGGACGCTTCTCAAGCACCGGCGCTGTTGTACAGCCTCTGCCAAGATGCCCTTACCTTGATAGCCCGATGAGTTTAGAATTGGGTTTTGCGCGGATCGAGGGAGGAAACCATGACGTATATCGATCCCAACATATCGCGTAGGTGGCATAGATTGGTGCTCGGCGCGGCCGTGCTTGGTATATCGGCGCTGCTGACGGGCACAAGCGCCGGAGCCGCGTCTGTGGATAAGGCCCCATTCGGAAAGACGCAGGACGGCAAAGCCGTCGATCTCTACACGCTCACCAACGACAAGGGTGCGTCCGTCAAGTTCATCGCCTATGGCGGCATCATCACGGCAATCAACGTGCCCGACCGCTGGGGCAAGCTTGACAACATCGTGCTCGGCTTCAAGGAACTCGCCGATTACGAATCCAAGAACCCGTATTTCGGCGCCTTGATCGGGCGCTACGGCAATCGCATCGGCGGCGCGAAGTTCACGCTCGACGGCACCCAGTACCAGCTCGCCGCCAATAACGGACCGAACAGCCTGCATGGCGGCAGCAAAGGCTTCGACAAGGCCGTCTGGGCGGTCGAGCCGCTGACCAACGTAAGCGGGGCAGCAGCGCGGCTCAGCTACACGAGCAAGGATGGCGAGGAAGGCTATCCCGGTACGCTCACGGTCCAGGTCGTTTATACCCTCACCAACGACAACGAGCTGCGCATCGACTACGAGGCGACGACGGACAAACCGACCGTAGTCAATCTCACGAGTCACTCCTATTTCAATCTCGCCGGCGACGGCGCGGGCGGGATCGGCGATCACATCCTTACGATCAACGCCGATCGCTACACGCCGGTCGATGCGACCTTGATCCCGACCGGGGAGCTCGCCTCGGTGACCGGCACGCCGTTCGACTTCCGCCAAGGAATGCCAATCGGTGCGCGTATCCGCTCGAACGACCCACAGATGGTCTATGGCCGCGGATACGATCACAACTATGTGCTGAACCGATCGGATAGCGGGCTTTCGCTCGCCGCGCGTGTCTACGAGCCGCGCTCTGGCCGGATCATGGAGATCTCGACCACTGAGCCTGGCGTCCAGTTCTACAGCGGCAACTTCCTCGATTCGACGCTTGTTGGGCCGACCGGTCAGCAATACCGCCAAACCGATGGCTTCTGCCTCGAGACGCAGCACTTCCCGGATTCGCCGAACAAGTCGTCCTTTCCTACGACGGTGCTGAAACCGGGCGAAACGCTGAAGTCGACCACGATACATAAGTTCTCCACCGACGCGTCTTAGCAGGTAGAGGTGCGTCGCTTCCTACAGCGCCGCGCGTCTTATCGGACGCGCAAAGGACGCTGTAGCACTTTGAGTCTACGCATCGTGCTTTTCGAAAATCGGGTCCGATTTTCGGGCGGATGCGCTAAGTCGATTACGACTTAAGGAAGCATGCAGTAGTCGCTGAACGGATGGGGGCTCTCCGCCCCCCTATGCGACAGGTACCGCCAGCAACTGTTCGATGAACCGGAATGCAGCCGGACGGTTCTCTTCCCAGGTCGGCAGGATCTGGTTCGGCGGCAGGATGAAACCGCCTTCCTGGAAGGTGCGCGGCCTGAGCTCGATCGTGAAGGACGGAATGCCGTAGGTCCCGTAGGTCCAATCCGTTGTGTCGCCCGCGGTTGGGTAGAGCGCGGAAGACTGCTGCGGGACATAGACCTTTCCATGCACGCCCTGGATGAGGGATTGCATCTCCTCAGCCATCCCCACCATCTGCTCGCGATGCTGAATGTCCGGTATGGGCTTGTCCGTGTAACCCCAAGGGTAGAGTATGAGCTGAGAGTAGCTGTGATAGGTGATCACGCCGGCGAAGCGTTCGCAGCCTACAAGATCGCGAACCGCCTGCGTCTCCGGCTCAGAGAAAGCGCGCGGGCCGACGTAAGTCTCGTCGCTTGGCACTTGGCTGGAGGTGGGCACGTCGAGAATGCCCCACATGTAGCCGTAGTTGCGGTTCGGATCGACGCCGAACGAGCCGTCGTCGTTCCTCCGGCGGTTCTTGCGCCAAAGCCGCTCTTCCGCTCGGCTATGTTCGTGGCCGTCCGGGTTGACCATCGGGGCGACCCAGACTTCTCCGCTCGTAAGCCAGCCTGCCATCGGCGCTTCGTCAGCCCGCTCCACGAGTTCCTTGGCGAGCAGGAAGGGCACTTCCACGGCGATCCACTCGCGCGCGTGGTGGCAGCCCATAAAGAGAATTTTAGGAACACCACCGCGACGGTCCCCGATCCGCAAGGCGAGGATGGGTCGACCCTCGATGCTTCGACCGATCTCGATGAGCTGGGCGATGTCCGGCTTCGCTTCGGCGAGCTGTCGCAGTTCCTCCTCGAGGCTGGCTGCCGAATGATACTGATCCGCCGCCTTGGCCGCGGCGAAGGTGGACAGGTGCCGCGCCACATCTTCGAGCTGCTCAACGTGGTAGCCCATGCGGGACAGGCGGTCCAATTGAGCCTCGGTTCCTCGGAGGATCAAGTGATCCGGCTTGACCTCCCAAACGTCGATGCCCAGCGGCACCCGAAGAACGTCCCCAAGTGGCTTCTGCGGTCCCGAAGACGTGACCTTGGCGATGAGGCTCATGCGATCATTCCTTCGTTTGATAAAGCCAGCCCGATCAGGAACCTTCCGGCTCTCCATCGGAGCGGTCGGAGCTCTGTGCGGCACTCTCCAGGGCCGCGATCGGGCGAAGGCGCTCGACGCCCGCTATTCGTCGGCGCTCGAGCTCGACAATCGTCCTCTCGGAGGCAGCCGCCACGACGGCGTCAGCATCCCGTTCCCACACATCGAGGCTCAGTGGAACCTTCAGGAGATCGTTGACTGTGCGACCCGCGACTGGAGTGAGGCGAACCAGCCAGCGGACCGTCGCGCGCCCCGCCATATCAGGTGCTCCTACCGCATGGTTCCTTAAATCCTAGCCGATTTAAGGATAAAACATGCAGCAATTCAAAGTGCTACAGCGTCTTTTGCGCGTCTGACAAGACGCGCGGCGCCGTAGGCATATTATGCTTGCCTGCCGCGATTTTAGCTCCTCCCGAAGTGCGCTGCAACGCGGCGGCCGGGCACTGGGATGAACGGCGCGGAGACACTCGGAAGCCGGGGGCTCCTACCTACTATGCGCTACGTCTTCCAAGATGTGAGAAAACGGCTGCAAGAATTTGAAATTGCGCTGTGATCCTGTTTCTCAAGGAGACACGCAGCGGTTCCGTTGCCGGCGTATTCAGCGGACCTTCGATCTCGGTGGTTTCATCGGCAGGCTCGGTCGGCGGGGTATAGATGTTGCCCTGGTCGAGGGAAAGGATCGTCAAGGTCGAGATCATCGTCGCTCTCCTCATGCGCCGGTCGGCGTTGTGAGGAGCAGTCTCGGCGGGTCGCGGCTTACGGTCCTGTAGCCGGCGCCGAAAAGTTCCGAAAAGTTGCGAAGCAGCGGAGGCTAAAGATCGACGTACACGCGTCAGCCTTCCACGAGACCTGCCTTCCGGAGTCCTTCGAAGAGGGCGGCGCTTCTCGACGGATCCTTGGCGGGCTGGCCCGCCCGGATGCGCGCGATGGTGATCCCGGGGGTGATCTTCTTCAGTTCTTCGAGGTAGCGATGCGCCTCTTCCATGCGGCCGAGATGGGCGTTGGCCGCGATCAGCACCCAGAGCGTCGGGTCGAAATTCGGGTTGCTGGCGTGTGCGCGGGCGGCCCAGGCGAGTGCCTCGGCCTGGTTGCCGCGGACTAACTCTACGTCGGCAATGCCGCAGAGCGAGAAATGCGCGCCGCGATCTCCCGGGCTCAGCCGATTGGCGCGGTAGAAATGGGAAAGCGCCTGATCGAGGCTGCCGCAATGGAGATGGCCAATGCCCGCCCGGACCACAACCATCAGGTTGTTTGGGTTGGCCTCTGCCGCCGATTGCAGCACGGCCAAGCCCCAGTCGTAGTCTTTGGCGGTCTGGAGCAGGGCAACGCCGCAGTGTGCCATCACCATGGCGTCGCCCGCCGCGTGTTCGAGGCCGCGGCGCGCGAGCGCTGCACATTCCGTTACGTCGTCTGGCCCGAGCGGTGGCCAGCCCATGGTGTGCCGGTGTTCGAGTGCCCAGGCCGCATGGGCAAGGAGGTACGCACTATCGGGCTCCTGCTCGAGCCCCTTCTTGAGCAGAACGTAGGCCTCGGCATTGTCCTTCTCCGTTTCGGTGGAGATCTTTGCCAGCGCCTGCAGATGGATGTCGTAGGCGGCGATGCTTTCCGGCCGCTCGCGCCGCGACCGCTCGATTTCGGCGGTTTGGATATGCGGCTCGATCAGCGTCGCGACGTTTTCGGTGATCCGGTCCTGGAACTCGAAGACGTCGTCGAGCTCGCCGTCGAAGGTCTGGGCCCAGAGATGCGTGCCGCTGTCTCCGTCGACGAGCTGTGCCGCAATCCGCAATCGGTTGCCCGAGCGCCTTATGCTGCCTTCGAGCACGTAACCGACGCCGAGATCCTTTGCCACCTGCCGCACGTCAGTGAAACTGCCCTTGTAGGCGTAGGAGGAATTGCGGGCGATCACCGCAAAGCTCCTGAATCGGCTGAGCGCCGTGATGATGTCGTCGACGACGCCATCGGCGAAATATTCCTGGCTGGGGTCGCCGCCGAGATTGGCAAAAGGCAGGACGGCGAGGCAGGGCGCGTCGGCAGCGCGGCCTCCGCATCTCCCGATCGTGCGCCGGGCTCTACGAGGCGATAGCCGACGCGCGGCACGGTCGCGATCCATTCCCGCCCGTCAGGTGCGGCGCCAAGCGCCTTGCGGAGAGCGGCGATCTGCACGGTGAGATTGCTTTCCTCGACAATCATGCCGGGCCAGCCGCGCTCCATCAGCTCCGTCTTGGAGACGATGCCGCCGTCGGCGTCGAGCAATGCTTCGAGAAGAGCCAAGCCCCGCTGGCCAAGAGCGACGGATTCGCCATGCCGCAGCAGGAGGCCGCGGGCGGGATCAAGGACAAACTGGCCGAAGGCACGCCGCGACTCCATCATGCGCGAAATATAGCCGATCGGACGACCGGCGGAAACGGTCGCTGCTTCTTCAGTCGCGCGCTGCGCTGACGACGAGGGCCGGCAGCGGCAGGCGGACGATGCCATTGTCGGTAAACGGCTGAAATTTTTCTGCGAGTGCCTCTTCTATCCGCGCCCGCGCCCTCGGTTCCTGCCTGTCCAGCACCATCGTCGAGCGGACGAAGGCGTGGCGGAAGAAATCGGACAGCTCGGCGAGCGGGAAGTCGAGCGTTGCGGGGATGTCGCCGAAGGCGACGTCGACAAAACCGGCCACATGGAGTACCCGCATTGCTTCTTCCCGGTCGGCGAAGCGGAACAAGGGTGGGGCGGGCGGCAGGTCGACATCGAGTGTGCCGTGGGTGCTGACGACCTCCGGTAGGATGCGGAACAACGGCGAGACATCCGGGCCGCGCCAGACCGTAAAGGCGTAGCGGCCGCCGGGCTTTAGCACCCGCGCGGCCTCCGCTATCGCCCGGTCCGGGTCCGCCAGATGCAGGGTGCCGAAATTGTTGATGACGCTGTCGAAGGCGGCGTCCTCGAAGATGAGCTTCGGCGTCGCCGACTTGGAAATTGACATTGCTGCCCTTGGCCTGTGCCGCCGCGATCATCTCTCCGGAAAAATCGACGCCGGTGACGATCGCGCCGCGCGCGGCGGCCGCCAGGCTTGCCTCTCCAGTGCCGCAACAGACATCGAGCGTCGACTGCCCGCGGCTGATCCCGGCGGCATTGAGCAGAGCCGCTATGCCGTAGCGGCAAAACCGGCCCGAATAGCGATCATAGATCCGGGCGCGCTCGCTCCAGCCGCGATGTTCTAGCGTTTTGAAGGTCGGTTGTGTGACCATGGATCGGCTCCCCCTCTGCAAAGGTCGATTATATCACGCTTTGGGTGGGCAGGAGCCGAGTGAAGATCGTGCCTGCCTTCTTCGCGCGATCGATGGGGCGAGCCCTCCCGATCCTTCCAGCAGGAACAAGCGCGCGCAAAGCTTTCTTCGTGTTACGTCATGCTCGGGCTTGACCAGGTCAAGCCCGAGCATGACAGGGAACCGCGATGGTCCAGGGGCATTCTTCGAAACACGCTGTTTCACGCGCGTCGTTGTCCTAAAACCGCGGCGCGCTTTTGGGCGACATGCGGCCGCTTACTGAGCCTGCGACTGGGCGAGCCAGTCATCGAGGCGGATCGAGCCGAGGCGCGGGTTCTGGCCGGGGGTGAGCGAATGATCGTCGATGACGGCGCCGAAGTAGCGGGCGTGGACGTCCGGCACGACCTTGCGCGAGTCCTTCGTTGCCCTGAGAAAGCGCCTGACCACTTCGTCGAGCGGGATCGCTTCCGGACCGGCGACTTCGACCGTGCCGTTGACCGGCGCTGCGAGCGTGACTTCGGCGAGCGCCGCCACCACGTCGTCGGACGCGATTGGCTGGAACAGCGCCGGCGAGACACGGGCCTCCTCGCCGTCGATGGTCGACTGGGCAATGCCGCCGACGAACTCGAAGAACTGCGTGGCACGCAGAATGGTATAGGGAATTCCGGAGCCCTTGATGAGGTTTTCCTGGGCGACCTTCGCCCGGAAATAGCCGTTCTCCGGAAGCCGTTCGGTCCCGACGATCGACAGGGCAACATGGTGGCGGACGCCGGCGGCAGCTTCCGCGGCCAGCAGGTTACGGCCGGACGTCTGGAAAAACTCGAGCACGGCCTGGTCCTCCCAGACCGGCGCGTTCGCCACGTCGACGACGATGTCGGCGCCGTCGAGCGCTTCCGCCAGCCCCTCCCGGGTGATGGTGTTGACGCCCGTGTTGGGGGAGGCGGCGAGCGCCTCATGGCCGCGCTCCCTAAGGGCCTTCACAAGCTTGGATCCGATGAGGCCGGTGCCTCCGATGACGACGATCTTCATGGCTTCTCTCCTTTTCTCCCGACCACAACCATTGCCGCCGATGTGAGTGGAGAATGCCTCGGCGCTCGAGGGAAGTCCTTGCGGCGGGCCTGAATTGAGCTTGAGGGAAGCTTGATTATTCGTCCAAGGCGGCTTGCGGGATGGCTCACCGCAGATGCTTTTTTCGCCCTCATTCCTGTGCTCGTCACAGGAATCCAGCAGCGCCGGGTCTGCGGCGCGGAAGAGTCTTTTCAGCCCAAGGACTTGGGCTGGCTAGATTCCTGTGACAAGCACAGGAATGAGGAGAAGGAGGGAAATGCGCGTTACCGTCCCGCAAGGGCGAGGCAGAAGCTGGCTATCGTCGCTCGATGGACATCGGACGCTCTTGCCTTTGAAGCTGTGGACGGAAAACCGCTACACACTTTTCCTGGAATCGCCCTAAGCACGCCTTGCCGTGCTATCAAGGGACGGAAGCATTCGCCAGGGGATAACTACGTGCCGTTCGTGTTTGGAGACTACGTGCTCGACCCGGAGCGCCGGGAGCTTACGGTGCGTGCGGAAGTCGTGGCTGTCGGGCCTCAGGTCTTCGATCTGTTGCTGCATCTCGTCAGGAATCGCGACCGCGTCGTCAGCAAGGATGACCTGCTCGCTGCGGTGTGGGGCGGCCGCATCGTCTCGGAATCGACCATCACCAGCCACATCAACGCGGTTCGCAAGGCAATCGGTGACAGTGGTGAGGAGCAGCGCCTCATCCGCACCGTCCCCCGCAAGGGCTTCCGCTTCGTCGGCGAGATCAGCGTTGACGAGATCGGAGAAGCGCGGCAGCCCGGCGAGCCAGGGGTGGTCGAACACGGCTCCGGCACGCGGAAGGAGCCGGCCCCGACTGCGCTCGTTCTCCCGGACAAGCCTTCCATCGCCGTCCTGCCGTTCCTCAATCTTAGCAGCGATCCGGAGCAGGAATATTTCGCCGACGGCGTGGTGGAGGACATCATCGCGGCCCTTTCGCGCATGCGCTGGCTGTTCGTCAGCGCGCGCAATTCGAGCTTCACCTACAAGGGGCGGCCGGTGGACGTGAAGGCAGTCGGCCGGGAGCTTGGCGTGCGCTATGTGCTGGAGGGCAGCCTGCGCAAGTCCGGCAACAAGGTGCGCATCACCGGGCAGCTCATCGACGCCACGACGGGGACGAATCTCTGGGCGGAGCGCTTCGAAGGCACGCTCGACGACATCTTCGAACTGCAGGACCAGATTGCCGAAAGCGTCGTCGGCGCGATCGCGCCGCAGCTCGAACGGGCCGAGATCGAGCGCGCCAAGCGCAAGCCGACGGAAAGCCTCGACGCCTACGACTATTACCTGCGCGGCACGGCCAAGCTGCACAGCGGGACCCGCGAAGCAATCGAGGCGGCACTGCCATTGTTCTACCGGGCGATCGAGCTCGACCCGGAATTTGCGTCGGCCTATGGCATGGCGGCCTGGTGCCACTTTTGGCGCAAGGTCAATGGCTGGATGGCCGATCGTGCCCGCGAGATCGCCGAGGGTGCGCGGTTGGCGCGCCTCGCGGTGGAACTCGGCCGCGACGATGCCGTGGCGCTGACGCGGGGAGGGCATGCGCTTGCCCATCTCGCCGGTGACCTCGACGGCGGCATCGCGCTTCTCGACAGGGCAAAGTTTCTCAATCCGAACCTCGCTCCGGCCTGGTTCCTCGGCGGCACGCTGCGTGCTCTGCGTGGCGAAACCGAAGCCGCGATCGAGCACCTGGCGCACGCCGTGCGGCTCAGTCCACTGGATCCGGAAATGTTCCGGATGCAAGTCGGGATGGCGCTGGCGCACTTCTTCGCGGGACGCTTCGATCCCGCATCCACCTGGGCAGAAAAGGCGCTGGGGAACCTGCCCAGCTTGCTTCCCGCGGCCGTCGTGGTTGCGGCAAGCCACGCGCTTGCCGGCCGCAGCGACGAAGCACGTCAGGCAATGCAGCGGCTGCGCGCACTCGACCCGTCTCTCAGCGTCTCCAATCTCAGCGACTGGATGCCGATCCATCGCCCGGAGGGCCTTGCGCGGCTCGCCGATGGGCTGCGGTTGGCCGGACTGCCCGAGTAACGGCGCCGCACCGGGTGACCGCGTAGATTACGGTTGCAGCGCCGCAGCTCTTATCAGAAGCGCATTGGAGCGAACTCAATTGGCCTTCGGAGAAGCGCCGGGAGCGGTGGAAACGGGGCCGACACGTTGGTCGGCGGCCGCGGCGGCATTCTCTGAAACTGGTGGCGGTACCGGGGCGCCACAGTGCGCGACAGCGCTTGTTGCTCGCGGTGCGGCAGCTTCCCCTTCGCTCCGCATTCCCGTGTTTGTCACAGGAATCCGACCACGTCGCGTCCGCGCCGTGAATTATCCCGTCTCGCAGCAACACCGACGCTGCCGCCCAAGGACTTGGGCGTTACATTCCTGTGACAACGACAGGAATGAGGCCGGGACGAGAAGCCTTGCCGCAGCGTAACAGACAAGGCGCAGTACGCTGGCGTGCACTCTGATCATACGTGCGAAGAACACTGCAGCACTTTGAGTTGCTGCATGTTTTTAATCTTGGATCGGCTAGGATTTAAGGAAACATGCAGGAGCGAAGATGCAGTGGCTGGACCGGGCAACGAAATGGGCGAAGGGCGTCAAGCGGGACGTCGTCGTCCTTTGGCTGGCGGCGCGCGACCGGCGCGTTCCCTGGTATGCGAAGCTTGCCGCCGGTGCGGTCGCGGCCTATGCCCTGTCGCCGATCGATCTGATACCCGACTTCGTTCCGGTCCTCGGATATCTCGATGACCTCGTCATCGTCCCGATCGGCATCATCGCCGTGATCAAGCTGATTCCAACGAATGTTCTGACGGACTTGCGCATCGAAGCGACGAAGCGCACCGAGCGTCCCGTTAGTCGGGGCGGGCTGATCGCGATCATCTCGACATGGGTTCTGCTCGCGGCTCTCATCGTCTTGATGGTGGCTGGCGGATTCTGACTATCGGTTCAATTCCGGAAACACCCGTTCGATAAAGTTTGGGTTAAGCTTCTCGCCGATCAGGCAATCAACCGGGGGCGTTGCAGCGGCTGGTCGGACCGCCCATGGAGGCGGGCGGCCGCTTACCTCGAGGAGTAGCTTCTGGCGAACGGCGGTCGCAAAGTCTTCCGCCTCGTGCACCGGAATCATGAAGGAGCCGGGACCGCCGATGACGCATTCCGAATAATATTGATCGATCGGAACGCCCGAAGTGGAGGGCCGTATGACGATCGCCAATCCGTTGATGACGATCCCGCGCTCCAGGGCGGCAGCACGCGCAGGCCCGACCAGCGGTCCGGTGTTGTTGTGGCCGTCGCCAGAAAGGTCAAGGACACGGCGCGCCCCTGAGTAGGCGTTCGACTCGATCAGGTCGGTCGCGAACAGGATCGCGTTGGAGATGGATGTGCCGCGCCGCGTGCCGACCGGGCGGGCTTCGAGCCGGGCGGCGAAGGCCTCGACGTCCTCGGCGTTGTCGATGAGCTGCCAGGCCAGCACCGATACTTCGTTCACCAGCCCCGCCCATTCAAAATAGCTGATGGCAATGCGCCCCAGGTAGCCGCCTTTGATGGCGTTGATGAACTCCGGGTCTCTCAATGCCTCCAGGTATCCAAGGCGCTGCACACGCGCCTCCTCCATGTCCATCGAGCCAGACATGTCGACCGCCAGCACCAGTTCCAGGTCGACATCCGAAGGCGCCGCATCCGGAGGTGCGGCGGCCGCCTGCATCGCGATACCGGTGAGAAACAGGATCAACGCCAACACGCGCAACATCGCATCAGCCCCCCCTCGTCATGTTTTTGCAAAGGGTACCACAGGATCACCGGGTCGCGTTAGCCACCGCAAGGACGGAACCACAGGCGATGCCAATCGAGGAGGCGACGACCATCCCACTCAGCGGCCGAAGCTATCGCGCTGTCGCCTACAGCGCCGCGCGATCATCAGACGCGCTTATGTTTTCACGACGGTCTTTATCTTCGCTACGGCCTCGAGCGTGCGATGGACCGGGCATTTGCCCGCAATTTCGACGATCTTGCCGCGGAGCTCTTCCGAGACATCTCCATTGATGGTGATGACGCGCTCGAAATGGTCGATCCTAGCGCTGCCGCTGCGCTCCGACTCGGTGCATTCCTCGCAGTCCTTGGCGTGGATCTTGGCATGCGAGACGTCGACGCCGATGCGCCCGAGCTGGAGCCCCTTGTGCTCGGCATAGAGGCGCAGCGTCATGGCGGTGCAGGCGCCAAGCCCGATCGACAGGAAATCGTAAGGCGAGGGGCCGGAGTCGAGACCGCCCACGGTTTCGGGTTCGTCGGCAAAAAGCCGATGGCCGCCGGCCTGAACCGCGTTCTGGAACTTGCCTTCGCCCGTCTCCATCACGCGGACATGTTCGATCGGCTCGGCGCCCTGCGGCGTGTCGGGCGCGAGATAGCGCGTCAGCCATCCCGAAATGATCCGACCGGCGAAGGCTGCGTCCTCAGGGTCGGCGAGCAGGTGGTCGGCCTTGTCCAGCGAAACGAAACTCTTCGGATGTTTGGCCGCGAGGAAGATTTCGGTGGCGTTCTCGATTCCGACCGTCTGGTCCAGCGGCGCGTGAAGGACGAGGAGCGGTTTTTTCAGCCTGACAACAGCATCCTTGATGCGGTGCGCACGCGTGTCCTCGACAAATTGCTTTTTGATAAGGAACGTGCGCCCGGCGAGATCGACGTCGGCCTCACCGTTCTTCTCGATCTCCTCGAGGCTCGTTCCGAAGTTCTTCAATACATGGCCGACATCGGCCGGCGCGCCGATGGTGGCCACGGCGCGCACTTCGGGAATGTCGCCGGCGACGGCGAGGACCGCTGCACCGCCAAGCGAGTGGCCGATCAGCAAGGACGGTGCCTCATAGTGTTGGCGGAGATAGTCGGCGGCCGAGACCAGGTCGGCGACATTTGAGGAGAAGTTTGTCGAGGCGAATTCGCCCTCGCTCGATCCTAGTCCCGTGAAATCGAAGCGCAGGACGGCGATGCCTTCGCGCGCAAGCTCGGCTGCAACGCGGCGCGCCGACGCGAGGTCCTTGGAACAGGTGAAGCAATGGGCAAAAATCGCGTAGCCGCGCAATGGCCCATTGGGCAGATCGAGGCGGGCGGCAAGGATTGCGCCGGAATGACCGGGAAATTGGAGCCGTTGTGTGTTGAAGGCCATGGTGCGCTCCTTTGCTCTAAGGAAATGCTCATTCTACATCTGCAACGGCAAGTGACTACCTACGCTCAGGACTCATTGATCCGGGCCGGAAGATGAGCGCTGCAGCGATGTAGATTGCCAGGATAGGCGTCGCCAGTTCCTTGCAGATCGTGCCAAAAGTCTGGGGTAGGACTGGACGGCGTCTCAGCTCCCCCGGCTTCGGCTAGGAAAATAAGTTGATAGCTAACGTAGCGGCTCTGTCATGTATCGAACGGCGATCTACCCCCCGGAGCGTCTCTGCAAATTTCGGCCTCGTGAGCCTTTCCCCAGTCGGTGCATTCGCAGAGGAACACATAATGTCCCGCTCCCGGGTCGAGCAGGGTGAAAGTGCTGTTGGGCAGATTTTGATGCACCCATTCGGCACAAAGGTCTGACGGTGCCTCCAAGTCCTTGCCGACGGCCGCTATCGAGACCGGTACATCGATTTTCATCAAACTGTCGATCGTTAAGCCACGCACGGTGGGCGCAGGGGCGCATAAAAGGCCTCCTTTAATTCTGGTGTCCATGTAAGAAGCCGACTGCCGATCCCAAGATGCCCGGAAAACCGGGTTCGATTCCAGTAACGTTGGGATCAGTTCTCCAAGATTCGGGAATTCGCGTGGTCCGTTACCCCAGGGCTTATCGCTCGCCCAATTTACAAAGAGCGGCATCTCTGTGATAGCACCGAGTAACGATAAGACTGTATAACCGCCAAGGGAGAAACCGGCCGCGTATACGCGGCCGAGATCAATCCTCCGAGCAAACGGACCGGTGGCGTGATGATCCAGCAGAACTGTCAGATCGCGTGCCCGCTCCCACCAGCATAAGAAACCCTCGGCTCTGTAGGCTTCTGTTGCCGTATTGCCGTGATGATCGACGCCGATAACGAAAAAGCCGTTTCGCGCCAAACGTTGGGCTAGCCAAGCAAGCCCGGCGGCAGTTCCTCCCGTGCCATGCGATAACACGACTACAGGATAAGCCTCCTGCCGGATTGCTAGCGGTGCTTCTTTTGCGATCTCGCCTGCCACAAACGATCGAGCACCCGCATCGATGGGGTGGGTTTCATTTCATTCGTTGTTCTTGTCCGTCGGATACCATGCCGACCATGCGATTGGTCGGGCACCATCACCTGCCCAATTTAAACGGCTTCGGTCTTTTATGTTGCCCGCAGTGAAGCCAACGCTGAACATAAGAAAATCCATCTCAATGTCTTGCAGAACAGGGCGTTGCTGGCCCGGCGTTGCCGCCGGGCCAGTCGGAGCTCACTCGGACACAACGATAATCTCCGCGGCCGGAGAGAGGCGGCCGTTATTCAGCCGCCGACCGCCGGGGCAGCACCCAGTTGGCACGAGGGAAGTGGCAGGTATAGCCGTTGGGAAAGCGTTCCAGGTAGTCCTGGTGCTCCGGCTCTGCCTCCCAGAAGTCGCCCACCGGCTCGACTTCGGTCACCACCTTGCCCGGCCACAGGCCCGAAGCGTCGACGTCTGCGATGGTGTCCTCGGCTATCCGCTTCTGCTCGTCGTCGGCGTAGTAGATCGCCGACCGGTACGAGAGACCGATATCGTTGCCCTGTCGGTTCTTCGTAGTCGGATCGTGGATCTGGAAGAAAACCTCCAGAATCCGCCTGTAGCTGATCTTCTCGGGATCGAAGATGATCTCGATGCCCTCGGCGTGGGTACCGTGATTGCGGTAGGTCGCATTCGGCACGTCGCCGCCGGTATAGCCTACGCGGGTCGCGACGACGCCGGGGAGCTTGCGAATCAAGTCCTGCATCCCCCAGAAGCAGCCACCGGCCAAAATAGCTTTCTTGGTCATTCAGATATCCTCTACCTGGTTGATATAGGCGCCGTAGCCCTCGGCCTCCATTTCCTCACGCGGAATGAAGCGCAAGGAGGCGGAATTGATGCAGTAGCGCAAGCCACCCCGGTCCTGCGGACCGTCGGGAAACACATGGCCGAGGTGACTGTCGCCATGCCTCGAGCGCACCTCGGTGCGGATCATACCATAGGAGTCGTCCCTGAGTTCCTTGACGTTTGCCGGCACGATCGGTTTGGTGAAGCTCGGCCAGCCGCAGCCGGAATCGAACTTGTCCGCCGAGGCGAAGAGCGGCTCGCCGGAAACGATGTCGACATAGATTCCCGGCCTCTTGTTATCATTATATTCCCCCGTGAAGGGGCGCTCGGTGCCGTTCTGCTGGGTCACCCGAAACTGCTCGGGGGTCAGCTTCCTGACCGCTTCGTCGGTCTTCTTATAAGTCATTGCCTGTCTCCGTTGTTTAATGGTGTTGTCATTCCGACGGCCGCTTCCACACGACGTGCGAGTTCGAGGAGGCTGCTGTCACGCCCCTGCGAACCGTCAATCTCAAGCCCTAGCGGAAGCCCGTTTCTAGACAGGCCCGTAGGAATGCTGATACCCGGCAAACCGGCCAGGCTCGCGGCGATGGTGTTCTTTGCCAGAACCAGATCGCTGACCTCCTGATCCGCGATTGAGAATTTCGACTGCTGCTCGATCAATGGTGCTGTGCAGGGAGTCGTTGGAAAGAGGAGTGCAACAGCCCCGCTGCGAGTAAAGGCTTCGCTGAATCGGCGTTGGATTTCCGGACGATCGAGCGTCAGTGCTGCCTCATATGTCTCGCGAGAAATATATCCAGCTCCGCTCGGTAAGACGACGTGCCCCCAAGCTTCTTTTAGGCCAGATTTCAAGCCGTTATAGATTGCGTCGAATGAAGTAGGAACTCCGTTGTGATGAACAAATTCCGAGATCGCTTCCATCGTCTCATGGAAAAAGATGTTCCATGTTGCCCTTTCAGTGATCGAGGAGAAGTCCTCCCCGAGGTCTATCGAGACAATCTCCGCACCGGCCTCGCGTAGCCGCCGAACCGTGTCGTTGAAATGCGCCTCGATGTCAGGCTCGACCAGATCAAGATATTGCCGAGGCGCGTAGGCTAACCTGACACCCTTGAGGTCAGACCGATCGGAACGTGCGGTCGCTTCAGCCTTCGTGACGATTTGATCGATCAGGCCGCAGTCTTCGACATTGCGCGCAAGCACGCCTGTTGTATCGAGGGTATGAGAGATCGGCGCGACACCATTACCTGGCCACCGCCCCGTAGTCGGCTTGAAGCCAACCACGCCACACAGCGATGCAGGCACTCGGATCGAACCTACCGTATCGCCCCCAAGGGCCGCGGGCACGATTCGCGCCGCGACGGACGCGCCAGCCCCACTGGAGGAGCCCCCAGAGACATGATTGCGGTTCTGCGGGTTTTTCACCTGACCATAGGGGCTGTTGTTGCCGGTCAAGCCGTAGGACATCTCAACAAGGTTATTTTTGCCAAAGACGAAGCCGCCAGCATCCTTGATCGCGGCAACGACCTCGGCGTCCTTTTCCGGCACGAAACCTTCCAGATTCCGTACCCCAAGCGTCGTTCGCAGTCCTTGAGTCAGATAGCTGTCCTTGACCGCCAACGGCACGCCGAGAAGGGGAGCAGTGAAACCAGCGGCGCGTGCCTTATCCGCATTTCTGGCCGCCGCCAGCGCAGCTGCTTCATCTATCGTGATGAACGCATTTAGATCGGAGTGCGTCCGGGCGCGCTTAAGGAGAGCGGCCGTATAGGACTCCGACGAGATGTCGCCATTACGAATGGCGGCAGCCGCCGCGACGATGCCAAGACCGGCGAGCCCTTCCGCTTCCGGCCCCGCGGTGGTTTTAACGAACACTTCGTTCTCGTGCATGATAACCTCACTTTAGCCCAGGACGGCCAACGTCCCGTTGGCCATCACGTTCAGGACCGCGCCAACGGCGCGGCAGCGTATCGGAGAGCGATCCTCAGTGCGTGTGAGGAGCCGCCTTGTCAGGGACAGTGAACGTATGCGTCACCTCCTGCCCGGGGATCACGTTGTGATTGGCGTCCACCAACCGGATATTCACCTTGTGCGGGCCGGGCGGGAAATTGGCGATATCGACTGTGTTGTTGTCGCTCGCGTCGGCCCACCACCACGGCAGGTCGTCCACGATAACGTGGAGATGCCCGATGCGCGGAGACACGTCGACGGCACCGGCTCCGAACACCGGCACGATGCGCAGGTTCTCCACCCGGTACTGGGCCCAGTAGACACCCTGGGCAATCCCTTCGGGAAGCGGCTGGTCCACGATCAGCTTGGGCGCGGGCTCGTTCTCGACGGCAACATAGGGCGAAGGGCCCCGGATCTCTCGCGCGCTCTGGGCGAAGGCGCCGGTTGCGAGCACAGTGGCGGCGGTGGCGGCGGCAAGCGTCTTGATGAGCAGGATCATTTCAATCGTTCCTTTGGTTCAGAGACCCATTTCCTCATGCCGGGCTCAACATGAGCCCGGCAGGCGAGGGACCGAATGGCCGCGTCACGGGAGCCAGCTCATACCTCGGTCTTACGGCTCGCGGGTCGGTCCGAACCGTTGGGCGAGACTGACGCATGCTCGTATCTTGAATGTGTTCACATGCCGGCAAACTGTATCGGTATGTAGGAACAAGACCGATCCAACACCACGGACCACTGCGGGCCGGTCGGCGCTTTCCAGGGGGGCGGCTCGTGTCGTCGCCCATCCTTACGCTCCAACCATCTCGGTTTCACGCGTCTCGACCGGCCGGGCGATCGGATCAGGTGAGTGCTCGGCGAGGAATTTCTCGGCTTCCAAGGCCGCCATGCACCCCATCCCAGCGGCGCTGATGGCCTGACGGAATACCGGGTCGATGACATCGCCGGCGGCCAGAACCCCGGGGACGGTGGTTTTCGTCGACCAGGAGCCCACCTTGATGTAGCCGGCCTCATCCATGTCGAGCCGCCCACGGAAGAGTGCCGTTGCCGGATCATGGCCGATGGCGACGAAAAGGCCGTGTGTGGACAGATCCTTCACGTTGCCGGTGTTCACGTCACGGATCCGAACGCCGGTCACCGACTTCCTCGGCTCCTGCTCGCCGATAACCTCGTCGACGACGTGGTTCCAGATCACCTCGACATTCGGCTTCGCCAGGAGGCGGTCCTGCAGGATTTGCTCCGCGCGGAAACGGTCACGGCGATGGACGACTGTGACCTTGGAGGCAAGATTCGACAGATAAAGTGCTTCCTGCACGGCTGTGTTGCCGCCCCCGACCACGACCACTTCCTTGTTGCGATAGAAGAATCCGTCACAGGTTGCGCAGGCGGAGACGCCGAATCCATTGAATATCCGTTCCGAGGGAAGGCCAAGCCAGCGGGCCTGGGCTCCCGTTGCGATGATGACGGCATCGGCGATGTAAGTGTCGCCGGAGTCACCCTCGAGACGGAACGGGCGTTCGGAAAGATCGACAGAAGTGATGATATCGTACACCACCTCGGTGCCGACATTTTCCGCCTGCAGCCGCATCTGCTCCATAAGCCAGGGTCCTTGGACGGGTTCGGCAAAGCCGGGATAGTTCTCGACATCGGTCGTGATGGTGAGCTGGCCGCCTGCCTGCAAGCCGGTTACGAGGAGCGGCTTCAGGTTGGCGCGGGCAGCGTAGATGGCAGCGGTGTAGCCAGCCGGTCCGGCCCCGATGATCAGGACCCTGGTGCGATGCGTGTTCATGAGGCGATCTCCTTCTACGTCACAGTCCGTGGGCGACTCTGGCGCAGCCTCGGGGGTTCATTGGTCGTACTGCCGGCGCGCGATGACGTCGATCTCGTTGCGGGAAATGCCGACATCCTCGAGCAAGTGATCATTCAATTGCGTGAACGTTCGGAGGGTCCGGCGATAGCGCTGGTGGGCGCGGATTCTCGACAGGATATGGGTCAAATACATGGGACGTTTCCTTTGTTTGAGCGTTTCGTGTGTTGCTACTGAAACGATACCAATCTGTATCGTTCTGGTGATAAATAAACCGGTCTGTAGCGTTTTTCAACGGCATTCGTGGAAATCGCCGCCGCCATCTCTGACTTGAGCGGCGACTAGAACTCATGAGAGAAAATAAGTTATTGTTCCTACTGAAGGAATTTCCCCGCAGATGGATGATCGCAGCACTTCACAATGTCGTGCGCAGAAGTGGCGGAACAGCATCACCCGTCTTGCATCAGGTTTTGGTTGACGCTATGTATCAATACCGTTCTGTTTCAGTACTAATGAGGTTACCATGCGTCGCTCAGAAATCCGCGGCCACCTGCTCGACACAGCGCTCCGGCTTTTCAACCAGCATGGCTACCACGCGACTGGCATCGATCTGATCATCGCCGAGGCGGGGGTCGCCAAGACGACGCTGTACCGGCACTTCGAAACCAAGGAAGACCTGATCCTGGCCGCGCTGGAGCGGCGCGACGAGGAGGACCGGCTTGCTATGCGCACCTTTGTCGAGCAGCGTACGAGCGATCCCGTCGAACGCCTTCTGGCGACGTTCGATTTCCTCGAAACCACGGTCCGTGACAAGCAGTTCCGCGGCTGCATGTTCATGAGCGCGGCGGGGGAGCACAAGGACACGGTCGATCCGGTCTTCCGCGCTTCCTCGATGCACAAGCGCCTGGCGCTCGCCTATTTCGAGGAGCTCGCCCATGCTGCGCGGTTTGCCGAGCCGAAGCGCATTGCGGCCGAGATCAACCTGCTGCACGAGGGGGCGGTCGCCGTCGCACAAATCACCCGCATCGCCGAGCCCACCCGGCACGCCAAACGCATGGCGCAACAATTGCTCGCAACGGAAGAGCGGTTGACGCCGGCGGCCCGGGGAGGCGACAAGACAGTTGGCCCGGCAGCCTCATCTCAAAACAGCGCGTAATCCGACAGCTCGATTGTGACGGCGTTGAAACCGCGGTCGAGAGTGCCATCCGGCTTGAGAGCGAACACGCTGCGGCGGGTCGGGTACTTCAACCCGTCAACGTCGACGTAATCGGATATAAAGTGCGCGGCCGGCGTGTCCGCCCACACATCAACCGTATAGTCGTGACGGCGCAGCAGGCCGTCCGAGCCGAAGTAGAAGCGCTGTTCCCGCGTGTGGCTGTGTACGCTCTCGGGGAACCGTACGGCTACGCCACGAAGCATCTCACCTTCGTTATCGACCGGGGCAACGTCGCGAGCTTCATAGCCGGGCTCGCCGAAAACAAACGGCGCCGCGTGGTACGTCCACATGGCATAGCCATTGAAGTAGGCGAGGTTCAGCGGGTCCCATTGTCCGTTGAAGCTGCGGTCGAACGCTTCACGCCCGTTGTTTCGATCGGCGATAACAGAGCCATCTCCGGCGGTGATCTCCACACGCTCGGGAGTCCAGGTCATCGTCCAATCCGGCTCTCCGAAGGGAGCAACTCGGGTCCATTGGCGGTGAAACTCGCTTGTCGCGCGCCGCGGCACGGGGATCAAAGGAGCGCCCTTCAGCTCCCATAGCTTTCCACCAGTTCGTATGGTCGAGGCAATACCCTTGAACTTGCGCCAGCGCTCGTGCCCGCCATGCGCGTCCAGAGCTTCTTTCAGAAGCGGGTGCAGCTTGCCACTCATCGATCTTCTCCCGACCTTCAGTCCTGCGTCACAATACCACCTAACGATAGAAGCGGTCTTCGGCCGAGCGTCATGACCAAGCCTTTGCGATCGAGCCGAGTTTGACAATGAGTGCGGCGAGCGTCGCAACGAATAGCACGTAGGCGAGTGCTGCCTGCCAGGCTCCCGCGGGGAGCCCAATCAGCAGCAGCGTGTCGTTCCCGCCGGGAATGAGTAGCGCACCCGATCCCATGAGGATGCCCGCGAACGTTCTCTTGAGCATCGTCTTCACTGTCGGCCATTTCAGCATGAATCCGTGCCCCCTAAGTCTCGCGGAGAAAAGGCTGCCGCCGAACATGCTGAACGAAGCCACGGCACCCGCGACCGGTATCGAAGCGATCGGTCCAAACGATGCAGTGAGCGAGAACCCGGGCGCAAGGACCGAGAGGACCGTGGAGGTGATGCCGACCGCTCCCATCGACAGCGTCAGCCGCCGGAAACTTGCCTTGGATCTGCGTGACACGCCAAACCTCAGTGCCACGATGCCCAGCAATGCAAGCGCGGCAAGGGCCGCCCCAAGCGACGGGGGAGCACTTATCGCCGGCTGGTTCGCAAGCAGATCAAATAAAGTCTCGATATAGACGACCGCGTAGATGCCGAGAAACGTGAACGCGAATTCGATTTCGCCGTTCCCGAGATGCCCAACAGATCCGAATACGCAAGCGCCGTTCACATAGGAGCCGATCCCAAGCAAAATGGCTGCGGGGACCAGGTAGCCGAGTGACGACCAGCCCTCTGGCATCATCGGTGCTGTTTCGAGAATTGCGTAGACGAGAGCCGCCCAGGCGGCACATTCGACCAGAGCGATGAAACGCGCTGGCCTTCTCTCCAATACCAACTCCCTCGTGGCGATGACGGTGCAGATCGATCCACGGTTCATCGCGAAACCGAGAACAAATCCCAGCGCCGCGATCAAGGCCATACTCGCCAAGATCTCCAAGCTGGCGGCGACAGGGGCAATGCCTGATATCGTAATGAGAAATTCGCTCATTCGGCAAACGGCCTCGCCTAATGCTCCAGCATCACTCCCAAACGTGTTTTCCATCGGCCCGGGGCATGCAGGGGCAGGCCGGCGGGCGGATATCCGGATTCCGGCCTGTCCGGAACCACTGCAAGAAGCTAGAGCAGAATCTCCGTGTAGAGCTCGGACGGATCAGGCTCCGGATCATGTGTGGCAAAATCCGCCGCCTCGTTGACGATCTCGCGAACCTTGGCGTCCAACGCCTTAAGTTCGTCCTCCGACAGCTTCCAATCCTCCAGCAGACGTCGGCGTACCAGGTCGATCGGATCCTGCTCCTCACGAACACGGGTCACCTCATCCTTCGAGCGATACTTCGCCGGGTCCGACATGGAGTGGCCGCGGTAGCGGTAGGTGTGCATCTCGAGGATGTACGGGCCCTTGCCGCTGCGGGCATGCTCGATGGCGCTCTTTCCCGCCGCATGGACGGCGCGGACGTCCATGCCGTCCACCGGCTCGCCGGGAATGCCGAAAGACACGCCGCGCTTGGAGAAATCGGTTTGGGCGGAAGCGCGGCTCGCCTCCGTGCCCATTGCATAGCGGTTGTTCTCGATCACATAGACAATGGGCAGCTTCCAGAGCGCGGCCATGTTGAAGCTCTCGTAGACCTGGCCCTGGTTGGCCGCACCTTCGCCGAAATAGGTCAGGCAGATACTGCCGTTTTCCCTGTAGCGGTTCGCAAACGCGATACCGGTGCCGAGCGACACCTGGGCGCCGACGATGCCATGGCCTCCATAGAAGTGTTTCTGCTTGGAGAACATGTGCATGGAGCCGCCCTTGCCCTTCGACAGGCCGCCGCGGCGTCCCGTCAACTCGGCCATGACCCCGGTCGGGTGCATGCCGCAGGCCAGCATGTGGCCGTGGTCGCGGTATCCGGTGATCACCTGGTCGCCGTCCGTCGTCGCCATCTGCATGCCGACGACGACGGCTTCCTGGCCGATATAGAGATGGCAGAAGCCGCGGATGAGACCCATGCCGTAGAGTTGGCCGGCCTTCTCCTCGAAGCGGCGGATCAGCAGCATCTCGCGATAGGCATGCAACTCTTCATTCCTGTCGAATCTCGACGCCATGGTTCTCTCCCGAGCTCTTCCATAAAAATCCGCATGCGCGCCGAACGCCAGTGGCAGTCCGTTTCTCGCGGGCAGGCCTATTTCGCGCGATGGAGCTATCGCCGCCGGCTCTTAATCCTTGGCTGAGGCTCCAATGCGCGGGTGCAATTTCTTCCGCGTACTAGAGCCGCTGGCGTTGGAGCGTAATATAAACCTTTGTGTAGTTTACGCTGTCACAAAGAGGCCGATTGCCCAAACTTAGCGATCTGTTTTCCCGCCCTTCTGAATTCGTTTGCGCCATCTTGCTCGGATAAACGAACGGTGCGTGGACCGGCAAAGCGCGACGCGCCCCGACTAAGTCGAGCGGAGGCATGCGCGTCTGGTTGCTTTCAATGATAATGCATTTTTCTGGAAGCGGGAGGCCCGGGTTTCCGGCAACATAGTCCGGAAGCCCGGCGCAGGCTTGCCCGGTGGCGCCTCCATGAATGGCGAAGTGTCAAGCGTTCTTCCACAGAAGCGGCCGCGGCGCGAAGCCGAGTTTTTCCTTCGCCAGGGCATTGGAAGCGCCGGTCAGGCGGGTGTGGTAGTAGACCGCTTCCTCGCCCGCCGACTTCAGCGCGTCCTCGACACTCACACGCTTGGGCTCCGGCGCATCGACCCACCGGGCGAAGGCGGGCAGCCATTTAGAGACGGGCAGGGGATCGTCGTCGACGACATTGTAGACGCCCGGCTCGGCTGTCAGCGACGCGACTGTCGCGGCGATCGCGTCATCGATGTGCACGAACGACCAGACGCCATTTCCATCGCCGATGATCGCCGACTCTCCCTTGCGCGCCTGATCCGCAATGGCTCCCTCTGGCCGGTACCAGGTGCCGGGACCGTAGAAGAAGCCGTAGCGCAGCACGACGCCGTTGAGCGATGGCGAGGCAAGCACCCGGTCCTCATAGGCGCCGATGGTGCGTGTGCTCTCGCCGATCTCGCCGGGCGCGTCGTATCTCAGTCTGGCGCTCTCATCGGCGAGCTCTCCTGTCGGAGCCTCCAGGTAGAAGCCGCGAGACTGCATGATATAGCGGCGGACGCCGAGTTTTTCCGCCGCGGCAAGCAGATTGGCGCCGCCTTCGCGGTGAAGGCGCGTATCGTTCGGCATCGCCTTGATGATGTCCGCCGGATTGGCCGGAAGCCAGGTGAGCTGGTCGATCACCACGTCCGGCGCTGCCGCCTCGATCGCTTTATGAACAGCCTCGGGATCGAAGGCGTCCGCAAAAGACGCCTCCGCCCCGAGCTCACGCAGACGATCTGACCCCGGACCGGGGCGGGTCATGCCGGTCACCTGATGGCCGAGCGTCAAGAGCGCCCGGACGAGCGGGAGGCCGACGGCGCCAGTGGCACCTGCGATAAATATCTTCATAGCCAACTCCTTGGTTGAGAGCATCTCACGGTTTCAGGTACACGGTGGCAGTCTGCTGCTGTCTCGTCCGTGCCGTGCAGCCGGACTTCTCCTTCCCCCTCATTCCTGTGCTTGTCACAGGAATCCAGCCAGCCCAAGTCTTTGGGCTGAAAGGAGTCTTCAGCGCCGCAGACGCGGCGCTGCTTGATCCCTGTGACGAGCACAGGGATGAGGGCGGAGAAAGCATCCGCCAAACCCATTACGCTGCGTTCATGTACGGTGCGGTGAAACCGCAATCGCTCTCACTCTTTGAAATAACGCAGTTCCTGACAGAAATCCCTGTGCTGGGATTGCGTAGAGCGCTTCGCCCGTCTCTAACTTTCCAGCGCGGCCTGTGGCGTATTGCGGAAACTGATCGCCATCCGGTTGTAGGTGTTCATCAGACCGATCGCGATCGTGAGATCGACGAGTTCGCGCTCGTCGAACACAGCCCGCACAGCCTCGTAGTCTTCGTTCGGCACGTTGGTCTCGGCCACGCGCGTCACCGTTTCGGCCCAGGCGAGGGCGGCCCGCTCACGCTCGTCGAAGAGATTGCCGGCTTCCCTCCACGCCTGCACCAGCGCGATCTTTTCGATTTTCTGGTCCTTTTTCATCAGGTCGCGCGTGTGCATGTCGAGGCAGTAGGCGCAGTTGTTGATCTGCGAGATACGAAGATAGACCAGATCGACCAGCACCGGAGGGAGGCTGCTCTGCATGATGTAGCCGTAGACTCCGCCAAGCGCTTTGACGCCGGCCGGTGCGATCTGGTTGTAGTCGAGACGCTTGCTCACTTGATTGCTTCCTTAAGAGTTAGTCTTGCTCGATGTTGGTGGTCAGGGCCTTTTCGTCGCTGTCGGCGACGAAAACGGCGAGCAGCTTTGCGGGCTTGGTCTTGCTCGCATTGCGGCTGACGAGGTGTTTGGCCGCCGGTGGTTCGTACCAGCTCTCGCCGGCGCGGTAGGTCTGTGTCGGGCCGTCATTGACCTTCGACTCGATTTCTCCGGAGAGGACGTAGGCGAAGATGAAGGACGAATCCGCGTGCGTGTGCGGGGCGGAGGCGCCACCCGGCGGGTAATCGACGATAAACGCGGTCAGCGTCTTGCCCGGAATGTTGGGTATCGCCTTTTCAAAGTGCGGCGTGACAACATCGCCGGGGTCATGCGCCGCGGCCGGTATTGCGGTGGCGATTGCGAGGGCGGCGCCGACAGCGCCAATCAAAGATCGTATGGTCATGACGACGGTTCTCCTTTGCGTATGGTCATGATGACGTTTCTTCCTTGCCGCCTACAAATGACGGTATTCTGGTTCTAAAAAAAGCACCAAGAACCGGCAAAAATCGTGTACCAAGAGAGCATGGACCAGCCGCTGAAACTGGAACTCGACCGGTCTGCGAAGACGCCGCTGGCCGAGCAGATACGAAAGGGCATCAGCACCGCGATCGAAAGCGGGGTGCTCGCCCCGGGCGCGCGCCTGCCGTCCTGGCTCGATCTTGCGGCCCAGCTAGGTGTTGCGCGCGGCACAGTGCGCACCGCCTATGAGAAGCTCTCCGCTGCCCAGTTGATCATTGCCTCGCGCGCGGCCGGAACCCGTGTCGCGGAACAGCCTGCCGCGATTGCCCGGGGCGAACAGCCGCCCGATCCCGGCTCGTTCATGGAGCAGTATCTGGAAATGACGGCGGGCCCGGCGATCTTCCAGATGGGCGTGCCTGCGCAGGAAACCTTTCCCGCGACGCTCTTCGCCAGGATCCGCTCGCAGGCCGTCCGGGCGGAGTCGAGCGCGCCGGCGATGTATCCCGACCCGCGCGGCGAACTCGAACTGCGGCGGGAAATCGCCGCCTATGTCGCCGTCGCGCGCCGGATCGAGTGCGCGCCTTCCGAGGTCATCATTACCGGCGGATACGCCAGCGGCCTCGGACTGGCGCTCCGTGTGCTCGGCCTCGAGGGACGGAAGGTGTGGATGGAAGAACCCGGCTTCCCATTCACCCGGCACGGGCTGGAGCTTGCGCGATTGTCGCTGGCGCCGATCCCGGTAGACGCCGACGGCATCGATGTCGACCACGGCATCCGCCATGCCCCGGATGCGGCGCTGGTCGTCGTAACGCCGGGCCAACAGGCACCGCTCGGGCCCACCTTGTCGCTGGCGCGGCGGCTGCGCCTTCTCGACTGGGCTGCCCGGAGCGAAGCCTGGGTGATCGAGGACGACTATCTCAGCGAATTGCAGCTCGATGGCCGCGCGGCGCCGGCGCTCGCCTCGCTCGATCGCGCCGGGCGCGTCATTCACATCGGCTCCTTCAGCAAGACGATCAGCCCGGCGCTGAGGCTCGGTTTTGTCGTCGCGCCGCCGGCGCTCGCATCCCGTTTTGCGGAGGTCGCGGCCTGCCTCGCGCCGCCTCCGGGACCATCCGTGCAGCTCGCAACCGCCGAGTTCATGCGTGAGGGCCACTATATGCGGCACCTCAGACGCACCAAGCGCGTCTATGCTGCCCAACGCGACGCCCTGCTGAAATGCCTTCCGCCGGGCGCCGGGGAGGTGACGGTGGCCGGCCTAGCGGTGCTGCTGCACTTGCCGGAGGGGGCGCCGGACGTTTCCATCATCAGGGAAACGCTGGCATTCGGAATGGCCCCGGCACCGCTTTCGGTCTGGTATGCGTCGCCGGATACCGCAAAATCCGGCTTGCTTCTGGGCCTCGCGACCGCGCCGCAACGGCAGCTCGCAAGATCCTGCGACCGTCTGCTTGGGATAATAGGACGTTTCGCGTGAGGGCTCGGGGGGCATCCGGGAGCGCGCCGGCCCGGACCCTCTTCACCCACGCCCTCCCTTTCCGGAAGAGTGCGGAGCCGGGCCGTTGAAGCCGCATTTGGCCGCTCGGCTGGCGGGCCGGACTATTCGTATCAAAGTGTATCGAGATACCTCAGCTTCAGCATTCGATTACATTACTGAGGCAGTCGTGAAACATCCCATACACGAAAAACGAGCTTTGTGTTTCGTGGGCCGAAAGGCGGGAAGCCTCGGCAAAGTCGAACCACACAAAGGAAGAAACCATGGCCGCCAAAGCCGCACATCAGTTGCTGGGACATGCCGTTGTAGGAACCAACGACCTGGCCGCTGCAGCAAACTTCTATGACAAATTGTTCGCCCTGTTCGGAGTAGGACGCATTCTCGAACAGCCCGGCAGGGCAGTGTACTTCGGCACGACCGGTCTCGAGTTTGGCGTCACCAATCCCTACAACGGCGAAGGTGCCACGATCGGCAACGGCAACATGGTTGCGCTCAGCGCGCGCTCCCGTGCGCACGTTGATGAAGTGCATGCGCTCGCCCTGAAGCTTGGTGGGACCGATGAGGGCGGGCCGGGGCCGCGTGGTCCCAACCAGGATGGTCCGTACTGTGCGTACTTCCGCGACCTCGACGGCAACAAGCTGCTCGTCTTCCGCGCCGGCCCGGACGAAGCCCAGGGCTAGGTCATTTCATTGTTTTGTTGAAACCACAGTACACGACAGTACGCGGCTGTACCTCGCCAGTTGCGGTGCGGTAAGGTTTTTCTCCGATCCTCATTCCTGTGCTTGTCACAGGAATCCAGCCAGCCCAAGTCCCTGGGCCGAAAGAACTCTTCCGCGCCGCCGACGCGGCGCTGCTGGATCCCTGTGACAAGCACAGGGATGACGGCGGAGAAAAGCATCCGCCAATCCTATACGTTCCTGTCGTGTACTGTGTTGAAACAGTGAAAATCATCTAACTCTTTGAAACTACGCCATTCCAGACGGAAGACCTTTACACAACTTTCCTGGAATTGCTCCAAAAACCGATTGCTCAACCTTTCGATCGAGCAATCGCCTTCTCTGCAAGCACGCAACAACCCTTGAACCCAGGTGCTTCAATGACGAGCTCCATGATGATCGGCGTCGTCGCCGCGCTTTTTGCCGCCTTTGCGTGGTCGCTGAATTTCATCGTTCCCTTCGTCATAGGCGACTATTCCGTTTTTGACTTTGCGCTGTTCCGGTTTGTGATCTCCGGCGTGCTGGGCTTGGGATTTCTGGCGTTCTCAAGAAAAGCCCTGCGCGGGCTAAGGTTTCACGACCTGTTGACAACAGCCTGGCTCGGTTCATCGGGTATCTCGGTTATTTTCTGACCGTCGTTGGCGCCGCCATATTTGCGGGTCCGGTGATTGCACCCGCATTTCTGGCATTCGTGCCCGTAGTACTGGCGATCGTGGGCAATTTGCGCCAGCGAAGCGCGGCGTGGAATTCCCTGATCCTGCCGCTCACACTGGCTGTGGTTGGCTTGTCCCTCGTCAACATCAGTGTATTCGATCCAGACAGCTTGGCGACCAAGCGGTCACTCTCGATCGGCATTCCGCTGGCGATTGCCGCCGTATCGCTGTGGACGTGGTTCGGCATTGCCAATCAGAGTGCCCTTGCCAAACGCCCAGGCATGGATGCTGGGGTTTGGACCGCGCTCATCATGACTGGCGGCGGGATCGAGATGCTGGCCTTCATGCCTGTTGGTCTCGCCTTGGGCGTATTCGAGATACCGCGGCTCGGTCTCGGCTGGGACGTCGCTGCTCCTCTCTACCTGTGGGGAACGGGTCTGGCCTTTCTGGCCTCGGTCGGCGGTGCATGGGCGTGGACGATTGCCTCGCAACGGCTGCCTGTCGCTCTTTCCGCCCAATTGATCGTGTCTGAAACAGTTTTCGGCACGATGTTCGGCCTTGCCGTGCATGGCCGTTCGCCAACGGTTCTGGAGATTGCCGGAATTGCGGTTCTGACGGCAGGCGTTTTGACCGCTGTCCGGGCCTTCCATGGAGGGGGCAGACAATCGGCGGTCGCTTGATATTTGCGGATGGAACTGGGCTGTCGCCATCTGCGCCGGATCGCCGAAATTACTGGGCATGTCCGGCGCTGGCGCCACAAGCGGATGCAAGAATGTTCGAGTATCTGATGCCGTTCCCATCGGCGCGGCGAAGGTTTATCGTACCGAGCATCGGAGCTGCCGGGCGAGGGGCGCCGCGGCGCGAACGATCACGCACTGGAAAAAAGGGGGTACAGGCCATGTACACGACCAGAATGCTCAGTGCCGCCATGCTTTTTCTCACCGGTCCAGCCTTCGCGGCCGACCTACTGCCGGACCTGGTGATGCCGGTCAGCCACGGCGTTTCGCGGGCTGACCGGCCGACCGTCGACCGCTGCAACGAGGCTATCGCCCAATGGGCCGCGCCATACAATCCGGTCTCCGTCGAGACTAGCCTCGCCGAGCCGGTGCGCGCCGGCGCCGGCGGCGCGCGGATCGCCACGCTGGCGGTCAAGATCGACTACCTGCGCCAGGGTGGCATCGAGCCGCGCTCCGCGACTATCGCCTGCACGGTGGCTCGGAACGGCGAGGTCAGTGTCGCTGTCGTCAAGCAAGGATAGACCGGGGCAAGGGCAGGGGGCCAGGGCAACCCCCTGAGCCTCCGCCGGCACCGCGCTAGGTCAGCTCGCTACAGCGAGCATCCCGTTGGACGCGCAAGGTCGCCGTAGCGCTTTGAATTGCTGGATGATCTTCTCCCTACCGGTTCCGATTTAGAAAATGATGCAGTAGAGCCTGCGACCTCGCGTGTGGGATCATCGAACGTTTGCCTGGCGGCTCGGGAGCATGCGAGAGCGCGGTCGGTGGTGCCGCCTTCATGAGCGGGGACGATCTCTCGGAACCCGAAGCCCCCTTTGGCCGTTGCATTCTCCATGACAGGAGATTTGATACGGCGTTCACTCAGTGCATTGGCGATCGCGACCGCTCGTCCTCAAGCGTTTCTGATCGTCATCGCCTACGGTGCATTATGGCTTATCCTTGAGCCTGAGACCTTCGACATGCACGGCCTGGCCACGCTTATCGTGTGGGTGATGACATTGATCATTCAGCGCGCCGAGCACGGCGACACCCAGGCGATCCACGCAAAGCTCGACGGACTGCTTCATTCCGACGAGCGGGCTCCGGACAGGCTTGCGGAGATCGACGCGGCGGAACCCGAAGACATCGAGGACGCGAGGCAAAAGAACAGCTAGCCTCCCGTCCGCCTTCTCCCGGCAGCGCTGGCGCTTGAACTCTCGCGATGCGAGAGGGTTGCGACGTCCGAAGCACAGGACGGGCGCGAATGAGGGCTTGCCCTTATCGTAAAGGAGTCTCTTCGATCGCATACATGCGCCTTGGGCGCGAAGCAGAGGCCAGAGCTGCCGTCGCGAAGATGCTTGAAGCCGCTCGATCCAGCCCTCGTCCGCGATCCCTCCATCCTCGATCAAGCCGCCGCTGATCTCGCGCGCGCCGGGCTTCCGAGTGGCTCTCCACAATAGCCTCGACTCCGCTCAGGTGATTGCCTTGGCCGGGAAGGTCCAAACAGCGGACCAGGGGACCGTGCTCGAACTCCACCAGTCGGGAAATTAGCAAGCCCGAACAAGCTTCAGCCGATTGCGCGGAACTAGTGCACGGCGAGCCGCGGTATGCTTGAGCGCGAACAACAACCGTTCGTGCAAAAAGATTGGTTGTACCCTTCGCCGTCGACACGCAAAAAGGGGGCTGGTCTATGGGTTGACGATGGTGCTTCGGCTTCTGCGCCGCTCTCATTCCACTTTCAGAGGGCGTTTCCGCGAATGTTCAGGAATCCCTCCGACCGGAATGCCGCCCGAAACGAACTCATCGATCTCGTCTACCGGCACTGTACGGCGAATGGGCCTGTCGCTCGCCCCGTCACCAATGGCCACGGTGCTCGTGGCTTCGTCTCCTGTCTTCTTTTTCCACTGTCATTCCTGTGTGCAGCCCCGAGCCGCGCTTTTCGCAGCGCGGAAGATCCCGCCTGTTCGCGGGCTACTTGGCACTCACCTTCGCCCCAGTGAATTTCCGGACGGACGATATTTACTTTTATAATTATATAATGCAAATTGCCTTCGTCTTGGCTCAGGAGGTGAGCCTCTCACGACGCGTGGAGGAGAATCGCGATGCGCAAATTTTTTGGACGTGGCCTTGCGGCCGTGGCGGTTGCAGGTTTGCTGGCGGCAAGCACGGGTCCGGTGGCTGCAAAGGATCTCGAGCTGACAATAACCGCACCGGCAGGCGCCGGCGGCGGGTGGGACTCGGCCGCTCGTTCGCTGCAGGAAGTGATGATGGCGACTGGCGAGGCAAAGAGCGTCCAGGTCGTCAACGTGCCGGGAGCAGGGGGCACGGTCGGCCTTGCCCAGTTCATCGGCTCGGCCAAGGGTAATCCGGATCAGCTGTTCGTCGCGGGCATCACGCTTGTCGGCGCGAGCATTTCGAACAAGTCGCCGGTCGACCTCACACAAATTACGCCGATCGCCCGCCTGACCGGCGATCCGCTCGTCATCGTCGTGCCGAAGGATTCTCCGATCCAGACGATAGACGACCTTCTGAAGACCATCAAGGAGGACGTTGCCAAGACGATCTGGGTTGGCGGATCGGCGGGCGGCGCCGATCACATTCTGGCGGCGCTCGTCACCAAGGCGGCCGGCGCGGATCCGAGCAAGATCAACTACGTTGCCTATTCCGGCGGCGGCGAATCGCTCGCTGCAATGCTCGGTGGGCAGGCGACGGCCGGCGTCTCCGGCTATGGCGAGTGGGAAGGCCAGATCAAGTCCGGCGACCTGCGCGCGCTTGCAATCTCCTATCCTGAGCCGATCGAAGGCATTGAGGCGCAGCCGCTCAAAGCGCAAGGCCTCGACATCGAGCTCGTCAACTGGCGCGGCGTGTTCGCCGCTCCCGAGCTCAATGGTGAGGATCTGGAGGCGCTGAAGACCGCGGTCGCCAACACGCTCAAGTCGCCGCAGTGGCAGGAGGTTCTGAAGACCCGCGGATGGACGGATTACTACGCGCCATCCGACGAGTTCAAGACCTTCATAGGCTCCGAAACCGAGCGCGTCAGAGGCATTCTGACCTCCATCGGCCTCGCCAACTGATGGTGTGACGCGCGGGGAGGAGTCTTAACCGACTCCTTCAACTCCTTGAAATTGCACAGTCCCGGACGGAAAACCGTCACACGCTTTTGCGGAATTGCGTTCGGGTGACGAGGAATAACCATGCAGCTCAAAACCATACAGACCGCGAACCGCCCGGCGGCGGTTGTCGCCGTCGTCCTGTTCGCGATTGCCGCCGTGACCTGGTGGGACGCAAGCCACATGACCGCCCGTGCGACCTACGGGATGAGCGCGAGTGCCGCGTCTTATCTGGTGGCTGTTTTCTTCGTCGCTCTCGGGCTTGCCCATCTGGTCAATGCCTTCAAGCCGGCCGACATCGAGGCCGAGGCCGCCGACTGGGGGGCGATCGGCTGGATCGGCGTCGCACTCGCAGGCCTTATCGGCGCGATCTGGCTGGGTGGCGGGTTCGTCCTAGGCTCGACGCTGCTCTTCGCCTTCACGACGCGGGCCTTCGGGCGCCGAGCATTGCTCGTCGATCTCTGTTTCGGCGCCGTTTTGGCCGTCCTTGTCTTTTTCCTGTTCAACAAGCTCCTGACCCTTGCCTTGCCGATGGGTCCGCTCGAGCGGCTGTTCTGAGGTGCGCCGATGGAATCCATAGGCTTTCTCATCGACGGCTTCGCCCTTGCGATCCAGCCGGTCAACGTCATCTATGCGGCGATCGGGGTCATAATCGGCACCGCCGTCGGCGTGCTTCCGGGCATCGGTCCGGCGCTGACGGTGGCGCTCCTGCTGCCGGTGACGTTCAAGCTCGATCCGGGCGGCTCGATTATCATGTTCGCCGGCATCTACTACGGCGGCATGTATGGCGGTTCGACGACCGCGATCCTCCTGAATACGCCGGGCGAGAGCGCCTCCGTCGTTACCGCGCTCGAAGGCAACAGGATGGCGCGGTCAGGCCGCGGCGGGCCGGCGCTGGCGACGGCCGCCATCGGCTCCTTCGTGGCCGCGCTGATTGCGACCGGGGGTCTTGCTTTCCTCGCGCCGGTGCTGGTCAAGGTCGCCGTCAAGTTCGGCCCATGGGACTATTTCGGTCTGATGCTGATCGCCTTCGTCACCGTTTCGGCGACCTTCGGCTCCTCACCGCTGCGCGGACTGACAAGCCTTGCTTTCGGTCTGTGGCTGGGTCTTATGGGGCTCGATCAACTGAGCGGCCAGGCGCGGTTGACCTTTGGCGTACCCGAACTTCTCGACGGCGTCGAGGTTACGACGCTTGCTGTCGGGCTGTTTGCGATCGGTGAAGCCCTGCTTGTGGCGTCGCGCCATCTCTACAAGCCGGAAAAGCCGATCCCCGTGAAGGGATCGATCTGGATGACCCGGGAAGACTGGGGCCGCTCGTGGAGGCCGTGGCTGCGCGGCACCTTGCTCGGCTTCCCGATCGGCGCGCTCCCGGCAGGTGGTGCGGAGATCCCGACATTTCTCAGCTACAACATCGAGCGCAAGCTCAGCCGCAAGCCGGAGGAGTTCGGAAGCGGTGCGATCGAGGGCGTCGCCGGCCCGGAGGCGGCGAACAACGCCTCGGCCGCCGGCACACTGGTGCCGCTCCTGACCCTCGGCCTGCCGACATCGGCGACGGCCGCGGTCATGCTGGCCGGCTTCCAGCAATACAACATCCAGCCCGGTCCGCTGCTCTTCACGCAGCATGCGGATCTGGTGTGGGGGCTGGTGGCGAGCCTGTTCATCGCCAACGTCATGCTGCTCGTGCTGAATCTGCCGCTCGTCGGCCTCTGGGTGCGCCTCTTGGCGATCCCGCTGCCGTGGCTCTATGCCGGCATCCTCGTCTTCGCCTCGATGGGGACGATCGCGGCCAATCCGTCGGTGGTGGAACTGCTGCTCTTGACGGGCTTCGGCGCCGTCGGCTTCCTGATGCGGCGCTACGACTACCCCGTGGCGCCGGCTGTCGTCGGGCTGATCCTCGGGCCGCTGGCGGACAGCGCGCTGCGCCGGTCGCTGCAGATGAGCCTTGGAGATCCGCTCATTCTTGTGCACCACCCGAGTTCTGCCATCATGATTGCCATTGCCGCCATCGCCCTGATCGCGCCGTTCATCTTCAAGGGACTATCGCGTTTCCGGCAGGACGAGGATTGATGGGGGGAGGATTGACGCCCGGGTGGCTCTCTGATGAACGTTTCCGCATCGGAGTTGCCGCACGACTGCATGTTTCCTTAGATCGTAGCCGATTTAAGGATAAAAAAGATGCAGCAATTCAAAGCGCTACAGCGGCCTTTGCGTGTCCCGAGAGCCGCGCGGCGCTGTAGTCGACTCGGAAGCCTGAAATCGGATGCAAGGTCATGGCACGAAACAGTCTCTCGCCTCAGATCAGCGCGAACATCGTCGAGTTCGTCAAGGCGAACAACATGCGCAAGGGACAGCACCTGCCGCTGCAGATGCTGGCCGACACGTTCCGCGTCTCGCGCGCCCCGGTCCTGAGCGCACTTCAGAGTCTGGAGGCGTTGGGCGTTGTCCGCGCGGAGGCCAATCGTGGCTATTTCCTCGAGATCGACGGCGATGCGCTCGACGCCGCGAAGCGGGGCGCTGACCGGGAAAGCGACGGCGACGAGGCGCTCTATTTCCGGATCGCCGAGGACCGGCTTGCCGGCAAGCTGCCGGAGCGGATGAGCGAAAACGAGCTCATGCGCCTCTACGACGTGCCGCGCACGCGGCTTTTGAAGATCCTGCACCGGATCGCGGACGAGGGCTGGATCGAGCGGCTTCCCGGCAACGGCTGGTGTTTTCGCCAGACGCTGACCTCGCGGCAGAGCTACGAGGACGGCTATGTCTTCCGCGCGGTGATCGAGCAACAGGCGATGCTGCTACCGACCTTCGAGCCGGATCCGGAAGGATTCCGCCGTGCCCGGGAGGTCCAGGCAGCGCTTCGCGACGGCGGCTATGAAAGCTGGTCGCGCGCCGAGATCTTCAAGGCGAACAACGATTTCCACGAAATGCTGGTCGCCTGCTCGCGAAACGAGTTCTTTCTCGACTCGGTGAAGCGGATCAATCGGCTGCGGCGGCTCATCGAATATCAGATCACCATCGATCGCAGCCGCCTGCCGAAACAGACGGCGGAGCACCTGCATATCCTCGACCTTCTGGAGGCGGGGCGGCGAACCGAGGCGGCGGCGTTCCTCTACACCCACATCATGGGCGCCGGCCGCATCAAGGTTCCGCAGATCTGAGCAGATAGCAGCAAACCCCGAGGAGAAGAATTCGCCCCACGGCGGGGCCGGAAGTCGGAGCATCTCATGCAAATCAAGAATGCATTTTATGCTCATAATATGTGATCTTACACGGCGCTGTTGAAGCGAGAGCGCGCGGCGGATGAGCCCCGGCGGCTGGGGTAGCGGAGGACGAATGGCGAAGCTGAACGTGAACGGGATCGAGTACGACATCGTCGATCTGCCGCTCGAGGCAGGCGAGCATCTCGATCGTCTTCCCTACATCCACCGCATCCTGCTTGAAAACGTCATCCGCACCGGCGGCGCGGATGCGGGGCGCGCAAAGGCCGCCATCCTCGGTTGGCTGGCAACCGGGACCAGCGAGGTGGAGATTCCGTTCCTGCCCAATCGCGTGCTGATGCACGACACGACCTGCGGCCCCGCGCTGGTGGATTTTGCCGGCATGCGCTCCGCGCTTGCGGAAGCGGGCGGCGACCCGGCTGTCCTCAATCCGGTCGTGCCTGTCGACGTCTCGACCGATCATTCGGTCGCCGTCGACGCATTCGGGGCGAGCGGCTCCGTCGAGCACAACATGAGGCGGGAGTTCGAGCGCAATGCCGAGCGCTATCGGTTCATGAAGTGGGCGAGCAACACCCTGGCCGACTTCCGCGTGCACCCGCCGGGCACGGGCATCATGCACACGCTGAACCTCGAGCGGCTTGCGACCGTCGTTGCAGCGCGCAAGGGGAACGGGACGTGCTGGGCCATGCCGGATACGCTGATCGGGACGGACAGCCACACGCCGATGATCAACGGCATCGGCGTGCTTGCCTGGGGCGTTGGCGGACTGGAGGCCGAGAGCGTGCTTTTCGGCATGCCGGTGACGCTACGCGTGCCCGACGTCGTCGGCGTCCGGCTCACCGGCCGCCTCAAGGACGGGGTGCTCGCCACGGATTTGGCGCTGATGGTCACGCACATCCTGCGCAAGGCCGATCTCCAGGACAAATATGTCGAGTTCTTCGGACCGGGCGTGTCGACGCTGACGGCCGGCGACCGCGCGGTGGTGGCGAACATGACGCCCGAGTTCGGCGCCAACAGCGGCTATTTCCCGATCGATGGCCGTACCATCGATTATCTGAAGGCGACCGGGCGCCCGGAGGCCGGGACCGAGCTCGTCGAAAGCTATTCGAAACGCGTCGGGTTGTGGTTCGATCCATCCGCGGAGCCGAGATACACGAGCGTGGTCGACATCGACCTTTCTGCGGTGGAGCCGAGCCTTGCCGGCCCGAGACGCCCGCAGGACCGGATTGCCGTAAGCGCCACGGCTGGCGCGATCCGCGCCATGAAGAAGGATCATGCCTGGCAAAAGGGAGGCGGCGAGCCCGGTGACGGCGCGGTGGCGATTGCCGCGATCACCAGCTGTACCAACACCACCGACCCGCGGCTGCTGATTGCCGCGGGGCTTCTGGCGAGGAAAGCCTGTGCCCTCGGGCTGCGCCCACCCCATTGGGTGAAGACGTCGCTGGCGCCGGGATCGCCGACGGCGGAACGATATCTCAGGCGGGCAGGGCTGCTCGCCGATCTCGAGGCGGTCGGCTTCGGCATCGTCGGCTATGGCTGCACCACCTGCATCGGCAATTCCGGTCCGTTGACCGAGCCGATCTCTGAGGCGATGGCGAAGCGCGAGATCCTTCCTGCCGCGGTGCTTTCCGGCAACCGCAACTTTCCCGGCCGCGTTCATCCTCAGCTTGAGGCGGGCTTCCTGGCATCGCCCCCGTTGGTCGTCGCCTTTGCGCTCGCGGGCACGGTGGATCTCGATCTGCTCACCGATCCGATCGGCGTCGCCGCCGACGGGCGGCCGGTCACGCTTTCCATGCTGTGGCCGACGGCCCTGGAGATCGACGCGGCGCTGGCGCACGCAGCCGATGTGGGTGATTACGCTCCGGCTTACGATGAGGCCGAAGCAAATCGGGTCTGGCAGGCGCTCGACGCCCCGACGACGACTCTCTTCCCGTGGGATGGGGCCTCGACCTACATCCGCCGCCCGCCCTTCGCGAGCTTCGGGTCGGGCACGCTTCTCGGTCACTATCGAGCCCATCCAATCCTGGTTCTCGGCGACGACATCACAACCGACCACATTTCGCCGGCGGGCGCGATCCCGGCGGCAAGCGAGGCGGGACGCTATCTGGTCGAGCACCGCGCCGACCCGGCGGACCTTAACGTCTATTCCTCCCGCCGGGGCAACTTCGAGGTCATGGTGCGGGGGCTCTTTACCAACAGGACCGTGCGGAACATGGCAGGCTCGAACGTGCCGCCGGGCTCCACGCTTCACGTGCCGTCCGGCGAGGTCATGCCGCTCTGGGCGGCGGCCGAGAGATACAGGGCAGAGCGGCAGGCGGTGGTCGTCGTCGCCGGCGAGCGCTACGGCATGGGGTCTTCGCGGGACTGGGCCGCCAAGGGTGTCGCGATGCTCGGTGTCCGCGCCGTGTTGGCGCTGAGCTTCGAGCGCATCCACCGCTGGAACCTGATCGGAATGGGCATCTTGCCGATGCGCCTGCCGACTGATTTCGGCCCCACGGAGCTGGCGCTCCAGCCGGGCGATCAGATCGAGGTGAAGGTGGCCGAGGCGGCGATCAGCCCGCGTTGTCCGGTCGAGATCGTGATCCGGCGGCGCGACGGCGACGATCTGCACTTTTCGGCCACAGCCGCGATCGAGACCACCGCCGAGGTCGAAATCCTGCGCGCCGGCGGCATCCTACCGCTGATACTAGGACGGGCGATGGCGCGGAGCGGTTCAGGGGATGCCTGAGAGTCACGTCAGAATTTGCAGAAGGAATGCGGTCTTGAGTGCTTTGACCATGATGTCCGCTTCCGCCGGTGGCGCGACAGGTTTCAGTTGTCGCGGTCCGTTTCCGCACTTCTAGATAGTGCTGAACGCTGGCGATCGCTAGATCCGGTTCAAAAACTCGAGCACCCGCCGGGTGAGCAGCGCGGCGGCGTCGGGGTCATATGAGGGGAGGGAGCTGTCGGCGAAGTAGTGCTGGTCGCCGGGGTAGAGGAAAAGCTCGGCATCCCTGACGTTTGCCACGATCTCGCGGGCGGCATCGATGTCGCCTTCGCCGACGAAGATCGGGTCGTTATCCATGCCGTGGATCTGGACCGGCACGCGGTCCGGCCATGGCCCGAAGGCCCAGGCTCCGCTGATCGGCAGGCAGGAGTGGAAGAGCAGCGCTCCGCGCGCTCCGGGCCGGGTTTGTGCAAGCTTCTGCGCCGGCAGCACGCCGAACGAGAACCCGGCATAGACGAGGTCGTTTGGCAGGTCGTCGGCGATGCGGACGCCGCGCTCGCGCATCTCGTCGAAGCCGATCCCTTCGATATAGGCGAGCCCCTCGGGGATGCTCTGGAACGCGCGCCCGTCGAAGAGGTCCGGCGTGTGGACGGTATGCCCGGCTTGCCGCAGCGCGTCGGCGAAGGCGTGCACGCCAGAGGTCAGCCCCTGGGCGTGATGGAACAGCAGGACCTCGGCCATGGGGCGCCTCCGGGCGGAATGGAAAGGAACACGCAGCGGGTCGTCATCCGCTAACCGCGAAGAGTGTGCCACTTTTGGGGACGCGCTCTCCTTCACCGCAGGGCTACCACAAGCGGACACGGACGCTCAAGGCCGTGGCCTGACGGCAACGGCCTGCCTGCTCAAGCATGCGTTAAATCGGCTCCCTATGCGGAAGCCCGCGCCAGCCCGTGCGCCACCAGCCGATCGATGAGCTCGGCATAGCCGACGCCGCTTGCCGCCATGGCTTTCGGATACATGCTGATATCGGTGAAGCCGGGAATGGTGTTGAGCTCGTTGATCAGGAAACGCATGTCCGGCGTCAGGAAGAAATCGACGCGTGCCATGCCGTCGCAGCCGACCGCCCGGAAGGCCATTGCGGCCGCCGCGCGGATGCGGACTTCGAGCTCTTCCGGCAATTCCGCCGGCACTTTCAAGGCCGCGCCGTCCTCGTCGATATATTTGGCGTCGTAGCTGTAGAAACCGTAGCTTGCGGCCGGCACGATCTCGCCGGGACGGGAAACGAAGAGGCCGCCTTCCGGATCCTCGAGCACGCTCAACTCGATCTCGCGGCCGCGGATGAATTCCTCGGCCAGGAGCTTGCGGTCGTGCTTGAAGCCTTCCTCAAGTGCGGCCGTGTAGTCCTCCTCAGTCGAAACCTTGCTGACGCCGACGGAGGAGCCCTGCCGGGCCGGCTTGATGAAAAGCGGAAGCCCGAGCGTGCGTTCAAGTTCGGCAAAGGCCGGCGCGACGCCCAGGTGGATGGTGACGGATCGCGCGGTCGGCAGACCCGCCTCGTTGAGGAGACGCTTGGCAATGTCCTTGTCGAGCGCGGCGGCGGAACCGAGAATACCGCAGCCGACGAGCGGCACGCGCGCCACCTCTGCGAGCCCCTGTACGGCGCCGTCCTCGCCATGGAGGCCGTGCAGCACCGGGAAGAGAAGATCGATCTGCGGCAGCGCATAGGGCGCGTCATCGATCGGGATCGCCAGGATACGTCCCTTGCCGCCCGGCACGAGCGAGACTTCCGTGCCGCTTGCGGGCTTCGCGAACGTGCCATTCTCGAAACGGCTCAGCAGCCATTGCCCCTCGCGGGTAATGAAGATGGGAACCGCATCGTATTTTTCGGGCTCCAGCGCGCGCATGACATTGGTTGCCGATAGTACCGAAACGTCATGCTCGGCGGAGCGCCCGCCAAAGAGCACGGCAATGCGCAGTCTGTTCGAAGAAGTGGCCACGAAAAAAGCTCCCAGGAAATCGGGTTTGTAAGGCTTCCTGCATTTCCCCAAATCGCGACCGATTTAAGGAGAAAATTGTGGGGCGGCGCGCAAGTCAGCTTCGCGCCCCGGAGTCGCCATTTTACCTACAACCTTAAAGGTCGGGACCGGGGTGTGCCCCGGTCGCAAGATCAAGCCGTGGTTCGGCAGGCGGGTCACCCACATTCCCTCAGCGCGCCCCGGAGTCACCAGCAGATCTCCCTCAGGCGTCGCGAGCCTATTGGGCGTCGCTTTGCCTGGGCCCGCGCTTAGGCTCCTAGCCGCTGATCGCCGGCAGACAGATCGGCGCGAACCATTCCCCTTGTTGCTCCAATCACGACGCGGGGCGTGCCGGTGAGTATCTCAAGCCGGCGCTCCTCCATGGCCGTGGTGGGCGCAAAAGCCTGTGGTCCCACAGACCCGAGCGTCACAATCAAACAGGCGATCCGGCAGTGGGTAAAACGACGAATTCATCAACAATGGCGTCAGCCAATCGAACGGTTGACCCGCCCGCCCGGCGATCGTTCGGGCGCGCCACCTTCATTCTCCCACACAGCCAATGATTCTGCTTCCCATGTCGCAACTTCTTCGCCGTGGCTGCGAATGTAACCAGCAGACGGGCCAGGAGGATCCGCGTCCGGATTGCCAGGATTTGTCGCCCCTTCAATGCGGTGCGATCCGAAATCGTGGACAATCTGCCTGGTCGTGCGACCCTTTTCTGCCGCCTCCGGCTGATAGACGACCTTCTCGACCGTAATCCTCTCCACGGCCTCTCCTGGCCGCTGCAGAATGACGCTTTGTCCCTCTGCAAGACCCAACATTGCCAATCTGCGCGGATTGGTAATGGACAACGTCAGACCGACCCGCCCGCGCATCGCATCGTGGGTTGCCGCAGTACCGCCCTCGATACGATGGCTGACGTGGCTGTTAAGTGTCACAATGGTCGAAGGGATGTCCTTCCGGAACATGACTATTACCTTCGTCAGTTTGTGCTGCAGGATTGCGCGCACCAGGTCATCGTTGCTCGGCCATCGTTCCTGCAAGATCTTCAAGAGAGTGAAGTCCCTGGTCGTGAGTCGACAGACATCGGATATGAACATGGTACGTCTCCCGCCGACCCGCCCCAAACGGTGCCGGCGACAAGTGTTGCTTGTGTTCGGGGTGATCCCCTGCGCCGCAACCAGATCTGGGACAGGACCGGCGCAGGGGTCATGCTCCTGCGATGAGACGGTCCCTGTAAGCGAGCGGGCGGAGACCATGCGTGACGGCCAACATCATCTAGGCTCCGGACAGGATTACATGGCGAGGATCATCCGATCCCCGGTGAGTTGACGAAGCTGGTGGCGCCTGACCGACCGACAGCACGATCAATTCGTGCTTCTGGCTATGATGGTCGGTCCAAGTAGCTGACTGCCCAGCCGAAAGACCCAAGAGAGCGGTCCCGATGGGGTTGAGCACTGATATCTTTCCTACGGAGAGGTCGGCATCGCGGGGAAAGACAAGCGTGATCGTCCGCGTATCGCCTCTGTCGGTCTTGTAGCGGACGGTCGATCCCATCCGCACAATGTTCTCCAGATCCGAGTCAACAACGACATGTCCGCGGTCGAGTTTGAGAAGCAACGCTTCGGATTCCACCGCCAACCGCGCGGCGGCGAGCGCCAGTTTTGCAAGGCGCTTGTAGTCCCCGGCGTTAATGGTGATGGTCGGCTTAAGACGAATATCGGTTCTATTGTGCATTTTCTGATACCCATGCGTTTCCCGCGGCCAATCCGCAGGGCACTGGCTGGCCGTTGCCGGCGTTGTTACATGACTGCGGCCATCCCGAGTGCCTGGCATGCTCCGTCTGTGTAGGCCTGCGATGCACGTGGAACGAGGGTTCGTCTGCGGCGCGACTGCGAGCAAGCGACGTGGTCGTCCGCGAGGCTTCCGCCGTCCTCCTCGGCTGGCAATGGTCATTTGCCTGCCGGAACGCTGCGTGCCGCGTCTCCGGTGCGGAGAATTTCGTTTCTGGTGCGAAAGCGGCCTTTTCGTTGCTTTCCGTTTCACGCTGGTCCAACCGGGGGAGCTTCAGCGATATCCTGAAGACGAAATACACGGCAACCAGGACGATGAAGGCAAAGAGATCGAACTTGTGCATGTCGATGTGCTCCTTCTTTCAAGCGCCTGCACAGATCCGGGCATTTGTATGCGCCAGCCTCGTTTCAAGGACGCTGTAGTCCTTAGACGTCAGTTGCCAGCAATCGGCGACGGGCACAGCCGCCTCCAATTGCCCCTGGGCGGAAACCTAATCCGGCCCAGGGTTCAGGCTCCTGCGATCAGGCTGCCCGCTGGTTTTCAAGAAGGCCGGAGGAGCCCCATTGTCTCGTCTCCCGCTCTCGAGAGCACCGGCGTGTCGCCAGCTTCCATCCTCGTCCAGCGCCGGCTCGCCGACGGAAATCACAGACAGTCGATGTAGGCGACCGTCCCGCGCCGTCCACATGATTGATCGACCGACCGAGACGCCGACAAGGGCAGTGCCGATTGGCGTCAGAATGGAGATCTTTCCCTCGGAAATATCGGCGTCTATTGGGAACACGAGCGTCACTGTTCGCCGATCTCCGGTGTCGGTTTCATACTCCACCGTCGATCCCATTCGGACGACATCCCCAGGTACCGAGCTGTCCGAAACGACGCGTGCGCGTTCGAGCTCCAGCAACAGACCATCGGCAATCTCGGGAAGGCGATCAGCGGCGGCGAGCGCGAGCTTGTTCAATCGCTGGTGATCCGTCTCGCCAATCACGATCGAGGGCTTTCGTGGTGTCTGGATGTGTTTCTTCATTCTTTGCGTTCTCCTTTGGTTCACCTTACCGCCCGCTTTGAGCGCCATTGGTACGGGATGGGATCTCGTTGATCGACCATGCCTCGCTCTGCAGAATCGCCATCACCTCCTCGGGCGACCGGGCCAGCCGGAGCCCCTCCTGGATCAGCGGCGCCCGCACGAGCCGAAACAGTTGCGAAAGCGCGGGCAAGAAGGTGCGAGCCTCGGAGCGCGGCCAAAGCAGCGGAAAGACGAGATCGACGGGAACGAGATCGGGGCTTTTGAAATCGATCGGAGGAGCTAGTCGCGTAAACGACGCTACGGGCGACGAGATCGAGAGCAGCAACGCGTGCGGGACGGCGATGCCACGACCAATGGCGGTCGAGCCGAGTCTTTCCCGCCGCCAAATGCCCCGAAGAACAGCCCGATCATCAAGCCCGGTTCTCCGCGCAATTTTCACAGCGATCCTGGATAGCGCCGAGTGCTTTCCCTTTGTCGCAAGATCAAGGGTAATGTCGTCTTCCGACAGGTTTCTGAAAATCAGCATGGTCGCCTCTTAGCCGACTACGTGCCAGTGCCCGCCGAAGTGCGTTCGGCACTCCGTCTGCAGCGGTCGCGCGTTGAGTTGAAAAAAACGGCTGACCCGGACGCGAAGCCAGTAGAGTTCGCGTCCGGGTTAGAGGCCTGCTTTGAGGCGTTGTGGCTCTCGATGTGGTATGTAAATAACCATCATACATGAAAGATGGTGAGAGAATTTTTTAAATCAAGCGTTCGGCAGCTAAAGGTGCACCGCGCTTGAATTCTGGATACGCGGCGCTCATTAGCCTTGAACAATCTAAGGCCGTTAATCGGTAACCTTTGCCGAAATACAGAAATATTGCATTCGAATGTTATTTTATTTCGTTGGATTTGTATTGCCGCCTGGTTTTTGGATGGCTCCACGCTGCAGGCCGAGCAAGCAGCCCGTTGGCTGCCGCGGTTTGGTCGATCCGAGTTTCACAGGGATTCCCCGATGAAACACTCCTGCTGGTGAGCACGCTGAAACGGTGGGCCGCATCCATAGTAGGCGGACCAGAAGCACATGGCGGCTGGGTCGTCGTGCCCTCGCAAGCGGCTGCCGAAAGGGCCTCCTCGCCAGCGCCGATGCCGCCATTCGGGCAAGCATTCCAATCGAAAAAGCGTGCGCAGATTTGATTCTCGTTGCGGGAGGCGACGACGCTCTGTGGCCATCACATATCTTCGCGCGAGACCTCGTCCGTCGTCGGGCGGCATACGGCAAGCCAGTATCGCTTATCTTTGAACAGGGCGCAGGGCACCGCATCCTGTTGCCTGGTGAGGCGACGCCACGGTCAACCCTGCATGCCCATGGTGGTAACGATGAGGCGGACGCGAGACTAGGTCAGAACGCCTGGCAAGCGATGGCGGCGCTGCTTTAGGCGATGCCTTGGCAGGCCGCGTTCCCGTTCGCCTCCCGTGTCGCGAAGCTTGAGCACGATTTGTCCAGTCGATCCGCTCGGAAGCCATATGCAGCAGCCGAACCCACCCCGCCTCGCGCCATGCGGCCGGATCAGCGCGCTTCGGATTGCCGGCACCGATCTATGAGAGCAATATAAGCAATAAAAAATATTCATCTGGCGGTCTGGGGGCTCGGCCATCATGCTACGGCACCGCTTAATCTTCCCCGTTGCCGGCATCGTTCTCGTTCTAAGTCTGGTCCTAGCCGGCCTATGGGTTTGGACCGGAAACGTCATGGTCTCGATCATGTCCGAGCGCCTGATCCGAGAGGTGACGCAAGCCGTGCATCGCGATGTCGGTCACTTGGTGCGCGGCGCCGAAAAGGCAGTTTCGCGATTGGCCAACGGCCTTGTTCGCCACGACGTATCACTCGCCGACCAGCATGCTGTCGCACGAGAGCTCTATGCTTTGCTGGCCGAGGAACCCGACGTCGATTGGATGTTTTTTGCCAACGAGGCCGGCGGACTCGTTTCGGCCGGGCGATTGGCAGACTCAAGCAGCGTATTTCTGATGAGCGATGGCTTTCACGCCGGCGTCGTGCGCGAGTTCGAAGCATTGCCAAGCGGCAGGGTTGGCCGCTTGCGAAAGTCGGAAGGCGCGTTCGATTCACGCGAGAGGGTCTGGTACACGCAGGCGAAGGAGACGGGCGAGCGATACTGGACCGAGCCCTATCTCGGCTTGGTCGAGCCCGTCTTGGGCATCTCGCTCTCCGCCCCGGTCTTCGACAACGACGGCAATTTCGTCGGGGTGTGCGGGATCGATCTCATTCTGACGCAGCTTTCCAGGTTCCTGCAGACACTTGATGTCGGCGAGAATGGACGGGCCTTTATCGTCGATGCGACGGGACATTTGATTGGCGCGTCGGGAGGTGTGTCACCCGTCGCTATCGGCGCCGATGGCGGGCATCTGCGCCTGCAGGCATCAGAGGCCACCGATCCCATCGTCCGAGAAACTGCCCGCTATCTTCGTCGTAACCCAGGGATCGCCGAGTCAGCGGGGCCGCGCGTATTCTCTTTCAATAACCCTGAGCGCGGAAGGATCTACGCGGCTGTCGATCGCGCTGCACCCGGCGCACTTAAGTGGACCATCGTCTCCGCGGTGCCAGCCTTGGATTTCCTGCAACCCGTGTATCGCGCTGCCTATCTTTCGATTGTCGTCGGTGCGGGCATTGTCGCAGTCTTCGTGGTCTTCGGACTATGGATGGTTGGACGCACGTTGCGACCGCTGACAGCCCTCACCCAGGCGGCGCATGCGGTCGCAAAAGGGGAATGGAGAGAGGTGCCCAGGGTTCGTCAAAATGATGAAGTCGGCCTGCTCGCGCAGGCGTTCGCTCTCATGATGTCCCGCCTCAAGGATACGTTGGAGGGTCTGCGTCGAAGCGAGGCGAACTTCGCGGAAGCTCAACGCGTCGCTCACGTCGGCTACTGGGAACGTGATCTCGGCACAGACTGTCTTACCTGGTCAGACGAGACCTACCGCATCTTTGGGCTGACGCCCCGTGCCGGCACGCCGGTCAGTCTGGCCGAAGCAACTGAGCGGATACATCCCGAGGATCGGCCGAGCTGGAGCCAGGCCGCGGCGCGGGCCTTGCGTGGTGAAGGCCGCTACGAATTGGAATACCGCATCTTCCGGCCCAACGGCGAACTGCGCATCGTTCACAGCCAGGGCGATCTGACAAGGGACGCATCGGGCCGGCCGCACAGCATGTTCGGTACGATCCAGGACATTACCGAGCGCAAGCGGGCGGAAGAGGCACTGCGAGACAGCGAGGAGCAGTGGAGGGCCGTATTCGAGAACAATCCGACGATGTACTTCATGGTGGACGCGACCGGCACGATCGTGTCCGTAAATCCCTTTGGAGCAGAGCAACTCGGCTATACGGTCGACGAACTGATCGGCAGTCCCGTAGAGGACGTCTTTCACGAGGCGGACCGAGACGCCGTCCAACGGCATGCGGCCGCCTGCCTCGATCGTCTTGGCGAAGCCATGAGCTGGGAGCTGCGCAAGATTCGCAAGGACGGTTCGATGCTCTGGGTCCGCGAGACGGCCCGGGCGATGGTAATCAAGAAGCGACCCGTCATCCTGATCGTGTGCGAGGATGTCACCGAGCGCAAGCGCGCCGAAGAGGCGGCCCGACGGAGCGAGGACGAGCTTCGCTCCGTCATCGAGACGGTTCCCGCGATGGTGTGGACCGCGCTGCCCGACGGCCGTGTCGATTTCATCAATCGGCGATGGCAGGAGTTCACAGGCTTGTCGCTGGACGGAATGTCAGAAGGGAGCTGGACGCCCGAAGCCCGATTTCATCCTGATGACGTCGAGCAGTATAGAGACAGGTGGCGCGTGTCCTTGGCCACGGGCCATCCGTTCGAGGCGGAGGTCAGGATTTGTCGCGCGGCCGACGGCGAATATCGCTGGTGGTTTGAAAGTGCCGTCCCGCTCAGGGATGAGCACGGAAATATTCTTAAATGGTATGGTTTTCTCGTCGACATCGAGGACCGCAAGCGGGCAGAGGAGGCGCTGCAGAAGACGCAGGCCGAGCTTGCACACGTCACGCGCGTGACGACGATGGGCGCGCTGACCTCCTCGATCGCACACGAGGTAAACCAGCCGCTGGCCGCTGTGGTCACCAACGCGAATGCAGCCCTGCGCTGGCTCGCGACCGAGCCACCCAATATTGGCGAGGCGCGAGAGACGCTGGAGCGGATCGTCCGGGACGGCCACCGGGCCGGCGAGGTGATCGGCCGGATGCGCGCACTCCTTAAGAAGACGCCCACCGTCACGGCGCCGGTGGACCTGAATGGCCTCATCGAAGATTCAGTGGCCCTCGTCCAGGGGGAGATCCGCCGCCACCGGATACTGCTGCGGACGGAGCTGGCGCACGACCTCCCACCCGTTACAGGCGACCGGGTCCAGCTGCAGCAGGTCATTCTGAACCTGGTGATGAACGGCATCGAGGCCATGAAGAAGGTGACGGACCGGCCTCGCGAGCTGCTTATCAGGTCTCGACGTGACCCATCCGAGGCCGTGCATGCGGCGGTACAGGACGCCGGCGTGGGGCTGGAACCCGACAGCGCGGAACGGGTGTTCGAGGCATTTTACACGACCAAGGCGGAGGGGCTGGGCATGGGCTTGGCCATCTGCCGTTCGATCATCGAGGCGCATGGAGGACGGCTATGGGCCGAGGCGAACGAACCTGCGGGGGCTGTGTTCCAATTCACCCTGCCTTCAGACCGGGACGACAGCGCTTCTACCGCGCCGTGAGCCTTATCAGACGCCACCGTACGCGATGGAGCCTGCTACGCCTCGTCGGTTGCGGTACAGCAAGGCTCTCGTGGCGGTTCAGACGACACCTGACCTCCCGCCTCTCACCTGCAGAAAGGCCGGTATGAGCGGCCGCGATCAATCACTCTTGCTGTCGCTTCCGCGCCAGCGCAGAACTGATGCAGTCCAGTAGATCCTGCTCCCCAAACGGCTTTTCCAGATAGCCGACAATGTCCGGATCCAATCCACGGGCGCGCAGATTTTCATTCGGATAGGCCGTGACCAGAACCGTCGGAATGCTCTCGCCTAGCGCAACGAGCCGGCGGTGCAGATCAAGCCCGCTCATCCCTGGCATATGAATGTCCGTTACCAGGCAAGCCGTGCTGCGGAGATTGGGGAATTTCAAGAAATCGTCGGCAGATGAAAAAGCCTCGGCATCAAATCCGAGCGATCTCATGAGGCCCTTGGTAGCCTCGCGCATCGACTGGTCGTCATCGACAATCGCAATCAGAGGCTTCTTGGTTGGCACTGCCGCCCTCCAAATCGCGATAGGCGTTCTGCAACAAGTTGACGTTGCGGCACAGTCGTTAACTTACATCAGCAAGCAAGGCCGACAAAGGCAAGGGAAGTTATACGATGGTATAGCGTTATTTGGACTGGGGGTCGTCGCGACGAGTGTGAGCTGCCGAGTGGCGGATCCTTTGGTCCAGTCGGCCGCCCGTTTGGCATGCCTGCGATCTAAGTCGGCGGAGGGGAGTTCATCTCGCAATTGGCCTTGTGGCTGAGGTAATTAGGGCGCATTCTCATGTGCAACGCGGCTCGTTCCCGGACTGGCGGAGGAGGAGTGTTCTCATTGCATCATCGGAGCTCTGTCGATTGGGCTCGCCTCGAGGCCGCAGCAGCGGGTATAACCGCTTCGCATCCAAAGCCGGGTCCGCGAGAGGGGCGCTGACATGACCGAGATGCGCGCAACCGTCATCGTCATCGATGATGATCCGGCGATCCGCGAGGCGCTAGGCAGCCTGCTGCGATCCGTGGGCTTTGACGTGAAACTCCTCGCCTCAGTGGGCGACTTCCTCAAGTCCGGTCGACCTGACGGGCCGACCTGCCTCGTGCTGGATGTCCGGCTGCCGGGACAAAGCGGCTTGGAATTTCAACGAGAGTTATCGCGGCGAAACATTCACGTCCCGATCGTCTTCATCACTGGGCATGGCGACATTCCGATGTCCGTCCAAGCCATGAAGGGGGGTGCGATCGAGTTCCTGACGAAGCCGTTCCGCGACCAGGATCTGCTCGACGCCGTTCACGTAGGCCTCGCCCGCGACCGCGTTTCGCTTGAGAATGAAAAGGCGTTGGCGACGTTGCGTGCGAGTTACGATAGTCTGACCCCGCGTGAACGCGAGGTATTGGTCTTGGTGGTGGCGGGACGGCTGAACAAGCAGATCGCCGCCGACCTGGGCGTGAGCGAAATAACCGTAAAAGTCCACCGCAGCCAGGTCATGCAGAAGATGCGTGCCAAGTCCTTGCCGGAACTCGCCCGCATGGCGGACAAGTTGAAGCTCGCGCCAGGAAGGCCGCAAAACTCATAGGTTCGTATAGAGCATTTGAACCGGCGTATAGGTGATCCCCTCCGCGTTGGTAACCGATCCTTCCTCCCGGTCAATAGTGCTTTCGGGAGCGCACTGTTATGGTCAGGGAACTTCTTCCCGTGGGCCATTTTCCTTAAATCGGCCCCCCCTCAAACCCCTCCCGGTTCTCGGGAGGGGTTTTTTGTCTCGATAGCAGCTGCGCAGGCATAGCTGAGAGCAGTGACTGGCTCACGATCTCGGATCAGCCCCCATTCAGATGTTGAGCATCATCGAGCACCAAGCCGACGGTGGGAAACAACAAGGGAAATCAATCGCGGTTTGAAGTCGAGCGACCGGAAGTGGTTCGCAGCGACCGGGTATCAAACCGTCGCGACCCGCATGGGCGCTTGGGGCAAGAATCGATGATCTCAGGCGCGGGCAAGCAGGAGATGCCGGCCGCCAGGGCCTAATGTATCGTTAAGGAATGCTGCAAAGGGTAAAGCTCCTCGAAGTCCTCTACAACGCGTAGAAGCTCGAGAGAGTAGAGCGAAAGACTGAACAGCGTGTCAGTGACATACAGGGTGAACGCAGTTGTCCGGGCGGGCAAGGCTTGCCCTCCACGAGGCCCGATTGCATGCCGTGGCGTGACGCAGATCGTCATTAGATGTGCTTCAGAGTGAGTATCCGGCCGCGCTGGATAGTTTGTCGGCATGTAGAACGGATGACTGGGTAGAGTGCTCCAGCCATCCGATACGCGCTGGGAGAACAACTGCAACGGGAGCAGATCGATTTCTATGCGGTTGAGTTCCTGTGTCATCGTCACAATCCCTAGAAGGAACGCGGAGGAACGAAGAGGCAAATGGTGCGCCCTTTAGGCTCGCCGGCCACCGTGCAATGATGAAACTGCCCGTCCGGGCTGTTCTTGATGCGAGTATCTCGTGACGTGATAAGCTCGCCAGTGAGCTTGATCACATAGCCTTGTGGGCCTTCGAGAACCGCTTGATCTCTAATCTCGCGGCAGTCCATTCCGCTGCAGCAGGAGAACGGGTATGTCCATCCGTTCGGCTGTGCCGCCGTTGGCGTCGCATCATGCGCCGCTGCCGGCGCAGCGATCACGACTGCGAAGAGAATAACTGCTGGCTTGCTCATGATCCGCACCTCGATGCTGAATTACGCCAGCTTCCTTTCGAATCTTCCTTCGAGCGAGATTGAGCCGCTGTGAACAGCGTCTCCGTCCTTTCAGGCGGTCCGCCTCTGGGAAGCGCCGGATGAGGTATGAGTCATTCGGCCCACCGGAGGATGTACTGAAGATAGCAGCGCGCTCCCGGACGGGGCTATTGATCGGGAGGAAGGACCCGGTACCAACGAGGAGGAGATCACTTATACGGGGGTCTAATGCTTTTATGCGCGGGGCAGGGCGCCGGTGCCGCCGGTCTCCGGCTTAGCCGGACGAACACGCCAGTACCTGAGTTCGCGAACACCAGCAGCGGCTGCCAACGCCGCGGGACGCCGCTCGACGTTTTCGCACACGAAGCTATCTACCTTCTTGAGCAGCGGGACGCCTCTGTCGCGTAGTTGCCGCTCTGCCATCTGATGGGAGGAAAGGCCGATATGCTGTCCCGTCCTGCGAGAGCCCTCGCCGCAGCGACCATGCTCCTTGGCTTGCCGGCGTTCGCTGAGGAGACCGTGCGGATATCGGGCTGGGGCGGGTCCGAGGTCGCGATTGTCAACGGACTATTGACGAACGTTCTTGCCGAAAAGCTCGCGAAAGAGGGAATAACGGTAGAGTACGAGCCCGTTGATGGCGACTTTTCGCAATTCATTCTCAACGGCCTGTCCGCGGGCACGGCTCCGGACCTTTTTTACGTCGATATCTTCTGGGCGCGCTCCATATTCAGCGCCGGTCAAGCGGCACCGGTAACGCAGGATGTTTCTGGTTTTGCAGCGAATCTCCTCGAGGCCTTCACCTATGATGGGAAGCTTTACGCCGTCCCGAAGGACTTCAACGCTCTGGCGGTTCATTTCAACAAGGACATCTTTGACGATGCGCGGGTAGCCTATCCGAGCGACGACGACACCTGGACAACCCTGCAACAGAAGCTGGTAGCGGTGCACAAGGCCCTTCCGGAGGTCGACGGCCTTTGCGTCGTTCCGGAATACGCCCGGTTCGGCGCCTTTGCATTGTCGACAGGCTGGTCCCCTTTCGATAATCAGGGAAAAACCGTGCTCGACGAACATTTTCGTCGGGCTTTCGATTTCTACACGGGTCTCGTGAAGTCTGGGGCTGCCGTCATGGCCACCGACGCAGGCCAAGGCTGGTCCGGTGGTTGCCTGGCGTCCGAACGGGCTGCCATAGCGATCGAGGGCGCCTGGATCATCAGCGCTCTGCGCGATAGTGCTCCCAACATGAATCTCGGCACTGTCCGGATGCCGAAAGACCCTGAAAGCGGCAAACGAGGCAATATCGTCTTTACCGTCGGATGGACCGTCAACGCGGCCTCAAAGGTCAGTAGGGCCGCTGCAAAAGTCGCCGAGCTCCTGACCACAGAGGAGGCCCAGCAATGGGTTTTGGAGCAGGGGCTGGCGCTGCCGAGCCGGACCGCCCTGGCTGACGACCCTTGGCTACGGGGCGGGCAGCCCGAACAGATGGCAAGCCGAGTGGTTCTCGAAGGCCTGTCGGACGATCACGTCGCGCCGTATTTCTTCGGAGAAGTCGGAGGGAGTTGGATGCAGCCGATCAATGCCGCGCTCAATTCCGTCATCCTCGGGGAGGTGGATGCCGACACAGCTTTGGCATCGGCACAAAGCGCGTTTGACCGGATGCTCGCAAAGCAACGCTGACTTGCCCTGGGCTCCAACGGTTAGAGGGCGCGTGAGGCACGGGCATCCGCGGGAGGAGCATGCATGTCGCGAACAAGTTCGGAAGAGAGGAGCGGCTGGCTCTTCGTGTTGCCTTTCACAATCTCAATGGCGCTGTTTTTTGTCTACGCGATCGTCCGGACAGCCTTCTACAGCTTCGCCGATTACGACTTGTTCAAGGCTCCAGGCTTCGTCGGGCTCTCCAACTACGCAGCATTAATCTCCGATGAACTCTTCCTCATCGCCCTGCGAAATACGATCGGCTTCTCGATCCTCGTCACAACGGTCCAGACGGTGCTTGCGCTTGCCCTGGCGGTTCTCGTGAACCACGCCGTCCGGGCGAGGGGACTCGTACGGACCGTGTTTTACCTGCCATCGATCATGTCCAGTGCGGCGATGACGCTTATCTTTCTCTGGCTCTTTCAGAGAGATGGCTTCATGACCGCAATCGTGAGCGTCGTGCTTGCTTATCGCCACCACATCCTTTTGTTCTTCGTCGGCTTCACGGCACTGCAGGGCGTGCTCGTTCTCAACGCACGGCGCACGTACGAAGGTGTTTCGATCTTCGATCCCTTCTTTCTGCTCATCGCTGCCATTGGCGCGCTGGCGCTTGTCGGTGCTTGTGGCCTCGCGGGATTGCTGCCGGTTTTCGACAACCATCTACGTATCTCCTGGCTAAATACCCAGCGGCATTTCCTTTTCATGCCGGTGACGTTGTGGTCGGTGGCGTTGATGAATGTCTTTACGACGGTCCCAACGCTGATGCTGCTGTTCTTGGCGGGCCTACAGTCGATCCCGAGCGCGTTGTACGACGCGGCCGAGATCGACGGAGCCAACGCCTTCCAGCGATTTCGCCACATAACCGTGCCCGCGCTCAGGCCGGTGACCTTTGCCGTCGTTACGATGGGCATCATCGGTACGCTGCAGATGTTCGACCAGGTCGCGATTCTGGGAGATGCGGCGCCCCTCGCGAGTCGAGTGACGCTTGCCTACTACGTTTACGAAAATGCCTTTCCGGCAGGCGCCTCTTCGCGGATCGGAATGGCGAGTGCTGCGGCGCTCGTCCTTGGCATTCTCACAATTGCGGTCGTCTACGTGCAGAAGTCGATCGGCGTGAGGGAAAGGGGCGACTGATGGCGAGGGTGACTGCTGCCGATGCTTCGCCCTCGCGTCGCCGTCTGCCTGCCGGCGCGCTGCGCCGGCGGCAGCTTGCGGCAAGCGCCTGGCTGTATCTGATCTTTCTTGCCGTGGCGGCCATCATGGCGGGCGCATTCGTTCTTGCCTTTATGGCGAGCTTGAAGGTCGATCCACTAGAGAGACCCTTCCGTTTCCATTTCGATCAGCTCAACCCGGCCGCATGGATCGCCGCCGCGCGTTTGGGGCAGGAGGGGGCGGATGACGCTTTGTGGGGAGGGCTCTCTCCTGGCGCCAAAGTTGACTTCAGCGTCACTTACGCAGCACCCGCCGGGACTACGATCGTGGAACCGAGAGCCGAGATTCCGCGCCGCCGCCCGGGCTCGGGCGTCGCCGCGGCGCTCATGCGGTATTATGCGGCGGATTACGCGTCAATTGCGCTGAAAACGTCCAGTTCGGCAATGATGCAGGTCCGTGACGAGACGGGAATTTTGCAAGCGTGGCAGACGCGGACATTCGTCTATGAGATCACCTACCGCCGCGATCGCCAGAACGGACCTCGGATCGAACGCACACCCCTCAACCTCACCGCTCCGCCCTCTCAAACGCTTGTCGACAGTCCCATTTCCCCATCGCGCGCCGAGCGCCGCGGACGTCTGTTGAGTTGGGACAACATCACACCGGGCGCTCTCGGGCTGATCTTCAACAACTACCGCCGGGTGATAAACGAGACGGCTGACCTGCAGACCGGGAAAAGCCTGTTCGGAAGCTGGCTGGTCAACAGCTTTGTCATCGCCATCGGGCGCCTGCTCCTGACGCTCGTCGTCGCCAGCCTTGCGGGATATGCGCTTGCGCGGCTCAAGTTCAGGGGCAGCCGGTTACTGTTCGCAGCACTGCTTTTCTCGATGACAATTCCGGCGCAAGTGACCTTCGTCTCGAACTATCTGATCTTCAGGGATCTGTCGCTTCTAAACACGCCCTGGGCCGTGATCGTCGTCGTCGTCGCCTCGGCCAATGTCCTGTTAATGAAGCAGTTTTTCGAGGGCTTCCCAAGAGAGATAGAGGAAGCCGCAATCGTCGACGGCGCCAACCGCTTTCAGGTGTTCTGGAAGATCATCCTGCCAAACGCCAGGCCGGCTTTGTTGGTCAACGCGATTCTCGCCTTTCAAGGCGCTTGGAACGACTTCTTTTGGCCCCTCGTCCTTATCACCAGCCCACCCGAAGCGCTGACGGTTCAAGTCGGGCTTCTCAGCCTGCGTCGTTCGTTCGGGGGTGCGCAGGGCGATTGGGGACTCGTTCTGGCAGGTGCGTTCCTCTCGGTCGTGCCGGTCCTTATCCTTTTCGCGCTCTTCCAGCGGCACATTGTCTCCACCGAGTTCACCAAGGGCATCACATAGAGCTCCCAGTGTGATGGTGGCTTTCCAGAAGCGATCGTCCAGGCCGGACATTACGACATACGCCTTGCACCGCAGCCCGCATATTGACGAGCGCTTGATCGAAATCGGCGAGATGTTCCTTTTGGTCCTTTCCGATGTGTCTTCGAAAGATTTTCCGACGAAGATGTGCGAGAATCACGGGCGACACCAATAGGGAGCCGCGGCGACATGTCGTTTTCTCGATCGAGAATCTGCAAGGGCTGCTGGGAGCAGATGCGTCTCCCCGTGCCTTTGCGTGGGCCAGCGTCCATTCCCTTCCGCGCGTTCGGCATCCGGCCAAGCCGGATGAATCCGAACACCTGCACGGTTTGCGAACTCATGTTCACCCGGGTGATGAAGGCTCGCAAGATTACGGTTGACGTGTCTGTACTTTTTGCAGATTTGAGGGGCTATACGACGCTGTCGCAGTCGCTTTCGGCAGATACAGTCTCGTCCCTACTTGACGATTTTTACGATGAATGTGCTGCAGCCATTTGGGAATTCGATGGTCTGCTTAACAAGACCGTCGGTGATGCGGTCATGGCGATTTTCAACTTTCCGATCCCCCACCAGGACCACGCCGAACGTGCCGTGCTGGCTGCAAGGGAGATTCAGCGTCGCTGTCAATTGCGTCGCGAGCAGCACGTGGCTGAAGGCTTCGATGGAAGCGAATTCGGCGTCGGCATCGGCATCGACTCGGGTGAGGCCAGCTTTGGAGAGTTCGGTCGGTCGCATCGAGACCTGACTGCTATTGGAACGGTGGTGAATACTGCCGCTCGCGCCCAGGCAGCCGCTGAAGCGGGCCGGATTCTCGTCACCAGGGCCGTTCGCGATCGGGCGCAGGGTCAGACGGCGGCAAGCATAAGCCGGGAATACCGTCTGAAAGGTTTTGAGAAGCCGGTTGAGCTTTACGCCATGTGAGAAACGTTGGGTGGCTGGAACCGGCGGGTCAGGTTCGATTTCTTCAAGGAGAGGAATGAAACAGTCACTTCTGGCAGTAGGCGCAGCTTGCGGCTACTGCCCGATCCGGATCTCACCCTCTATCCGGGTGATCTCGAAATCGCTGATCAATATATCGAGCCGGATTTTCCAAAGGCCGGGGAGGGGCAGCAGGAGGTCGGAGGTGCGCCAGGTTCCGTCCGTCGCCTTGCTCGCGTTGCGTTTTATCTCGGCGATGCCGGCGGACGGGTTGGAGAAGACGAAGGTGACCTCCTTCGGATCCAGGGCGGAGAAGTCGCCGGCCATGACGAGGGCGGAGGCTTCCACCGGTCCCGGTCGGCCGGGTGCAATCGTCATTTCCGCCATCGCCTTGTCGCCGTGAATGTGGACGGAAGCCGGCTCCGCGGCGACGGTTGCGAGTGCGCGCGGTGGCGGCGTGAAACGCCAGGAGGCCGCCACGCCGAAAACCAGCAGCACCACCAGCGTCTCCGCGGCGACCGAGCGAAGAAGATACCGGGTTGCGCCTTGGTCGCCTGCTTCGACGCGGTCGGTCAGCACCCATCGATTGATTGCCGCCAGAACGAAAAGGATGAGGAGGAGAGCGAGCTTGACCAGGAATACATTGCCATAGGCCGTGTCGAGAAGCGCCGACGGCTGTCCCACCTGCACGACCAGGAGCACGATACCGGCCGCCACGAGAAGGGCGAGGGAGAAGGGGATGAAAGCGGAGAAACGACGTAGTGTCTTGGGGGCATGCGCGTGACTGGCCTGGAGCAGCCTTGCGATGGGTACAAGCGCACCGACCCACAGCGCGATCGCGATCGCATGCAGGAAGACACTCGGGCGCATCAGCCATTGCGGTTCGGCGGCGCTGGCGTGGCCGCTGAGGGAGAGAGCGAGCGAGCCCGCAAACAGCGCCAGCAGCGAAGTCCACCGCGCGACCCGCTGGCGGCGCGAGACGAGCGCGACGCCTGCAAGGGCGAGCGCGGCGAGCATCACGACAACAGTTCTGCCAAAGCTCGTTCCGAGCCCGGTCGACCACAGCGAGGGTTCGACGAGGGCCGACAGCGGCCTGCCGAGTGCGTCCAGTCCCTGAAGCCCAGCGGAAAGAGCGGTCCCGGTAAGCCCGATGCCAAGCATTGCCGCGACGAAGCGCAGCCCAGCGCGCGCGCCATGCAGAAACCAGTTCAAGGCGAAGACGCCGCCGATGCCGAAGAACAGACCCGCATAGAGCGCGACCCGGCTTGTCCAGAGCGCGGCGCGCACCTGCCAGTCGATCGCCTCGCCGGTGTAAGCCGACCCGCTTGGCGACCCTATCGAAAAGAGGATCGAGCCGCCGACCGGATGCCCGTCTTCGGAGACGACGCGCCAGGAAAGCACGTGCGTGCCCACGGAAAGATCAGGCGGCACCTCTATTTCCACCGTGCGGTCGCGAAGCGTAAACCGCTCGAGCGCGATTGCGGAGCCGTCCGGCTTGACCAGTTTCAACGCCAGAGGGGAGACCGGTTCGCTGAAGGTAAGCGCCAGTCTTGCGGGCGCGGCAGGAACGACCGCGCCGTCCCGGGGCTCGGTCGCAGTCAGCGACGCATGGCCAAGGGCCGCGGTCGCTAGAAAAAGCCAAGCGAGAACGGCGATCGTTGCCCGGCCGAGACAGGGTAGGAGTTTTATGGTCGCGAGCGTGTACACCGGATGATCCAGATGTCGAAGGGAGCCGGCGCCGAAGCGCCGGCTTATTGCCTCAATATCCAGGCTCAATGTCCAGCGGCTTTTTCGAGCAGCTTGAGGCCCGGCGCCGGCAATTCGAGATCGTCGGAGGTCTGGCCGGCAGCCGGAATCTCGATCCAGCGTTCGGTGAGGCCATCTGGGCACTCCTGCACGACGGGGAAATACAGCATCTCGCCGGCCTTGAGGTCGGGCGTCAGGAAGACGCGCAGCGCGAATTCGTCATACTCATCGTCGGCGAGGCTTCCGCCGCTCCAGATCAGCTCCTTCACGCCCTCGCTGGTCGGCGTGCCGTAGTAGTCGTAGGACTTCGCGTAAGGGCCCTTGACCTTCTCGATGGTCCAGCCGGCCTTCGGCTGGGGCTTGACCGCAATGACGCCTTCCGGGATCTGAACCCGGACGGCCGTCGTCGGCTTGCCCTCGCAACCATGCGGCACCTGCAGGATTGCCTTGTAGGTCGAGCCGACGGGCGCCTCCTTGACCTGCAGGGTGACATGCGCCAGCGCGGCGCCGGTTCCGAGCGCCAGAATGGCTGCGGTCGCAATGAGCGTCTTGAACATATTTCTTCTCCATGTCGCCGGCGGTTCAGCGCGGCGGTGATTTTAATCGGCACTAGGGCCTGACGAGATGCCGAGTGTCTTCCGCCTGCGAATGCCAGGCGCTGTTCTTCGGCTTCGTATTGGATTGGATGCGCTGATACGATCATACGTTCGCGGAATCAGCGTGGTGCAGATATTTTCACGCCTTGCGCGGAGGTGCCCTTGGGCTTCCCAAAAACTCTTCCAGCCATTGCGGAAGGTCGGGACCATCCTTTGCAACAGGGAGATCGATGGGCGCCGCAGGCGCCGCGTCGAAAACGTAAAGCTGTCTTCCCGGGATTGCCGCCTGCGCGAACATCCCGCAAGCAAGCATGCAGCAGTCCGGCATTCCCGAGTGATCGGTCGATGGCGCGGGCTCGTGATGCCCGTGATCCGCGTCCGAGATGCAAAGCGGGTTTCCGAAGATATCAAGCTCGACCGGCTTGGTGGCGGCCGCAAATCCGATTGCAGTCTGCAGGACGAGCATGCAGGCGGCGACAAGCGCCACCCAAATGGTCTTTCTCGTCCGCAGGTGCTTCAACATGATTGCTCCGATCGATCACCCGTCTATCAGGGGAAACGCCATTTGAACATGCTCTCGATCAAACAAGATCGACGGAAATGTCGATCCCGGAGAGAAAACCGGTGGAGATCCGCAGCATACGTTCCTTGGCCGATTTCGAAGAGGCACATGCGCGCTTATTGGGGCCATGAGCATTGGGGCGTCCATCAAAGCGTATTCTTGTAGATCCGCCCGTCCTTCATGATGACTTTCAAATTGTTTCGGTCGGCGATCAGCGAGATGTCCGCCAGCGGGTCGCCACCGATCACCAGCAAATCGGCAAGCGCGTCCGCTTCGATGACGCCGAGCTTGCCGATGTAGGGGCTGCGCGGCCCGGAGAGGTCAAGCAGCTCCGCATTGTCTGCCGTCGCCATCTTCAGCACTTCCGCCGGCGCATGCCAGCGGGTGAGCTTGGCGAGCTGCGCTCCCTGGCGGGCCGCGATCCTTTCCGAGAACAACGTGTCGGTGCCGAAAGCCGTCTTGACCCCGTGGTTCTTCGCCAGCGCAAAGGCGGTGTCCGTGCCGCTGATGATCTGCAGCTGGGAGAAGCGTTGCTGCGTTCCCTCTGGAACGGCGCCGCGTCCTCGTCGTCAGAAACGGCTGAAGGCTCCACCAGATGCTCTTCTCCGCCATCAGCCTGGCGGTCTCCTCGTCGGCGAGATGCCCGTGCTCGATGCATTTGACGCCCGCCGCGAGCGCGAGCCGGATCGCCTTCGGCGTGTAGGCGTGCACCGTCACGTAAGTGTTCCAGCCCTCCGCCGCCTCGACCGCGGCGCGAAGCTCGCCTCCGGTATATTGGGTGGAGTCGAGCGGATCATGGTCGGAGGTGACCCCGCCGCCCGCCATCACCTTGATGTGGCTGGCGCCGAGGAAGAGTTGTTCTCGCGTACGCCGGAGCACTTCGTCGACGCCATCGGCGATGGCAGCCGCTCCGCTGCGCTCGGAAAAATGCAGCCGGTCACCATCTTCGCGGGGCAAATCGTGACGGGTGCGGAAGTCTCCGTGGCCGGACGTCTGCGATATCATCGCTCCGGCCGGCCAAATGCGGGGGCCGATGACGGTGCCATCGTCGATCGCCCGCTTCAGTGCGAACACGGGCCCACCGACATCCCGTGCGGTCGTAAAGCCCTGCATCAGGAAGTCGCCGGCGGCTGTGGCGGAACGCAACGCCAGATAACTGGGATCGGCGGTCAGTGCCACCGCCAGGGGAACCGTCGAGAAGGCGAGATGCGTGTGGGCGTCGATCAGCCCCGGCATCAGCACGCCGCCGGCGCCGTCGATCGTCAGCGCTTCATCGGGCGCGGCCGCGCCGCCATCGTCTACCGATTTGATCCGGGTGCCCTCGACGAGCACTCTTGCACCCACGCGAAGGGTCGGGGAGGTGCCATCGAAGAGGCGGATGTTGGTGAAGAGGATCGGTCGCGCCGGCGCCGGCGGAGACGGCTGCAGGTGCGCCGACGCGGTTGTTCCCAGGCCGGCACCGGTCGCCATTGCCGCCAGTCCGGTCATGAAGGTGCGGCGGGAAAAGCCAAGCTTGACGCGCTCGGCGACGTATCGGATTTCCGGCCTGTGGCAGAGGCATCCAATATGGCCGGGTGTATCTGTCCTTGCCGCCGAGCAGTCAAACATGGCACTCCCCCTACTGCATGTTTCCTTCGGCTACGGTACAGCAAGGCTTCTCCTCCGCCGTCATTCCTGTGCTTTTCACAGGAATCCAGCCAGCCCGAGTCTTTGAGCTGAACGCACTCTTCCGCGCCGCAGACGCGGCGCTGCTGGATCCCTGTGACAAGCACAGGGATGAGGGAGAAGAAGCATCCGCCAAACTCTTTAGGCGCTGTCATGTACTGCAGCGTCTGGAAAACACGCGGCGCCGTAGGTTACTTGTGTTGATTGCGACGGAGGACTTTGCCCATCAGCAGCAGCATGCCTATGGCGATGAATACGACGCCTGCGGCCATATATCCGGCCGCCCCATAGCGGTAGCCTGACGCCGCCAGGAGGAAACCGATCACGACCAAAATCAAACCGCCGACCTTGCCTATAAACAGGTTGGACTTCTCATCCTCTAAGGCCATGGCGACCTCCCTGTCGCGTGGAGCCATCTTCAATCTATATACAACGTCAGCGCGCTCCGGTCGAGCAAAAGTGGACACGCATACCTTGTGCCGGCGGCCGCCCTAAAGCGCGTCGCGTTCAATCGGACTCATGCGACGCTCTTTAGGTCCTTGTTTTTATGCATGTCGTTGTCCAAAACCGCCGCACACTCTTGGGCGACATGGACTAGGTCAATACGGCCGCTGCGTTGTCGGCCCGCCCGTTCCGGCGACGGTCCGGCCCGTCCAGCACCCAGTGGGCGCTGGCAGCCGAGGGGCGCGCGATGACGCATTGATGGCGGGCGAGGTCCGCCGGACTGGGCGCGGGCGTTCGATTGGAACGTCCTCGACCGGGCGTCCGCTGTCAGCTGTGTTCCCCTGCGGCGACCGTCATTCCCGTGCTCGTCGGAGGAGAGGGCGATCGAGCGTGAAAGTCCGCCGCGCCGCGGACGCGGCGCTGCTGGATTCCTGTGGCAAGCACAGGAATGAGGGAATTCGGGACTATGGCCGAGCCGGATCGCACCAACTGAACTGTGCAGCCGTCACCCAAGAAACTCCCGGATGGCGGCGGCAATCTCAGCCGCGTGGGTCTCCAATGCGAAGTGGCCGGTGTCGAAGAAGACCACCTGCGCCTCCGGTATATCGCGCTTGAAGGCCTCGGCGCCGGGCGGCAGGAAGAAGGGATCGTTGCGGCCCCAGGTCGCGAGGAACCGCGGTCTGTGGGTGCGGAAATATTCCTGGAACACCGGATAGAGCGCGACATTGCTCTTGTAGTCGCCGAAGAGGTCGAGCTGGACCTCGGCGGCCCGCGGGCGGCCGAGGTAATGATTGTCCAGCGTGTAGCCGTCCGGCGAGACTCTCGTTACATCAGGCACGCCGTGCGTATACTGAAAGCGCGTCGTCTCCGGCGTCAGCAGCATGCGAAGCGCCTCGCGATTGGCGTCCGAAGCCTCCTGCCAATAGGCGCGGATCGGGTTCCAGCCGTCGCTCAGGCCCTCGACATAGGCGTTGCCGTTCTGGGAGATGATTGCGGTGATCCGCTCCGGATGGCGGACGGCGAGGCGAAAGCCGGTCGGCGCGCCGTAGTCGAAGACATAGACGGCAAAGCGGTCGAAGCCGACGATCTCGGTGAAGCGCTCGATCGTCTCGGCGATCGAGTCGAAGGTGTTTGACCTTGGGTCGTCCGATTGGCCGAATCCCGGCAGGTCGGGTGCGATGATATGATAGCGGTCGGCAAGGTGCGGGATCAGGTCCCGGAACATGTGGCTCGAGGTCGGAAAGCCGTGCAGCAGCAGGAGCTTCGGTGCGCCCAGCGCGCCTGCCTCGCGATAGAAAATCTTCAGCCCATCGACCTCGGTGTTTCGATAACGGATCTCGGTCATCGTCATTCTCCTTGCTGGTTTGCTGCGCGAACCGTTGCCCGCCCTGGTGAAGTGGATGAGCGCAAGATATAGCCTTCCGGCAGGTGTGATAATCAGCTACCACCGACAAGGACAGTTTCATTCAGTGAGATAATCATGGACCGGTTCGAAGCGATGTCGATCCTTGTTGCGGTGGTGGAGGCGGGCAGCCTTACCGCCGCCGGCCGCCGGCTGAATTTGCCGCTGCCGTCCGTCAGCCGAAAGCTCGCCGAACTGGAGGATTACCTCGGGACCCGGCTTTTGACGCGCACGACCCGCAAGCTGACGCTGACCGATGCAGGAAATGACTATTTCCATTCCTGCAAACGCATCCTCGAAGAGGTGGGCGATGCCGAGCGGAAGGCGGCGGGCGAGCAGAGCACGCCGAAGGGCGAACTCGTGGTAACGGCGCCGATCGTGTTCGGCCGGCTGCATGTGTTGCCGGTCGTCAGCGCATTCCTTTCGATCTATCCCGATATCAATGTCCGCATGCTGCTTTCCGACCGCAACGTCCATCTGCTCGAAGACGATATCGACCTTGCCGTTCGCATCGGCGCGCTGCCCGACAGTTCGATGGTGGCGAAGCGCGTCGGTTCCGTGCGACGTGTGGCTTGCGGAAGCCCCGCCTGTTTCGAGCGGCATGGCGTACCCGCAAGCCCGGCGGATCTCGAGCGCCTGCCCTGCGTCACATTCGACATGATGGCTTCGCCAAGCCCCTGGATCTTCGGCAAGGGCGGCAATACGCGCGAGCCGGTCGTGCAGATCCGTCCGCGCCTTTGCGTCAACACCGCGGAAGCGGCGCTGGACGCGGCGATCGCCGGCATCGGCGTGACCCGCGTTCTCTCTTACCAGGCAGCCCACGGGGTCAAGGAGGGGCTTCTACAGGTGGTGCTGCAGGACTTCGAGCCGGCACCGCTGCCGGTCCATATTGTCCACCAGGGACGGGGCGAACTGCCGTTCAAGATGCGCAGCTTCCTCGACTTCGCGGCCCCGCGCTTGCGCGAGCGGCTGGAGGAGGTGGCGCTGGGGTGACGGGGCAGGGGCGCACCGAGCAGCATTTCCCCAGCCCCCCGCTCGACCTGCGCTCTGCGCGCCGACATGACGATAGGCGCGATACCGCAGCCGCTACGGCGCGAAGGCCTGACGCGGTGATCCCTCTCGACCCTCATTCCCGTGCTCGTCACAGGAATCCAGCAGCGCCGCGTCCGCGGCGCGGAAGACTCCGCCGGAGCGCGGGCGTACTTCGGGCCGTTCGCCGGACGGCCGTCCGGTTGGCATTACCTCTGCCGCGTCTCAAGCGCTGAAAACAAGTTATTCACGGCGCCGACGCGCCGTGGCTGGATTCCTGTGACGAGCACAGGAATGAGGAAGGCGGGTCCGGCATAGGAACAGGCGGGGAGCGGAAGAAGGTGGGCGCCAGCCAGTTTCGGCCTCGTCTGTTGCGGTACGGCGAGGCTTCTCAGCCTCATTCCTGTGCTTGTCACAGGAATCCAGCCAGCCCAAGTCCTTGGGCTGAAAAGACACTTCCCCGCCGCGGACAACTGCATGCTTCCTTAAAGCGTAGACGAGTTAAGGATAAAAACATGCAGCAATGCAAAGCGCTACTGCGTCCTTTGCGCGCCTGATAAGGCGCGTGGCGCTGTAGGGCGCTGCTGATCCCTATGACAAGCACAGGGATCGGGGCCGTATCCTCCAGCCGATTGCATTACCGTGGCGTCCCACGCGGCGCTTTAGAGCGAACCCAAACTTTCCAGCCAGGATAGAAACCTCAAACTTCTGCACTTTGAATCCACTCTGCAATTTCGGTCGCCGCGTCTGTCGGGGACAAACGCGTCACGTCAAGCTTTAGTAGGTTCGTCTCGTCGATACCTGCGAGGACTTTGCCATTTGCGTGGTTTCTCCTCGCCATTTCGGCATCGCGTGGCTTCCTCTTGGCAGCTCGCCCGGCCGCCTCGATACGCCGGATGTTCTCTTCAACATCGCAGTGTATGTGCACAACGAATAACGGACCCCGCTCACGACCAAGGCGCACAATCCGTTGCCATTCCCTATCACCCCAATCACTGCTTCCGGCAAGGACCGTCGTAAGTACGACCGGTATTTCGGCGGGGAGTTTTAGTATCAGGTCATGCGCGATTGCTTCGATCTTTTCGACTGTTTCGATGAAATCCGGCGATTTGAACTCCGTCAATGCAAAGGCGACGTTGTAGACACTGTGAATGTCCAGCAGGCGACCCGAAATCTTTGATATGAGTTCTTGACCGATCGTGAGCTTCCCCACTCCCGGATAGCCGTTCAAGACAATGATCATGGATTGCTCGCCGCTCAAGCCAACGCAAATTTCAGTCGTATAGTGCTGATCTAACCCGCAACAGCAAGTCAATTGAGTCATGCTGCCAGGTCTGGTGACACGGTTAAAGCATCCCTTGGCGCCAGCGCGAGGTTCTGGAGACCAGCCGACAGGCATGGCTAATTTTCGCTACTTTGAGATGCGACGCCCCGGTGGCAAACTCAAGTCAGACGGGAAATTTTCTCCCGCATTTCGCCCACACCGGCCCCCCTCCCAATGGGCGAAAGACTTGAAGCCCCGGGTTCCCCTACCGGGGCTTTTTCGTCAGTACACTTGAAAAACAATTGGTCTTCACGCCGTGTTGCGTGCCTTTCACTCGAATAAGATCAGGCTCGCCGGCGAAGGCGGCAGGGGTTTTGCGATCGCTGTGCTGAAGCCGGCGCGGCGGGCGATTTCGGCGAGCTCCTTCTCGGTATAGGCTTCGCCCGCGGGCGTCGTCGCAAGCATTTCAAAGGAGAAGGCGGCCGGGAAGGGCGGCGAGACGCGATCTTCGTTCGGCACGAAATCCACCGCCACCACGCGGCCTCCGGGGCCGAGCGTCTCCTTGCATTTTTTCAAAAGCCCGGCGCAGGTGTCGATGTCGAAGTGATGCAGGAAGTTCGGCAGCAGGATCAGGTCGTAGCCGCTGCCCCAGTTGACGTCGAAGGCGCTGCCGGGGATGGTCCGGTATCGCTCGGCGACGCCGAATTCGCCGGCGTTGTGTTCGGCGAGTTCCAGCACGGCGCGCCAGTCGACCGCGACGATCTCGGTCTCCGGAAAGGTTTTGGCGATCTCGATGCCGAAGCGCCCGTGCCCAGCGGCGATGTCGAGCACCTTCTTAGGCTTCGTCGGCAATGCTGCCATCTCGTCGGCCAATGCCATCGCGCTGCGGGCGACGAGCGGGCCCATGGCCCGGGCGAACTTCACCCAGACCGGATTGTCGGCGGAGAGATTGGCGAGGCCCAGCGATCCGCCGTTGTGCACGCAGGCCGCAGGATCGTCGAGGAACTGCGAAAGCATCTCGGGCGCGGCAATGAATTGGATTGCGTCGCCGATGTACGCCGGCGAGTGGCGGACGAGGAACGTACGGCTCGACGGCGTCGCCCGGTACGTATCGTCCTCCTTCAAGAGGAAGCCGTTGACGACGAGGTAGTCGGCGAGGATGCGCACGCCGCGCTCGGAAGCGTTTGCGGCCGTCGCGAGCGCTGCCGCCGTGCTGCCTTCGCCAATCAGCGTGAAAAGATCGAGCTCGATCGCGGCCCTGAGCGCAGCCGTCTTGCGGCATGCAAACATCGTATCGATCGCGAGATCGGGCGAGACCTCGCCCATGTCCGCGCCCGTACCCATAACCGTTTCTTCCAGCGATGCCATTTTGTCCTCCCGCTTCGAAAACTGCCCGCCTTGCCTCTCCGCGGAGGGCGCAAGAACCGGCCGTCAAATGTCGAATTGCATTACGGTGTCCGGAACGCCCGACGCGCGACTCAACGGCCTGCCTCGCCCAAGGCATGTCACCGTTTTATCGAAATACTGAAATGCTCTAACGCCGTGAGACCACGGACGGAAACCGTCACGCGCTTTCTGGAACTTGTCTCAAGCAAACCACAGGTCGTAAATGCGTGATCGCTACAGTACACCAGCCGTCGCGCTCGCGTCGAAGGAAAAAGCGGGGGAGCGCCTGTCTGTTGAAGCGCTGAAAGCCATTCACGGCGCCGACCGCCGCGGCTGGATTCCTGTGACGAGCACAGGAATGAGGGAGTTTGACGCTTCCGACGAATGTGCGGTGACCAGTTGCTGGCGTCGCCTGGCCAACGAGCACCCCGCCATTCCCGTGCTCGTCACAGGGCTCCGGCGCGCCCAAGTCCTTGGGCGCGGGAGACTCCCGCCCGGGTCGACCGCGCGAACGGCGAGGGGCCCGTTTCCGCTCAGCTCCGTCGCAGCACCCATCGGAGTACGGCGGCAATCGAGAGGCCGAGGAGCGGCCAGACGGCCCAGAAGGTTCCGTCAAAGGTGAGGAGGTTGACGGTGACGACTATGAGGGCGGTGATGGCGAGCAAGCCGAAGACGCGATCGATGTCCTTTCTTCTCCTGAGCCAGAGGAGGGCGTAGGCGATCGCAAGGCCGAGCAGTGGCCAGACGGCCCAGAGAACCCCGTCCCAGGTGAGGAGGTTTATTGCGACGAGGCCTGCGGCGATGACGGCGAAGACGGCGAACTTGCGGTTGCTTGGCGCTGTGGGAGAGGCGGCCGTCTCGGAAGGCGCTTGCGGCCGGGTGGCTCCGGCATCGGATTGTCGCCCCCAGGTGCCGGCGCGCTGCGCTGGTCCCGGGCGTTGAGGCGCTGTGCTTTTCTCGGTGGACGCCTGCGGGCGTACAGCATCGGCAGTGGGTTGTTGGTCGCGGGGGCCGGCGGGCCTCGCCGCGCCGTTGCCGCGGTCGCTGTCTTGCGCGGAACCACTGTGCGGTGCGCCCCGGCTGCCGATCCTGACCGCGTAGCTCGCCACGCCGCCCTCGATGTTCTTGACCTCGAGCTGGCCCAGGAAGTCGAAGCTGACGGCGACCTTGTTGCGCACCTGGTCGTAGACGGTGTTGGAGATGACGATGCCGCCGGCGGGCGCCGAAGCCTGCAGGCGGGCGGCGATGTTCACGCCGTCGCCATAGAGGTCGTCGCCCTCGGCGATCACGTCGCCGAGATTGATGCCGATGCGAAAGCGCATCTGCGTCTCGCTCGGCCGCTCGGCGTTGAGCCCCGCGAGCTCGTTCTGGACGTCGACCGCCGCGCGCACCGCCTCGACCACGCTCGGAAATTCGGCGATCAGCCCGTCGCCCCAGGTGTTGACCACCCGGCCGTCATGCACCTCGATCAGCCGCGCCATCCCATCGCGGTAGCGCTTCAGCGTCGCCAGCGTGCCTTCCTCGTCCGCCCCCATCAGGCGTGAGTAGTCCTGGACGTCGGCGGAGAGGATCGTCGTCAGCTTACGGCGGGTCTCGGACATGACCGCTCGTCCTTCTTCGGGTCCGCCTACGGCGCCCGCACGTCTTTCTTATCCTTAAATCAGTTAGGATTTAAGGAACATGGAGTAGGCGCCAGGCGGAGGCGCGTGTTTCAGGCAGAAGGCGTGCCACTTTGGATTGCGCAAGTCCAGAGCTTTTCATAACCAGAGGGGGAACATCCTGCCGAGCAGGGTTCCTCACGGCCGACGCGATCGCCTCTGGCCGGGGGAACTGCCTCGCACGTCTATTTCGTGCGTGATCCGACAGGGTAGCAAAGGCCAAAATCGAGAGGGGTGCAGCCGGGGCTCGGAGATCCGCCGACGCGCGAAGCCGGCGGCCGGATCTCGCTCTGCAGAACCATCTGGCGGAACAAGTTCGGCCATTCCGGAATTGTGATGTTCATGAAGAACATGGCTTTTCTTGTGGCATCGCTGACCTTCAGCCTCTGCGGCGGCGCCAGTGCCGAGGAGCTTCGGCCGGAAGATATCAACAAGGCTGCGCTCGCCTCCATCCCGCCCGAACGGCCGCGCGAAGCCTCGCCGCGACCGGAGCCGGCCATCGTCCATCTCCAGGTTCTCCTCGATCGCGCGGGTTCGTCTCCCGGAGTGATAGACGGCTACTATGGCGAGAACGTCAGCAAGGCGATCGCCGGGTTCGAGGCCATGCAGCATCTTCCCGTTGATGGAAAGCTGGATCCGGAAGTCATCGGCAGGCTTCCCGCCGGCAAGCCCGCCATCGAACCCTATGTCGTCACGGAAGAGGATGCCAAGGACCTCGTCGAGAGTATCCCCGAAGACTACGCCAAGCAGGCCAAGATGAAGCATCTTGGATATACCAGCGTGGCGGAAAAGCTGTCCGAGCGGTTCCACATGGACATTGACCTCCTGAAGGCGCTCAATCCGGGCTCGGCATTTGCCGTTGGTGACACGGTGTCGGTTGCGATCCCCGGCGCCGCGCAGGAGGGCAAGGGGAGGGTCAAGCGGATCGAAGCGCGCCGGCGAGCGGGCCAGGTCGCGGCGTTCGCGGAAGACGGCTCGCTGATCGTCGTTTATCCGGCCACGATCGGCAGCGAAGAGACGCCTTCGCCCTCCGGCACGCACAAGGTGAAAGGGGTCGCTCGAAAGCCCGTCTATGTCTACGACCCCAAAGTCAACTTCAAGCAAGGCGACAACAACGAGCGTCTGGAGCTGCCCAGCGGCCCCAACGGTCCGGTTGGAAGCGTCTGGATCGACTTGACCGAGCCCACCTACGGCATCCACGGCACGCCGGAACCCTCGCTCATCGACAAGGTGGGGTCACATGGATGCGTTCGCATGGCAAACTGGGACGCCGAGGAACTGGCGGGGATGGTCAAGCCGGGAGTCGTCGTCGAGTTCATCGACTGACGGTATCATGAGCGACCGACGTCTGCGGCGCGAGGGGCTTTCAGCCCAAGTCCTTGGCCGCAGCAGACTGCTTTCCGCTTGACGGCAAGGCTTCGCGTTTTCCCGAAGAGCAACCCCGCCCGTTTACTTCTGTCGTGGCTGCGAGAGCTTTCCTCCAGCCGAGGACAGCTTTCCAGACCGCTTCGCCGCGACCGCTTCGACCAATGTCCTTGCCGCGTTGCGGACCTCTTCCTGCACTGCCTCGTCGGCATCCAGCTCCTCATGGCTTGACGCGTAAGGTTTCCAGTAGCCGATGTAGCGATCCAGTTCCGCCAAAGGACCGGCCGGTTCGAGATGCATGTAGCAAAGCCAATCCGACAGGCTGCGTCGAACGTTCTCGACGCCCTCCACGTCACCGTGGACGATTACGGAAAAGAGCCGCCCGGCCAGATGCCGAGGATAGCTCCAACCGTCGAGTTCGATCGCCTTGGCGAGCTTCGCATCCTTGCCTTGGGTCAAGGTCGGATCGGGGTTGCCCCCGTCGGCGCAAACCAGCCGGTCCATCATCAGTTTTACCGGGGAGGAGACGTGATACCAGTTGACCGGCGTGACGATCATGATGCCGTGTGCCTCGACCCACATCGGATAGATCTCATTCATCCAATCGTCGACCTGCCCGAGCGAATAGTTCGGATAGCAGGAGCACGGCCAGTGACAGAGCGCGGGAGAGGTGGAGAAGCACGCCTTGCAGGGGTGGATCATCCGTCCATATTCCGAGGCGAGGCGATGCAATTCGAGCACGCTCGTCTTCACCCCAGCCGTCTGGTCGATCGTCTCCTGCGCGATCTTCATCAGCCGATAGGACTTCGACATTTCGCCGGGACAGGTGTGTTCGCTGCGGGACGATCCAGATATCAACAGGATGCGCGCCGGACCCTCGGCGTCCAGATGACGCTCTTGCGCGGCGTGAATCGCATCACGGGCCGCAAGCCAATCGACGGACAGGTCGTAATTCGCATCGCTGAACGCAGCACCGGCCTTGCGGGTACGAGGTGCTTTTCGCTCGTGCTCATAGGCATCCCATGCCGCCGAAGCGATCTTGTCCAGTTCGGATCGAAGGCTATCGAATGCCGGATCCTGAAACCGGCTGAGGAAGCGGCGGCGAAACTCGGTCTCGGCGAGCCTCGGACTTGGCGTTCCCTTTCGCGGTTCGATTGCGGTCGGCGACGGCGTTGTGTTGGAGCTTTTGGACATCGTATACCTGCGTCGTTCGAATGCTTTGGATCTGTAATCGAGCACTATGCCGATTGTTCCACCGCCCACTTCGGGCGCCATCTATGAGGGCGCGACGAGCTGCGGGGTCCTTGGTTTGTCCCAGGCCGGTTCGAGACGTTCTCGCCGTCTGATGCTAGAGTGCCGCCTTGATCGGAGGGTGCCCATTTCCGGCTCTGTATCCGAGCGCGAGGTCGAAACCAGCACAGACGAGGTCAGGGCCATGCACAAGTTCACAGTCATCGTCAGGCAAGAGTTCGAGGCAGACACGGCCGAGGAGGCTGCCTTGCTCATGTATCAACAACTGACCAAAGGCCCGGCGCCGCTGGAGTATTCGGTCACGGATGAGACGAAGGCTACAACGAGCCTGACACTCGAGCGGGAAAAGGCGGACGAGTTTGCCAGTGTCGATCACACGGCAGATCCCGGCAATTGGTAGCGCCGGCTCAAGAAGTGCGTAGCGGCGCCTTGGTCCAGATCGCCCGGCTTTCTTGCTCTGCGACCACCGCATGCACCCCTGTGCCTGTGACAGGGACCCAGCAGCGCCGCGTCGGCGGCGCGGGGACGGCTACCATGGTGGCCAATTGTTGGTGCTGCGCGGCCAACAGCACTCCGTGATTCCTGTCGCCGCAGGCCGAGAATGTACGCAGTGATAATTTCCCGGACGCGGGGCTAACGACACGCCGAAAGCACTTCGATATAAATTGTCTAAGCTTCAAATGGCTGAAGTGCGAGACGGCTTATACTCCTTTCGACTTAGAGTACTACTCAGAAATATTCGTTTCCTGAACTATTGAATATGGCAGGAAATACAAGGGGATAGGGGATTCTACTCGGATGGCTGACGTGCCACCGTGAGCGCAGCCGAGGGGATCAAAACAAATTTTCAGATGTTGCCGGACCAGCCATTTGAACGCGCTGGTCGGGGAGGGCGAGGGCGTGCGTACAGTACTTTCGCCCGATGAGGGGCCCCCGGCTTTAGCGAGGGGAGACCGGCCGCCATTGGCCGGTTTCCCACCTCTTCGAGAACGCGACTTCGTCGCGACGAAAGCCTCGGGGGGAACGATCGACAGCGGTTCGTTCAGCATTGTCGGCACTGATTCTAACAGCACCTCAACGGAAACCCTGAAGCCTTACTCCAAAACGGTGCCCATCGGCGCTGAAGATCGCCGCCATAAGCGGTTGTCCTCATCGGTTGTCATCTTCAACCGTGGGAATATAAATGTGGCATGGATGAGCAACGATACGCTTTTGGACGGTTCGTGCTCGACCCTGGCAGCGGTGTGCTTCGCCGGGACGGCCAGCCCGTCGCGCTTGGCCAGCGCGGTATCGCCCTCCTCAAGACATTGCTCGAGGCTCACAATCAGCCGGTGGAAAAAGGCGCGCTGATCGATGCCGGTTGGCCCGGACTCACGGTTGAGGAGAGCAACCTGTCCGTGCAGATCGCGCATCTGCGCAAAGCCCTTGGACAACGGGAGGATGGCCAGGACTGGATCGTGACGGTGCCGCGCCGGGGCTACCGCCTTCTCAAGGCTTCGGGATTTCGGCCGGAGGCAGAGATCTTTCCGTCGCTCGCGGTGTTGCCCTTCGCAAATCTCAGCGGCGATCCCGAGCAGCAGTATTTCGCGGACGGCGTCGTCGAGGACATCATCACCGCGCTCAGCCGGTTCAAATCCTTCGCGGTCATTGCCCGCAACACCAGCTTCGTCTACCGGGACGCCGGTGACAGCAGGAAAATCTCGGAGGAGCTTGGCGTCAGGTATGTGCTCGAAGGCAGCCTGCGCAAGTGGGGCAAACGGCTTAGGATTTCCGCCCAACTCGTCGATGCGGTCGCCAATGTGCCGCTTTGGGCGCAGAACTTCGATGGCGATCTTGAAGACGTCTTCGAATTCCAGGACCGGATCGCCGAGTCCGTCGTCATCTCGATCGAGCCGCAGGTGCAGAAGGCCGAGCTCGCACGCTCGCGGCGGGAGCGGCCGGAGAGCATTTCCGTCTACGACATATATCTGCGAATCTTGCCGAAGATCCTCGCCGAGACTGCAGACCAGAATGCGGAAGCGCACGCGCTCCTGACCGGAGCGCTGGCGCAGGAGCCGGAAAACCCGCTCATTCTGGCACTCTCCTCCTATGTCATCGAGCATCGCAGGACGATGGGTTGGCCTCCGTTCGGGCCGGACGATACTCCGAGGTGCATCGAACTCGCCCGGCGTGGCATCGAACGCGCCAACGGCGACGCCCTGGTGCTGGCCATGTGCGGCATAACGCTCATTATCGTGGCACGAGACTATAGCTGGGGCCTGGCGGTGATTCAGGCGGCCGTAGACACGAACCCGCACAATCTGGCGGTCGTCGTCCGGGCAGGGGTGGCAAACCTCTACTGCGGGAACCTTGACGCAGCGTTGGATTATTTCATGCGGGCGCGGCGCCTGAGCCCGCTCGATCCCCATGCTCACATGACCTTCTGCGGTCTTGCCGACATCGAGATGATCCGCGGCAACTATGAGCAATCGCTGCTCTGGGCGTCGAAATCGCTGGCGCTCAACCCGAATTTCGATCCGACCTTGTGGCTTCTGATCGCGAACAATGCGCATCTCGGGCGCATCGACGAGGCGAGGCGATATCTACAGCATCTATTGCTCATCGCTCCTGACAGCACCATCGCCAGCATTGCGAACGGCCAAACAGCCAAGGTCAACGATCGCCTCCGGATTATCGTGGATGGTCTCCGGCTGGCCGGCCTGCCGGAAGCTTGAGGCCGCTTCCGTTCCTTGGAACTTTTGGGCTTCCGCTGCTGCATGTTTCCTTAAATCGTACTCGATTCAAGGATAAAAACATGTGGCAATTCAAAGCGTTATAGTGTGCGCGTCTGGTCACACTGCACAACGGTTGCGTAATGGATTTGGCGGGTGCTTTTTATCGCCCTCATCCCTGTGCTTGTCACAGGGATCCAGCAGCGCCGCGTCTGCGGCGCGGAAGAGTCTCTTCAGCCAAGGACTTGGGCTGGCTGGATTCCTGTGACAAGCACAGGAATGAGGTTGGAGGACAAGCCTTGCCGTACCGCAGCCGACGAGCCCGAAGCAAACAGGGCAGGGTCTTCTGACGGTGGAATGTGGGAGTGGCGAGGACGGGTTGACGGAGAGCCACGGCGCGTCGCTGCCGGGGACACATCACCCATAATGATGCGTGTACTCGCCAGCCCGAAAATCCACGAACCCCTGGGACCAGCGCTTGCCGGGCCAGACATAATCCACCCGGCCTTCCTCGGGCCGGTAGACGGCGGTGTAGAGGGTCGGGGAGCGCGGATTTCGCGCATGGACCGGCGGCTGGAGGAAGCAGTCGGTCAGGCCCTCGAGCGACATCGAAGGTTCGCTGAGCGCCTGCAGGAGCGCGCGCTGCCGCGCCAGAGAATTTGGCGGGGCTCGTTCGCTGCGCTGATGGTTCGCGCATGCCTTGAGGCGGGTGATGACCGGCCGCTGGCCGGGGCCGAGGAGGAGAGTGGCGTAGGTGCCCGATCGGTCGACCAGGGTGACGTTCTGCGAAAGCGCCACCGGGATACGGCAAAGGGCATCCACGGCCTGGCTGACGCGACGGCAGGTCTCAAGCACGTAGCGGATCATGAGAATGATCGAGAAGCCGCGGCGCTGAACGCGGCCGCCGCCGAGCGTGACGCTCGCGACCAGCCCTTCCTCGTTCATGCCGTCGACGCAGCCTCCCCAAGGACGCTGCGCCTTCGCGATCACCTTCAGGCCCGACCAGGCGGTCAGCTCGAAGCGATCCGAGACGATATCGGGCGGATAGTCGAAATTGCGGATAAGTGCCGGGCCTTCCTGTCCGAGCCAGACCGCCTGGCTGCAGCCATAGCCCTCCGGTGCGGGGCGGTAGTGGCTGAGCATCCGGTGGGCGAGCTCGTCATCTCCGACGAGAGCGCAGACGTGCTCATAGTGCGGGACGAGCTCGGGCATGTGCTGCGCAAGCGCCGCGCGACATTCGCTCGCGGTGGGGGCGGTGGGGCGCGACGTCACGGCATGCCCGAAATACCAGCTCTCCACGCCGGCCCGACCGGCCGTGAAGCGGGAAAGCCAGTCTTCCCCGGGCCGATCCTCCCGCGCTGAGACGAAGGTCTTGTGCATGGCGAAGTATAGGGAGGGACTTGCCCTGTTGGCAACGCGAGGCGTTGGGGGCCGCTTGCGAGGGCAAGCAGACCCCCCGGCCGCTACAGTGTCGCGCGTCCTATCAGACGCGCAAAGGACGCTGTAGCACTTTGAATTGCTGCATGTTCTTGTCCTTTAATCGGCTACGATTAAAGGCGACATGCAGTAAACGCGCCTTTAGGAAGAGAGCGCCGCCACCGCTTCATCGAACGCTGAGGGCCTGGAAAGAACGTTTGCCAGCAACATGGCGCCTTCCAATGTGGCCAGCAACCTGCGTGGCCCTCTTCTGCCGTGCATTTTGGCGCGACGCCGGCCTGTCGGGCACTGCGCAAAAGCATGGTCGGGCCGCTTGTCGAGATGCATGATGCGACGACCGCTGCTGATCGAGGTCGAAGCCTGCGGTATCTGCGGCGCCGACGTCTCCGACATCGAGCGGGCAGACCCGTCTTTGCAGCCGCCGCGCGTGCCCGGCCATGAGGTCGTCGGCCGCGTCGTCGCCCTTGGCGAGGGCGCTCCCTCGCGCTGGAAGCTGAGACAGCGCGTCGGCGTTGGTCGGCTGGGCGGCCATTGCAACGAATGCGACGAGTGCCGTCAGGCTCAGTTCCAGCTCTGCCGGAATCAGCCCCTCGTCGGCGCCACCTGCGATGACGGTTATGCCGAAATGATGCTGGCGCGCGGCACGGGCCTCGTGTCGATCCCCGACGAGTTCGATTCAGTTGAGGCCGCGCCGATCCTCTGCGCCGGGATCGCCACATTCAACGCGCTGAAGAAGTGGGGCGCTGAGGCCGGCGACCTGATCGCCGTGCTCGGCATCGGCGGCCTCGGGCACATGGCGCTGCAATACGCCCGCAAGATGGGCTTCAAGGTTGCAGCAGTCGGTCACGGCCAGGACGTCGCCGAAGATGCGCTGACGCTCGGCGCGCATCTCTATATCGACACCAGCGAGGAGGATGCGGCCAGGAAGCTCAACGCGATGGGCGGGGCAAAGGCCATCATCACTACCATCGGCAATGCGGAAGCGGTATCGTCGTGTGGCGGGACTTGCCCCGCGCGGCAGGCTGGTGCTGCTTGGTGCGGGCAGGGACCCGTTGCCCGTGTCGGCCGGTCATCTCGTCGTCGGCGAGCGCAGTTTGCTCGGATCGATCACCGGCACGCCTTACGAAAACGAAAGAACCTCGACTTCGGCGTCCTGACCGGTGTGCGCCCCAAAATCGAGACGATGCCGCTCAAGAAGGCATCCGAAGCCTACCGGAAGATGAAGCCTGGTGACGTCAAGTTCCGGATGGTTCTAACCATGAAGGAGACCCGCCATGCGCATTAACGACGATCTGTCGAAACCAGTCATCGTCCATGGCGCGAAGCTGGACTGGGTGCCAAGTCCCGCGGCCGGCGTGGACCGGCGCATGCTTTTCCGCGTCGGCGGCGAGGTCGCCCGCGCCACCTCGATCGTGCGCTATGCCCCCGGCAGCGCTTTTCCTCGCCACATACACAGCGGCGGCGAAGAGATCCTCGTGCTGGAAGGCGTCTTCCAGGATGAGCATGGCGACTATCCGGCAGGCAGCTACTTCCGCAATCCGCCCGGCACCTCGCATATCCCCGCCGCGAAAGAGGGCTGCATCATCTTCGTCAGGCTCTGGCAGTACCGTGACGGAGATCAGACTCAAATCGTTCGCCAGCCCGGCGAGGGCCATCGTGCGACACCGCGCCCGGGCGCCAGCGCCGCAACCATCCTGTTCGATGATGGCCGTGAGGAAGTCCGGCTCGAAGACTGGCAGGCCGACGAAACCGTCGCGGTCGCAAACACGCGCGGGTTGGAGTTCCTCGTCCTCTCGGGCGGGCTGACCATCGGCGGCGAAACACTGGCGCCACAGAGTTGGGGCCGTTTGCCCGCGGGCACCGACCTGACCGCGATCATCGGCCCGGAAGGCGCACGGATCTGGCTGAAGGACGCGCCTCTGATGCACCCGGATGTGCTCCAGATGCCAGAATAGTCCCGGTCGCGTCGAAGTCCGGTTGGTTGACTACGTCCGCTCGATTGGCGCTACAGCGAACTTTGTGCGTCTGATCACAGCACACGACGAGGCCAGCTTCGGCCTCGTCGACTGCGATACTGTAGCGCGTCTCCTCCTGCCCTCATTCCTGTGCGTGTCACAGGAATCCAGTCAACCCAAGTCCTTGGGCTGAAAATACTCTTCCGCGCCGCAGACGCGGCGCCGCTGGATTCCTGTGACGAGCACAGGAATGAGGGCAAAAAAAAGCATTCGCCAAACCAACTGAGCTGTCCCGCCGGCATCAGCAGCGCTCGATAAGATTTCAATCACCATCTATTCTTGACTGATAGATGGTGGTCGCCATATAAACTTCTGGGCAAAGTTGACAGGTCAGGAGCAAGCATGAGAGTCAGCCGCGCACAGGCGGAAGAAAACCGCCGCACGGTTATTGAGGTCGCCGGTCGTCTCTTTCGGGAGCGCGGTTTTGACGGCATCGGCCTGAATGACCTGATGAAAGGCGCCGGCCTTACACAGGGCGGCTTCTACAAGCAGTTCGAGTCGAAGGAAGATCTCATCGTCCAGGCATCTGCCAAGGCTCTCGAGAACGGCGCAGCGAATTGGGCGAGGGTCATTGCAAAGGCAGCCCAAAAGCCGCTCAGCGCGCTCGTTCGATTTTATCTTTCCGAACCGCATCGCCAGGAAAAGGCGGAAGGCTGCGCCCTGGCTGCGCTCGCGCCGGACGCTGCCCGACGCAGCCCCGCGCTACGCCAGACTTTTGAAGCCGCGATCAAGCACCATCTCGACATTCTCGACGGACTGGTCGCGCCGTCTCCGGGAGACGATGCTCGAGACAGGTCGATTGTCGCGCTCTCGACCATGGTCGGCGCGCTGGTCCTTTCGCGCGCCGTGGACGATGAGCAGCTATCGAGACGATTCCTGCAAGCGGCCGCCGATGGAGTGCTGGAAGGCGTCGACGGCGATGCTTCTGAAAGGGAGCTCCAATGTCAGGCGGAGACACTCCTACCTACAGCGCCGCGCGTCTAATCAGACGCGCAAAGGACGCTGTAGCGCTTTGAAATTACTGCATGTCTTAGTCCCTAAATCGGGGTCGATTCCAGGAGACATGCAGTAGCCTTTACCGCTTTTCCTCCAACCGGAAGGGGCCTTGCATGTCCAATCCATCTGATCCGATTGTCATCGTCTCCGCTGTGAGGTCGCCGCTTGGCCGCTTCATAGGAGATCTTGCGCCAATCACGGCGAGCGCTCTCGGCGCCCATGTCATTCGCGCCGCCCTCGAACGGGCGCAATTGTCCCCCGATCGGCCGGACGAGGTTTTGATGGGCTGCGTGCTTCCTGCGGGCCAGGGACAGGCGCCAGCCCGCCAGGCGGCGCGCGGCGCAGGCCTGCCCGATGGCGTCGGCGCGACGACGATCAACAAGGTTTGCGGTTCGGGCATGAAGGCGACCATGCTGGCGCATGATCTTGTTCGCGCCGGGTCGGCCGATGTCGTTATCGCCGGCGGCATGGAGTCGATGTCGAACGCGCCCTACCTGCTTGCCAAGGCACGCGCCGGCCTTCGTGCCGGGCATGACCGGATCTTCGATCACATGATGCTCGACGGGCTGGAGGATGCCTATGAACCGGGCCGTCCGATGGGTGACTTCGGCGAGGCTGCAGCCGAGGCCTACCAGTTCACGCGGGCCGATCAGGACGCCTATGCGGTCGAAACGCTGACCCGCGCCCGCAATGCTATCGAAACAAATGCCTTTGCCGGCGAGATCGCGCCGGTCACCGTCGCCGGCAAGGGCGGCGAGAAGATTGTCGACACCGACGAACATCCGCTGAAGGTGTCACCGGAGAAGATCCCGAACCTGAAGCCGGCTTTTCGCGCCAATGGCACGATCACCGCGGCCAGTGCATCTGCCAACGCCGATGGCGCCGCGGCGCTCGTCTTGACCCGCCGCTCCATCGCCGAGCGCGAGGGCTTGCCGATTCTTGCCGAGATCAAGGGACATGCGACGCATAGCCAGGAGCCGGCTTGGTATACGACAGCGCCGATTCCCGCGATCCGCAAGTTGCTGGAGAAGACCGGTTGGGGCGTCGATGACGTCGACCTCTTCGAAATCAACGAAGCCTTTGCCGTTGTGGCGATGGCGGCGGCCAAGGACCTCGGGATCGCTCGCGACCGGCTGAACGTCAACGGCGGCGCCTGCGCGCTCGGTCATCCGATCGGCGCCACCGGAGCGAGGCTGATCGTCACCCTGCTGCATGCCTTGGCGCGGCGAGGCTTGTCGAAAGGTGTCGCGGCACTATGCATCGGCGGCGGCGAGGCCACCGCGATCGCCATTGAGCGCCCGCGTTGAGAGCACTGCGACCGAGGCAGTTATCAACCTAGTTAAAAACAAGGCATCCCGTGCTGCCGACAGTACGGGCCGTAAGCCGGCATGTCAGGAAGGAAAACCGATGCGTCGCATTGTGGTAACGGGGATGGGGGCGGTCAGCCCTCTTGCAGCAGGAGTGGAGGCGACCTGGTCGCGGCTCCTTGCCGGAAATTCAGGGATAAGACCTCTGCCTGAGGAGACTGTTGCCGATCTCGGCTGCAAGATCGGCGGCACAGTGCCCTCCCGAGCGGATGATCCTGCGGCTGGTTTCGATCCCGATGTGATCGTTCCGCCAAAGGATCAGCGCAAGATGGACCGCTTTATCCTCTTCGCCCTTGCAGCCGCGGAGGAGGCAATCGCGCAATCGGGCTGGAAAGCGGTTACGGCACGCGAGCAGACCCGGATAGCGACGGTGATAGCGTCCGGCATCGGCGGATTCCCGGCTATTTCGGAAGCCGTACGCACGGCGGATCAGCGCGGCGTGCGGCGGCTCTCGCCCTTCACAGTCCCGTCTTTTCTCGTGAATCTTGCCGCGGGTCAGGTTTCGATCCGCCACGGGTTCAAGGGACCGATCGGCGCACCGGTGACGGCCTGCGCAGCCGGCGTGCAGGCGATCGGCGACGCGGCACGGCTTATCCGGGCAGATGAGGCCGACATTGCCGTCTGTGGCGGGGCAGAGGCTTGCATCAACTCCGTCAGCCTGGGCGGCTTCGCGGCGGCACGCTCCTTGTCCACGGCTTTCAACGAGACTCCGCACCGCGCCTCCCGGCCCTTCGATGCCGACCGTGACGGCTTCGTCATGGGCGAGGGCGCCGGCGTCATCGTGATAGAGGCGCTGGACCACGCCGTTGCGAGAGGGGCGACACCCATCGCAGAACTCGTCGGCTATGGCACGACGGCCGATGCCCACCACATCACGTCCGGTCCGGAGGATGGGGCGGGGGCCCGGCGCGCGATGGAACTCGCCATCGCACAGGCCGGCATCCGGCCGAGCGACATTGGCCACCTCAACGCTCATGCCACCTCGACGCCAGTTGGCGACAGGGGCGAGATAGAGGCGATCAAGTCGGTGTTCGGCAGCGACGGCGGCATCGCGGTGAGCGCGACGAAATCCGCGACCGGGCATTTGCTTGGTGCCGCAGGCGGTCTGGAAGCGATCTTTACCTTACTTGCCCTGCGCGACCAGATCGCTCCTCCGAGCCTGAACCTCGAAACGCCGGACCCCGCTGCCGATGGTATCGATTTCGTCGCCAACCAGGCACGCAAGATGTCGTTTGACCATGCCATCTCCAACGGCTTTGGTTTTGGTGGGGTCAATGCCAGCATTCTATTTCGTCGCTGGGCCGGCTGAGCATCGAGCAGCGGCATCCCGGGGGCAGACGCAGCATCGGTCGGCGCCAAACACTTAAGTGATCGCTTGACTTTTCGGCGGGCGCGCTGTTACTTAAGTGAATGGTTGAGCGTTCCGAGCAACTCGATAGGGCCTTTCACGCGCTTGCAGATGCGACGCGCCGGGGGATTCTCGATCGCCTCTCACGGGGGCCGGCCTCGGTGAGCGAGTTGGCCAAGCCTTACAGCGCCTCGCTTGCGGCGATCCATCAGCACGTCCAGGTGCTCGAGGCGAGCGGTCTCGTGGTGACGGAAAAGCGCGGGCGCACCCGCGAATGCCGGATCTCCAGCGAGGCGGTCCTGCGTGTCGAAAGCTGGTTGAACGAGCGCCGCCAGCTCTGGGAGAGCCGGTTCGATCGGCTTGGCGAACTCATCGAAAGCGGCGAATTCATGGGTGAAGCCGGACCTCCGGATCCGACGGCGGGAGGAGATCATTGATGACGGAAGTGCCTTTCTTTCACGGTACATTCACGCTGAAACGCGTGTGGGCCGCTCCGCCCGGCCGGGTATTCGGTGCGTGGTCCGATCCGCACCTCAAGGCACAATGGTTCACCGGCCCGGCGGAACGTTGGACATTGCTGCGCCGGTCGATGGATTTTCGCGTGGGCGGGCTTGAAGTTCTCGAAGGCCGCTTCAACGAAAGCGGTCTGGTGACGCGTTTCGCGGCCCGCTTCCATGTAATCGAGCCCGCTCGGCGCCTCGTCTATGCCTATGACCTGCATCACTCCGGACGCTTCCATTCGGTCACCCTGTCGAGTCTGGAACTCGAAGCGGAAGGGGAGGGAACGCGCGTCTCCTACACCGAGCAGATCGTGTTTCTGAACGGCAAGGACGGCACTGCCGATCGACGCCACGGGACCGGACTCCAGTTCGACATGATCGAAACCACCCTTCAACTAGGAGGAGCCACGCAATGACGCTTGCACTTTACGGGCACCCGTTTGCCTCGTTCGTATGGAAGCCGTTGATCGCGCTCTACGAACGCGAAGTGACCTTCGAATTCCGGATGGTCGATCCCGATCATGCGGAGAACCAGGCGCGCATGGGCGAACTCTCGCCCACGGGACAATTTCCCGCATTGATCGATGGGGACAGGGAAGTCACGCAAAGCAACGCAGTGATCGAATATCTCGACCTGTTCCATGGGAACGGGACGCCGATGGTGCCGGAGGATCGGCGCGAAGCCCTGGAGGCGCGCATGATGGCGGACGTGTTCGATGATTATGTCCATGCGCCGATGCAGCGGATTGTCGGAAATGCCCTGCGCCGCGAAGACGAGCGCGACCCGCGCGGCGTCGCCGACGCGCGTGCGCTGCTCGATCGATGCTACGCCTGGCTGGAACCGCGCCTGCAAGCGAAGGCTTGGGCGGCTTGCGGTCGGTTCACGATTGCCGATTGTGCCGCCGCACCGGCGCTTTTCTATGCCGACTGGGTTCATCCGATCCCCGAACGCCATGCGGCGCTCGCCGCCTACAGGGCACGGCTTCTGGCCCGCCCCTCCGTCGCACGGGTCGTCGACGAGGCACGCCCTTATCGGAGCTTCTTCCCATTGGGGGCGCCGGACCGAGATTAGTTCTCGTCAAAGTGTCCCATCCGCGGATTTCGAGGCAACATCGTCCGCATGGCCACGACGAATGGAAACCGGAAATATCGACCCAATTCGGCCCTCCCATACGAGGATCTGAAGGGCAAGTCTGGTGGGAGGCGGCCATTCAGGCCACACTCGAGGTTCGACTGGCGGGAGGAAATGTCGCCCATTGTACTGGCAGAGGCATATAAGATTGCGCTAATGTGATCGCGCCGACAAGAGTGGCTCCGACGCATTCGGAGTAAGTCGAACTGGGAGGTGTAGCGATGCGCCGACTTTTCGCCGCTGCTGCCGTCTTGGCTTGCGCGCTCAGCTTCGAAACTCATGCGGAAGTTCTGATAGGGGCCGCGGGCCCCGTGACAGGGAAGCTGACCTGGATCGGCGAACAATTGCAGCGCGGCGCGGAGTTGGCCGTGCTCGATCTCAACGCTGGACGCGGCGTGCTCGGCCAGCCCGTACGTCTGGTCATTGCCGATGATTATTGCGACCCCGAGCAGGCCAGCGCCGCCGCCAGGAAGCTCGTGGCAGATAAAGTGGTTTTCGTGGTCGGGCACTACTGCTCCGGAGCATCGATCCCGGCATCGGAGATTTACGAAGCGGCGGGGGTGTTGCAGATATCGCCCGGTTCGACCAATCCGCTTCTGACAGAGCTGGGCCGCGCCAATGTTTTCCGGGTGATCGGCCGCGACGACGCGCAGGGGACGGTCGCTGGGGATTTTCTGGCTGAGCACTGGCGTGACAAGAAGATCGCGATCCTGCACGACAATACGACGTACGGCAAAGGCCTTGCCGAGGAAACCAAAAGGCGGCTGAATACCCGCAACGTCGACGAAGCGATCTACCTTCAATACGAGCCCGGAAAGAGCGACTATGCGGCGGAGATTGCAAGGTTGCAGGAAGCCGGCGTCGACGTGGTCTATGTCGGAGGCTACCACACCGAGGTCGCGCTGATGGCAAGCGCAACGCGCGATCGCGGCTATCCGGTTCAGTTCATATCCGGCGACGCGATGGCAACCGAGGAGCTGGCGCTGATCGCAGGTCCCGCGGCCGAAGGTATCCTTTTCACGTTTACCCCGGACCCGCGGCGAAACCCCGAAGCCGCTCCTGTCGTTGCGCGTTTTCGCGCCGAAAACTACGAGCCCTATGCCTACACGCTGCTCACCTACGGCGCGATCCAGGTCTGGGCCCAGGCGGTCGCCAAAGCTGGCTCGCTCGAACTTTCGAAGGTGATCGCAGCGCTTCGAGACGGCAAATTTTCGACCGTGCTCGGGCCGATCGCCTTTGACGACAAGGGCGACCCCACAACACAGAGCTGGGTGTGGTACGTTTGGAAAAACGGGGAGTACGCACCCCTGAAGTGAGACTGGCAGACTGCTGGCGCGGCCGGTGAACCCGGGACAATACCGGCAGATACTTGTTGCCGCATCAGGATTGGGTCAATGCTTGACCGTCTCGGTATACGCGGCCGTCTGTTGCTCGTGTTCTTCGCGCTCAGCGCGATCAGCATGCTGTCGACCGCCGCAGCAATCTACGTCCATCTGGAAGTCGGTTCTGTCGTCGAGCGCATCACTGAGCGTCAGACGCCTTCTGCGCTCGCCGCCCTCCAATTGTCCCGCCAGGCCGAACGGGTTGCCGCCGCAGCGCCGTCCATGCTCGCCGTAACCAGTAAGACGAAGCGTGCCGAGGTGTCCGCTGTCATCGAGACCGAGATGGCGCGGCTCGAACAACTGCTCAAGGCGCTGAGCGGTACCACGCTCAGCCGCGAATCCATCACAGAGATCAAGGGCGCGGTCCTTGGCCTGGCGAAAAACCTCCGGACCCTTGACGAGTTGGTCGAGGCGAGGCTGACGGTCGTGGCGCGGAAGGAAGAACTGTTGCGGCGGCTGTCCGCCACGACGACCGCAAGCCTGCGTCTGGTGGCAGCGGGCATCCTGGTCGTGAATTCGAAGGTTTCCGGGTGGCGGGAGGCGACGAGGGGCGCGGCTGCGTCGCCCGAGACGCGCGCCACAGCAACAGCGGGCCTTGCACAGGCGGTCGCCAGCTACCTGCCGCAACAGAAAGCGCAGCAGGAGATTGCAGTCATCAATGGTTCGCTGCTGAAGGCCGCTAACTCGCCCACGCCGGGCGATCTTGCGTTGAGCGCGTTCCCGCTGCAGCGATCACTCAGCGGCCTTGAAGCGATAGCCCAGGAAATCGAAGCCAAGCTACGGACGCGCTTCCAGCAACGCGTGGCCGAGTTCAAGGCGCTGGCTGCGGGCGATAGCGGAATTCCGGCCGCGCGCGGGAACGAGCTGGCCATTCTGACCGAAGGCGAGAGGCTCGTGGCGGAGAACGAGCGACTCTCCCGCGATCTGACCTCTGCGCTCGACCGCCTTGTGAATGTCGCCGACCGCGAAATCACCGATGCCGCAAAAGAGACGGCGACCGTGCAGACTTTCGGGACGGGAGTCGTGCTCGGTTCCGCCCTTCTCACTCTTGTCAGCTCGTTTCTGATCGTCTGGCTCTACGTGGATCGCAGCCTTCTTGCCCGCCTCGCGGCCGTCAGCCAGAGCATGCTCGCCATTGCTGCCGGCAATCTTCGAGCGCCACTGCCAAAGACGGCTGGCGACGAGATTGGCCGCATGGCGGACGCCCTTCGGCTCTTCCGGGATACGGCGATCGAAGTCGAAGAGAAAAATCTGCGTGACGTGGCCGAAGCACGTCAACGTCTCATCGACGCGATCGAAAGCATCTCGGAAGGTTTCGCACTTTACGATGCGGAAGACCGGCTCGTCCTGTGCAACAACCGCTATCGCGAAATCCTCTACCCAGGGATGGATGACGCCGTCGTTTGCGGAGCCCGGTTCGAGGCGATTATCCGTGCGGCGGCACGACGCGGCCTGATCGAAGATGCAGTCGGTCGCGAGGAGGAATGGATCGCCGAACGGCTTGACGCGCATCGCAGTCCGATGAGAACGCTCGTCCAGCGACGCAACCCCGATCGCTGGATTCAAATCAGCGAGCGTCGCATTTCGGGTGGGGGCACGGTGGCAGTCTACTCGGATGTGACCGAGCTGAAACGGCGAGAGCAGGACCTGTCCGAAAAATCGACGGCGCTGGAAGCCCTCTCAAGCAAGCTTGCCAAGTACCTCGCGCCGCAGATCTATCGTTCAATCTTCAGCGGCCGGCAGGACGTCAGAATCGCGAGTCAGCGTAAGAAGCTTACTATCTGTTTCTCGGATATCGCCGGATTTACGGAAACAACCGACAGGATGGAATCTGAGGAGCTTACGCAGCTCCTCAATCAATATCTGACGGAGATGTCGAAGATCGCCTTGGAGTTCGGGGCCACGATCGACAAGTATGTCGGCGACGCGATCTTGATGTTCTTCGGTGATCCCGAGACACGCGGTGTCGGCGAGGACGCGATTGCCTGCGTTTCGATGGCGTTAGCCATGCAGAAGCGGATGGACGAGCTCGGCGACACCTGGCGTAGCGTTGGAATAGAGACGCCGTTGCGCTGCCGGATTGGGATCCATACGGACTATTGCACGGTCGGCAACTTCGGCAGCGAAGATCGAATGGACTATACGATCATCGGTGGTGCGGTGAACCTTGCTGCACGGCTTGAAGAGGAAGCGGCTCCGGGAGCCGTGCTCATCTCCTACGAGACATTCGCGCACATAAAGGATCTAATCCACTGTGAGGAGGTGGGGCACATTCGTGTCAAGGGAATAGCATATTCCGTCGCGACTTATCGTGTGATCGATTTCAAGGCCAATCTGACGGCGGCCTGCAGCGCGATTCGAAGTAAGCTGCCACATTTAACGCTCGAGGCAGAGCCCGGACTGATGTCGAACAGCGAGCGCGAAGAGGCCGCTGCGGTTCTTCGAGAAACACTTGACCGGCTTCGTCCCTGATGGTGCCTGGCATTTCTACTGCATGTGGGATCGATCGCTCAATGCGGCAGCACTTGGAAGCCAGAGCGACTGAAGATGGCCACTTCCTGCCGTTGCGATAACGTCCTCGTACTGCTGCCCTCCACCCAAAGCGGCCGCCACGCCGATACGATGCCATTGACCGTGCGGTATCCTGAGCGTCGTAGTGTTCTGCGACAACAGCAGGAGGTGGAACGGTGTTTTCATATGCTGCTCGCCTGGTGGCGATCGTGGCGCTTGTGGCCGGGGTCTGGCAGATCGCGCTGGGGCTGGTCATCTCGACGGCGTATCTGGATCCGGACGCCTTGTCGTGGTTCACGACCGCTTCGTCATTGGACCAGGCGATCGACGAAGGGCTTTACTGGATCGTATTCGGCATCGCATTCGGAACGCTCGCGGAGATAGGATTGGCCGTCCGCAAGCGGCGCGAGTGATGCAGGATAAGGCGCGGCGTCAGCCGGCGCATGTAGTCGCGAGCACTGCGCTCAGGCTTCCGGTGGCGTGTCCACGAGCAACTGGAAAAAAATGCCGGCGGCGTCGCGGGGGCCGGCGGCGGCAAGCCAGTGGGGATTTGTCATCACGACGGCGCGTCGCTTCGCGTCGTGCTCATCTTCTGCTTCGGCCTCGTAAATGGCGCATGCCATCCTGGTTTTCGAACAGTAGGCGATTTCGAATACACCGGACGGTTTGCCGTCCGGCCCGTCATAGATTTGCAGCACGTAACCCTTGAAGCTCCGGCGCTCGCCTCGCTGATCGAGCTCGCGCAGAATCGATGGGCTGAGCTTGTCCCGATCGACGGGTAACGGCGGAGTCCAGAAAGGCCCCGTTGCAGTATCGTCGAGCTTGGCGCCGGCGTACATGTCTCTGCTCCTGTCGGCTGGAGGCCCTCCTGTAGGGTAGAGGGCTGCAAAGCTATCAATATTGCGCGGGTTGTGACAGGTCCAAGCACTGCACTTTTCGAGAGCGTGCTGTCCGTTTCCCGAATGGTGTCGGATGTAAGAAAACCACATGCAGCAATTCAAAGTGCAACAGCGTGATCGCAGTGACGGCAGCAGGCGAGCCGACGAACATCCGGCTGTCGATGTTTTCTGTACGGCCAACCCGGCTCCGTCACTCCCATGCTTGTGACAGCAATGAGGAACGGAGGAGAACCTGCCGTACCGGAGCAACGAGGGTGCTGTCGTGTACTGTGGTCAGAGGCGCAGTAGAACTTTGAATTTCTGCATGATTTTGGCCTAGATCGATCCCGATTCAAGGTTCATGCGGTAAGGCGAAAGAGGGTCCCAGAGCGGTTAGAAGGGACAATCGCGGTGGCTCTGGGACCTTTTCGCGTCGACGGCGGTGTCGGGGACTTGTCATCTCGTCGACGCTCTACGGTCACCATATGTTCGAGACGGGAGAGCCGCAACGGTCCTAGGACCTTTGGCTTTGCCTCTCGGACTTAAGTCCAGCGGCTGGAACTGTTTTCGTGCCCCACTCGTTGCCCCTTTGTCCAAATCAGGAGGCGACAATGAGAAAACTTGTTTTCATCGCTGCGGCAGCTGCCCTCCTTGGCGGCCCCGCGATCGCTCAGAATAACAACGACGGCAACGGCGGCGCTGCCGCGGGCATGGCCGGCGGTGCCGCGACGGGCGCCATTATCGGCGGACCGGTCGGCGCTGGCGTTGGCGCAGTTGTTGGAGGCGCGCTTGGCGGCGCACTGGCACCGCCGCCTCCCAAGGTGGTTACCACAGTCCAACAGATGCCACCACCGCCGTCAGTCGTCGTCCAGGAACGGATCGTCGTTGGCCAGCCTCTTCCAGAGACTGTCGTGCTGACCCCGGTTCCGGAGGCTCCGGACTATTCGGTAGCCGTCGTCAACGACCAGCGGGTGATCGTCGAGCCGAGATCTCGCAGGGTGGTTCAGATCATCAACTGACGGCCTGACCCCATAGCGCCCGCGCATCTATCCGGACGCGGAGGCCACGCCGGCAGGTTTCGGCGCCGATCATCGGGCCAACATCCTTCATCAACAGGAGCCCGTCGTGCCTCTCGGCGGGCTTCTCCTCGTATGTTCATGCAAAAATCGAATATGGGACCTTTGTCCCATATCGGGCTGGACCAAAGTCCATGGATCAAGGGCCGAAAGAGGACGATACTCCGACTCTTTGGGAGGGTGCCGGCGGCATGCACCGACACAAACCTATAGTCATTTCAGAATTGATTTAGAGCGGGGCCTCTTCGCCAAGAAAAGCGTGAGACCCCGCTTGTGTAGGGGCCGCTCGTCAAGGCGATCTCCCTTCCGGTCACGATCTCTCTTCCTGTCATTGGGTGCCTGACAGACGTTGCCGCAGGAAAGGCACGGTGAGCATCTTCAGCATCGCCGGATCGCGAATGCCGAGATGATAATTGAAGATCAGGCGTGTGAGCGTTCCCTCTGCCACAGCACTGGTGCGCAGCATCTGATGATCCTCGAGCAACTGCTCGAACACTGCGCTCAGCATGTCGACATCGTGAAGGGGAATGTGAGGTCTTATCGGCATAGCGCATCTTCCTCCGTTGACACGACAGCGCTATGACGCCCATGAGGCGCTGAATATTCCCGCAGATGGCCAGATGATGCGTCCTGGTGCAAGGCGCTGGCTCCTTATAATTTTACCAGGGCGTTAGCACGCGCCGTTCTGCCGGTTGGGTGCGCTAAAGCGGGAATGAGAAAAAGTGCGCGGTTTCCGCCCCCATCCCACTCTACCTCATTACTATCGATCACGTTCATGATTTTGGTTGATTCAACCTAAAATAATCGTGATCTGCCGCGCTGCCGCGGTTGCATTCCGGGCCATCGGAATGGCGACACAGTTGTTACTCGCATCCCTCGAGATCCCGAGCCAAACTGTACCTAGCGCATGTTTCCTAGTCGCACTCGATTCAAGGATAAAAACATGCAGCAACTCAAGGCGTTACAGCGTCCTTTGCGCGTCCGATAGGACGCGCGGCGGTGTAAGAACGGGCAAGGACAGCCGCAACACACGGCGCATTGCCCCAGATCAGGAGATTTAAGAGCCATGACTACGCCAACCGAGAATACCCGCAAACCTGCCATGCACACCCCGCCGGTCGTATCGCCCAAGGAATGGGAGGCGGCCCGGCAGAAGCTGTTGGTCAAGGAAAAGGCCCAGACCCGCGCCCGTGATGCGCTCGCCGCCGAGCGCCGGCGGATGCCGTGGATGGCCGTGACGAAGGACTACGTGTTCGAGGGGCCCGACGGCAAGGTCAGCCTCGCCGACCTCTTCGACGGCCGGCACCAACTGATCGTCTACCGCGCCTTCTACGAGCCGGGCGTATTCGGCTGGCCCGAGCACGCCTGCCGGGGCTGCTCCATGGTGGCCGATCAGGTGGCCCATCTCGCCCACCTCAACGCCCGCGACACGACGCTCGTCTTCGTCTCGCGCGCACCCCAGGAGGAGATCAAGCGGCTGAAGGCGCGGATGGGCTGGGAGATGCCGTGGTTTACCATCACCGACAGCTTCGATGCCGATTTCGGCGTGGACGAGTGGCACGGCACCAACGTGTTTTACCGCGACGGCGACCGTGTCTTCCGCACCTACTTCATAAACAACCGCGGCGACGAGCAGATGGGCAGCACCTGGAACTATCTCGACATCACGCCGCTCGGCCGGCAGGAGGTCTGGGAGGACTCGCCCGAGGGCTATCCGCAGACCCCGACCTACAAGTGGTGGAACTGGCACGACAGCTACACCGCGGACGCCGCGCCGGACAAGAAATGGGTCGAGGTGTCGGACGCCGGCGAGGCGGCGATGCGGAAGCATGACGCGGACAAGCGATAGGCGGCGCCGTTTCGGAGGGGCCGACCGGCAGCGACTGTCGGTCGGCGCGACCCGGCCGCCGGCGCCGAGGGCCTCACGATCGGACCTGCACTCCCTTGCTAACTATCGCGACAGCGCCTGAGTGAAACCGAAGCTTTCGACAGCAAGCTCGGTGCTCCTCCAATTTGCGGAAGCGTTTCGCTCGCTCCATTCTGCTAAGCTTCCGGCGACAGCGGAGGAGAAAAGCCATGGCCAGCACTTCACAACAGATCATGAGGCTTGGGTTCGGGTTCGCCGTGTCACAGGCGCTGCGCGTCATTATCGAGCTCGGCATCCCCGATCTCCTGGCTGCCGGCGAGCAGTCGGTGGATGAGTTGGCAGCCGCCACGCAGTCGAAGGCAGATGCGCTTTACCGTGTCATGCGACTTCTCGCGCCCGAAGGGGTCCTTAGGGAAGTGGCACCGCGCCGTTTCGCACTGACAGAGCTTGGTGCCATGCTGCGCTCCGATCAGTCGGGTCCCCGTGATTTCGTCCGTATGATCAACAGCGAGGCCTATCTTGCCTTCGAGCAACTGCTTTACTCCGTTCGCACCGGAAAGCCGGCATTCGACAAGGTGTTCGGAAGCCCAAGGTTTGACTGGCTGTCGGAACACCCCGAGCAGGCCGCCTTGTTTCAGCGTGCCATGGTCGCCTTGAGCCAAGGCAGCAACGAGGCCGTTGCCGAAGCCTATGACTTCGGGCCATTCACGCGGGTCGTCGACGTTGGCGGCGGACATGGTCAGCTTCTTTCGGCGATCCTGGCCCGCAACCCGCATCTGAGCGGCGTGCTTTTCGACCTGCCTTCGGGCCTCGCGGCAGCCCAGCAGGGTGCCGGAGGCAACCTGCCGCGCACGGAATTTGTCGCAGGTGACTTCTTTGAAAGCGTCCCCAGCGGTGATGTCTACGTCGTCAAGAAGGTCGTTCACGATTGGGACGATGATCGTGCCGTGGTGATCCTGCGAAATTGTCGCAAGGCCATGCAACAGAGCGGGAAGGTACTTGTGGCCGAGACGCTCGTGCCGCCGGGTGACGAACCGAACCTGATCAAAGAAATCGACGTGGTCATGCTCGCCATCACTGGCGGCCTGGAGAGGACGGAGGCGCAGTATGCAAGCCTTTTCAAAGCCGCGGGGCTACAGCTTGAACGCGTGATTCAGACCAAGGGGCCCATTTCCCTCCTTGAGGCATCTCCAGCGTGAGACGATCAAGGCTATCGGAATGTGCAAAGGGGTGCCTTTCGGCCTTGGGCTGACAAACTCAGGAAGTCGAGGTCGGGTCAAAGGACGGAGCCGGGTGGATCCGGAAACGGACGACGGGAGCTGCAATCGGCACGATGGGCCAAATGCAGTTCCATTGCGGCCTTGGCCAATTCGCATATTCTCCCCTCGAAAAGAACGTAGAAACTGAGGTGTTGTCGGACGAGAGGAAAGCCGATGAGCGTCGAAGAGGCGAAGTATAGTGACGTAGTTGAATGGCGACGCGACCTTCACGCTCATCCCGAACTCCAGTTCGACGTTCACCGAACAGCTTCGCTCGTCGCCGCAAGACTCAGGGACTTCGGCTGCGATGAGGTAGCAACCGAAATCGGCAGAACCGGCGTCGTGGGCATCATTCACGGGAAAAAGCGGACCAGCGGAAGGGTCATCGGCTTGCGAGCCGATATGGATGCTTTGCCGATCGAAGAATTGACCGGTGCGCCCTGGGCATCAAAAACCAACGGAGTGATGCACGCGTGCGGGCACGATGGCCATACCGCCATGCTGCTTGGCGCGGCACGGGAATTGGCGCAAACACGAGAATTCGACGGCACTGCCGCCGTTGTCTTTCAACCGGCTGAAGAAGGTGGCGGCGGCGGAAAGGCCATGGTCGACGCTGGCCTGATGGAAAGGTTCGGCATCAACGAAATCTACGCAATGCATACTGAGCCAGGTCTACCGATCGGGCAATTCGCAACAGCCAGCGGGCCAATGGCTGCTTCAGCCGACGGTTTCCGGATCAAAGTCGAAGGCAAGGGGGCGCACGGCGCATCCCCGCATGTCAGCGTCGACCCTCTCGTTGTCGGTGCAAACATCCTCCTGGCGCTTCAAACCATCGTGTCCCGCAACGTCCATCCTCGAAAGTGCGCTGTCGTTACGGTGGGTTTCCTGAACGGTGGCAAGGCTGGCAATGTCATTCCACAGTGGGCCGAGATGGGCGGCACAACGAGGACGTTCGACCCAGCAGTGCGAGACCTTGTTGAGGCGCGGCTATGCGCTATCGCGGAAAAGGTGGCGGAGGCCTATGGGGCAACCGCCGTGGTGAGATATCGGCGGATGTATCCCCCGACAGTAAACCATGCCCGTGAGACCGAATTTGCGGTCAGCGTAGCACGGACGTTGGTCGGTGATGCCAAAGTGAATGACAAACTCGAACCCCTCATGGGTTCGGAGGACTTCGCCTTCATGCTGGAGGAGCGGCCGGGCAATATCATGCTCATCGGCAACGGAGACACGGCATCCGTCCATGATGCACGCTATGACTTCAACGATGAAGCAATCCCATTCGGCATCGCTTATTTCAGGAACATCGTGGAGCGCGGTCTGCCGCTTTGACCGACTGCATCCGTCTTGGAATGGTTGCGTGGAGCCCGCCGTGCGGGCTTCCGGAGCGGCCTGGTTGCCGAGAACGCCAGGTTCGCTGCGTGCGCACACTGTCGGCGCACGATTCCGGTCATCCGGACTGGTTGCCCTACGACATGATCAAGCCGCCATCCACATTGATCGTCTGGCCGGTGATGTAGGCAGCGTCCGCTGACGCCAGGAAGGCGACAAGGGCGCCGACTTCGGCGGGGGTGCCGGCACGACCCATGGGGATGCCTTCGACCCACTCGGCCATGAGTTCGCCGGGACCGTACTCGCCGAGCATCTTCCCCCAGACACGGTCGTTGTAGTCCCACATCTCGGTGTGGATGATGCCGGGGCAGATTGCATTCACTGTTATGCCCTCGCGAGCGAGTTCTTTGGCAAGGCTCTGCGTCAACCCGACAACACCGAATTTCGAGGCGGCGTAGTGTGGCGTGTAGATGAAGCCCTGGCGCGCCTGGCCCGAGGCGGTATTGATGAGGCGGCCCTTCGTGCCGCTGGCGCGGAAGCGGCGGATCGCCTCCTGACAGCAGAGAAAGACACCCTTGGTGTTGACGTCGAGGTTGAGGTCCCATTCGCGCTCGGTGAGGTCCTCGACCTTGGCGATGGTGATGACGCCGGCATTCTGGACAGAGACGGAAACGGCACCGAGTTTCGTCTCAGCCTCGCCATAGGCCTCCTGCACGGCCTTTGCGTCCGTTACATCCAGCGTAAGGCCGATCACCTCTGCACCGGTTTCCTTTGCAATCGCTTCAGCGGCCGCAGGCGTGTCCTTCTCGATTGCGGCGATGGCGACCTTTGCGCCCTCGTCGGCAAATCGCTTGGCAATGCCGCGCCCGATGCCCTTGTTTCCCCCGGTGACAAAAACCGTCTGGCCTGCGAAACGTCTCATGTCTGTCTTCTCCATAATACGCAGCAGGCCGAGGGCTGATCTCGGGTAAGATCAGGCCGTGAGCCGAGCTGCAGTGAACTTGTCGGTGACAAGCACATCGATGATGCCCAGCTTCAGGGCGCCGGCGATGGCCTGGGTTTTCGATTCGCCGCCGGCCAGTGCGATAACCCGGTCAGTCTTGCGCAGGTCCTCCAGCGAAATGCCGATGACGCGCTCGTTGAGGGGCGTTTCGACCGGTTTTCCGTCCTTGTCGTAGAACCGGTAGGAGATCTCGCCAACCGCGCCCGCCTCATGCAGCATCGCCATTTCCTGACGGGAGAAGACGTTGCCGGAGCGGGCGAGGAGTTCGGACGGTTCGACCGCGCCGATACCGACGATGGCAAGGCTCAGACGTCCGAACAGGTCCATCGTCTCACGCACGACAGGGTCGGCCAGCATGACGAGCTTTGCCTCGCGCGAGGAGGTGATGCCCTGGACGAGAAGGAGCCGCGGCTCACCGCCGGTGAGCCGTCCCAGTCGCGCCATGAGCTGTGTGGCATGGGTCTGCACCGAGGCGTCGCCCATGCCCCCGAGGATCTGGACGATGTACTTGGCCTTGGCGTTCTTGAGCGGGTGGATATTGTCCACCATGCGCAGAATGGTCTGGCTCCAGCTCGAGACGCCGACAATCTCGTCCTGCTGCAGGGTGACTTCGAGGAAGTGGGCTGCGGCCTCGCCGATGCGAGCCATGATCGCCCCGTCGCGGTCCTCGGAACAGTCGATGACAATGGCTTCCGTTAGGCCATAGCGTTCGCGCAGCGCGGATTCGAGCTCGGTAAATGTTCCCGGCGGCGGGATGACTGTCGTGCGCACGATGTCTTCCTGCTCGGCCCGCTTTAGCATGCGTGAAACGGTGGCCTGCGACATGCGCATGCCCTCGGCGATTTCCGCCTGCCGCTTGCCTTCGATATGGTACATCTGCGCAACTCGGGCGATCAGTCGCAGCTCGTTGAGCCGTCCCATGGGGTCCTCCGGGGTGAATTTTTATTCACTCATAGTTGAAGAACCCGGAGCGGTCGAGCGGTAGATCGCGTCCTGCCAAACCAGAAGGCGATCTGTAACATCGCAAGCACGCGGCACGATGGGATTGCCGGGGCGCGGCAGGGCCGCGATCGCGGCAAGATCGGACCAGATACCAAGCGAGAGGCCAGCGAGGTACGCTGCACCAAGGGCGGAGGCCTCGGGCGCGTCGCATTGGATGATGACGTGGTTCAGCGTGTCGGCCACGCATTGCATGAGGAAAGTATTCTGACTTGGCCCGCCATCGACATAGAGGCGGCCGAGCGGCGTCGGCGATTGATCGGACATCGCCTTGAAGACATCATGGACCTGGAAGGCCATGGAATCGGTTACCGCTCGGGCCATCTGGGCGCGGGTCGTGTTGAAGGTGATGCCGGAAAACAGTGCTCGCGCATCAGCATGCCAGTAGGGCGCACCGAGGCCGACAAAGGCCGGCACGAAGCCCGGCCCGCCAGGCTCGGCGGTTGCGGCGAGATCGGTGAGGGCCTGTATATCCGGGAGGCCCAGCATCTCGGCCATCCAGGGCAGGGCGGCGGCCGAGACGAGGATGTTGCCCTCGAACGCATAGGTTGGTTTTCCGGCGATCGACCAAGCGATCGTCGTAGTAATGCCCTGCTCTGGGGCGATGAACCGGGGCAGGGTCGTCATGATCGACGAGCCGGTGCCAAAAGTCACCTTTCCATCGCCGGGATTGAACGCACCGTGGCCGAAGAGGGCGGCATGGCTGTCGCCGATGGCCGAGGCGATCGGAATACCGTCGCGAAGGCCCGGCACGTTCTTCGTCGTTCCGAGACGTGCGGCACTGTCGCGTGCCTCGGGCAGGGCGGATTGCGGCACACCGAAAAGGCCGCACAGTTCGTCACTCCAGACCTGTGCGTTGAGGTCGTAGAGCTGGCTGCGGGCGGCGTTCGCGGCATCGCATGCATGGACCGCGCCGTCCGTGAAGCAATGGATCAGCCAAGCGTCGATCGTTCCGAGCCGGACCCTGTGACCGGCGGGCACGCGGTCGAGCAGCCACTTCATCTTCGGGCCTGGGAACATCGGGTCGATGGGAAGCCCGGTAAGCGCCTGAACGCGCGCGCCATGACCCGCCGCGATCAGTTCGGCGCAGGTCGGCGCGCTGCGGCGGCACTGCCAGCTCACCACCGGGCCGAGCGGTTCTCCCGTGGCAGCATCCCACACCGTGACGGACTCGCGCTGATTGGAGATTGCAATGCCGAGGACATCCACAACAGGGCCGGCTTGCAGGCAGGCGGCGATCGCCTCCTGCACCGATTCCCAAATGCGCAGCGGACTCTGTTCGACCCAGCCGGGCTGGGGATGTTCGATGCCGACAGGAGAGGAGCCGCGTGACAGGATTTCCCCGCTGGTGGAAACGAGCACGGCCTTGGAATTCGTGGTGCCCTGGTCGATGGCGAGAATGGCGGTCGTCATGGTGGCTCCGGCAGGCAGAAATTGGGGGCGCGGCGACAGGGAGGCTTGGCCGCGCCCGGCACGAAATCTAAACCCGCACAATCATGCGCGGGAAGATTTGCGTGCAATCAATGCGACGGCCGCCTCGGCGATGGCGGCGGGGGACATACCGAATTCGTCAAGCAGGAACTCGGCCGAACCGGTGGGGGCAAAGATGCCCGGAACGCCGAGGATCTTCATCGGCACTGGGGCTTCGGCCACCACGAATTCTGCAATTGCCGAGCCAAGGCCGCCAAAGGTGGAGTGTTCTTCGGCTGTCAGGATGGCGCCGGTTTCGCGGGCTGCAGCCACCACGGCATCGACATCAATCGGCCGGACCGTCGCCATGTTGAGGACGCGAGCCCCGATTCCCTGTTCGGCCAAGATATCGGCCGCCTTGAGCATGCGGTGGGTCAGTGTGCCGTTGGCGACAAGGGTGATGTCGTCGCCGTCGCGTAGCAGGTTGGCCTTGCCCAGCTCGAACTTGTGGTCCGGCGGAAGCAGATCCGGGACGCCGACGCGCGACAGGCGCAGGAAGACCGGACCCTCGTAACGAGCCGCCCATTCCACGGCCGCGGCCGTTTCGATTGAATCACAGGGCGCAATCACGGGCAGATTCGGCAGCACGCGGGTCCAGGCGAAATCCTCGATGGAATGGTGCGTCGGGCCGAGTTCGCCATAGGCCATGCCGGAAGAAATGCCGATGAGCTTCACGTTTGCGTTGGAATAGGCGATGTCGGCCTTGATCTGCTCCAGCGACCGGCCAGTCAGGAAGCAGGCGGCGCCGCAGACGAAGGGCAGCAGCCCGCCATTGGCAAGGCCCGCGCCGACGCCGACCATGTTCTGTTCGGCGATGCCGACATTAACCAGTCGCTCCGGCCATTTGGACTTGAAGCCGCCGAGCTTGGACGAGCCGACGGAGTCGTTGCAGACGGCGACGACCTTGGGATTGGCCGCGCCGAGGCGCTCCAGCACGGCAACGAAGGCGTCTCGGCAATCGTGCAGCTTGGGGGAGGTTATCACGTCCTTCATCACAGGGCCTCCGAAAGCTCAGCCACGGCTATTTCGTATTGTTCCGCATTGGGCACCTTGTGGTGCCAGTCGACCTTGTCCTGCATGAAGGAAATGCCGTGGCCCTTGTTGGTATGGGCGACGATGCAGTGCGGGCGTTCGCCGCGGCGCTCCAGCGCGGGCACGATCTCGTCCATGGCGTTGCCGTTGATCTCGGTGACGTCCCAGCCGAAGGCTTCGAGCTTGGCGGGGAAGGGAGCAAGGTTGTTGGTGTCCTTCAGCGCCGCGCCCTGCTGGAAGCGGTTGTGATCGATGATCAGGGTCAGGTTGTCGAGGCCGAACTGCGCGGCGGATGCGATCGCCTCCCAGTTCGATCCTTCCTGCATCTCGCCGTCGCCGGTCATGACATAGGTGCGGTAATTCGCGCCGGTCAGCTTGGCGGCCTTCGCCATGCCGACTGCAACCGGCAGGCCATGCCCGAGCGGGCCTGTGTTGGTCTCGACGCCCGGAACCTTGTTGCAGTTCGGATGCCCGTTCAGGCGGGAATGTGGCTTCAGGAATGTGCCGATTTCTTCTTCCGATATGAAGCCGCGCTTGGCGAGCGTCACATAGAGCGCCAGCGCCACATGGCCCTTCGACAGTACGAAACGGTCACGCTCCGGATGCTTCGGCTGGTCAGGCCAGATGCGCAGCACGCGAAAATAGAGCGCCGTCAGAATGTCGATGGCGGACATTTCCCCGCCGATATGGCCGGCGCCGGCTTCGAAAACCGCTTGCAGATCGCGAAGGCGTATCTGTCGTGCGATCCGGTCGAGATCGTTCGGCTGCATGTTGCCTCTCATGAATATTTATGCGCTATCAAATATGTTTGCATATTGAGCGGCATTGTCAAGCATCAAACCCCGTTGGCACCCCATCTTCCCTCCGCAAACGAATCTCCGTTGACATGCCGATTGAGGCTCATGTATGAATTTGCACACATGAGTGAATATTTATGCTAGCTTCAGCGGGAGGAGCCTGCAGATAGCTGGAGAAGGAGGATTTATGGCGGCGCTAGCGAAAGCACACGATGTGGTCGGCCGAAGAATGCTGCCCTCGCTGCGGGGTGCAACCGGGCCCTTGATTGGTCTCATCGTCCTGTGCGTCTTCCTGAGCTTCGCAAGTGACAAGTTCCTTTCGCTCCGGAACTTCCTCAATGTGCTCGATCAGATCACGGTGCTTGGCGTCATGGCCGTAGGCATGACACTGGTCATCCTGATCGGCGGGATCGATCTTGCGGTCGGCTCCGTCATGGCGTTGGCGATGATGGTCCTCGGCTATTTGAATATCATCGCCGGCGTGCCGATGTGGTTGGCCATCCCACTCGCGCTGCTGGTTGCCTCGCTTAACGGCCTTGTCGCGGGGCTGCTCATAACGCGCTTCAACGTGCCGGCCTTTATCGCGACGCTCGCCATGATGTCGATTGCGCGCGGCCTTGCAAACATGATCACCGACGGACAGCAGCTCATCGGCTTTCCCGCCTGGTTTAATACAATGGCGATCGTTCGTTTTGGCGGCTTCCTGACGCTGACCGTAGCCGTGATGCTGGTGGTCTTTATCGTCGGATTGCTCTATCTCCGCTACCGCCATGGCGGGCGCTCGCTTTATGCGATCGGCGGCAACGCCGAAGTTGCTCGACTCGCGGGCATTAATGTGAACCGTGCAACCGTGCTCGTCTATGTCGTGTCGAGCTTGCTCGCCGGTCTTTCCGGCATGGTGCTCGCGGCCCGGCTCGACTCGGTGCAACCGTCTTCGGGCGTGTCCTATGAACTCGACGCCATCGCGGCGGTTGTCATCGGTGGCACCTCGCTCTCCGGCGGCACTGGGGGCATCGGCGGCACCATCATCGGCGTGCTGATCATCGGCGTTTTGCGCAATGGTCTCAACCTGCTCAGCGTTTCCCCGTTCATGCAGCAAGTCATTATCGGTGGCGTCATCGTGCTCGCCGTGACCGCCGAGACCTACCGCAAACGGAAGTAGCGATACTCGCCCCGCCTGCGCGCATGCGGCTGGGCATCGAAAACGGTCAGCAATGGTGCGGGCCGACAAAAAGGGTAGGTGGTCCCCTCTGCCAGGACAGGAAGCCACCAAACAACTCGGAGGAGAAACTATGAAGTTGTCCAAACTACTGATGGCAGCAACCGCGGCTGTGGTGCTTGCGTCTCCAGCCGCCGCTGCGGAGGTAAAGAAGATCGGCCTTGCCGTTCCGAACCTCCAGGCTGACTTCTTCAACCAGATCAAGCTCGGCGTCGAAAAGCACGCCAGGGACAAGGGCATTGATGTGGTCGTCGTCGACGCGAAGAACGACACGAACACCCAGGTCAGCCAGGTGCAGGACCTGATGACCCAGGACATCAACGCGTTCATTTACATCCCGGCCGGTGCCGCTGCCGCTGCCGTGCCGACCCGCCTTGCCCGCGAGGCTGGCATTCCGGTGATCAACGTCGACCGCGTTCCGGAAGGCGCGCCGGGTGATACCTTCATTGCCGGCGAGAGCGTCGAATCCGCCTACGCCGTCTGCAAGTACATCATCGAGAAGGCCGGCGGCTCGGGCAAGATGGCGATCATCCACGGCCAGAAGGGCACGACGCCGGAAGTCGACCGCTTCACCGGCTGCAAGCGCGCAATCGACGAGAACAAAGGCGTCGAGCTTGTAGCCCAGCAGTGGAGCAACATGTGGTCGGCAGACGAGGGCTTCTCGATCGCGCAGAATATGCTGCAGGCCAATCCGGACATCACGATCATCTTCGGCCAGGCCGACGGTCTCGCCATGGGTGCGGCCAAAGCCGTGGACGTCGCCAACCTCTCTGACAAGGTAATCATCGGCGGCTATGACGGCGACGTCTCGGCTCTCGAATATCTCGCAAAGTGCAAGGGTCCGTTCATCGCCACCGCGACGCAGAGCACGCAGAAGATGGGCGTCCTCGCCGTCGAATCCGCGCTTGCCGTCGCCGCCGGCCAGAAGGTCGAGGAGCGCCAGACGCCGAACGCCGTTCTGACGACCTGTGAGAACGCGCCGGAATTCGTGAAGAGCCATCCGTAACCCGGATTCAGACCCGAAAGGCAGCAGCGCCATGACGACCCGCTCTCCCATCCTGTCGCTCCGTGGAATCCAGAAGTCCTACGGCCCGATCAAGGTTCTTCACGGTGTCGATCTCGACATCTATCCGGGAGAAGTCGTGGCGCTGCTCGGTGAAAACGGTGCCGGAAAATCGACCCTGTCGAATATCATTTCCGGCGCCGTACAGCCCTCGGCTGGAGAAATGACCTGGCTCGGCCAAAGTTACACCCCCGCCGATCCCCGCGCCGCCATGGACGAGGGGGTGGGCATGATCCATCAGGAACTGAAACTGCTTCCGAAGCTCTCCATTGCGGAGAACGTGTTCGTCGGCCGCTACCCCATGAAGGCGGGCCGGGTCGACCGCAAGGCGATGGAGGATCGGGCACGCAGCGGCCTTCACCGGCTCGGCCTCGACATCTCGCCCGATCGCCTCGTCGAAGGGCTTTCGACCGGCAAGCAGCAGCTCATCGAAATCGCCAAGGCGCTGACGCTCAATGCGCGCCTCCTCATCCTCGACGAACCGACCGCTGCGCTCGGTGGCGAGGAGACTCAGCTTCTCTTCCAGCAGATCGAACGGCTGAGGGCGGAAGGGGTCGGCATCATCTACATTTCACACCGCCTCGAGGAAATCCGCCAGATTGCTGACCGCATTGTCGTCATGCGTGACGGCGCTAAGGTGCAGGAGTTCGACAGCGGCGATGTGCCGATCCGCACCATCGTCGAGGCGATGGTCGGTCGCTCCTTGGAGCGCATGTTCCCGGCGCTTCCGACACCCACGGATGAGGTGACGCTGGAGGTGCGGAGCCTTTCCTCACCCTCCAACGCCTTCCGCGACATCAACTTTTTCGTACGCAAGGGCGAAGTCTTCGGCATTGCCGGCCTCATGGGCGCCGGTCGCACCGAATTGGTGCGCGCCATGACCGGCGCCGACCCCATTTCCGGCGGGGAAGTGCGCCTGCGCGGCAAGGCCATTACGCCTCGATCCCCCATCGACGCGATCCGCAATGGCATCGTCCTCGTGCCGGAGGACCGCAAGCTTCAGGGAGTGGTGCTCGATCATTCGATTGCGGAGAATATCGGCTACGCCAATCTCGGCGAGATCGCCCCCAGCGGCTGGCTCTCCTCCCGCCGCATCCAACAGTTCGCCGAGGGCTATATCAGAAGGTTCGGCGTCAAGGGCCGCGGCGGGCAGAATGCGAGCGAGCTCTCCGGGGGCAACCAGCAGAAGGTAGTGCTTGCCAAGTGGCTGGCCCGCAAGCCCCAGGTCGTCGTGCTGGACGAGCCTACGCGCGGCATCGATGTGGGCGCCCGCTCGTCGATCTACGACCTCATCATGGACCTTGCCCGGCAGGGCGTCGCCGTGATCGTGGTCAGTTCGGACCTCGAGGAGATACTCGGTGTATCCAGCCATATCATGGTCATGGCCAAGGGAAAGCAGGCGGGCATCCTGAACCGCGAGGACGCAAACGACGTCTCGGTCATGGAACTGGCGACGATCTGAACAGGGAAGAATGTTTATGTCTGAAATTACTCTCAACGCGCCGAAATTGTTCGATCTTTCCGGAAATGTCGCCTTGGTGACCGGTGCCGGCAGCGGCATCGGCCAGCGCATCGCCATGGGCCTCGCACAATGCGGAGCGGACGTCGCGTTGCTCGACCGTCGTACCGACGGTGGCCTCGCGACGACCGCCGATTTCATCGCGAAGACGGGACGGCGCAGCATCCAGATCGCCGCGGACGTGACCAGTGGCGCCGCACTCAATGAAGCGGTCGCCCGCACCGAGGCGGACCTTGGGCCGCTCAGCCTCGCCGTCAATGCGGCCGGCATCGCCAATGCCAACCCGGCGGAGGAGATGGAGGAAAGCCAATTCCAGACGATGATGGACATCAATCTGAAGGGCGTTTTCCTCTCCTGCCAGGCGGAGGCGCGCGCCATGCTGAAGAATGGCCGCGGCTCGATCGTCAACATCGCCTCGATGTCCGGCGTGATCGTCAATCGTGGTCTCAGCCAGTGCCATTATAACGCCTCGAAAGCCGGCGTGATCCACATGACGAAGTCGATGGCGATGGAATGGGTCGGGCGCGGCATCCGCGTCAACACGATCAGCCCAGGCTATACGGCCACGCCGATGAACACCCGGCCGGAAATGGTGCACCAGACTAAGCTGTTCGAGGAGCAGACGCCGATGCAGCGCATGGCGACAGTCGACGAAATGGTCGGCCCCGCCGTCTTCCTCTTGTCGGATGCTGCAAGCTTCGTGACCGGTGTCGACCTTCTCGTCGACGGCGGGTTCTGCTGCTGGTGATCGTCAGGAAGCTGGTCACCGGAAACCGGAAAATGAAGGGCCTCTCTCTTCCTCTCTAGAGGAGGTCATGGCGATGACGACCGTGGCGGACCGCGTGGATTGCGATCTGGTCGTCATCCCGCCATTCACGCTTTTGGAATGCCTTTGCGCATTCTGACAGATTCATGACGGATTCCTTCTTGAAATTGGAGCAGGCCCCTGATTATCTGAATAACGTTCTCAGGGCGGGGTGAGATTCCCCACCGGCGGTATCAGGAATTTCCTGGAGCCCGCGAGCGCTTCCACTCCAAGTTGGAAGGTCAGCAGACCCGGTGCGATGCCGGGGCCGACGGTATAGTCCGGATGGAAGAGAGCATGTCTGCAAAACCGCCCCTGACATGGCGGCTGCAGGCCTGTTCGCCCAAGGGATTGAAACGCCGATAGCGGCAACCCTTGAAAGGCATGAAATGGCAATCTCAAAAATCGAAGACGCAATAGCGGTCCTGGCGCGGGGCGGCATGATAGTTGCCGTGGACGACGAGGATCGTGAGAACGAGGGCGATATTATCGTCGCCTCTGAGGCAGTGACGCCGGAGACGATCGCGTTCATGATGAAACATGCCCGCGGACTTATCTGCGTGGCAATGGAGGGCAGGCGACTCGACGCGCTCGAGATCCCGCTGATGGTTCCGCAGAACACCGAACTGCACAAGACGGCCTTCACCGTTTCCGTCGATTACCTGCCCGGGACTACCACTGGCATTTCCGCCGCCGACCGCGCAGCGACGGTCAAGGCGCTGATGGATCCCGCCGCCCAACCGGCGGAATTCGCCCGGCCAGGCCACATATTTCCCCTCAGGGCCCATCCAAACGGTGTGCTCGGCCGTCCGGGGCACACGGAGGCCGCAATTGAGCTTGCGCGTCTTGCCGGCAAGGCCGCCTCGGGGGTGATCTGCGAAGTCGCCAATGACGATGGAACGATGGCAAGGCTTCCGGAGCTCATGGCCTTCGCGGAGACGCACGGGCTGCCGTTGATCACGATCAAGGACTTGATCAAGTTCGTCGAAGAGCTGTCGGCCGACACTGCAGACGCTGCCTAAAACGACAAAACATCAAAGAGAGGGGCCATGCCCCTCCAGCCCATTGACAAACCCGTCGATCTTTCGACGGGTTTTATTTTGTTTGTTGCTTGGGCGGGGGGACGGAGGAGGTGCGGACAGCCGGGAACGTCTTTAAGAGGCGCAAGTTGGGGCGCCCATGGCGTTCGCCGCTGGCGACCGCTTAGGGTCCATCTTTCCGGTTCCATCCGTCAGGGGAAGGTGGCATGCCGCCCGTCGTGCGGCCTTCGGCAGCGGCTTGGTCGCGCCGTTTTTCGGACATTCAGAGGCCGGAGCTCAGACTACGATTATTAGGAGATACTGATGTTTCCTTCAACTTGTGCTACAGTTGTTGGGATGGAGAGGTGCGACCAGAAGGAGGATTCAACGCCGTTCTGGCGGGCTTCAACGAGGTAAGAAAGAGCTCTTCACTTTTTGGTTCATTTGGAACTCAGTACCCAAGCGGGTCACTTGCTGGAGGGGCAGATGGCGAAACTCAACACTGATCAATACGTTGCGGCCGTGGCTGCGCGAATTGCCCATCTGACGCAGACATATGCGATCATTTTTTTCGCCAGCATCGCGACCATGTTCGCGATCTTCGCTTACGCATCATCAGCGGGACTAGCCGCCAGGTCCGCGCTCGCGACGATCGTGGTCGCAGTCACGGTTTACGGGGTCTTGGCAACCAAGTCCGCCTTGGATGACTTGAAGGCGATGCTGGACGATGCGGTCGACGACTTCTCGGGCAGCAACTTCGGCGCTCAACTGAAGCAGATACCGATGGCGCTGTTTACCGGTGCAAGCATCATCCTCGTCGTCGCAATGGGGGTGACGCAGTTGTGGGCGATCATTTCGGCCTGACGCGAACACCGACAAATTGGCAACGCGATGAGATCAACCGGCACCGCCGGGGTCGGACAGGAAGGACCTGTCGATGCAGCATTCAATAGTACTGCTGCTCGATTTGCTCATAGGCGTTCGGCCGCCCACCGGGAGTGAGGTCCAGGAGCGTCCACATCGGCTCGACCGTTCCGACATGGCGCGGATCCTGTCCCGGTTCCGCCGGCGCGAACAACAGCTCGGAGGCCCAGCTCAGCCTCACCACCCCGTCCGAGCCTTTGTGGAACACCGTCAGGATCGGAACCTGCTGTCCATCCTCGTCCTCGCCATGGTAATCGCGTTTGAAGCTGTTGTTGGCGGCTGAAAGCAGCTTCAAATTACGCCAACCGCGATGCGCGGCGAAGGCCGCGACTTGCTCGATCGGCGCTTTCGCCACGGCCGCGATATTGGCTCCGAGTCCCTCGACGTGCGGGACCGCCCCCTCCCAATTGTCGAGCAATGCAGTGCAGGACGGGCACGGCCCGTCCTCAAGGGGAAGATCTGCCGTCGGCCCATTGCTCGGACCGCGCCGGTCATCGCTGCGATGCCGCGGGAACATATAGTGGTAGAGGATCAAGGTATCCGTACCGGGCCGGAACAGCTCCGACAAACGTATCTTGGCAGGAACACCGTCGGCGCTGATGTGGTCGAACTCGTAATCTTCCGGAACCACCCCACCAGGCGGGAGCGCGCGGATCTCCGCGGCCACTGCCTCCATTTCACGGCGGAGGGCCACCTCACGCTGCAGCAACCTGTCGCGAGCGGCGCGATATTCAGGAGCTTCATTTGGAAAGCTTACGCCCATGGACGCCTCCATCGAAGCGGGTGCGCCTGACTATAACACACTCGAGCGCACCTCGACCGCTAACCGAAATCTGGCCCCGTCACCTCGGTGGACCCGGCTTACTTGCAAATGAATCAAACCTCTTCGGTATCAAAGAAATAAAGATCGACACCGCCGCCTGCGAAATTCGCCAAATCTCCGGCGGTGGCCTGACCCTCCGGTGATGAGAACGCGCGCTGGATGTCGGCTATCGAATCGAAATGAAGTGTAGCCACAAGGTGGATATCGGCCGCGCCGGTGGGGGTCGAGATCGCCCCATTGCTGATTTCGTACTTTCTGAGCCCAGGCAGCTTCTTCGCCAAGGGAATGTGGGTGGAGCGGTAATATCTGTCGAAAGCGGCGGGGTCCTTGGGCATTTTGTAAAGGACGAGAAGCTTGGCCATCAGTTCCTCCTTGAATGAGGGTTGCTGTAGTTGGGCGAGCTGGCAGGGCCGACCTCTGCAGGCCGGCCCACTGAGATTTCAGGATGCCGTCGGCAGTTGGTTGATCTTCGCCGCCATGATGAAATCATTCTCGTGCAGGCCCTTGATCTTGTGGGTCCACAGCGAGACCTCCGCATGGCCCCAGCCGAAGCAGACGTCGGGGTGATGCCCTTCCTCCTCCGCCAGCCGGCCGACCTCGTCGACGAAGGCCAGCGCCTGTTTGAAATCGGCGAACTTGAACTTGCGGCGGATCAGATGCCCGTCGTCAAGGAGGTCCCAGCCTGGTGTCTGCGAAAGATATCCGGCAGCTTCGTCCCTGGTCAGCGGCGGTATGCCGCCGCGGCAGGGCGTGCAGCTTTTCTCGGCGATATTCTCGGTCATAAGTGCCTCCTTTCTGGAGTCGGCGCCCGTCAGCGCACCCGGTATTCTTCGCATAGTGCTTGCGCATTTTTGACGTTTCGGCCCGCTTCCTCAAGGGACGATCGCGATCGGGCTGCCGACGGCAAGGCCAAGTTCGCGGTCCGCGCGCCCCTGGTTGACCGCGATCTCGGCAAGCCCGTTCGAATTCTCGTACCAGAACGCGCTGCCCGGCAACCGGTCGCTGAACGTTCTGGCCCGCTCGAGGATGCGGCCGGCTGCCGCAAGCTTCGCATCGGCCGGCAGCATGGCCGCCCTGAGCCCGGTCATGGCATTGCCGTAATGATCGAGATAGACGATCTCGGCCAGGTCGTCCGGCCAGTCTGGCCGCCGATCGAGATCGTCGCGCGGCTGGCCGGGCGGCGGCTCGCCGCGCGCCAGCATCGCCGCCACCGGCGCGAACAGGTCACGACCGTGGAAGCTGGCCGAAAGCTGTTCGGGCCTCCAGTCGATCTCCCACGAGCGCGTCCTTCCGGCGCGCCGCTGGACCAGTTCGAACAGGCCGTTGCCGGGGCCGACATACCAGCGCTGATCGGCCTCGACGACAACGGCCGGGCGCTTGCCGCCCACACCGGGATCGACGACGCAGAGAAAGACCGTGTCGACCGGAAACCACACGGCATAGGCCGCCAGCAGATAGGCCGCTGCTGCCGGATTGGTGGCCGGTGCATCGGCGAAGAGGTCGATGACGGGAATGCCCGGCGCTTCCCGGTGCAGCACGGCCTTCATCTGCCCCGTATAGGGCCCGCCGAGGCCGAAATCCGTAAACAGCACGATCATTTGGCCAGCTTGCGCCTACTGCATGATTCCGTAAATCGGAATCGATTTGAGCAGCGATTCAAAGTGCTACGGCGACCTTTGTGCGTCTCAAGAGACGCGCGGCGCCGAAACCCTGGATATGAATGTCCGCAGGGATCTAGCCCTTGCTTGCGATAACAATATGCGCGTTCAACGGCATGACGATCTCGCCTGACGGCACGACGAACTCTGCAAGCGCACGTTCAGATTCCGCAGCGAGAGTTTCCATTGCATCGTCGCTGACCATCTCAGCCAGGGGCGAGCCTTTAACTTCTATTCGTATGAACTCCTTCGCCGATGAGAATCGGATCGAGCCCTCGTGGAGAGTAACAGTAGCGCCCGAGATTCCGCTGTCGACAAACAGCTTGGCGAGTTCGGCTTGATCGCCAAGGACGAAGGGGGCTGCAAGCACGCCTGCTGCCCGACGACCGCACTGCCGGGTCGCGATGTCCACGAGTATCCGATAGCCGCGGGCCTGATCGATGGGCGCCCAGGAAGCGATCGCAAGGCGTCCCCCAGGTGCGAGAGCGCGCCACATCTCGCGTAGGGCGGCTACGCGATCGGGAAAATACATGAGCGCGAATTGGCTGACCACGACGTCAAAACTCTCGTCCTTGAAGGGAAGGGATGCCGCATCGCCGTGTCGCCATGCTATCCGAGGCTCAGTTCGCGCTGCGACCGCCAGCATGCCCTCATTGAGGTCAAGACCAGTGACCTGGCCCTCTTGGCCGACCCGCCTGAGAGCCTCGCGCGCGAGCACGCCTGTTCCGCAGCCGACGTCGAGAACTCTGTTGCCCGTCCTGATTTCGGCGGCGTCGGCAACCGGGCCAGCCCAGGCAGCAAAGATCGCAGGCACGAAGCAGGACTCGTAGACTTCGGCAGCGTCCGTTGAGACCTGCCAGCGTTCAGGTTCTGCCATCAGGATTCCTCCCACTATTGCTCTGGCCGTTCTGTCGCCGTTATTATTCGCCTCCCGATGATCAACAGCCATGATCAATCATCCGGAAGCACCAGGCGCTGGAACGATTCCGTCTGCGGCGTCCGAGGTCGACGTGTTATCGGACATGCTGCGCTCGGTGCGGCTGACGGGATCGATGCTGTTTCTCGTCGAAGCGTCCACGCCTTGGGTTTCGTGGACGCCGCAGACGGAATCGTTCCAGCGCCTGGTGCTTCCGGCCGCGCAGCACCTGATATCGTTCCATATTGTTACGCGCGGCGGCTGTTGGGCGGGGCTTACTTGTGGAAAGCCGGAACGCTGCGAAACCGGCGATGTCGTCGTTATTCCACACGGCGACGCCTACTACCTTGCGGATCCGCCCACCGCGGAGCCCACCTACAGTTTCGAGGAGGCGCTGACCTTCTTCCGCCGCATGGCTGCCGGCGAGTTGCCATCGACGGTCTTCGAAGGGGGCAGCGGACCGCCAACGACGCAGTTCATCTGCGGTTTTCTCGGTTGCGATTTGCGGCCATTCAACCCCGTGCTGTCGGCGCTGCCGCGCCTGCTTCGCGTCCGCCCTGGGACGCAGACGGACGATGGTCTGCCTCATCTGATCGCGTTCGCGATTCACGAGCTGCGCGAGCGACGCTCGGGTGGGCAGGTCGTGAAGTTGCGGATGGCGGAGTTGCTGTTCGTGGACGTCATTCGCCGCCATCTCGAGACATTGCCGGGTGAAAAAGTCGGCTGGCTCGCCGGATTGCGGAATCCGCTCGTCGCGCGTGCACTAGCCTTGCTGCACGATGCACCGGCGCAGAACTGGACGCTCGATACTCTTGCGGCGCAGGCAGGGACATCGCGCTCCGTGTTGGCTGAACGCTTTGCGCACTTCATCGGTCAACCGCCGATGCAGTACCTGAGGCAACTGCGCATGCAGTTGGCTACTCGATTGCTTGTCGAGGACGGTGCCAAGGTTGTCGCCGTCGCGGCCGCCGTCGGCTTCGAATCGGAAGCTGCGTTCAGTCGCGCTTTCAAGAAGTGCGTTGGCCTTTCCCCGGACGAATGGCGCCGCCAAAGGGGAGGGTGAGTGGCAGGGGAGCAGTCCCGATCACCGCCAACCGGAATGATATGGCCCTAAGACTGTGCGCCGCTATGGGCCGCGAGCATGACAGCATCGACAATGCGGCTAACCGATCAATTGAGAGGTGAGAAAGATAAGGCTGCCGGCCAGCGCGCCGACGACGGTGCCGTTCATACGGATGTACTGGAGGTCACTGCCGACGACGAGTTCCAGGCGTTCCACGAGCGTCGGACTGTCCCAGCTTCTGACGACTTCCGTCACAAACTTGCCGATCTCGTGACGCCACGAAACCAGATACACGGCAAGCTCCTCCAGAAACGCGTCCATATGTTTCAGCATCGCCTCGTCGGTCGCAAGCGTCTTGCCGATGAGCATGCAGATCTTCTCAACGGCCGCGCGTGCTTTCGACGTCGGCTGCGACAGGTCTTCGAGCATCACCCGCGAGGTCTCTTGCCACACGGCCGCGACCCAAGCCTGCACATCCGGGTGTTCGAGAATGCGGTTCTTGGACGCGTTGATCTGCTGGCGCTGTTCCGGAGAATTGATGAGCTCATTTACCAGGTGCGCCAGCGCCTCGCGAAACTTCAATCGAACCTCGCTCTCCGGCTTTCGCAGGTCATTGAGGAGATCGGCACAGCCCGTGATGATCGCGTCGGCAATTTTTTCGTTTATGCTCTTCGGGATCCACCAGCGACTACGTTGCTGGACCAGCCCGTAGATCTGCTCCCGGTTCTCTTCGAGCCATAGGGCCGCGACACCCAGAACGCGCTCGAACAGGACATCCGCCTCGCCGCTTGCGGTAACCATGTGAATCACGCGGCCCATAAGAGGTGCGATATCGGTTTGCCGGAGCTGCTTGCCGAGTGTGCGCCGGATGAACTCGCGCAGATCGTGACTATCTAGGGAGCGAACGAGGTAGGGCATCGCTGCGACGACGGCGTTTGCGATTACCGGTGCAGTCTCCGGGGCCGACAGCCATTTCGCAAAGCGTTGCGCCGCATTGGCGCTCCTGAGCTTCTTCAGCAGCACTTCCTGGGTAAGGAAATGACGTTCGATGAAACGGCCGAGGGTTTGCCCGATGCGCTCCTGGCTGTTCGGAATGATGGCCGTGTGCGGAATGGGGATGCCCAACGGGTGCCGAAAAAGCGCCGTCACCGCGAACCAGTCCGCAAGCCCGCCGACAATTCCTGCCTCGGCCGTGGCGCGAAGCAGCCTTGTGGCGAAGCCGGGATCGGGTACGAAGTGCGCCCCGACAAAGACGACGCCCATGGTGACAAGAAGCGATGTCGCCAGCGTGCGATTGCGCTTGAGGCGCCGCTGCAGGAAATCTTCGGAACGAGGCGGCGGTAGGGTGCCCGAAGCGGGGGATGGTGCGTCAAGTGATCGAATGCGATCCGGTGCCATGGCACAACCTCTCTGATCGACGCACTGCCGGCGTTCCGCGGCTGCTGCAGTTCCGTAAATCGGAATCATCCAGCAATTCAAAGTGCTACAGCGATCCTTGCGCGTCCGGCCGGACACGGGGCGCTCCTGCATGTTTCCTCAAATCGGCGGCGATTTAAGGATAAACATGCAGCAATTCAAAGTGCTACAGCGATCTTTCCGCGTCCGATCGGAAGCGCGCCGCTATAGAAAACCTTCACGCCCGGCAACCACGCGCCGAGTGATAGACAATGCCCCCGCAGCGCAACGCCGGCGGCAGTGTCGATTCATGTGGGTTCGCGATCAGCATTCCTCAGGCGGCTTGAGGTGCCGGAACTGCAGCAGCAACAGGAGGTCGTAGGTGATCTTCAGTACGGCGCAGATGAGGAGCGGCCAAGCTCGATAGGAAGCAGCAAAGAGAGCACCCGCGAGCGCCGGGCTGGCGGCTGCGGCCAGACTGCGCGGCACGGACGTGAAGCTTGCGGCCGCGGCGCGTTCCGCCTCCGTCACGACCGCCATCACATAGGACGAGCGTGTCGGCACGTCCATCTGCGAGAGTGCCGCTCGAATGAGCAGCAGGACGAGCACGATCGGCAAGCTCGGCGCGAATGCCGCGAGAGCCAGGGCAATGCTCGAGGGAATGTGCGTAAACACCATGGTGTTGATGAGCCCGACCCGCTTCGAGAGCCAGGCGGCGACGGGAAACGAGAACGCCGACAGCACGCCCGCCCAGAAGAAAAATACCCCGGCTTCAGAAAGCGAGAGATTGAACCGCTCGAACAGCCACAGGGCGAGCAGCGACTGGACGACGAATCCGCCGGCGAATGCATCGAGGCTGAACAGGGCTGCAAGCTTCAGGACGATGGCACGCGAGGGGCCAAGGGCCGTCGGTTTGTCGGATGCGAGGCTCGCGGGGCGAGGCGGTATTTGAGCATAAAGAAGCCCGCCAAGGATGCCCACGAGCGCATAGAGAACGAACATCAGCTTGATGGCTGTCAGGTGCCCCGGTCCGAAGCGCGTCATCAGGTCGGGCAGTGCCGCGGCGAGGGCGCCGACTGCGCTTGCGAGCGCGCCGACGAGGCTGTAGCGGGCGAACATTTTCGTGCGCTCGATACTCGCCACTTCGCGGGTGAGGACGGCATGCTCCAGTGGCACGAAGATGCTCACGCTACCGGCGGAGGGATTGATCGTGCCGGCAAATGCGACCACGAGCAGCAGCGCGTAATCGTTGATCATGGACATGGCCGCACCACTGGCGACCATCAGCCCGGCGGCTGCCAGAAGCAGGCCACGGAGATCATGGCGGGCGCCAAGAAACCCGATGACGATCGTCAGGAGGGCAGAGCCAAAGAGCGATGCCGTCGCGATGAGGCCGACCTGCAGCGGCGAAAAGCCGAGAGCGAGCAGATAGACCGGCAGCAGGATGGCGACGAAGCCGTCGCCAAAGTCGCGCAGAGCCCGCGCCGCGAAAAGATATGTGGCCGGATGAATGCCTTGCACCGGAGCGTTTCCTTTCGAGCGAGTCCTGCAGCGCCGCGCGTCTTTTTCAGACGCTACAGTACACGACAGAAGCCAGCTTCTGCCTCATCGGTTGCGGTGCGGTAACGCATCTCCTCCTGTCGTCATTCCTGTGACGAGCACAGGAATGAGGGCGAAAAAGCATCCGCCAAACCAATTGAGCCGCTGTCGTGTACTGTGGTCAGACGCGCAAAGGGCGCCGTAGCACTTTAAATTGCTGCATGTTCTTCTCCCTAAAACGGCTACGATTTAAGGAAACAGGCAGTAGCTTCGCCCTAGACCCACCCCATCAGCAATCCATAGGAGAGACCGATGAGGGAAGAGCCGGCCAAGACCGTCAGCATGCCAATCTTGAAGCGGAACACTGCGATCATCGCCGCGAGCGTCAGGATCAAGGATGCGACGTTGACGGAACTCAGGACGGGAACATCGATCGTCATACCGAGCCAACGCGCTTCATAGAGTTCGCGGAACAGCACGTGCAACGCGAACCACACCGCGAGATTGAGGATGACGCCGACGACCGCAGCCGTGATCGCCGCCAGCGCGGCCGAGAGAGCCTTGTTGCTGCGCATCGTCTCCATGAAAGGTGCGCCAAGGAAAATCCAGAGAAAGCAGGGAACGAAGGTAACCCAGGTCGTCAGCAGTCCGCCCAGCGTGCCGGCAAGCAAGGGATTGAGGGAACCCGGCTCCCGGTAAGCGCCCATGAACCCGACGAACTGCGTCACCATGATCAGCGGGCCGGGCGTTGTCTCCGCCATGCCGAGACCGTCAAGCATCTCACCGGGCTTCAGCCAATGATAATGCTCGACCGCCTGCTGGGCGACATAGGAAAGAACGGCGTAGGCGCCGCCGAAGGTGACCATGGCCATCTTGGAAAAAAAGATCGAGATATCCGTGAAGACGTTGCCCTGTCCCAGAAATAACAGCAGGGCGAAAACCGGCCCGCCCCAAAGCAGCAGTCCGACCGCGGCGATCTTGAGCGACCAGCTCACTGGTGGGCGGGCGTGGTCGGGGATGTCTTCGCCAAGTGCGCTGTCGACGTCAGCGACCTGTTTGCCGCCGACTTTGCCGTGGCCATTGCTCGCAAGAAACGCCGCCCAGCCGGCCCGGCCGCCAACGTAGCCGATGACGCCCGCGGCGAGCACGACCATGGGGAAGGGGGCACGGAACAGGAAAAGCGCGATGAATGCCGCGGCGGCGAGCGCCAGCATCACATTGTTCTTGAGCGCCCGCCGACCGATCCGAATGACCGCCTCGAGCACGATGGCGAGAACCGCAGCCTTCAATCCAAAGAACAGCGCCTGAACGGCTCCGACATTTCCGAAGATGGCGTAGATCCAGCTCAGCGCCATGATGGCGACGGCGCCGGGAAGCACGAAGAGAGTCCCGGCGACCAGCCCGCCCTTGGTCTTGTGCAGCAGCCAGCCGATATAGATCGCGAGCTGCTGCGCCTCCGGCCCCGGCAGCAGCGTGCAGTAATTGAGCGCGTGCAGGAAGCGCGTTTCGCCGATCCAGCGTTTCTCCTCGACGATGATGCGGTGCATTATCGCAATCTGTCCGGCGGGGCCGCCGAAGCTCAAGGCAGCCACGCGTGTCCATACGCGGAGCGCCTCGGAGAAGGAAATGCCGTGGCTCATCCGGTGCTCCGACATGGTGCTGCTGTTCCGTGGAATGTCGGTCACTATTCATGCTCCCTTTTTCGGCCAGTTGTGCGTTTCGTCGGTGGCGTCGCGGCACCAGCGGTAAAATGCGTCGTAGAGCAGCAAGCCTGCCTCGAGCTGTTCGTTGTCGTCCGCATAGAGGCGCGACAGCCCGAGCGATGCAGCGAGCAGGCCGGGCGCCTGGGGAGCGAGATCGAGCCTGGCCGTGTCGGCGCCGCGCACGATCGTTGCAAGGCGGAGCAGAGGATCCGTCGCAAGCCCGAATTCCTCGACCATCACATCGAACGTGCAGAGTTCGCCGCGGTGGCTCCAGCGGACCGGGGCGTCGATATCGAACGGCGTCGCCTGGAAGCGCTCCGCAACCGCCTCGACCTCCGATGGGGCGACGAACAGGAACACGGCGTCGCGATCAACGAAGCGGCGGATGAGCCAAGGGCAGGCAATTCGGTCGATCTTCGGCCGGGAACGGGTCACCCAGACTGTGCGTCCCTGTTCGTCCCGCTTGGGCAAGGCGGAGGCGGGAACCGCAGGGTATCCGGCAGCGGCCCAGGCTTCGAAGCCGCCCTCCAGCACATCGGCTTTAATGCCGGCGTGGCGGAGCCAGGCGGCAACGCCGTGACTGAGCTTCTTGCCGCGATGGCAGATGACGATCACCGACTGACCGGAGAGGTCCTCGATCCAGAGCTGCAAATCGCGGTAATCGCGCCGGACCGAGCCAGGGATCAGCCGCGGATCGGCTTCAAAGTCCTCGTCGATGCGCACGTCGATAAGTGCGGGGCATTTCGGGGTGCCGACAAGGCGGGCAAGCTTTTCGGGTGAAATTTCGAGAAGTGACGGCATGGCGCGTCCTCCGTCTAGCGGTTGATCGGACGCGATGCTTCGGCTGTCGCCTCGTGGGGTGATCGCAACCCCATGTCGGATGTTTTCCGCTCTTCAGCCGGCGCTGTCAAGCACCGGGCTCTTCGGCGGAGGACGATCTCGCTGATTAGACCTGGCCGCAACGCATCATGCGATCAGGGTTCGTCGCGCTCCGTGCGCAGGTTGGAGACGACGCGCCGGTTCTGCACCTGGCAGGAGCGATCCGTGCAGTCACGGACCTCGCGGTCGTTACCGTAACCCTTGGCCCACAGGCGGTTGCGATCTACGCCCTTCGAGACGAGATAGGCCATCACCGCGTCGGCGCGTTTCTGCGACAGCGTTTCCATGTTTGACGGGGACCCGGAATCGTCGGCAAATCCCTGCAGCTTGACCAGCCAACGCGGGTTGCTGTTGAGCCAGAGGGCTTGCTTGTCCAACGTTGCCATGGCGACGGAATCGAGCGCAGACGAGTCCTTCGTGAAGTAGGTCCGCCGGCCGACATTCAGGATGAAGTCCTCTTCGCTGCCGGCCACGACATTCTCGAAACCGGGCGCCGGATCGTTGGTTTGCCCGGTCATCGGCGCCGCCGTCGGCTCTTCCAACGCGGCGATCTCAGTGGTGGTGTTGCAGGCGGCGAGCGTCAGGAGCATGGCCGCGGCGGCAAGCAGCCTCGTATATCCGGTCAAAGCAGACATCAGGGTGACTTTCCTCTTTCGACCGGAGCTCATTCGACCGGGGTTGCCTGGCTGACCTCAGCGGCACTTTCAGCCTGGTCGGCAATGTGCGGCAGCACCTGCACCGCGGTGCCGATGGGGCAGCGCTGATAAAGATCGATGGCATCTTCGTTGAACATGCGGATGCAGCCGCTGGAGGCATCCTTGCCGATGCTGCCCGGCTCCAGCGTACCGTGCAGGCGATAGCCGGTATCGACACCATCGCGAAGCAGGTACATGGCGCGGGGCCCAAGCGGGTTCTTCGGCGACCCTCCCTCGACGTATTCAGGCAGTTCGGGGTGGCGCTCACGCATCTCCGGCGGCGGCGTCCAGCGTGGCCAGAGCGACTTCCGGTCGATCGTGGCGCGGCCATACCATTTGAAGCCCTCGCGGCCGACACCGACGCCGTAGCGGATGGCAGTCTTGTTCTCCATGATCAGGTAGAGAAAATGGTGCCTGGTATCGACAACGACGGTGCCGATCGGCTCGCTGCTGAAATATTTGACAACCTGGCGGCGCCACTTCTTGTCGATCTTGGCAAAGTTGGTGCTTCGGTACGTCACGCCATTGTCGACGGCGGTGCCGGAAAAATAGGAGGACGTGGCTGCGAATGTGGGTTTCTGGACCGCCACGGTAGCAAATGCCGACAAACCACCAAGCACAATATCCCTGCGCGTCCACCCCATCGGCAATTCCCCCTCGAAAGCCAAGCAGCGAGTGGCAGTAAATCAGATTTTTTATTTGCCACAACCTAAAACTGCTCGGCATCCTCAAGTAGAACGGTGATTGCTCTGTCTCGGAGATCTGGGGCAGCACCGCTTGGAAAAGCGCCTCGCGGCTTTCGTGGAGCGCTGCAACGAAGCCTGCGCGCCCGAGAGCTTTTGCAGCCTTCCGATTATGGTCATGGCCACAGCTCGCCTGCCGAGGCCCGATGAGTGTTGCCAGACAGGGATCGACACGCGCCGGCATCGGGTGGATGGAGGCTCATCGGTCGGCTTCTTCGCGGCTGATTTTGCCAGGCGCCCATCAACGCACAGGTCCGCGGCTTCGTCGCATCGACTTTGGGAGCAACAAGATCAATCTCGCCTCAGGCGAGGGCGGGCGTTGATCACGTGCATGTATTACTCCGCTACGTGGCGGTTTCCCGACTGGCTCTTGCTTGCCCGTTAGCTTCCGCTTCGAGTCGCTCGACTGCCGCCTCGATATGCTCTGGCTGTTCGTGCTCGAGCCCAACTACCTCGTTCCGGGTCTCACGCAATGACACGATGATTTCGTCGAGCTTGGCGTGGATTGCCGCTGTGTCGCGATAGCCTTGGATCAACACAACGCTGGTGATCACTATTGCCGCGACTGACAGGGCGTAAGTGACGACGTTCGTGAGCCCGAAAGGCACCAATGCGGTGCTGACAATCATGGCCACTATCACGAAATAGAAGCCGGGGGGGCGAGAAAGAAAATCAGCTACTGCAAAAAGAAAATGATTCACTTTCAGTTCTCCATAAAACGTTGCTCTCGATAACGCGCCAATGCGAATCTGGTTCGAGCCAAGTCTTCGTCTGCCGAACACGCGCCAAGCATAGTCGCCGCGACATGCGTTAAGGGCTCCGCGCCATCTGCCGCCTGCTTGAATCCCTTGAATGATAGATGTCGCAAATTCGGCGAGGACACCGCCCCCATTGAAAATAAATGCTGGAACCAATTGCCAGCCGGGGTGTTTCTAGGACGGGATTAAATCCTGATCTTCGTAAGAGGTAAGCATATGAAAAATATGACCATTGTTGCGGCAGCGCTGATGAGCGCTGTGGCCACGGCGTCGCTTGCGCAGACGACGCCTTCGGCGCAGGGAGATACGCCAGCGGTCGCAACGCCCGACTCTCAAAACCCCACCGCGCCGGTCGAAGGCGCGAACAGCTTCACTGAAGCGCAGGCGAAGGAACGGATCGAGGAAGCCGGATACACCGACGTCAACGGACTGAAGCTCGACGACAAGGGTGTATGGCAGGCAACTGCCATGAAGGACGGCAAATCCGTATCCGTCGCACTCGACTATCAGGGCAACGTGACCGTGCAGTAGGCCGCCAAGCCTAAGGCCAAAGGAGAACGAATATGAGAACCGTAACGGGGCTCTTTGACGATTATGAAGCCGCTCGCGACGCCGTAAGCGATTTGGAAGCGGCGGGCGTGCCTTCCGACGATATCAGCATCGTCGCAAACAACACAGGCGATTGGTACTCGACGGACACTTCAAATGCGGCCGAAGGTGCCGGCGCTGGCGCTGGCCTCGGAGCGGCCGGCGGCGGCGTGGTTGGTCTTCTGACGGGGCTCGGCTTGATGGCTATTCCCGGAGTTGGACCGGTCGTTGCCGCCGGATGGCTTGCGTCCACCGCGGCCGGCGCGGCAGCCGGTGCCGTAGCCGGTGGTGCGGCGGGAGGCCTGATCGGTGCACTGACGGATTCGGGCGTCGATGAACAGGAGGCCCATGTTTATGCCGAGGGTGTTCGCCGCGGCGGAACGCTGGTGACAGCCAGGGTGGAGGACAGCCTGGGACCTCAAGCAGAAGCAATCCTGAGACAGCGAGACAGCGTGGATACTGCCGCCCGTAGGAGCATTTATGCTCAGGAGGGATGGACGCGATTTGACGAAAATGCCGACCCGTACACCCTCGACCAGGTCGAGCGAGAGCGTCAGCGGTACCGGAGCATGATGCCATAGGAGCTGGTCACCGCTTCCAGAGCCGTCGAATGACGGGCAGCGCCCTTCAGTCCCTGGGGGGCGCGCCTTTTTCTCGTCACCCTACCTCCCGAGAGCGAAACAAGGTCCCCTGGGCCGCCCCACACTGTGTATCCCTTCCAGAGGGCGGCATGAACACGACGGAGACCACCCGCGACCCGCACCTAGGACACCTCAGACGACTTGCGACCATTGAGACTGGAAAGGCGCGCCCCCAAACACCCTGGTTGCACAAACGAGGCGCCTTCGGATTTGCCGTCGGCAAGCCGCGCCGAACTGGTTTTCCCTGCAGAAATACAAAAGGCCCGGCGGATGCTAGCCTGCCGAGCCCCGGGTTACGCCATCGCTTGCTTGGGACATCGGCCGCTGGGACTTCGTCCGGTCTTGGCGATGTCACTGGTGGCCTGGTCCCTCGCGAGGCATGTTCCCTCGTGTAACCGCCTGCAACATTGCCACGATCACAACGGATTAGAAAGTGGGACTTAGGTCCAATGCGGCCCCGCAAAGGTCCTAATCGCCTTCGAGCGCGGAACCATCCGTAGAGCATAGAGTTCGCCGCTCAGGGCGTGTGGAGTTCCTGGAGCGGCCTGTTGACGTCCCTTCCAGAGCTCCGGGACGTCATCGCTTTTGCCCCGCCGAAAGGAATCCGCGTGATGCATGAGAGAGACATTGATGGACAACCGGAACGAAGCGCATCAACTGGTCTGCCGGTGGGCATAATGCTTCTTTCGATGTTCGGTATTACGGCTTATCTGCTGGTCGGCGGCGCGCTCTTGGACGACAAAAACCAGGACGTCGTTGTATATGTCCCCCAGGCACCGACCCTAAATCCACACTGAAACGAACCAACATTGTCGACGAGCCGCACCGGCAAGGTTCGAAAGTACCCTAGTCAACGCGCGAAGCGACAATGGTTCACTTAGGGATCGGAGGGAGCCGCAATGCCCAAACGCTCAGAAAGAAAGATTTCGCCGACGAAAGAGACCGAGGCCGCGCTTGTGGAGCAGGTCGTTGGTGACTGGTGCAAAGTGCATCAGGTGGATCCTAGGAGTCACACGGCTGTAATGGAAGGGTTGAGGGTTCTCTACATGATCCGCGAGTTTGATATGACGGACAGAGAGAAGCTTCTGAAGGAACTGCTGGATAGCGACGGACCTAATGCTCTATAGCGACGAACCTAAGGCGTTGCGTCGGTAAGCATGAACTATTCGCCCTCCTGCGAAGCCTTGCGCACTTTCGAGCCCGGAACAATTCAGCGGCTGCAGCGTTTTAAAAACCCTCCCCCGCAAGGGGATGCCGGTTTTAGACCGGACCGGCAAAGAGCGATGTCAGTCGCTGCCAATTCCCTTCTGGCATCGCTCACCCTCGGATGCTTGAAGGTTGCCCATGCGGGACGCTTTCGTTCTCAGTTTCATGTTGCTGATTGTGGCTCTGGTGGCGTTTGTGTTCGTCATGATCACCTTTGTGGGCTAAGCCGTCGTCACAAAAGTGGCCGCTACTTCTTGGCGAGATAGTCCATCACCTTCTCACGGCTCGGTCCGGCTTCGCGAATAGCTTGGAGCGCCTTCTGTCGGGTCACTTTGGCCGTCTTAACGATATAAGCCACCTCGTGCTCCTGGTTGGAAACACGCGAGCGGTCGCGGCCTTTCTTCTTGGGATCGTCTGCCATTCCTTCCTCCTTTTCTTTCCTGAAGAATAGGAGCCGTTTCGATCCCGGCAAGATCTGGAACGGCGCCCCAAGGCAGGAGCCTTTCATCAACCGGGCGCATTGACTTTTAGGAGGAGGAGAACATATCAGCAACACCCAAGGCGCAGGCGGGCACCTCACACGACATGCGGGATATCGACAACCTCGATCGAGGGGGATTACGCATGCCTGAAGAACCGAAACTCAAATACCAGTGGCGCCCCACGGGCAAGAAACCAGACATGTATTCTGGCTTCGACGGCCCCCGCGAGATCGCCTTTGTGCACAAGTATCATCTCGGCTGGTGGAACTGGTACATGTGCTGGAACCACGCGAAGAACAGCAACAGATGGCAGCGGCCGAACGGCCAGGCCGATTCCGCAAGGGAGGCCGCGCTCGCTGCAGAGAGCTGCTACGACTCAATCCTCTCATGCACGTGGCCCGGAATGGATCCTGAGGATCTGCAGTGCATGCTCGACCATGAACGGTGGCGGGAGGGCTATAAGAAGCTGTGGCGAGAAGCGATGGCCGAACAGGGCTATGTTTGGACGGAGGGAGGCTATCGTCTCGTCGACGAGATCCCCAAGGTTGACGCCACAAGACCCCGCACGAGCGGAACGATTCAGGTGGCAACAGGTAAGGCGAAATCGTATGATTTTCTTGGAACCATTCTGCAGTTGGAACGTTCGAGGTCATCGCTTCATTAAAGCGACCAGCGAGGTCGGCTCACCATCACCACTCTAATGCGAGCCAAGCCGACCCGGAACGGCCGGCGCCCCTCTTATCCCTTCGAGGGGCGCACTCTTATCGGCACCTCAATAAGAAAGCCCGGTGACATGGTTTGCCCGCCGATATAATGGTGCGCAAACGAACCGGCGGATAAAGGGGCCTTTATGTCTCCGCAGATCAAGACCAACGCGCGCGACGACGCCTTTGCGGTGCGGCGCGCTGTCTTCATGGACGAGCAGGGCTATGAGAATGAGTTCGACGGCATCGACGACAATCCTTCCTGCGTGCACGTAACGCTTTATATCGATGGCGAGCTGGCGGGGTGCTCACGCGTGTTCCCCGAGCCACTGGAGCGCGCACTTGCGCCCGAAAGCCCGCAGTCGCCCACATGCACGTTCGACGAGGGTGTGAGGGCAGGGGAGACGTACCTGCTGGGCCGCGTAGCCGTGATGCCGGCGTTTCGCCGCCGGGGATTGGCGAGTGTGATCATCGCCGCGAGCGACGAGGCCGCGCGCGAGGCCGGCGCCAAACTGGTGAAGCTGCATGCCCAGGAATACGCGCACGATCTGTACGCCAAGCAGGGCTATACGCGGATCAGCGATGTCGATTACGAGGACGAGGGCCAGCCGCACCTTTGGATGGCCAGGCGGCTGTGATCGCCGACGGGTCCCTCAGCAGCAGATCAGACATTACGTGTCCCCAGCCTGGTGGCATCTGCTCCGATAAGGGTGGCCATTTATAAGCGTGGGCCATTCAAATAGCCGATGGCGCGACGAACGCCGGCCCTGAGCTATTCATGAGTTTTGCGGCGATCCGTCCGGTTTCGTACAGAGCGAACCCGATGGCTGGAGCAATTGGTGTTCGCGCCCTATTCTTCAACCCCGCACTCCAATGGCTTGCATTGCAACTGGCCCCTCGGGCAAGCGCTCGGAGGGCCTTTTTTTGGAATCCTGCGGCTCGCGACGGCAGCATCATTTGGGAGCGGGAGCGGGCCCGGAAGCGCATTTTCGGGGGGTCAGAAGAGCGCAGTCATAAGTCGACGGTATTCCGCCTCCGGCTTACCATAGGCGTCCCGGGCGAACTCTTCGAGGGCTTGCCTGTTCCGGATAATGATGTTGCCCCTGTTCGAGCGAATGAAACCGTTGCCTTCAAGGACGTGGAGCGACGTCGTGACGCTTGGACGGCGAACCGCGAGCATCAGCGAAATGAACTCGTGCGTCAGAGGAATCTCGTCGCCTGCTACACGGTCGTGACACATCAGCAGCCATCTGGCCAATCTCTCGTCCACCCCGTGCAGCGCGTTCGAAATCGCAGTATAGGTAAGCTGAATCGAGAAGGCCTCGATGCATCGGATCATCACCCTGGCGAAGTTCCGGTTACGATCTATCCACTTCCGGAATGCGCTGAAGTCCATCCGGTAGCCGTCTCCTTCGATCTGCATGACGATGTCGTGCACACTGAACTCTACACCCATAGCAGCAGAAGTCGGGATGTAACCCTCACTCCCGAAGATACCCGCCTCCGCTTTGTTACCCTCAGGCGTCGAGGCGACCAGGGAGCCAATCCCGGACGTGAGATAATAAACATGGTCTATGGGGGCGCCGGCCGTAGCAATCAGAGCGCCTCTAGCCACTTTGACGTAGTCGAGGTCAGGCGCAATCTGGTTATAGTCAGGCTCCGGAAGCAGGGCCAGCAACCGGTTGTTAACCGAAGCGTGGGGAGGAATCGCCATTGCCATTCCCCTCAATGGGAGCCGGAGCAAAGCGGCTCTGTCGGCCGCGTTCTGCCAAGAATTGCGGATCGGTGTCACATTACTCTAACATGCCGGCTGCCCATCGGCCATGTGCAAGCCAGTATCATTCTGAAGTCCAGTCTTCTCCAATCTCACGGTGTTCGTACGGTTCCAGACCCTTTGTCCTTGGAGCGCAGTATTGACTCGCCATGTCGGCCAAGACGCGTAGACTTTCCCCCGGCGACCGAGGCGATCGCCAGGCCCGGAGGAAGAACTAATGAGAACCCAAGGAGTATGCACTCTTGACCCACTGGGGCCTGACGAGCTCGAGATGATCGAGAGCATTTTCCGTCGCGAACTGAAATTGCGGGCTTTGCCACTGCAGTCCGACGAGGCTGAAATACTCGCAGCGAGGCTGATCCGTGCCTATCAGTCCGGAATACGAGACGCTGCAGGCCTGACTGCCGCCGCGGAAGGTATGTGAAGGGCGCACCTACCGTTCACCTCCACCTTCGACAGGTGCTCGTGAGAGAGTGGTGAGCAGCGCGTTGCTTCACGAGGCGAGCTGCTTCCTCTGGAATTGCCGGTATGGTGCCGGATTTCCGCGTCGACCTGAAATCGAGGCGCCGGCGCAGCCCGCGTTGCACCGTTCGCGCAGATGTCGTGAAAGGTCGACCGATCGACGCGGCTAATAGTATTTTTTCTGGCTAGGCTTCCCACGAGGCGGCTGCCGCCTGTGCGGCAGTTCAAGCGGGCGCACCTGAATGAACGGGCCGGAACATAAACCCGCCTCCCGAGTTTACAACGGCTTGGAGTTCCGGTCATGTCCCCATCGGCGCAACGCAATATCGTCATCGTCATGGCACTGGATCCAGCGATCGTCACTGCCATGTTTCTGGCCCTTGCGCTGGGCCTCCCATGAGAAACCGGGGGCTCCGCGACGAAAATCGGGGAAAGCGAGGCGGTGTCGGCCGTGCCTTGGGGCTCGGATTGATCACCGGCGCTGCGGACGATGATTGTTCCGCGATCGGCACCTATGCAAGCGCGGGAGCTCGCTTCGGAACGGATATTCTCTGGAC
>NZ_JADYVD010000080.1 GCF_020193575.1 Ensifer sp. IC4062
GGTCGCCGAAGCACTCGTCAATATCCGAACCTATTTTATGCCAAAGCGGGCAAAGCAGAAATTCTGAAAGACAGCGCTATTGCCATTCCGTCAACGCCGAAAGCCGTGGGCTGTTCGTCGCGCTCACAAATGACCGGCCGGGATCAGCTGAAGCATTGCCGACGGAGTCATAGCCATCGTAGCGCTCAAGATCGATGTCCCAATGCCTCGCGCGCAGGCCGCCCACCGTCTTTGGGCTCCGTGGGTCGCCGTCCAAGATGCCGCCTCCATCTTTGTTGAACAGCGACGTCTCGAGTAGGTCCAGCTTGAAGAAGTCGGCCGTGACCTGGCTTTGCCCGTTTCGCATGAAAGCGCTTAGAAGCTCGGTCTGCCGACGCTCTTTTGTCGTTTCATACATGTCGAAAACATCTGTTTTCAGCCAGTTGACGCCGGCGAAGGACGACGAGTTCGCGATCGACACCGTTTGCGCCGCAAGTTGCCGAATTTCGATCTGAAGTTTATCCTTGTCTACCCCCTCGTCCATCGAGGCGATCAATCGGTTTCGAATGTTCTCGACGGCCTCGATGGTTGCTTCCAGGCCGCTGTAGGCCAGTTCAACGATTGAAGCGCTTATGCCAAGAGCATCGGCAACAGCAAGATTAGCGCCGGTGTCCGACCGCATGGTTGTGGCTACCGACCAATAGGCCGCGTTGTCCGCGGCGGTGCTGACACGAAGACCAGACGAGATTTCGGTCTGCGTCTGTTCAACTTTGGATGACAGCGATCGTAGCGTTTGGAGCGCAATCATCGCTCCCATATTCGTATGGATACTGGTCATGAAATCACGTAATTTTTGGAGGCGGGCGCCTGATGAACCCGGATAAGAACAGCTTCAGATTGCAGGAGATATGATTAACAAACTTCTAACAGCCTGAATTTGCTTACTAAATTAGCTCGCTTGAAGCCTCGCATGAGAAATCGCTGCCAGTACCGGGATTGGCAAGATCGGGACCGGGGTGATTACAGGCGCCACTCTTACCGCATTCCCCGTGGGCACTTGCCACCGCCGGGAAGCTGCCGCGTGTGGTTTTATGATCGCCCGGCGGGCCAGCAGCCCCGCCGACAAGCTGCCGTCGGGCGCAGCGATTGGCTGATCGCTATGGCGGCCGGGTAATCTGGGGCGGCGAGCGGTAAGTCGGCTTTCCTGTTCACAGTCTGTTCGGTCTTAGCGTACGATTTCGAGCAGTTCTTGTTCCGGCCCCGAAAACCGAACTCACCAGCCGCACGAGCGGCTTTGCGATGACAAGATCAATAACTCCAACAAGTTTTATGACGTTCGCCGGCCAGCCAGCCAGCCGCCGCTCCATCATCAGCCAGTCGCACTCATTCGCGATCTCCTGGCCGCCCGTCAATGCCAGAGGCATTCACTGGGAAGCATGGCCCTGAAAAGCCTAACGCCTCGCTAAGCGGACATTCGGCTAGGATCTATTTCGTAGAGAAACGCCTTCAATTCGAGGACGTCATTTGTGCCCATTTCGTTCATCAGAAAGTACTTTGACCCAAACCCGCCGGAAGATGTGCCGGTGTAGAGACCTCGATTGTCCCCCCTGAGGAAAAATCGATCATGAATTCGGTCGGTGGAGATCCAGCGGATATATCTGCCATCTTTGAGCCGGTTCAAAATACCGCTCTTGACACTGGTTTTGAAATCCGGGGCTACGAAAGCCAAACGTTCTGCGGTACGAGGCATCAACCAACAACTCTTGTCGATATATTCTGCCTCATCTTTGAAGTACGCCGTCTGTCGAAACTGAAAGAGATACGGATCTATGAGTGTTACTGCCCGTGCGCCAGCCAAGAATTGGCGAATTTCAGAAAACGCCTGATCTGCGCTTTGTCGATCGTCACGCACTGTGTGCGCCGACGAGTCTGGAGCCTTCCCCTGCTTCTCTTCGATATCGGCCAACTCAGGGAAAGCATCCGACGCTTTTTCATCTTGCAATCTCTTCAACGCGGCTCGCCGTTCCTCTTCAGCTCGTTGCGCGGCGTCACGATCTCTTGCTTTTTTCAGCTTCGCTAGTTCTCGCCGATCGTTCCGCTCGATCTTTTGCTGGAGCGCAAGTTCAACCTCCTCGCGGTTCACATCATCCGGTAGGTGAACGTTGCGGAGGATTTCGGCGAATAGCCTATCTAGCGAGGCGGCAGAAATTGATGGCCGTCTCTTTGTATCAGAAGCTGCCATGGCTGGTAGATCCCCCTATTGTCTACACGGAACAAGCTGCTTCATAGCGGCCAGTCCCCTCACGAGAAGTTAAACGACAAGTTGAAGAGATCGTTGCGCGCGCCCGCGCGACTGAGTTCAGACCAATTTGGCCAAGTCTTGCTGGAGGACCAGAAGCTAAATCTGTCAATCGTTCCCCGTGCCCTCAACCCTCCCCTCTTGGTCGTTTTGCGCATCCCAAGTTCCCGACAATCCGAAGCGGCGGGGCGTGACGTCGAGGGTTTTGGCGATCATGCCGGCGGAGACACAAAGCCGGGCGGACGCCGCAGGCTGCGCTGCAATGCACCGGTGGGTCTTCAAAGCGCCGCGGGCCATCGTCAGCTGGTGAGGCCCGAACGTCCTGACCGGCGTCGTGCAGGCGAGGGATCGAGATGCTGCGCGGCGACAATCAAGGTGAGACTCAGCGTCAATCAGGATGAGACTCCTATGTCGCGGTCGGCACGAAGGTATCATTGATTGTCGCGGCATAAGATGCATTAGGTCGCCGTTGATCCCCCAGCGGCACACCCGTCGAAGGTCGTCCAAAGCAGTATCACCAAGGACCGGCATGAGCATGACTCAATGTGCGACTTAACGAACAGTTAACCATATGATTTAATACCTCAATTTCAAATGGAAGTTAAACGCCCTTCTTATTCCGTCACTCGACCACTAATTTCCGCTGCCACGCACTATCGATAGGTATCAAGTATCGATAGTGATTTGTACATACGGGTTGTACGCATCCCCGAGCAATGGTATGGTGCCCAAACAAGCCGAATGCCGGAGGCCACGATGCCCCAGACCAGCTACAAGATCAGCGAAGCCCGCAAGCATTTTGCCGAGGTGCTCGAACGCGCCAGCCAGGGCGAGGAAATCATCATCATGCGCGGCAACGAAGTCTATGCCCGCATCGGTCCGGCCGACGGCGGCAAGCGCCCCTTCGGCCTCTTACGCGATCGTCGCCTGCCTGACGACCTGTTCGACGAGGTCGACGCGGAACAGGCCGCAATCGATGCCGGCGACTGGAATGACGATGTCGGCATCTGGCAGGGCGAACCCCACGACCGCAAGACCTCCAGATGAAGGTCCTGCTCGACAGCCACGCGGTGTACTGGTGGACAATCGGCAGTGATCGACTCTCCGTGACGGCACGGTTGCTGATCGAGGACAAGGCTAACAGCATCCTTGTCAGCGCTGTCTCCTTCTACGAGTTGGACAACAAGATGCGCCTGAAAAAGCTCGATCTCAAACCACAGGAGTTGCGCGCCGCAGTATCAGACAGCGGCTTGCAGACCCTTGCCATCACCGATCTACATGCTGAACTGGCGGCAAGCTTCGAATGGGATCACCGCGATCCGTGGGACCGTATACTCGCCGCACAGGCGCGGCTGGAGCATTGCGCGTTTGTTTCTGTCGACGGCGCCTTCGATGCGGTCCTGCATGAACGGGTTTGGTAGCCATGCCGATGAAGATATTCATCGACGCAGAGGAGGCCGCAGAACGGCTGGAAGAACTGATCGATTTGACTCTCCGGCAGGACGAAGTCTACGTGTGCCGGGGTGGGTGGCCTATAGCTCAGCTCACCTCCTTCTCAGGAACTAAGGATGATTTCCCCTCAGACGAAATCGCAGAGACTCGTCCTGACACAGGGCGGACCGCCCCGGCCAGCAAACTGGTCGAGGGTGAAAAAGTCTCTTCGGTCGACGAGGTTTGGATGCTCGCTGCAGAAGGCAAGCCGAGTCGGAAACACGATATGACGTCGGCGTACGATGATCACTTTGACCAAGACGGGCTGCCGCGATGACTATGGTGCCGTCAGCATCCATTGCCAGCCGCGCCGAAGAACTCGACGCCCTCGACGCGATCCTGCCCTTCGACCGGCGCGACCAGCTCGCCGCGCTGCTGACGGACGACGACGTCGCGACGCTGAAACATCTGGCGAGTGAGGGCATGGGCGAGAACACGCTTCGGGCGCTCGCCTCCGATCTCGGCTACCTCGAGGCTTGGTGCCGGCTGGCGACCGGTTCCCCCCTCCCCTGGCCGGCGCCGGAAACGCTGCTCTTAAAGTTTGTCGCGCATCATCTCTGGGACCCGGCCAAGCGCGGCGAGGATCCGGCCCATGGCATGCCGGCGGAGGTCGAGGCCGGCTTGCGCACCAAGCGGCTGCTCCGAGCCTCCGGCCCGCACGCGCCGGGCACAGTGCGGCGGCGGCTTACCACCTGGTCGATTCTCACCCGCTGGCGCGGCCTGACCGGCGCTTTTGCCGCGCCGTCACTGAAGTCCGCGCTGCGACTTGCCGTTCGCGCCAGCGCCAGGCCGCGGCAGAGGAAGAGCCGAAAGGCAGTCACTGGAGACGTGCTCGCAAAGCTCCTCGAAACATGCGCCTCCGATCGACTGGTCGATGTGCGCGACCGGGCCCTGTTTTTGACCGCATTTGCCTCCGGGGGCCGCCGGCGTTCAGAAGTGGCGGAATTGCGTGTCGGAGATCTCGTTGACGAGGAACCGGTGCGCGCCGATCCGGCCGACAAGAACTCCCCTCCCCTCCCCTGTCTCCGTATCCACCTCGGCCGCACGAAGACGACCACCAGTGACGACAGCGAGCATGTACTGCTCATCGGCCGCCCCGTGATCGCCTTGAAGCGGTGGCTGACGGAAGCAGCGATCAAGGATGGGCCGGTGTTCCGGCGGATCGATCAATGGGGAAACTTTGACCGGCGGGCGCTGACGCCGCAATCGGTCAACCTGATCCTGAAGCGCCGCTGCCAGCAGGCCGGGCTCGATCCGGCGCTGTTTTCGGCCCATGGCTTAAGATCCGGCTATCTGACCGAGGCAGCAAACCGCGACATTCCCCTGTCGGAGGCGATGCAGCAATCCCTGCACAAGTCGGTGGCGCAAGCGGCGAGCTATTACAACAACGCGGAGCGCAAACAGGGCAGAGCGGCGAGGCTAATCGTCTAGTCGCCGGAAGGCGACGCAGAAGCCCTGCGCAAACGATCGTTTCATCGCATCCTTGTGAATTTGAACAAGGGCGTTGCTGACCACCCGACAAGTCGAAAAATTGCGATTCCATCGACACGTACTCGTGACATGTCATCGCCATAGACATATCCGGATCGGCGGGTCGAAGCACATGAGCCCCGCCGGGGTCTTCCTTCACTCGAGGCGCGCTCATCACAACGCATTATCCAACCTTTCTGCCCGCGTCCTGGTTCGCCCGCATCAGTGCCATCAGCATTGGCCCGAGCGAAAACTCGCCGCGCGCCGCCTTTCGCGTGAGATCCCGGAGATAGCCGCCGGCATTGTTGATGTGCCCCGCCCTTTCGAGGATGCATGCGACAGCAACCGCGGCATTCTGCTGTCCCATGACCTCGCAGGCTTCCTGATAGGCTGATGGGCTGACCCCCAGCGTCGATCGAACGACGACCGCCGCCGACATCAGGTCGCGCCAGCTTCCAACCGCGCCGCCTGGTCCATAATCGTTGATCTCTGGGCAGGCCTTCAGCACCATGCCCAACGGAAACGCCTTTATCGGCTCGCTCGTCGGCCGGCTGGTCTGGCTCGCCTTCGCCCCCTGCTCTTTTCGAGAGCTAGGTTCAAGTTCATTGCTGGATTCGGTGTTTGAATTCTGTGTGTGGCGTTCGTTTTGAACAGCATTGCTGCTTATATTTTGGGAATCTTCGTGAATTTCCAGCCGGTTGATGATTTCCTCACGGAGCATCTCCATTTCCTCGAGGATTGGCTGTATATCCGCGATCGTCGGCGGCGGGGGATGCGCCCGGTCAGGCCGAGAAATATCTCCTCGATGTGTCCCCAGTCGCCGGCAGCCCCCTCCTCCATCGCAGCGCTGATCAGCTTGCGCACGTCGCGCCGGCAGATCGACAGCGCCTCCTTGGTGATCCGGAAATGCTTGCGCTCCGCTGCCACCTGCTGCGCGGCGTGCGCCAACTCCTCGGCGCGCGCCAGAAGCGGCGCCAGGCTGAAGCCGAACGCCTCCTCGATCGCACCGGTCTCGTCCTTGCGGGCGTAACGTTTGCCGTTGGCGCTGTCCTTCCGCTGGATTAGCCCGGCGTCGACGAGCGCTGCAAGATGTCGGCGCAGTGTCGTCCCGGCAATACCGTGCGCGCGCACCGAGAGCTGAACATTCGATGGAAAGACGATGAGGCCGCGATCTTCGGAAAGCTCGTTGTCTGGATAGAACGTCAGTAGCGCGTCCAGGACCGCCAGGGCACGGTCCTGGACGCCGAGCACTGCCCTCGCCTCGCAGGCACGAAAGGAAGGGGGAAATCCCCGCAGCATTTTGGTCGCCGGGGCCACCCGGAATGGCGTCAACGGTTGGCGAGGGGCAGGCGACAACACCTGCCCCCAACGCGCCGGTCGGGTGCGAGTTTGCGGTTACATCGCTCATCCCGCCCTGATCCCATTCACGATTAGCCGTATACAACTGCGCACGAAGGCTGTCCTGTCCTTGCCACCGGGCCATTCGGCGCCGTGGCCCGTCTTGAGCGGCGCGGTGCCAAAGTTCAGATCCATGAGGATGCGCGCGGTTTCGAGCGCGTCGCCGATGACGAGCAGTCCTTTCGCCCTGCCATCCTCTAGACAGTCCGCAAGTTGGCCAACGCGCAAGAGTCGGCGGGGCGAGCAACCAGCGGCGGCCATTCCTTCAAATACGCAGAACCGAAGGCAGACGACAGGAATGTCGGCTATGCCCGCATCTCGGTCGTTCGCGCTGGCCGCAGCGAACGACCGCCTACCACCCGCTACCGCCGTCGAGAGCAGCGGAGCTAAAGGTCGTCTTTGGCATGGCCAATTTCAGACCTTGGCATCGGGCGGCCATGTGTCCGGTTTTCGTGTTGCACCTCCTAGCAGCGGACGATCGGTAGACGGCCCCACTCACGTCATTCAGCAATCGGCTTGGCGATGACCACTTAGTCCGCATCTCGGCCATTCGGGCTAACCGCAGCAGACGACCGGTCACCACCCGATTTGCACCTTAGCATCCTGACGTGCGAGGTCCGGTTCGGGCCGACAGTGGAAGTCGCTTTGGTCGGCAAAGCTGGGATCAGCCCCTTTACACCCACGGTCGAGAGCTTCAAATTGAGCCGCAACTGGAGACTGCATTCAGGCGCGATGGAGCTCGCATGAAGACCGATCCGAATGCCTACTATGCCGGAGGTCTTGGCGTGGAGCTGTACGACCTTTTCACAGGAGGGGGGCTGCTTTCCGGAGACGTCGAATTCTACCTGGAATCTGCACGACGCTTTGGCGGCCCAATCCTTGAGCTCGGCACAGGAACGGGTCGCGTTTTGATCCCGTTGGCGCGCGAAGGGCATGAAGTCGTCGGGCTGGACCTTTCCCGGCCGATGCTGAATCTAGCCGCTGCCAAGCTCCGCGAGCACCCAGAGCTGACCAATCGCGTTCGCCTCGTCGAAGGAGACATGACGAGATTCTCGTTGGAGCAACGGTTTGCGCTCGCCCTTGTGCCGGCGCGCAGCTTCCAGCACGTGGTCACACCGGAAGGTCAGCGCATGGCCCTCAGTTGCATTCGTCAGCATCTCATTCCTGGCGGCCACCTGATCCTGGACCTCTTCGATCCAAATTTCGAATTGTTCTTTGGAGACATCAACGAGGTTTCGCCACGCGAGGCACGGCATCCTGGTTCCGGTCATGTAGTCCGGAGGACGGTCGTGGCCCGCCATGCCGACGCGTTTCGTCAGACGGTGCACGAGGCTCTGCGTTTCGAGGAACTTGATACAGGCGGAAATGTACTGGCCTGCGAAGAAACGTCCTGGTCGCTGCGCTGGAACACGCGGCAAGAAACCGCTTATTTGCTCGAGCTTACGGGCTACGAAGTGGTCGACCAATATTCCGACTTCAACAGGTCGCCGCCTGATTATGGCCGTGAGCAGCTTTGGGTCGCCCGCGCGAGATAGTACCTCAATCGACACCACAGAAGCGACAGGTTTGAGTCTTGGAGATGACGTCCAGCCTTCCCGAACTCCGAAGTGCCCGCCTCATCCATCCCAGGCCCAGACGCATGCCGATTAGGTGCTTCATTGCGACTGGCTAACTCAGGTCGTCGAGCAGTGCCTTGGCCTCGACAAGATCGCCCGTTTCAAAGCCTTCTGTGAACCAAGCGTAGAGGGGGGCAAGGAGGCTTCGAGCCTCGTCGTCGCGTCCCTTGTCGATGTACATGCGGGCAAGGCTCACTGCGGCTCGCAATTCTGGCGATTTCGCGCCCGCGGTGCGGGCCATTTTCAGTGCGTCTCCCAACCACCTCTCAGCAGCGCCGCCATGCGGGGCCAGGCGCGACAGGAGTTCGCCCTTAGTGCGCAGCAATTCAGGCAACAGATGCTTCGTGCCGGATTTGGCCGCGATGCCGAATGCCTTCTCCAGCAAGGTCAATCCCTCGCGTGCCTCGCCTTGCTCGCCGTAAGCCAGCGCGAGGACACAAAGTTCATAGTGCAGACCCGCTTCTGCGCCGGTCGCGGCTGTGGCCTCAAGCGCATTGCGCATTTCCCGTATACCGTCCTCCGATTGTCCCTGCTGGGCGAGCGCCCAACCAATGTTGAAACGCGCTATCCCCGCCATGAGCCGCAGGTCGAATTTTGTGGCTATCTCAAGCTGCTGTTGCGCCAATTCGCGACCCGCTTCGGGTTCGCGCCGCAAGAGACGGACAAAGGCCACGTTCGACCGCGCGTTGGCCATGGTGACGGAATGAGATACGCGTTTGGACAGCGCCACCGCCTCTCGTCCGCGCGCCAGAGCCTGGTCGGGAAAACCGCGTATCCAGAGCATCAGCGCAGAGAAATTCCTGCAACAGACGCCCGGGTCGTGACCGGTATAGATATAGGTCAGGCGATGATCCCGGTCGGGATCATAGGTCGCGATCCCCCAGCTTGCGTGCTTCTCGGCGGCTTGATAGTCCCCGAGGAAGAATTTGCTCGCCCACAACTGATGATGCGCCTCGAGGAGGAGGTCCAAATCATTCGCCGACTGAGCGATTTGCAGACATTGGCGGCCGAGGTCGTCTGCCTCCCGCAAGTGGCCGGATATCAACTGGTATGAGGCTTCTCCGCGTACGGCAACGAAGAGCTCATGGCTGTCGCCCAGTTTCTCGCAAAGCCTACGTGCCGCCGAGAAGGCGCGGAGAACCTCCGGAGCGCCCCAGCCTTTGACAGCCATGGCTGCCACCCCCATGGCGTTCTGCAATTGAATCTCGCGCCTTAATCGGACCTCGTTGCTGGGCAGAGACGCGATCACCTGCAAACCCTTGCCGAGGTGGGCCACGGCTTCGACATTCGCCGATCGCTTCAACGCAAGCTGACCTGCCTTCAGCCAGTAGTCCCCGGCCTGATCGGAGAACTCTGCGGCCGTGTAGTGATGCGCGAGCGTCTCGGGCTCGGTCTCGGTGACCTCCGGGAACAGAGTCTCGAGTGTCGACGCGATGGTAGCGTGGATATCGCGCCGTCTGCTCTTGAGCAGGCTCTGGTAGGCCGCGTCCTGCACCAGCGCGTGCTTGAAGGCGTAAGTGGCTTCCGGAGCGACGCCGTTGCGAAAGACGAGCTCGGATTGTTCGAGCTTCAGAATATCCGCGCGGAGCCTCGCGTCTCCACATCCAATGACCGCCGCAAGCAGCCGATGGTGGAAGACGCGGCCGATGCATGCGCCGATCTGGGCAACGTTCTTGGCCGACGCGAGCCTGTCGAGGCGGGCCATCAGCGAATCCTGCAGGGTCGATGGAATTGCAAGCGACGCCATCGGGCCGTTCGATCGGTCGCGGTCGGCGGCGGGCGTCATCAGGTCGGTCTCGAGGACGGCCTTGGTAAGCTCCTCGACGAACAGCGGCACGCCCTCCGTTCTGGCCACGATTTCGTTCCTGACCTCCGAAGACAGCGTCCTGCCTCGTGCCACCTGGTCGACGACGGCAGCTCCGTCGTCGGGGGCGAGTCGGCCGAGCGTTATCGCCGTCACGTGTGATGCCACCCAGTTTGGTTGAAACTCGGGACGGAAGGTGACGACCAGAAGCACAGGCAGATCGTGCAGGCGCTCGATGAGCATTTCGAGCCATTGGCGCGTCGTCGGGTCGATCCAGTGTGCATCCTCGACGATCACCACTGTCGGATGGCCTGCCGCGGTTCCTTCGATCTGCTGGATGAGCACGGCGAGGGTGCGGGCTTTCTGCGCCTGCGGCGTCAGCTTCGTCGACGCATATCGGCCAGTGGCGTCGATCGACAGCAGACTCGCTAGAAGCGGGACGGCGTCGGGCGCGTCGGAAGCCCACTGCAGCATCAGCGCCGCGAGCTTGTCGAGCTTCTTGCTGTCACTGTCGCTCCGCATCAGTCCGGCAGCGCGTTCAACCTGCCTGATAACGGGATAGAGCGCGCTATTCACGTGGTAAGGCGAACAGAAGTAGCGCAACCGCGCATGCGGCTCTTTGTCCAGTCTCTCTTCGAGAGCGGCGATCAGCCGGGACTTGCCGATGCCAGCTTCGCCCGAGAGCATTACCGCCTGGCCTTCTCCCGCCCGAGCCCGGTGCCAGCTTTGGACCAGAAGCTCGAGTTCCTCGGACCGCCCCACCAGCGGCGTCGCGACGCCATGCTGCGCATCGAAACGGCCCTCGGCAGCGGACTCGCCAATGACGCGCCAGACGGGGACCGGAGCTGCGAAGCCCCTCAACTGTTGGAGGCCGAGATCGACCATCTCGAACAGCCCGGCAACCAGCCGATGCGTGCCGTCGGCGATCACGACGGTGTTTGGCTCCGCCAGTGCCTGCAGGCGTGCCGCGAGGTTGGGCGTTTCCCCGACGACGGCCGCTTCCTGGGCCGATCCTTCGCCGATCAGGTCGCCGACGACGACCAGACCGGTAG
>NZ_JADYVD010000081.1 GCF_020193575.1 Ensifer sp. IC4062
AGGTTCCGTGCTGCCAAATCGTCAGTCCCTGGCGGTCTTCGTGCAGCAATCCCAGCCAGCACAAGGGGCGAATGACATCGCAGCGGAGCGCCGACCTTTCCGCCCAGGTTTCGACAGTCATTTCTGCGGGCTCCGGGTACGATTCGCTCGGGTATAGCTCGTTCGCCAGTTCGTCCAACGAACAGCCCGTTTCTGCTTTCATATTGATAAGATTGAGAAAGAGGTGCCACCAACGAATCCGATTGCGGACAGCCTCCTGCGTCTGCCCGTGGTGGATATAAGCATAAAGGTAATCCGTCGCGATCAGATCGAAGAAGGCCTGCGGCCTCGCCAGGAAGTCTCGGCCGCGTTGGGTTGGCACCAGTACGTCTTTTCGCGGCCGAAGAAGCCGTAAATGCTTGAGCATGTCACGGACGACCAAAAGCGGCGGCATATCCGCTTCGTTGAGAACCTTGCTGACGCTGTATAAGTCGTCCGCCGTGTAGCTGGGCCAATCGAAGTGAACAGCGGCCCAGTGGACGAACTTGCGGTTCATCGCCCCCGACGCGGTCAGACCGATGCCTCCCTGGGTGTCGGCGTAGGAAACAGTCATCGCCATGCCGCGAAGCAGCGGCGACAGGGCCAGGACATTGACGTCGGCAAGCAGCTTAATTTCTGGAAGCATTAGGTGATCCTGGCAGAACCAACCGGAGTGTCGATCCGATTCAGATCATTCCCCAGGAGCGCGACGATTGAAACCCTCCAAGCTAAAGCCGATGGGTGCCCTTCAGCCGCCCCCTCCCTTCCCTTGCAACCCGGCCCAGCCGGTCCGGTCGGGGGCTCACCTCAGCGCCAGTGGAGATGCCGAGTGTCGTATTTCTAAATGGCTGAAGACGTATCCAAAGTGACATTTCAACTTTGCGCCATGGCGGACATTTCAACCAGGCCGCCACATTTAGTGTAGGGGCTATTTAGTACTGCGACAGTTGGGCCAGTTAGAGATGCGACACTCTCGCCTCTCGACGCGCTGGTCAACGTCAACGTTGGGAGCAAGGATGACGACCTTCAGCCTGGTGGAGACCATGAGCGTTCGGAGTCGTGATGTCCTGTTTGATCACCATGTCGCAGAAGGAATTGCATCGCCTCGAAGTCATTCAGAAGATCAATGATCGGCGCCTAAGCGTTGTCCAGGCAGCGGAGCTGCTCGACCTCAGTCGAAGCCAGGTGCACAGGCTTCTGCAAGCTTATGACCGGGCCGGTGCGGCCGGTCTGGTTTCAAAGAAGAGATCGCGGCCAAGCAATCGGCGCCACAGCGAAGAGTTTCGCAATGCGGCGCTGGATCTGATCCGCGAACGCTATCTGGATTTTGGTCCCACGCTGGCTCGCGAGAAGCTGATTGAACTGCATCACATTTCGGTCGCTGCGCCAATGGATGACCGAGGCCGGCATCTGGGTCTCGCGACGCGAACGCAAGCAGCGGGTTTTCCAGCCGCGCGGCCGGCGCGATTGTTTCGGCGAACTCGTTCAGATCGACGGCTCGCTGCATTGGTGGTTCGAGAACCGCGGACCCAAATGCGCCCTGCTCGTCTATATCGACGATGCCACCGGCAAGCTGTTGCATCTGCGCTTCGCCGGATCGGAGAACACCTTCGACTATCTGCACGCGACGAAGGCGTATGTGCAGCAATGGGGCAAGCCGATCGCCTTCTACAGCGACAAGCATGGCATCTTCCGCACAACCCATGCTTCCAAGAAGGACAGAACCAGCGGCCTGACGCAGTTCGGCCGGGCTCTTTATGAGCTCAACATCGACATCATCTGCGCCAATACCCGGCAGGCCAAGGGGCGCGTCGAGCGCGCCAACCAGACGCTGCAGGATCGCCTCGTCAAGGAACTGCGGCTGCGCGGCATCGACACGATCGCGGCGGCCAATGCCTATGCGCCGGCGAACAAGAGTCCAATTTTGAGCGGGCCGGCGTGCAGGAGCTTTGGGCGAACCGAACCTCATCACCCGGCGCCGACGCTGTCCCGCTCACCGTTGTCGGACATGGACTCGCAAGAAGTACGGCGGCGACGGCCACGCTACTTTGCGCGGATCCGCCGGATGATTTCGGAATGGGAGCAGACGCACGAGGCAAAGACGAGGACGAAAAGCGCAGTCCCAAGCGGCGAATAGGCGAGCGGCAGGAGAGACCAGTCACCGCGCAGAACCTCGGGCAGTGAGAGGCCCGAGAGGCCGGCCTGCATGTGCACAGCCCGGACGGCAGTAAGCGCGGTCGCGATCAACGCGACATGCGCGTGGACGAAACGCATACGCGGATATCGATCCGGCCGGATCGCCAGAAGGATACCGAAAAGCGCTGCGACTGCCACCATTGCGGAAGCACCCCAAAGACCAATGCCTGGAATGGCAAGAAGCATGAAGACCGGCTCGCGCATGACCGGAAGTATAGTCATATAGAGCAACCAGGCGAACTTGCTAGCGGGATAGTGGGCGAGCAGAACCATGCTGCACAGAAACATGGCCGCCAAGGCATAGGCGCCGCACGGGCCGAGTCGGAAAAATGTTAGAACTGAAGCGCGCATGCGTTGACATCCCCTTTTGCTGGAGCGCGGCCGCTCTCGCTCTCTCTCTCTTTATATAAGGCGACGCTTAACTGGGGCTTACCAACCGTTCGATTTGTTAGACCGGCACGACTGATTTACCGGCACCCGGGCCGGACAGGGTTCATGTTGACGTCTCGGCAATTGTCGAGGACGGCCCCGAGATACACCATGTGTCTCTTTAATGCGACTCGTTGTTTCAATTCTTCATTTATTAGCATTTTTTCAGGAAGATTTCCCGTGAGCGATTGCATACGCAAGGCTACGCTGCCCAAAATTGGGGGAATGAATGGCAACTTCTCAGATCAGATCGCAGATCAGACGCCTTACCTTATTGATCGCGGGCGGTATCCTGGTGGCCGGCTGCCAATCAGCCGCCTTCGACGACGTGGCAGCCTTCGGCGATAGCGCCAAAACTCTCGAGGATGATTCGGCCGTAGCCTTCTACAAGAATGACGAGTTGGTAACCAAAGGAAAGCTGCAGTTCCAGGAGAAGAACTACGGCAAGTCCTACGCCATCTACAAACGGGCCGTTGCGGTCTTTCCCGAAGACCCGTCCGCCTGGCTGGGCTTTGCCGCCTCCGCCGACATGATCGGCCGGTTCGATACTTCCGACCGTGCCTACCAGCAGCTCTCCGGCATGATCGGCAACACGGCGGTCTACTACAACAATATCGGATACTCGCATCTTCTGCGCGGCGACCTGCCCAAGGCGCGACGCTACTTCCTGAAGGCGTACGAAATCGATCCGACAAACGAGACCACGGCCAGAAACCTAGAGCTCATGAAAAACAGCGTGAAGTTCGCGCAACGTTAAAGCCGTGCAAGGACAAGGCTTTACAGCGACGCGCGTCTCTTGAGACGGCAAAGGACGCTGTTTTAAGGAAACATGCAGTAGCCGGCGAAGCGTCCGGACCAGTAACGACGGCCAAGAAAGGGTGGCGAAAATTCGCTCCCGCTAATCCATCTTTGATGGCTTCGAATTGACCTTTACAGAGGCCGCCTCCTCGCGAAAATCCGAGGTTTATCGAACCTTCCGCAGAATAAGTTTACCCTCGGGCGAGACTGACCGTTCGTAATGCGGCAAGTCCGCAACGGATACGCCTCCGGCACCGGCCAAGGCGAGGCTGTGGTCCGCGACCTGCAACGCGGCAGCAGCATTGGTTGACGGCTCCAGCCGTTGTGTCACGCCCTTTCCGGGCGCGCTCATGATCAGGCTGCCACCGGAGGCAACCAAACCGGAACGCATGCCGGCATCGAAATCGGCGACCTCTTTGCGCAGGCTTTCCAAACGCTGGCGAACGATCACCACGTCCTCGGCCTTGGCGCTTCTGGCGATATGCCGCCCCTGCCTGTCGACAAGTTCTTTCAAACCATCGATGGAGCGCTTGAGCGCGGCAAGCGTCTCGCGGCTTTCGCGCACGTCGGCCGCATTCTTTGCGGTGTAAAGCAGAATGCCGGCATTCAGCGGCAGCGACAGCAACGCGATCGCAATCAGGGAAGCCCCTTTCGAACGGCTCGGCTCTTTGGCCGGTCGCTCGCCGCGTTGCCTCGCGCCGTCAGGTTCGACATCGATATCCGGAATACTGGTCATCCGCATCACTCCGCCGCAAGCAGGATCAAGTCCCTGAAGTCTGTCGCATCAGTATTTCAGGCATTCCTTAATAAGATACGTCACCTACAGCGCCGCGCGTCTAATCAGACGTGCAAGGGACGCTGTAGCACTTTGATTTGGTGCATGTTTTTATCCTTGAATCGCCTACGATTTAAGGAAACATGCACTAGTCCACCGTGAAGACGCCATCCCATGCCCGTTCCAACATCTCCAAAGACGCCACCTTCCGGATTCCGTTGAATTCGCAGTAGGATCCGATGAAATCGAGAAGGTATTTCGGATGGTAGCAGGACCCGGGCGATTCGCCACCGTATTTGCGATCGTAGAATAGTTCCAGATCATCAGTGGGCAATTCTACCGACACGCCGCGCGCATAGGCCTCGAATATCTGCATGTAATCGGCCCGCGACGGATTGGCGACGAATATCTTGTATTTCAACCGCCGCAGCCCAGCCTCGTCGGAAAGATCCTTCGGCGCGATGTTGGTGGAGAAGACGACGAGTTCGTCGAACGGTACCTTGAACTTCTTGCCCGTGTGCAGCGTCAGGAAGTCGTATCCGCGCTCGAGCGGCACGATCCAGCGATTGATGAGCGCCTGCGGCACGACCTGCTGCCGCCCGAAATCGTCGATGATGAAGACGCCGCCGGACGCCTTCAGATGCAGGGGTGCCTCATAAACGCTTGAGCCTTCGCTGAAGGCGAGATCGAGGAGATCGAGCGTCAGTTCGCCGCCGGTCTTAATCACCGGCCGCCGGCACTCGACCCATCGCTGGTCGGATTTCGGATAGGGCGTGGCCGTCGCCCGCTGATGGACGGCTTCATCATAGAAACTGATGACATAGCCGCCCACCTCGACAGCATAGGGAACCCAGATGGTCTGCTGAAAGAGCCGCGACGTCCGTTCGGCGATGCTGGTCTTGCCGTTGCCGGGCGGCCCGTAAAGCAGGATCGATTGCCCCGAGTTCATGGCCGGTCCGAGCTTTTCGACCAGTGCCGGCGACAGCACGAGGCCCTTGAGGCTCTCGACCAGCCGATCGTACGTGACCTGCTCGTGATGGATCGTCTGCAGTTCGAGCTGGCGACAAAAGGCGTCGAGCGAGACCGGCGCCGGTCCTATATAGGAGGATTGCCGGATAGCCGTATGCGCGTATTCCATACCCTTCGTCGAAAGCGCGTAGCGGATGTCGGATCGGACATCCTCTCCGGCAAGCCCCCGCGCCTCGAGAAATGCGAGCTTGACGAGCTCCTTGATCAACAGATTGATTACCGACTTCGGCAGCTTCATCCGCTCCGCCAGATGCGATAGCGTGACGGTGTCCTGCTCGGTCGCGCATTTTGCCGCCAGTCTCAGGAGAAAGGACAGCTCCAGTCCTGTTTCTTCTACGCTCATCGGCGCCGGCGGCATCCGGCGGTCGAGCGTCGGGTTGAAATCTTCACGAACCTGATCGAGGGAATGCATTGCGGACCTCGCTGTTGTTAGCCGGGCGTCAGGCCGCGGAGAAGGCTCCCGACGCGGATAACGATCGGCACGAGCACGATGACAATGCTTACCGGAAACAGGAAGGCGCCGAGCGGCAGCAGCATCTTGATCGGCAGCGCATTGGCCTTCTCCTCCGCCCGCACGATGCGCAGATCACGCATCTCCTTGCTGTAGACTCTCAGCGTCTGCGTCACGCTGGTTCCGAGTTCTTCCGATTGCCGGAAGAGGACCGCGAGCGCGCGCGCCTCATCGATCCTCAGCCGTGCTGCCAGGTTGGCGAGCCCCTCGCGCAACCGCCGGCCGCCGCGCACCTCAAGCATCATGATCGAGAGATGCAGACCGAAGTCCTGCCGCTTGCTGACGAATTCCCGCGCGACGCGGTTCGCCGCTGCCTCGACGCTCATCCCCGCATCGAGGCAGACGACCAGCATGTCCATGAAATCGGGAAATAGGCGGCGGTACTCGCGCTCCTTGGCATCGCCGCGCCGGTCGATATAAATGTTCACCAGGACGAAGGTGACGCCGGCCGCGAACATGGCAACGACCAGGGTCGCAAGCCGCGACAATTCGGGAAAGAAGCGGTTGAAGGCCCAGGCGGTCAGGACCAGGACGGCCATGCATAGGATCGCGCGGATCGTCTGGAACGTCGTCACGGCCCTGGCACTGAAATAGCCGGCACGGATCAGCCGATTTTGCGTGGAGTTGGCGTTGGTGTCACGCAGGGTGATTTCGAAATAGCGGCGGATGAGGCGGTTCTCCGCCTCGCCCAAATCGGCGATCGCGCCGTCGCCCACGTGGAACTCGTCGCCGCCCGCCTTGGTCCTTGTCTCCGACAGCCGGACCCCCACCTCGCGCCGGCGGAAGACGATCTCGGAGGCGGCGGCCGAAAGGATCAGGACGGAGAAGAAGACGATGAAGTAGATTCCGTACTCATTCCACATGGCGGCCTCAGTACTCGAAGTGAACCATCTTGTAGAGAACGACGTTGCCGATCGCCATCACGACCAGCAGGGTGGTGACGATGATCGAGCCGTAGCCGCTGTCCCAGACCGGGTCGAAATAGTCCGGCGCGAGCGCCTTGATCATGCCGTAGAGCAGGAACGGATAGATCGACATGAAGATGGCCGTGATGCGCCCTTCCGCAGAGATCGACTTAACCTTCGCCTTCAACATGAAGCGATCGCGCAATGTCTTCGACAGATTCTGCAGGATCTCCACGAGGTTGCCGCCCGTGCCGGCCTGGACGGTCAGCGCAATCGCCAGGAGATTAAGGTCTTCCACGCCCACGCGATCGCGGAGGTTCATCAGCGCATCGTCGAGCGTCACGCCATAGGTCAGTTCGTCCGATAGAAGGCCGAACTCGCTGCCGATCGGATCGGGCATTTCGCGCCCGACGAGCGAAATCGCCGCGGGCAGCGGGTGCCCGGCTAAGAGGCTCCGGTTGGCGACGTCGAGCGCCTCGGGGAGCTTCTCGCCGAATTTGCGCATGCGCTTGGCACGGGCCCGCCAGACGACGAGCGCAGGAATGAGAAGGCAGGCGGCGAGGAGGACCGGAATGCGGATCAGGTTGCTCGGCACGAAAAACTGAACGACAAGCCAGACGCAGACGGCGCCGGCGATCCCATAGACCGCAAAGCGATTCGCATCGAACTTGATGCCGGACTGCACATAGAACTGCCTCAACCGCTGCATCAGCGGTATCGATCGCCATTCCGCGTTCACGCCGCGCTGCTTCAGCATTTCGCGGTAGGTCTCGCGGTGGTTCTCGCTTTGCGCCAGCAGGCTCAGCCTGTCGTTCACCGCCCGGTGGCGCTCGGAAGTCCGAAAGTAGCCGCGCAGCAGTGCTTCGGCAGCAATGAGGACCGCGACGAATACGGCCGCGTAGAGCAGGATCAGTGTCATGGCTTTCCAGGCCCCGTATGCAAGGGTTTGCCGGGCTCGAAAATTGCCGGCGGAACGGTGATCCCGATTTCGGCGAATTCCTCGGCGAAACGCGGTCTGAGGCCCGTCGCGCGGAATTCGCCGTGGATGCGTCCGTTTTCGTCCGTGCCCGTCTTCCTGAAGCGCATGATCTCCTGCATCTGCACGACCTCGCCCTCCATGCCGGTGATCTCGGAGACCGAGACGACCTTGCGGCTGCCGTCGCTCAGGCGTTGCACCTGGACGATGAGCGTGATCGCCGAGGCGATCTGCCCGCGAACGCTGAGCTGCGACATCGGCATGCCGGCCATGCCGACCATCTGCTCGAGGCGGCCAACCGCATCGCGCGGCGTGTTGGCGTGGATGGTCGTCATCGAGCCTTCGTGACCGGTATTCATCGCCTGCAGCATGTCGAAGGCTTCTTCGCCGCGCACTTCGCCGACGATGATGCGATCGGGCCGCATGCGGAGCGCGTTCTTCAGGAGTTCGCGCTGGCGGATCTCGTTGCGGCCATCGAGCGTCGGCGGCCTGGTTTCCATCCGCCCGACATGCGGCTGCTGGAGCTGCAGCTCGGCCGCGTCTTCGATGGTGATCAACCGCTCCTTCGGCGAGATCTGCGAGGACAGCGCATTGAGTAGCGTCGTCTTGCCCGAGCCGGTGCCGCCCGAAATGATCATAGACACCTTGCCCTTGACTGCCGCGCTCAGGAGGATGCGCATCTCATCGGCCATGGCGCCGTATTCGACCAGGCGCTCCAGCGTCAGCGGCTTGCGGGTGAACTTGCGTATGGAGACGAGCGGCCCGTCGACCGAGATCGGCCTCATCGCGACGTTGACGCGCGAGCCGTCCTTGAGGCGGGCGTCGACCATCGGCGTCGCCTCGTCGACACGGCGGCCGACGGCTGAGACGATCTTGTTGATGACCCTCAAGAGGTGGTCCTCGTCCTTGAAGCGAACCGCCGTGCTTTCGAGCTGCCCGCGCCGCTCCACATAGACGCTCTTGTGGCCGTTGATGAGGATATCGGCGACGGTTTCATCCGCAAGTAGCGGCTCGATCGGCCCGAGACCGAGCATCTCGTCGGTGATATCGCGGACGAGATCGTTGATTTCCTTTGCATTCAGCGGAGAGTTGTTGCGGCGAATATACTCCTTGACCAGCGGCCGGATCTCGGCGGCGATCTCCTCGTTGTCGAGCGTGTCAAGAATGCCGAGATTGATGTGGTCGAGAAGATGGCGGTGCAGGTTGACCCGCTCGGACACCATGTCGAGGCCAAGCGGGACCTCCTCGTTCGCGGGGACAGCCGCCGATGCAGCGGGTGCGGCCGTCGCGGCAACGGCACCAGCCGTAGCCAGACCGTTGGGGGCAAAGTCTACGACGCGCCGGCGTTCCGCGCTGTCCTGCGGTGGCTGCTTGTAAAAGCGTCCTATGAACCCGTTCGCCATCAGCTTACTCCTTACACTTACTTAACGACGACGGTCGTTCCTATTTTCACCCGGTTATAGAGATCGATGACGTCGGCATTGCTCATCCGGAAACAGCCGGAGGACGCAAAGTCGCCGACCGTCGACTGCTCGTTCGTCCCGTGGATGCGATAGAGCGTGTCGGCACCTCGCCGGTGGAGGTAGATCCCGCGCGCGCCCATCGGATTGAAGGGACCGGCCGGAACAAGCTCGGGAAGCTCCGGTGCCCGTACCTTCATCTCGGCGGGCGGACGCCAATCGGGCCATTCCGCCTTGCGGCCGACCTTGACGACGCCGCTCCAGCGGAAGCCGTCGCGGCCGACGCCGATCCGGTAGCGGATGGCGCGGTTGCCGGAGAGGACGAGATCGAGTATCCGCTTGTCGCTCATGATGACGATCGTTCCGGGCGGCTGGCTGTGCGCGGCGGCCACCACGACGCCGGTCACCGGCCCGAGGTCGCGCGGCACACGCTCGCTCGCCGCCGCCCCACCGACAAGGAAGGCGAGCCCGAAAGCGGCCGCCACCAGCATGGCCCGCGCTGGCCCGGACCAAACGTGCCGCCTGAACCCCTCGCCGTCGTTTGCGCATGCCTTCATCGCACGAGTGCTCCGAGCTTGCCGACGGCCTTGCAGAAGTGCGAGCGGGAATTCACCTCGACCGGCAACACGCCGCGGTCGAGCGCCTCGCGCAGTGTATCCCAGTCATAGGCGATGGTGTGCGCCTGAGTATCCTTGAAAATCTTGTCGGCCTGCTGCCGGCGCACGCTGAGACTGAACAGCCGGCTGCGATATTTGTTGATGACGATGAAGATCGAGTCCGGGCTGCCGCGCAGCCGCACGAGGTTGAGGAACAGCTCCTTGGCCTGATGCAGCGCGGGAATCGTCATTTCGGTGACAATGGTGACGCTGTTGACGGATGTCAGCACCTCATCCCTCCAGGGCGTGTTGTAGTGCGGCATGTCGATCACCGTCTGATCGCTCTCGAACACCACGACATCCAGCATGCGCAGCACCAGTTCTGCCCCCTTCGGTGAGAATAGGACGGAGGGCTGCTTGAACGACAGCAGGGAAAAGCCGCCCGAGTGACGCTTGCGCACAAGATCGATGAATTCGAGATCAACGCGCGACGGATTGGCGATGACCGGCTTCAGGTCGTAGTCGTTGACGAGGTTGAGGTAGTAGCCGAGCGCGCCGGAGGAGAAGTCGAGGTCGAAGAGATCGACCCGTGGCGTGGAATTCTTGGTTGGCTGGGCGAGCACATGGGCGAGCGAGGAAGCGATCACGCTGGCCCCCGCCCCGCCGACAGCCGATACCACCGCGTGGACGCGGCTGTCGCTCGCCCCCGCCGTCGGCGCGTGCGTCGAGATCATGTCGATCAGCGCCCGGCGTTCAAGCGGCTTTTTCAGCCAGTCGTTACCGTTCAAGCGGAAGAGCAGCCGGAGCCTATCGTCCGGCAGGTCTTCGGAAACGACGACGAGCGGAATGCTGCGATGGCTGGTGCGGAAGGCAAAGACTTCCGGCTGGTCGAGCATCTCGCCGTTGTCGACGTCAAGCACGATCAGACCGAACTCCGTGGGGTCGTGCCGCCCCTTCTCGCCGAGCGCCTTCAGTGCCATGTGGCGCACGTCGTAGCGCGAAAGCGATCCGAAGGTGTCGAGCATGAAACTCGCCGCTGCCGCGTCGTCGGAAAGGACAAGGATCTTGGTGGATGCTGCGAAGTTCATATGAGCTGTCATCTCGCTTTCCCACGCACTATTAAGGGTTCAGCAGGTTGAGCACGTCTTCAGGTCTTCCGTCGTGATCGTCACCGGGTGGGCGGGCATGGGAATAT
>NZ_JADYVD010000082.1 GCF_020193575.1 Ensifer sp. IC4062
TGATAGCTTGCGCCACCTCGGGGTCTGCCGCGGCGAGCTGACGAAGCTTACGGCTGTCGAGCCGCAAGATGATCGATGCTTCGGCAGCTTCTGCGCTGGCGGTGACGCGATGACCGAGAAACATTGCCCCCTTCGGAAACACGGCGACATCGGCTTCGCGCCCTTCCTTTCCCAGCCGATAGAGACGGACAAGCCCCGAAAGCACGAAGAAAACATCGTCGATGCTGTCGCCTTGGCGGAACAGAACATCATGCTCTTCGTGACTGGAAAGCGTTGCACCCTCGAGAATAGCGTCGACGGTGGAGTGCGGCAGCCGCGCGAAAAAGCGGGAACGGACGAGGATGGCCCTGTCGCTCGAAGTCAATTGCAAGGTCTTCATTGCACATGCCCCAATAAAGATCATATCAAAGTAGCAGTCTAAAGGGTGCGGCTACTTGACCTCGGTCAAACAACTGTAGAGCAGCGCTGCTTTCACGGCCTGTCATCGCCATCATCGAGGACCCGCCAGGATGCACCGTCGAGATCCTCGTATTGCCCGTTCGTGAGCGCCCACAGAAAAGCGGCCAGCCCGAGCCCTCCGAGAATGAGCGCTATTGGAATGAGGTAGATAAGCGTGTTCATGCGGTGGCCCCACTCGAATGCGGGGACGGAGGAAGCATAGCGGCTTCGTCCAGGACAGTGGAAGCGGTGCCCTTCAGTCTCAGGGCGTTGACGACCACCACGAGCGACGAGGTGGACATCGCGACCGCGGCGACGAGCGGGGTCGCGTAGCCAAGCATGGCGATCGGCACCGCGATGATGTTATACCCAATCGCCAGCGCGAAGTTCTGCCGGATCAGGCGGCCAGCGCGCCTCGCCGTTTCAATAGCGAAGGGAACGGCCGATAGTGGTTGATGGATGAAGACGAAGTCGGCCGCCTGACGACCGACATCGGCGGCAGAGGCCGGTGCCATGGAAACATGTGCCGCACGCAGAGCCGGCGCGTCATTGATGCCATCGCCAACCATCAAAACCCGGTGGCCGCCCGCTGCAGCAGCGAGGGCCGCGACCTTCTCGCTTGGAGAGAGCTCGGCACGCCAATTCGCGATCTCTAGCTTACGGGCAAGTGCCGCCACCACCAGCTCGCGGTCGCCGGAGAGAATTCCGGTTGAAAGACCCAAGCGGCCAAGGGTCTTAATCGATTCATGAGCCGCCGGTCGCAGCCGGTCTTCGAAACGGAGGCAGGCAAGCTCCTGATAATCAAGCGACAGGATTGCCTCCGATTGCGCGCTTTCAGAGCCCAGCTCTGCCACCGCAAAATCGCGGCTCCCGAGCCGATAGACGCCATTCTCGGTTTTCGCCTCGATGCCAGCCCCGGGGATTTCCCTGATGTCGCCCGTAAGCGGTGGGACTGCCCCAGCCGCATCCTGGATGGCCTTTGCCATCGGGTGCCTTGAGTGCACGGCAAGCGCAGCCGCCATGGCGAACGCATCGGGCGCAATTTCCGCCGCATTCATGAGTTGCGGCCTGCCGACCGTCAGCGTTCCGGTCTTGTCGAGCAGTACCGTATCGATTTCGGCGAGCCGCTCCATGGCAGAGCCGTCCTTGACCATGACGCCGCCCTGAAAGAGCCGTCCGGCGGCAACGACTTGGACCACCGGTACGGCCAGGCCGAGCGCGCAGGGGCAGGTGATGATGAGTACCGCCACGGCGATCAGCATCGCATGGCGGACGTCGCCTTCCACCAGCATCCAGCCGACGAAGGTCAGAAGGGCAAGCAAATGGACGGCCGGCGAATAATACCGTGCGGCACGGTCGGCAATTCGGCGATAGCGGGCTCGCCCACCTTCAGCCGCCTCCATCAGTCCGATAATTTCGGCCAGGAAGGAATTGCGCGCGCTCGCCGTCGCCTCGAGCACAAGCGGGCCGGTGAGGTTGAGCGTGCCGCCCTCGATGGCATCGCCGGCGCGGATCGAGATCGGCGCGCTCTCCCCGTTAACGACCGAGCGGTCCAGATCACTGGTGCCCGAAACCACGAGTGCGTCGACCGGTATTCGCTCGCCGGCAGCGATCATCAGACGCTCGCCAGGCTCGATCTCGCTTGTGGCGCGATATTCCCGCGAACCGTCGGGATTAAGGACCGTCGCGCCACGGGGCGACAGCCGCGCGAGGCTGCTGATCGCGGAACGGGCGCGGCCGCGCATCATGTGGTCGAGCGTCCGACCAATAAGCAGGAAGAACAGAAGGGTGACGGACGCGTCGAACCAGGCATGCTCTCCATGGTCGATCGTCTCGTAGAGCGACATGCCATAGGAGAGTGTGACGGCAAGCGCGATTGGCACATCCATGTTGGTCCGCCCGTGGCGCAGCGCATTCCAGGCCGACTGATAGAAGAAGCGGCCCGCATAGATCAGCGTCGGCCCTGCGATCATAGCCGAAATCCAATGAAAGAGGTCGCGTGTTGCCGCGTCCGCGCCCGACCAGACGGACACGGAAAGCAGCATGATATTGGCCGCTGCAAAGCCCGAAACGGCGACCGCACGGATCAACCGCGTAAGGAGGGCATCGCCTTCGTCCTCGCCAGGCGTAAAGAGATGCGCCTCGTAGCCGCGCTCGCCAATGGCGCGCACGAGTTCTCGAGGATCGCTGCGCTTGCCCTCAACTTCCTCCTTCCAGACGATTGAAACGCGCCGCGAGGAGAGATTGACCCGCGCCCGTTCGACTTCGGGTCTCGCCCGCAACGCCGTCTCGAGCGTTGTGATGCATGCGCCGCAGTGAACGCCCGGCACGCTGAGATCCGTCTGGCGCAACCCGTTCCCAAGCGCCCGGCTTGCGAGCCACAGCTCCTCGGAAGAGGGCAGCCCCCGTTCCGCCGTGTCTGCAATAACGGTCGTGCCGACCGCCGTGGCACAGCAGCTCATTGGCCCTCTCCCGGTGCGATAAAACGAATGGCCTGACGGTAGACAAGCGCTCCGCCGGCCTTGGACGTCACGTCCGCGATCCACTGCCCCGGTTTGAGCGCCTGCGTCGAAACGAACACACCCTCACCATCGCGAACGAGCTCGACGCGAACATCCTCATGCGCCTCGACGGGCCGTTTGAGCACTGCGACAACTCGATCGACCGCCCGCTCCGGCTCGCCTTTGCGGGTCAACACGTAACGGAGGCCGTTCTCGGCCGTGAGTTCGCCCTTAATGCCCCTTGCCGCAAGGGCGCGTGTCTCGGCCAGCTTGCCATTAAACTGCTGGCTGGCGACGTAGGCGTTCTCGACGACGAGGCCGCTCCAGCTTCGGCTGGCATTCCAGGCCATGACGCAGTTTACGGAGATGATGGTGCCGAAGAACAGCGCCATCACCGCCACCATATGCCATCCGGTAAAACGACGCGGTTCACTGCGTTGGCTGATCATAGCGGCTCACCTTGCTGTTTTCGGTTGATTGAAATTCGCGCGGTAGACATCCCGCTCGTGGCTGGAAGGGTCTTCGGCTCTGAAAGAGAAGCCTTCCTCGGCCTCTGGAAGCTTTGCTTTCGGCACGGTGACGAACACCTTGAGGGACGTGACCTTGTCCGGATCGACGCCAACTGAAAAGCTGCGGCCGTCGCCCTGCGCCTGGCCCGCAATCCGCATCTGCGCTGACGGAATCCCTTCGAGGGTGAGCGTGATGCGCCGCTGCTCGGGGATCATGTTGAGCAGCTTGATCATGTAGCCGTTGCGGACGGACCCGTCGGACTCGACGACATATTGCGGGTTGCGGTCATGCAGCACGTTCAGTTCAAGCCTGTCGCGTGAGACGAGCGCGTAGAGCATGCCGAGGCCAACGAGCACCCAGACGCCGAAATAGACAAGGACACGCGGGCGGAAGATGATCCGCCAATCGAAGTGCCTGATGCTGTCAACGAAGGCGCCGTTGGCGCCGCGCACGCGCCGGGGGTCGATCGCAGTCGCACCGCCGTCAGTGGCAAGAGCCATGTTGGCGGCATAGTCGCTGAGCGTCGCATAGGAGATCAAACCGCGTTCGCGGCCGAGCTTGTCCATGACGCCGTCACAGGCATCGATGCAGAGCGCGCAGGTGATGCATTCGAGCTGCTGGCCGTCACGGATGTCGATCCCCATGGGACAGACAGCGACGCAGGCATTGCAGTCGACACAATCGCCGACCACCTCGCCGGCTGCGGCCGCCTTCTTGGCATGACGCGAGCGCGTTTCTCCGCGCCAGTCGTTATAGGTTACGACGAGGGAGTTCTCATCCAGCATCGCTGCCTGGATGCGCGGCCAGGGACACATATAGGTGCAGACCTGCTCACGCATGAGCCCGCCGAAAACATAGGTGGTGGCGGTGAGGATCGCCACGGTCATGTAGGCCACCGGCGGAGCTTGAAGAGCGACGAAGCTCTTCAGGAGCGTGGGAGCGTCGGCGAAGTAAAATATCCAGGCACCGCCCGTAGCAGCGCCGATCATCAGCCAGATCGCATGCTTGGCGACGCGCTTGCGTATCTTGTCGAGCGTCCAGCGTCCGGCGTCGAGACGCATGCGGGCATTGCGGTCGCCCTCGATGAAGCGCTCGATCACTAGGAATAGATCGACCCAGACGGTTTGCGGACAGGCATAGCCGCACCAGGCGCGGCCGACGGCCGAGGTCACCAGGAACAGGCCGAAGCCCGCCATGACCAGAAGGCCGGCGACGAAGAAGAATTCCTGTGGCCATATCTCGATGAAGAAGAAGTAAAACCGCCGCGCCCCCAGATCGATGAGGACCGCCTGGTCCGGCGCATGCGCGCCGCGATCCCAGCGGATCCAGGGCGTCAAATAGTAGATGCCGAGCGTCACCAGCATGACCAGCCACTTGAACCGGCGAAAACGGCCCTCGGCCCGCTTTGGGAAAATCTTCCGGCGTTTCTCGTAAAGCGGCCTGCGGTGCCGCGCGGCATTAACCGGCTCGGCTTCGAGCCGCTCGACGGAGCCAGCTTTGGAGGCGGGCTGGTGAAGCATTTGGATAGTCCCTACCAATGCATGTCGCCCAAAAGTGTGCAGCGGTTTTGGGACAACGACATGCGCAAAAACACGGATCTAACGTGCGTCGCATACATTCGATTGGGCGCGACGCGCTTTAGATCGTCAGACCAGCTTTTGCGCCACGTGCCGGCTCTGCGCCTTGATCTGCGTCAAGTTTGCGTCGGAGTGCTGCCCATGCGCAGCGGGCGTCGCCGGGATTATTCCGCCGTGGCCGGGATGTCTTACTCGCCGGCCGGCGCTTGAGACGGATTTGGGATTGGATCGGAGCCGGTGCGCGGCGCAGCTCGCGTTGCTGAAGTGGCGGCCACATCGCGTTTGAGCCGCCACCGTGCGCGTACTCGCTACTCGCCGCCGCCGAGCGAATGGACGAAGACCGCAAGCTCTTTTACCACCGGATCACCGATGCGCTGCAGCCAGGCCGGCATGACGCCATGCTTCGGCGACCGCATCTGGTCGACGATCGCCTGCTCGCCCTCACCCTTGAGCCAGATCGCGTCGGCAAGATTGGGCGCGCCGAATTCGCGGCTGCCCTTCGCGTCCGCACCATGGCAAGAGGCGCAATTGTCGGCGAAGAGCTGCTTGCCAGGTTCCACCAGCGCCGGGTTGGAGGGTGTTCCGGTGAGGCTTACGACATAGGCAGCGGTCGCGCGGAGCTCCTCGGGCGCCAGCATGTCGGCAAAGGCAGGCATTTCCGACACCCGCGTCTCCCCGTCACCTTGGTGACGGACGCCATGCGCGATCGTCTGGTAGATCTCCTCGGGCTTGCCGCCCCAAAGCCACTCGTCGTCATTCAGGTTCGGGAAGCCCTTGCCACCGGCCGCGCCTGAGCCGTGGCATTGCGCACAGTTCACTTTGAAGACGGACGCGCCGGCCGCAATGGCGAACTGCCTCAGTTCCGGATCCGCCATGATGTCCTCGACCGTGCTCGCGGCGATGCGTTCAAGGTTGCCGGCCTGCGCGGCCTTCGCATTGGCCAGTTCCGCACTGACCTCCGCCCGGCTCGAATAGCCGAGCACGCCCTTGGTCGCCTCCGTCAGCATCGGCCATGAGGGATAGGCGACCGCATATCCGATCGCCCAGATGATCGTCGCATAGAAGCTATAGACCCACCAGCGCGGCATCGGATTGTTGAGCTCGCGGATGCCGTCCCATTCGTGCCCGGTGGTTTCTACGCCGCTGACCTCGTCGACGTGCTTATGCTTGTCCGCCATGGATCAGTCCTCCTTCAGCGGGATGGCAGAGGCCTGAGCGGCAGCCTTCTTGGCGCCGGGCCGGAAGATGAAAAGGACGACGCCGAGGAAGAACAACGTCATGGCGAGCAGTCCCCAGCTATCGGCGAAATGGCGCATGGCCGTGTAGGTTTCCATCTGCGTTCCCCTCAGCGGTAGCCCGTGGTGTCGTCATAGGTGGAGAAGTCGACGAGCGTGCCCAACATCTGCAGATAGGCGACGAGCGCGTCCTCCTCCGTCAGTCTTTGCGGATCGCCGTCGAAGTCGCCGAGCTTGGCCTTGGGATAGCGTGCCTCGACGCCGGAACTGTCGGCATTCGGATCGGCCTGGGCCTTGAGGTCGGCAGCCGCCTTGTCGATCATCTCGTCCGTGTAGGGAACGCCGACCGCCCTGTTCGCCTTGAGGTTCATGGCAACATTCTTCACCTCTAGCGGCGTTTCCCTGAGGAAGGCATAGCTCGGCATCACCGATTCCGGCACGACCGAGCGCGGCTCGATCATGTGCTGGACGTGCCATTCGTTGGAGTAGCGGTCGCCGACGCGGGCGAGGTCCGGCCCCGTGCGTTTCGACCCCCATTGGGGGATGATCGTACATCGACTCCGCCGCCAGCGAATAGTGGCCGTAGCGTTCGACTTCGTCGCGGAACGGGCGGATCATCTGGCTGTGACAGACGTAACAGCCTTCGCGGATGTAGATGGCCCGGCCTGCAAGCTCGAGCGGCGAATAGGGCCGCATGCCCTCGACCTTCTCGACTGTGTGTTTCATGTGGACCCCCAACTCTTTTCTCATCGCTGACCGGCGCACGCCTGGACGCAAGCCGCCGAAGTCTTCTGAGAATTGCCAGAGCTGGGTCTTCGGTACCTTGATTCAGATCAAGACAGTTGGAGTGCTCGCCAGGCATGCCTCGAAGGTCGCCCAAGGGAGCCTGCAGCGAAGGCCGAGACATGATAGCAATGACGCTCGTCCCCATGCGCAGCGGTGAGTGACCACGACATCGAAAACACGTCCGCAGGCTCCTGACCGCTGGATCAGTCAGCCAGCCGTGCTGCGGTTCGTGGCAGGAAGCTTAGGAATTTAAAAGGATGCAATCTAGGCGCGGAGTACGTCGCGTACAATAGTGCTGATTGGTGCGGCTAACGCTCGCCCTCTCCGGCTGGACGGCCGGTCATTTCCTCTATGTCCACGCAAAAGAAAATGTGTGGAGACGTCGCTGAAATCGTCTGCGGTACTGGTCTAAGTCTCCCTGGTTCCCACCAGTTGGCTTTCTTTTCGAGGAGGGACCAGGCGTGAATGCACTCGCTGCGGCGGCCCTGCGCCGCCGCTGGTAGTTCGCGGTAACGGCCCGTAACGACCACGCTCTTCCACTGGCGATTGCTAACAAACTCGTCGATCTGGAGGGAAATGTTGGAGTTGCTGCGCATCCAGTCGATTTTCTGGCCCGGCATGGAAAAGCAGTAGAGGCAGTTGCCGGAGTGCGCATAGGTGATCGGCACTCTGTACGGCTGGCCGTCCTTGCAGCAGGCCAATCGCGCCAGATCCCCTGCCGCGACTACCGCTTGGCACTCCTCGCGGCGCATTTCCCTGACAAACATGGCTCTTGCTCCTCCCGCTAGTCGCGGATGGCCGGCACCTCCAGAGCGCCAGGGGAGGGTCTACTATTCAGACTCTCAGTCAGGCTCAGTTGCAAAGCGAATGCAGAGCGTCTGGCTTCATGATGTCGATTGTCCGTGCATCCTGCAGGACGATCACGCTGCGCTCCTTCAGCTTTGTCACGACGCGCGATACGGTTTCGATGGTAAGGCCGAGATAGTCGGCAATGTCTTGCCGCGACATTGGCAACCGCAACTGTCTGCCGCCGCCTTGACGCTCGCAAAGGTCGACAAGGAATGCGGCAATCCGCTCCACCGCACATTGCCTGCCGATCACCAGCAGATGCTGCTGAGCCCGCGCCATGCCGGTCAAGGCGAGCGCGAGAAGGTCCCGCGAACGCTCTTGCATCTGTCTGCGGCCGAAGACAGCCAGTGTCGTTTCTGTGATCGCCTCGGCGAAAAAGCAATGGCTGAGACCTGCTTCGAAGCCGAACATCTCCCCCGGGAAATGAAAGGCCACGACCTGTCGCCGTCCGTCCGAGAGCAGGCGGTAGACACGCACCGCTCCAGTAGAAACCTGGTAGCACTTCTCGATCAAATCGCCTTCAGCATAGATCTCACGACCGGCCCTGTAGGTGGCGACAAGATGCGGCCCAGCGATCTGGGTCGGTGCAACGTCTTCGGCCTGTTCCTTGGGTTGTGCAGCGGCGTACATCTCTTTATCCCCTGTTCCGTGTGGGGATAGATTGGCAATTCCCAGGGCCGGGAGAAATTCGGTTAGATCACTAAGGGAAATTACTTAGCCGCTTCGATCAGGCTGTTGATCACGCCGAGCAGGTCGGCACCAGTGAAAGGCTTCGTCAATATCGCGTTGCCGACATTTGGCTGAAGGGCCGACAGGCCATTGACTAGCAGGATGCCCTGGGCTCCGAGCCTCTTGAGGAATTGAGTGGCGGCCTGCGGCTCTGATCTTAGTACCTCATCGTCGACAATCGTGCAGAGCGCCCCCTTGGAAGAATCTGCGGCATTTTGCACGGTGTCGTAGGACTCGGTCGAATATCCTTCGACCTCGAGCGCGAACGCCACAGATCGTCGGAGCCCCTGGTCCGCTGCAACGACGATAATGCTTCTTCCGCCTGACAATTCGAAATCTCGCTCATTTAGCGCGTTTGTGGCAGCCATGAACCGGCACTACAGCGCTTGCGGCGATGCGACGCATTGCGCGAGATCAACTCGGCAGATCAGGCAGGACCAAAACCTGCGGCGAGAGCCATTCGCACGAGATGGGGGAGGCTCTTCGCCTTCATCTTGGCCATCACATTGGCGCGGTGCACCTCGACGGTGCGCGGGCTGATGTCCAGATCATAGGCAATCGACTTGTTGGGAAGGCCCGCTACGACGGCCGAGAGGACCTGGCGTTCTCTCTCACTCAGCGTCTCGAGCCTCGCCTGAATGTCATTGACCTCGTCCGCATCGGCATCCGGAACTACCAGATGCGCCGAGGCTCTCTCGATGGCCTCGATGATCACGGAATCTTCGAAAGGCTTTTCGATGAAATCCACCGCCCCCGCCTTCATTGCCTCTACTGCCATAGGCACGTCACCGTGTCCGGTTATCACGATCGAAGGAATCTTGATTTTTCGGTCGCCGAGATTGCGCAGGAGGTCTACGCCTGACATGTCCGGCATTCTCAGGTCCGTCACGAGAATCCCGTTTCTAACGTCCGGTGCAAAGACGAGGAAGGCCTCGGCCGATTGATGCATTTTGATCGCGAAGCCGTTCATCGTCAGCATGAAGGCAAGCGACTTCCTGACCGCCTCTTCGTCATCAACAATATGCACGGTGTAATCAGTCATCTACATTGATCCGTTCTTCAACATACGCGGGCAGCTTGAAGCGGAAAGTAGCCCCACCAGCCGCATTTTTCGAGACAGTCATCTCACCACCATGCGCCTCGACGATGCGCTTCGAAATGGACAGCCCGATGCCCATTCCGCTGGCCTTTGTCGTGACGAATGGCTTGAAGAGCTGACCCGCCATTTCCTCCGGAATACCTCCGCCCGTGTCTTCAACGACGACGACAACTTCGCCCGGATCAGCCGGCATCGTGCGGATCGTTAGCTCTCGGCGCTCGACGTGGCGCATCGCCTCGATCGCGTTGCGCATCAGATTGATGAGGACCTGTTGGACCTGAATCCGGTCGACCATCACCATTTCGGCACCGGGCAGATATTCGAATACGGTCCGCACCCCCTGCTCGCGGGAGCCGACCAGAGCCAGCGCGGCGGCCTCCTCCACCAGCTTGCGAATATCTTCCGGCGCCTTTTCCGTCTCACCCTTCGTGACGAATTCCCTAAGATGCTTGATGATTTGACCGGCCCGCAGAGATTGGCCTGCCACCTCTTCGAGCGCTTCGCGCATTCGGGTTGCGACGGTATCGTCCATGTCGCGCAACAGCCTCACGCATCCATGCGAGTAGTTGGCGATCGCCGATAACGGCTGGTTCAGCTCGTGCGCGAGTGTCGACGCCATTTCGCCCATCTCGTTAAGGCGAGCGAGCCGCGCGAGTTCGGCCTGAATCTGTTCGAGTCTCGCGGCGGACTCCTCGCGCTCGGTCAGGTCTCTGATGAAGCCCGTGAAAAACCGCTCACCGCCCGATCTCATCTCGCCCACGGCGAGCTTCATCGGAAACGTCGATCCGTCTTTCCGCTGACCGGAGACGACCCGGTCAATACCGATGATGCGCTTTTCGCCGGTAGTCAGATAGCGATGCATGTATCCGTCGTGTTCGCGGCGATAGGGCTCCGGCATCAATATGCGCAAGTTCTCGCCAATGACTTCCTCCTCCGCATATCCGAACTGCCGCACGGCCGCGGCGTTGAAGGAGACGATGGTACCATCTGTCGCGC
>NZ_JADYVD010000083.1 GCF_020193575.1 Ensifer sp. IC4062
CTCGTGCTCCCCTCCCCATCCACGGCGGCCGCCGCATATCTCCTCTGGAGATATTGCGTCCCGATGCTTGAAATCTCCGATTGAATGGGTGAGCGTCGGGCGTCAACCAACAACGGAAGACTACGTGACATGACGAGCAACGCGGTTCAGCAGGTTCAGGAGGACATGGCGCTGATCGCCCGGGGCGAGGAAATCGACCTTCCGTGGCGCCGGCTTCGCGTTCTCCTCGATCACGGCCTGGTCGAGATCAACACGCCTGTCCTCCTGGGTGGACCGCTCGCAGGAAGTCGAACGTCCATCTCGTGGACAGACGAGGGCCGGGAGGGTTCGCGGCCGGCGATGGTCATTCAGAAGCCCGGCAACCTGCGCCAGCTCTTGCTGGGCCACAAGGAGCTGGAGAGCACCATACACTGCCTCGGAATCGAGGTGGACGCCCTGGCCATCTCTGAGTAATTGTCGCGCTCAATGGCGGCGCTGCGAACAGAGGCGCCGCCATCCGGCCACGCCTCAGGCCAAAGTTCGACCCACGCCCTCAAGCACGCTCGTCCGAAGGGCGTCTCGTCTGGAACAAGAGAAACGACTTTTCCTTCACGTGCTTCGGCCACGGCGCAGTAGCTGCGTCTAAGCATCCCGACGGAGTCTTGTACGTCAACTTGTTACGCCGAAGAAGCACGCTCAGGCATACGCTGGCGAGTTTGGATAGCCCGGATGTACGTTTTCCGTCGGCGGCGCACTGACAAGCAAGGATGCCCGCCCATTTTGCACGTGCACCAAAGGTCTACCAGGGAGGAACTCGATGATTGCTCGCAAGAAGCGGAATGAAGACCCGGCCGAAGGTTCCAGGGAAACGATTGAACACGAACTGGAGAGGCGCAACCATAGTGGCGCGAGACCGCCGGATAGAAGCACCGACGAGAAGGAAGAGCGCATTCGGAGGCGCGCCCACGAAATCTGGGAGCGCGACGGAAGACCCGACGGAGAGCATGAGCGCCACTGGCATCAGGCGGAAAAGGAGCTCGAAGGAGAAGGAGGGGCTGGCGAGAGCGCAGATCTTTAACGCGTCTCACTTGCTGTGATGCCGTCCCAAGGCTGCGCTGGTCTCCCGGGCGCGAATCGTGAGGCTGCGCGGGCGCTTCCGGGATCGTCTTCGGGCGCTGGCCAGGTCGCCTATTGCTGGATCCGCATGGGCAGGCCGGAACCCCTATCCTCCGCCCGCGAGTCATTTCTGCCCACAAACCTTATGCAGGTTACTGATCATGATCGGCGTTGGTGCGCCACTGAAGCTCGGTCTGCTCGACATACTCTCCAAAGCTTATTCCAAAGTCCTGCCTTCAGCTATTCGTGCCGAGCACGATCATTTTTGAAACGCCGCCGCCCTGCATGGCGGTGCCGGAGATACCTCAACGAACACGCGCCAGACTTGGAGTTCATGGAACGTTTTGGTCGGGGAAGCATTGTTTGAACCGACTGCATCGAAATGGGGAGGCCTTTGTAGAAAATAAGATACACAAACCGAGCGAAGCCGAGCGAAGCGTTCCGGCAAAGGGCGCGCGTAAAGAGCCGGAGCCGAGCGAGGACAAGGCCGTGGCCGATCCCCATCCCGGCTCAGTTTCCGACGGCACCCATCCGGAGGCGAGTGAGGGAAAGCGCTAAGGGCTCGCGGCGCCTGTTCATCACCACGCGACAACCTGTGACCACTGGGAGCCGGATCACCGCGGAACGTCATCTCCAGCTCGGGCCAGTTCGATGGCTTTCTTGATCCACTGCCGAGCAAAATCGTTGATCCTGCTGGCCATGCGCGTCGGAAGGCGGTTCATCCCGTGCGGTCCCTCCGGCACGATCAACAGCGTGGCGTTATGGTTCGCCTTCTGCCACTTGTCATACATCAACAGACTATCGTCGAGGACCGGATCAAGTTCGCCGACGACGAACAGAGCCGGCGGCAAGCCGGTAAGATCACAGAAAAGCGGCGACAGCCACGGAGAGCGGCGCTGCGCCTCGTCCATCCCCGAGGTTAGCCGCATGAGATTTTCTAGAGCGGAAGGGCCATGCATGATGAGCGCCTCCGCTGAAGATTTCCTCAGGCTCGGAGTGCCTGCCATGTCGTAAGTGCCATAAAAGAAAAGCGCGCCCGCGACAGCGGACAGATCGAACTGCCGAAGGGAAAGCGACGTAAGCGCACAAGCCGCAAGATGCGCTCCCGAGGATTCGCCTCCAAGGACCGCTCGATCGACTCCGAACTCGCTCCGCATGTTTTCCAGTGTCCACCCCGTCGCCGCAAGCGCATCTTCTATGGATGGAAGGATCCGGTCATCGCGCGCCAAACGGTATTCAACGCTGGCGACGACCATCTGGCATTCCCTGGCGATCGCACTGTTTATCCGATCGTTGAATCGGGCATTGCCCATCACCCATGCACCACCGTGAAAATCGAGGTAAATGCCGTTGCATGGACCGGTGGGCTTTATGATGCGTAGTTCCACCTGATGGCCCTCCCAAAATACGACGCGCGGCGACACGTCAACTTTCGTGCAAGCTGCTCCTTCCTTCGAAAGGAGTTGCGAGCCGCGCAGCAGAGCGTGCAGCAGTAGGGACTGCCATCGGCGATGCGGCTTGAACCGCGGCGTCCAGCCGAGAACCCTATTGAAACGTGCCGCATTCAATCGATCGCTGATCGTCAGCGGTACCGCATCAGGTCCGATGATCGTCATTTCGTCGGTCACCTTTTCGGCGGTTGGCGGCTCTCTTGACGCACGGGGCTCCGCGCCCGTCCTCCTCAACCGCCGGGTAAAGATGTTGTTTCTCGCATTCTTGAAGAGTCTAGCTGATGCCATTGCAGGATCTGATGCAGGAGAATCACGTCGAAAGAGCCACCGATCGACACCCCGAGTGCAAAGCAGCCGATCAGCCGTGTTCCTTGTGCACGGGGCAATTTCGTCCCTCCATGATCAGGCCAAGCCAGTCAGCGACGCGCGGTTCAACCTGCCCGCCACCGATTTTCGACGGTGTCCTCGTGCTCGAACAGCGCTTTGCTTCCGTTTCACATCTGCTCTGACTGCGCACCGCTGTTCGGCTTGGCCGGAGCGAGTGTGGGCTTCTGTCCCATCGCCATCGTCGGACCGGCTTTAAAGCTGCCTTTGCCGTCGATCGACTCGCCTTGGGACCATCGGCCTGCAATGGGGTCGCTGCCATCCTGCTGGAAGCCCAGGAAAGCATAGCTGAACTCTTGTTGTTCCTGGTCTTGCGGGAAGCTGTTCGGGATCGGGAAGGCTCCCTGATGGCCGCCAAGCTCTTCAAGAGCCGCGAGCCACTGATTCTGATGCATCGTATCCCTTGCAATCAAGAAGGACAGCATATCCTTCATGCCTGGATCATTGGTCATGCCGTAGAGCCGAACGGCCAGCACGCGACCGGTCGCTTCCGCCGTCACATTGGCGGTCATGTCGGCGGCGATGTTGCCGCTGGCATAGATGTGGGACATGTCGAAGGGCACGCCGTCCGAATCGACCGGCATTGCTGCTAGGCCGGAGGACAGCAGATTCTTGAGGTTGATGCCGCCGAGGACAGCACCGCCGACCGGATCGCTCGCAACTTCCTCGTGAATGCTCAAGGGTGCACCCTCGAGGTTTAGGGCAACCGCCGTCGCCAGCATCTCGATATGTCCAAGCTCCTCCGCTGCGGTATTCATCAGGAGGTCGCGGAACTTGGTGTTGCCGCGCGCTCCGCAGGCTTGGAAGAAATACTGCATGGCAACACGAATCTCGCCTTCGACGCCGCCGATCGCCTGCTGCAGCGCCCGCGCGAACAAAGGGTTAGGCGTCTCGACCCGTACCGGATACTGGAGTTTGCCGTCCGTAAAAAACATTGCCGCCTCCTTGCGTGAAAAGCGCCTAACAAGACTGTTTGCGCCTTGTTCCCGCAGGAACCGGGAATAATCTCACAGAGGAGTAGCTAAGGGTCGGGTGATCAAGCCTGGCTGGTGTTGCTCGGGCTGCGACCGATGGACAGGCCGGCGCGCTTCGATGTCGAATCCGTCGCCCGATCTCAACACGCGCAGTTTCAGATGTAAATGGAGAGCGCCTGATTTGCGGTGGCCTCGGCGACGTTCTAGTGGGTGGCGCCAAGACGGCGCCACTGCGTGGTCGACATGACGCGCAAATTCCTTAACGATGACGCGATCGCCGTCATGGTCCTCATCAGGGATAAGTCCCCGCCGCGTCTTTCGGCTCGTACGCTCACGCAATGCGCTCCCGTTATTGCCCAGCTAGCTTCTGGGCATGTTCGAGGTGCCGCTGAACGATCGGAGACGCCTTGGTCGCGTGCGCTTTCAGCGGCTCACTGTCGCCGCTTTGCGCGTAGCTTTGCATGAGCTTCAGAGCCTCCTGGTGTGCCACGAGCTGGGCCTCGATGTAAGCCTTGTCGAAGCTCTCGCCTTGGGTATCCTGGAGTTTCTGTAATTGTGCGGCGTGCTTGTCGATCATCTGGGTGGGAACAGTGACTTTGGCCTCGCCGGCGGCAACCTTGAGCTCCTGGCTCGCCTTTGTATGATCGGCGACCATCATCTCAGCGAACTGCTGAACGCTGGCCTGCTTGCTGTTCTTGGCTGCGAGCTGACCGGATTGCACCTCGAACATGTCGGAACTCGCAGCCATGGTTACGAACTCCTCGGACGACATTTGTTGCGCGTAGGCGTATGACGCGCCGCCTATCAGTGCAGCGGCGATGGCGATGTTGAGCACTCGCATGGTTTCCTCCGGGGCTTGGGCTGCAAAAAATGCTCCAACCTTAAAAGAGGTATGATGTTCCCGCATGCCGCACTCTTTGATGCCGAAGCTGCGTCCGCAGGCGTACTCGACAGGGTCGTCGGATGCCGACATGTGCCGGTCAGCCGCTTTTCCGAGCGCCCTTAAGTCTCAGTTCCGCCAACGCACAGAAGTACTCTTAGTCAAAGCCGGAGTGTGACCGCGACGAGCTTCCGCAAACGGCATGGACGCCTCTATGCAGGCGTCGATGAAGGATCGTCTTGCGACCTCGGCCGTCTGAAGGCTCGACAGCGCCGCACGGCAATCTCTGACGGCACGGTGGAGCGCCTCCCATGATTCGGCCACTCGTGTTCGAGGAAGTCCAGGGCGTCGTAAGGGCCGCAGAACCGTCGTTCTATGCCATTCTGGAGTTTCACCGATAGGGGTACGCGCCAGGGGATCTCCTTCATTGGAACCTCCCAAAATGTCTCGCTACCCAACCGGCGAAGAAGCGTGTCGGTTCCGCCATCAAGGGGCGTTCCGACGAGCTGAGCGCCTCCTGGGGAGACGATCAACGGTCCTGTTTCGCCCATTCGGGAACATCTTCCTCTTTGCTCCGTTTTGAGGCACCCATCCTGGAATCGGCAACGAGGAGGCTACCATGATGACTCCCAAGGAATTGGAAGAGCGTATTCGTGTGCGCGCCCATGAGATCTGGGAGCGCGAAGGCCGGACTTATGGAGATCACGAAGGCCATTGGCACCGGGCCACTAAGGAAATCGAGGAGGAGGAGCAGGCCGAGCTTCCAAAGCGCAACCGCCGGAAAGCACGGTCGCCGCACTAGCCAAAAGTGGGCGCATCAACTCCAGACGGGTAGCTATTGGCCCGAGCGAACTAGGTTCTTCGAAAGAACTCGGGCCGCGATCCCCGTGCGAGCGTCAATGCGCACGAGAACACAGACAGGCAGGCTTCACCAAAGCTACTCCCGTTATTGTCAGTGGCAGCATTGGATTTCGGTTCGTGAAAAATCAGGGCTTCCTGTACTCACCGCCTTTTCGTTCGGCGGCGGGTCTCTCCACGTATTTCCCTCACTTAGGCACGGCCACACGGTCGAAATTTGATGCGAGCCGATGGAGTGCGTCACGCATCTGGGCGCCCTGCGTGGCAGGGCCGTGACCGGTGATCACCCTGTCGGGCTCAAGCGAGGCGAGCAGTTCGACCGAGCTGCGGGCATGGTCCCAATTTGTCGTGTAGTACATCGGGGGGCCGTGCATCTCCGGCTCCTGCGCCGCCACGGCATAGGCGGACTCCTGCCGTGTCGTTATGAAGGCATCGCCCGCGATGATCGTCCGGTCTGCCTCCCTCCAGAGCGATATGTGACCAGGGGTATGTCCGGGCGTGTGAAGCCAGCGCCAGCCGGGCATCTTCGGGACGCTGCCATCCTCCGGCAAGGTTTGAAGCCAACGGCTCACGTCCACGGGGGCCGCGTGGATAAAGCGGCGACAGCAGCGACATGAGGCCACCGCCGACCGAGGGGTCCGGCGGAGGATAGGCGGCGCTGCCGTCGAGATAGGGCCGCTCGAGCCCGTGCGCATAAACGGGAGCCTGCCACCGTTCGGAAAGCTCCTCGAGAGCGCCGACGTGGTCGAAATGTCCATGGGTCATAACGATTGCCGCCGGGCGTGACTTTGGTCCGAAACGTTCCTCGGCGGCCCCCGTAATCAGGCCGGTCGTTCCGATCACACCGGCGTCGATCAGAACCCACTCGCGGTCGTCGGCGCCCGGTTTTCCGAAGAACACGACATTGACAATGCCGAGACGCCGGTAAGCGAGGTCGGAGCACAGCTCCTGTGTGCCGTCGTCCCGTGCCGCGCTGCTCTGCGGGTTGTGGGCGCGACCATGTGGATCGAACGGTATCTGCTGCGCCATGTTCCTGCCTCCTTCCGCTATCTGGAGAGGTGTCGAACCATGGCTGATGAGATTGGTTCCGAAGGTATCGGAAAGGCGGGGGTTGCTCACGCCTTGCCATCTCTCAGCAAGTGGAGCTGTCGCGTTGAAGTGCCGCTTGCCGCACCGCCAGAGACAACCCGAAAGTTGGCGCTCGTGGATGCCGATGGAATTTTGGTGCTGCCCGATGCAATGATCGCTTACCAGTTTATGTCCGAGGGCCGCCACTCTTCGTGTCGGGAAGCCAGTAGCAGGCCAAACTAAGCGCGCAACTTGAACTCCGCGGCGAACTCCGCGCCGTCGGGATGGAGCGTCAACTCGCCCGTGCCATCCAGGGAATGGCTGAACACTCCCTCCAGAACACGCAAGCCATAACCCTTGCGAGCGGGGGCGGTATTTATCCCAGCGCAATTTTCTCGCCAGCGGAAGGAGACATGCGTTACGTCGGCCTCACCTGCGCGCGCTGCCCACGCGACGTTCACCCGCCCTTCGGGCGAGGCCCAGGCGCCATGCTTTACGGCATTGGTGGTGAGTTCATGGATGGCCATGGCGAATCCTTGCGCGGCCTCGCGCGACATGGCGACGTCCGGCCCTTCCAGGTGGAAGTTTTCTCCTTCACGTCCGCCTTGGGCCTCCAACTCCAAGCACAGAACGTCCGCTATGAGGACGTCGTGCGCAGGTGCGCGCATCAGCAGGTCCTGGGTCCTGGAGAGGGCGCCCAGGCGCGTTGCAAAGCTGTCGCGAAACTCATCAAGCGATTGGCTCTCATAGAGGCTGCGATTTGCCAGGGCGTTCACGCTCGACAGGACGTTCTTCACTCGGTGATGCAGCTCGCCCATCAACGTCTGTTGCTGCGCCTCCATTCGACGTTGTTCGGTGACGTCGCGTATCGCCAGCAGGATCAGGTCGAGATGATCGAGACGGCGGCCATTGAGGAGCATGATGCGCCGTCCGATCGTTTCGAAGTCGTGCTCTACCTCGACATCATCGAAGGCATTGTTGTCGGGAAGAACGTCCTCCAGGAGCTCCCTCAGTTTCGGAATGTCCCATTGCCGGTTTCCAAGTTCGTACACCAGCCGGCCTTCGGTGTGGGCCGGGGAGACTTGAAACAGATCGTAGAAGGTTTGGTTCGCCCTGACGACTCTCAGATCCCAGCCGAGCACCAGCAGCCCTTCACGAACGCTATCGATCAGCTTTTCCAAGAACTCCCGATGTCCTTCGAGTTCCAAACGGGCTTGCTCGGCTTCCGTTCGATCGGAGATTGTGAGCAGAATCAGTTCCGGCCGCCCATCATCGTCGGTTATTCTTCGGGCGTTCAGGATCATTACCCGCCTCCCAATATCGGCAAACTTGTGCTCGATCCGGTAGGCTTTCACCGTCGTGCGCGTGGGCAGGACCTGTTCCAGAAGCCGACGCAGCTCGGGAATGTCCCATTGGCCATTACCCAGCCCGTATATCGGTTGGCCGCGTGTCTCCTCGGCCGTAACGCCGAACGTTTCGCAGTACGCGGAGTTGACGTCCGCGATGGTGAGATTGGAAGTGAGGATCAGCAGCGGCTGGTCAAGCGTCTCGACGATCGCTTCGGCAAGTCCTGCCAAGCCGAAGCGCTGCCTTGCGTCCTCCGCATTCCCGATGACGTTCCCCTCGATCATGCTTCATAATGTGGCACCAATTTCGCGAGAGTCTAGCCAATTGTGGGAAGATCAGGGTCTGGCGGAATGCCTCGCGGCGGACCGTTAAGCGTTGCTCTCGCCGCTGATCAAAACAGTCGTGCGACTGCTTCCGGCGGCGAAGCTGCCTATCGGGTGCAGAGCACTGGACTTCCGCTGTCCACCCTGTTGAGAAGTTCAGCGTAATCGCGCGAGGCGTTTTCCAGCCGCGCCGGCACGAGCCGGCAAGCGGCCGCAGCGACCCTCAGGGAGCGGAGCAGCCGAAGGCAACCCGCGCCCGCAAGGTTGACCCGATGACGATCACTTGCGCCGAGTTCGGAGCTTTTTGAATGTGCTCTTTGTGTACGAGCAACAGGAGGAAGCTCACATGTCGGCGGGAAGGAAGTACATCGGTCTCGACGTTCATCAGGAAACGGTCGCCATTGCGGTGGCAGATGAAGGCAACGGCCGGGAGGTTCGCTATTTCGGCACGGTGGCGAACCGACCGGAAGCATTGCACGCAGCGCTGAAGAAAATCGCTCAGGGCGGTTTCGAGCTTCGGGTCTGCTACGAATCCGGCCCTTGTGGCTTTGTCATCTATCGCTATCTCCGGAAAGTCGGGATTGACTGTACCGTGATTTCGCCATCTGCGATGCCGCGCCGCGCGAGCGATCGGGTCAAGACCGACCGCAGGGATGCCCAGATGCTGGCCCGTCTGTTGCGCGCCGGCGAACTCGTTGCCGTCTGGGTTCCGGATGAGGCCCATGAGGCGATCCGGGACGTCGTGCGTGCGCGCCGACAGGCCAAGACAGACCTTTCCGCCGCAAAAGCGGCATTGAAGAGTTTTCTGTTGCGCCATGACCGGCGGTTCACCGGTAAATCGATCTGGGGCAAGTCCTACTGGAACTGGTTGGCCGAGCTGACATTCGCGTTCCCACATCAGCAGTTTGTCTTCGAGGAATACAAGCGACGCATCCACGACCTCGAGGCATGCTGCGAGCGGCTGGAAGACGTATTGGCCGAGGCGGTTTCGGGCTGGACGCTGGCGCCGATCGTCGAAGCGCTTCAGGCCTTGCGAGGTGTAAAATTGATTGCGGCGGTGACGCTTGTGGCGGAGATCGGCGATCTCCATCGCTTCACAAGTCCCAAACAGCTGATGGCATGGCTTGGTCTTGTTCCCGCCGAGCATTCGACCGGAAAGAGCATCAGGCGTGGGGAGATCACCCGGAACGGCAATGCCGCTGCCCGCACGATGCTGATCGAGTCCGCATGGCACTACAGGTTTCCCGCCAGGGAGGGACTGGCATTGCGACGGCGCAACACCGCAATCGCGCATGAGATCAACGCGATTGCCTGGAAAGCGCAGGTACGCCTTTGCGCCAAGTTCCGGCGCCTGGCTGCATCCGGAAAACCGACGGTCAAAGTCGTCACGGCGGTAGCGCGAGAGCTTGCCGGCTTCATCTGGGATATCGCACGGCAAACGCCTGTCGTTGCCCCTGAGGCTCGAGGGTAGCGCGCACAGGACGAAGCTGGTCGGGGTTGCGCAGCCCGGAGCGCGCGGTTTGCAGGGAAGGAAGCTGGATTAAAGAGAAAGACATAGGACCTGGGTGGCGTGCTGCGCGGTCTGATCGACGTTGGACAATCCTCGATACGGCGCTGGGGCAGGAAATCCGATGCCCGTCAGGTTGAAGGAGGCAGGTCCACGACGGAACAGGGTCGTGCGGTAACCAATCCGCGGATGAGTGCGTGATCAATCGTCGTCAGGCGACAGTCGCGCAGCACACCAGCCAGGTCGTCATCTTGCGTCAGCGCTGGCTTTGATGCGAGATTAAACACGTGCACATTCATCCGTGATCGTCATGAGAGCGCCGTAGGGTTTGCCGAAGGCTTGTGGGAAACGCCGGCACAGAGGTGGAAGACCAAAATGAACCGCTTGCCGGGGGCAGTTCTCTAATTGCGGCCTCCCGGTCAACTGCTTTTCCGTAACCTGCCCTTGCGTCACGTTTCTCTCAGTGGTCGAAGCGAGCGTTCGCACTTCATGGCATCGAATGCTGCGGTTCCCAATGTCGGT
>NZ_JADYVD010000084.1 GCF_020193575.1 Ensifer sp. IC4062
AAGATGACCTGAGGGCAGCGGCAGATCTGTGTGCATCGGAGGGTGCGCACCTCTCGGTTCTCGCCAGCAGGATAGCCACTCTCCCTCCGCTGGGAGACCTCGCAGCCATTTCCGCGGCCTGGATTGATAGCCGCGACGGTGACCTGGAGGGGAGGCCGCAGAAGCGACGGCGTGGTCAATTCGCGAGCGCCGCGCGGTGGACCTTGTCCATGACCCGCTTCAGCTCGTCGATCGCGGAAGCAGAAGGCAGCTTCTCTCCTTCGAGTTCGGGCGGCAGCTTCCAGCCGGGCTCCACGCCCTGCATGTTCGGCAGCTCGTGGGCAATGCCCTTGTGGCAATCGATGCAGGTCGCCTTTCCGGGCAGCAGGTAGCGGGTATGGATCTCGGCGGCGCGTTGCGTCTGCTTCGAGAGGTCCATCGCCGCCGAGGAGTGACAGTTGCGGCACTCTAGGCTGTCGTTAGCCTTGAGCCTCGCCCATTCATGTTTGGCGAGTTCCAGCCGATGGTCGAGGAATTTCGCGCGTGTTGATGGTCCCGAAGATCTTGCCCCAGACGTCCTTCGAGGCCTGCATCTTGCGGGCGATCTTGTCCGTCCATTCATGCGGCACATGACAATCGGGGCAGGACGCCGGACGCCCGAGCGGTTGGAGAAATGGACCGTGCGCGTAAGCTCCTCGAAGACGTTGGTCCGCATCTCATGACAGGAGACGCAAAACTCCTCGGTGTTGGTAAGCTCCAAAGCGGTGTTGAAGGCGCCCCAGGAAGGGGCCGCCGGTGCGCGGTCGAAACCGGATCGCTTCCGTCGGACAAGCGTCGCGGCAGGCTTGGCAGTCGGTGTGGTTCTTTGCAAGACAGCTCCGGCCGATAGTTGCGACATGTGGGAAGGACTGTGGCCGGCCGGTAAAGACCGGCTCGGGACAGAGCTCCGCGCATCGGCCGCAGAAGGTGCACTCCGCGCTGGAGAAATCCAGCGAGGGACGATCCGAAATCAGCCGGATGATGTGCGTCGGACAGAACTCAACGCACTTCCCGCACCCAGTGCAGGCCTCGAGACTCGCGGCGATGACACCGGGGGGAAGGACACGTTGTCTTCGCCCCTCGTGGCGACCACGTAGAAAGTTCCGCCTCGATGTGTCGACAGATTCACCCATTTCGCCCTCAATGCCTGGCGGACCGGGTGGGCCGAAGACGATCTGAAACATCCAGACGAGAAACCCGTAGGCACCGACTACGCCCACGGCGAGGATCGGCCAGATGCCGAATGCCAACACGAGGAAGGTGATCAGTTCGTTTAGCCGCCGCGTGCGTGGCAGGCTCGCCCCTGGCTGGTCGGCATTTGGCATTCAAGCGTCTCCTCTTAAAACGCGCACGCCTAAAGGAAGTCTAGTGCCTCGAACAAAAAATAAAGAGGAGGCGCTGGATAATTCCTGTTCAATCTTCGGAAAAATTGATTTTTGTCAAATACTTGGAAAAAGCTCGCCCCACGGCTGTAATATTCGATGTAGCTAATATATACACCAAGTGGGGCCGGCACAGACAGGTTGTGTTGTACCGAGCCCCTTCTATTTAGTTTGGCGTTCCCTCAATCTACTGGAGGGCTCCCGCGAGAGCGGCGTCGAGGCGCTCCCTCGCCTTCTTCGGCAGCTTCACTGCCTTCACCTTCTCGACATTCGCGGGCGCGTCACCGACGACGACCGCCGCGACCATGCCCATGCCGACATGCGGCGCGCACTTGACGCCGTAGACTCCAGGCACGTCGAAAGTCACCTTGTAGGTTTCGTTCATCTTGCTCTTGAAGGCCGTGGCCCCGTCGGGAATCATGTCCTTGATGGTTTCGACGTTATGTCCCTTGTCGGTTGGAACAAACGTCACGCTGTCGCCCGGATTGACCTTGACGAATGCTGGCTCAAAGACCATTGCGCCCTCGGCGCCCTTGTTCAGCATACGGACCTCGAAATCGGCGGCGGATGCCGTACCGGTGAGAGCGGCAAGAACTGCGGCGGCTGCCATGCCCTTTGCGATTATGCGCACTTGAATTTCTCCTTGGTTTCAGAACCCTGTTCGGTCGTTGCGGCAAGGAGATAGGCCAGAAAGAGCAACTGCTCTTTGATGCTTGTCAAATAGCCATGGGAAATCTAGTCCCGCCCGCCTTCGGCGAGTGCCGCCAAGCCTGGCAGGTCGCGGATGATGAGCTTCTGACGCCCCCCCTCTACCAGCCCCTTCTGCTCCCAGGCACTGAGAACGCGCGATACCGTGTGAAGCGTCGTTCCCGTCATTTCGGCGATGTCCTGGCGGGAAATCGGAAAGTCGATGCGGACGCCGCCTTTTTCCTGCTTGCCTGCCTGTCGCGAAAGACGCAGCACCGCATGAGCGACGCGCCTCTCCACCTCCTGTGTCGACATCTCGCGGATACGCGTGTGCGCTTCTTCGAGCCGCTGGCCGATCGTCTGCATCGTGCTGACCGCAAGAAGTGGGTTCTGCTCGACAAATTGCGGCCAAAGGTCCGTCGGCCAGGACAGAGCAAGACTTTCCGTGGCAGCGGTCGCGGTACCCGGATAATCCGAACGCTGTAGCGCCTTGGCAAAGCCGAAGAGGTCGCCCGGATGGACGACGCGCACGATGATCTGCTGGCCGTCCTCGGTGACCTGGGTCACCTTCAGCCGCCCATGCAGCAGGAGAAAAAAGCTTGTGGCTTTCTGACCCTGCTCGAAAACAGCGTCGCCTTGCGGCACGCGCTTGGCGGTCGCATGGGCGAGCAGCCTGTCCAGATCTGCGTCGCTCATCCTGTCGAACAGGGCAAGCGACCGTACGACACTCCGGTCGATCTTCATTCCATTTTCCTACTGCAGGATTCCTTGAATCGGAACCAACACGGCCGTGATCTCAGTATCATGGCGGAAGGAGGGAAAAAAGCAGAGTATCCGCGGCGTTGACTGAAAGCGGGTATTGTCATGAGTGGTTGAAAAGCACTTCAAAGCCGTTCAAATATTTTTTTCGAGCGCCGGCGCTGACTGTTTCTACCTGACCAATTTCCTGAAGGCAGGCGGGTAGATCGAAACATTCGACATTAAGGTCCGACTGCGGGTGATGAACGACCGTCACTTCGGCGTACCGGACGCCTGGCCGCACTGAGCGCCTGCTTACCGCCGGTCTTGTATCCCCGCCCCGAAGCGCTCACGCTCGTGCCCGAATCCTTCGCTTCGGTTCCCAGGAGCTCTTCCGCGGCTGTGTCGAACTAGCACCCAAGGGTCCGACCTAGATGAGCTGCGGAAAGACTGGCGAGGCGCGGGCTCGTCCATGGCGTCCGAAGGCGACAGCGGAGAGCGGCTATCCTTTGTCCGGCTCCGAACCGGCAAGGACTCGTTCGATCTCGAGCGTCGGCCCTGTCCTGCGCCGTCTCGACTTCCGCAACGCTTCAGCACTGCGTTGCACATCAGACGTCGAGGCCCTTCTCGCGGAGCGTCTGCAGTAAGGGTGCATACCACCGCGTATCCTTCACCAAGCGGAAGCCGACGTTGTCCGGCGGCGCGCCGACGGCGCAGCCGCCCCCTTTGGGGTTGCGGACGAAGGAGCTGAGCGCGGCCCGATGCTTGCCGGTGGCGATGTAAATTCCGCAGGACGAGGCATCGCTGGTAACCTTTCCAGTGCGATCGAGCGTGACGCGCCGAATGCAGGTCGACGTCCATTCCCAGACATTACCTGCGAAGTCGGAGAGGCCAGACTCGCTCTCGCCGAAGTGGCCAAGCCGCTGCGGCTCCGGCTCGCGGGATGCCTTGCGCCCCGTCTCGCGTTGATAGTCGGCGAGCCAGCGCAGGGCCGGATTGGAGCTATCTTCATCGACACCGAGCGCATCGTCAGGAAAGCGCGAGCCGGCGGCAAAGGCGAGTTGCTGGTCCGTAGGCAACACCCAGACTTCCCCCGTCCGCCGGCTGAGCCAGACAGCATAGGCTTGCGCGTCGTCGTAGCTGACGCCGGTTGCCGGCACGCGCTCGGGATCCGCCGGCACGTGCTCGGGTTCGGCGGGCAGACAGGCCTCTTCCGCGACGCAGCGCGCATAGTCCGCGGCTGTTACCTGATATTTCGTGATTGTGAGCGGTGCGCTCATGCGCACCAATTCCACCGGCGCATCGACGGCATAGCCGTTCTTGAAGAACTCCCCGGCGACGCGATAGCGAAATTCCCGTGGGGCCACGGTCACAACCGCTGGTTCCTCAAGCGGGGCACCGACCGGAGCGCTACCAAGAAGCCCCGTTTCACTGGCAAGAAATCCTGTGAGAAGTAGGAGCAGGATGGAGGGTATCGCAAGCGAAACGGGAGTGACTTCTCTTTTTTCTGAAAACACGGCCATGACGGCCTCCCTGCGACCACTTCCAAGGTCTATGCCGGCAGCATCGGTCCGCCAACGACACGCGCTCCGCCGACGGGGGCGCGCGTCGCGGTGGCTGGCGTCAGGTGCCCGAAGGAGCACGAACCGCGGTCATCAGGTCGTGATTCCAATCGCCGGTGACGGTGAAATGGGCGGCAGCGCCGAGCTCGAAGGCCTCGATCAGGTTGTGGTTGACATAGGCATATATGCCGGGCTGCTCGAAGGTGTAGAAGGCAGCGCCCGCCGTACCGCCCGGGATAAACCAGGTCTCCTGGTCGACGTCCGGAGGATTGCGGAACTTGCCGGTCGCCCAGACATAGTCGCCATGGCCGCCGATCAAATGCGGGCGCGTGTCGCGGTTTGCCTGCGAATGGACGATCAGAACCTTCTCGCCAACGGCAGCCTTCAGCGCATTCTCGCCGGTGAGTGCCCCCACTGCACCGTTGAAGACGATATGGGTCGGGGTCAGGGTGCGCATCACTTCAAGCGTGTCGGCATAGGCTTCGCCGGCGCTTTCGTACTTATTGAAGTTGCCATTCTCGTCGCGCGGGACATAGAAGTCCTGCTCACCAATGTAGTAGACCTTGTCATAGGCGATCGACTTGCCCTTGCCGTCAGTCAACCCTTCGCGCGGCAGCACCATGATCGCGCCGTTCATGCCGGAGGTGACGTGCCAGGGCACCATGCCGGGAGGTGCGCAATGGTAGACGAAGACGCCGGCCTTGGTCGCCTTGAAGCGCAACACCGCGCTCTCGCCAGGGTTGACGACCGTTAGCGCACCGCCTCCAAGCGCACCCGTTGCCGAATGGAAGTCGATGTTGTGCTGCAACTGATTGGTTTCAGGATTGATCAGGGTCACCTCGACATAGTCGTCCTGATGAACGACCATCAGCGGGCCGGGGACCGAACCGTTGAAGGTCATCGCATTGAGCTCCGTACCCTGCTCGTCGATGACGATCTTCTTCTCCTCGATGGTCAGGGTGAACTCGACGACTTTCGGGCCACCTTCGGCCTTTTGCGTGTGAGCGTGGACGAAGGGCGGCTTCACCAGGTCAACCTTGACGCGTAGCAGCGAAGCGATATCGACAGGGGCGGCCTTGGCGACCGCCTCTTCCGCATGCGCGGAAACCGCACCGACAAGCGGCGTCAGCGCGCCCGCGACTGCGGCGCCAGCCAACATGCTGCGGCGTGTCATCTGGAATAGTTCAGACATGGAACCTCTCCTTGAAAAGGACGGAGCGAACATCGCCCGGTCGCCTTTCATCCTAGGAGCACTCGCGCCACCCTCTTTGTGGTGGAACAAATACGCAAATTGCCCTGGTGCGACATTTTGACTAGCAGAGACGACGATCCGTGTGGTGATCGCCGCCGGATCGAACTGACGTGTCTTTGCCCATTGTCAAAGAAGACTTTGCGGAACTCCGTTAGATAGATGCGAGCCAAACATCAGGAGTTGAATAATGGATGGATCAAAGGTAGCCGACCGGCCCGGCTACGTGCCGCGGGGCCTCGCCCGCACTGGCCCGGTGCTGTTTTCCTATGGCTTCAGGCCATTCTTCCTGGGCGCCTCTATTTGGGCGATCGCCGCCATGACCTTATGGATCGTGGCGCTCGCCGGTCATATCGAACTCGGTGACAGCTATGGTGCGCATGCCTGGCATGCGCACGAGATGCTGTTCGGCTTCGCCTCGGCCGTGCTTGCCGGATTCCTGTTGACGGCGGTGCCGAACTGGACCGGGCGGCTACCGGTTTCCGGCCGGCCGCTGGCCGGTCTGCTCGGGCTCTGGGTGGCGGGGCGGATCGCACTCCTATTGCCCGATACGATCGGCCTACCGACGGCCGCGGCAATCGACAGTCTCTTCCTTCCGGCGCTCCTCATCATTTGCGCGCGCGAGGTGATTGCCGGCCGCAAGTGGAAGGATCTGAAGGTCCTTGGTGGGCTCCTGGCGCTGTCGGTCGCCAATGCCTGCTTCCACATTGCCATCATTGACGGCGACCATGCCCATGTGGCGATGCGACTCGGCATCTCCGCCTATGTGGCGCTGGTCACCATCGTCGGTGGCCGGATATTGCCGAGCTTCACCCGCAATTGGCTGAACCGCTTCGGCCGCACCGATTTTCCAGTTCCCTACAATCGCTTCGACATGATCGCCATCCTCGCAGGCATCACAGCGCTGGCCGCCTGGACGCTTGTTCCCGACCATCGGATCACGGCGGTGGCCGGCCTTGGGGCCGCCCTGCTGCACACCGTCCGCCTCGCCCGCTGGCGGGGCTGGGCGACATATCCGGAAATGCTGCTCGTCGTCCTGCATGTGGCCTATGCCTTCGTTCCCCTGGGCTTTGCCGCAATCGGCTTCGGCGCTCTCGGCTTCGTCGAAGAGCATTCGGTCATGCATGTGCTGACGGTGGGTGCCATCGCTTCGATGATGCTTGCTGTGATGACCCGTGCGAGTCGCGGCCATACGGGACATCCGTTGTCGGCTTCTCGCCTGACCACCGCCTCCTACGGAGCGATCGTGCTCTCGGCGCTGTTGCGTCCTCTCGCGGAAATGCTGCCCGAGGCCGCCACTTCGCTCTATGCCGCATCGGGCGGCCTCTGGATCACAGCCTTCGCACTCTTCTGCCTCGAATACGGGCCGATCCTGCTGCACAAGCGCCGCGCGCTGCGCTGAACGCCGCCAAACCTACAAGCCAGAACGGCCCGGAATACATGTCCGGGCCGTTGTTATTCGCTTGGCCGCAGCACCTCAGGCGCTCATCATCTCCGGCGTCCATGGTGGCTCATAGGTGAGCCGGATTTCGGCAAATTCGACACCCGGCACATACCAGACGCAGTTGCGGACGGCCTCCTTCAGATACTCGCTGGCAGGACAGCCTCGTGTGGTCGTCGTCATTGTCACATGGGCGATGCCGCCATCCTCGACCGAGACGTCGTAAATCAGGCCGAGATCGACGATATTGTGGCCAAGCTCCGGATCGATGATCATCCGCAGGGCCTCTCGGATGGCATCGCACACTGACGCGTTCGTCGCTTCGCTCATCGTTTCAGTCCCTGCTTTCCGACGCGGATGAAAATGCGGAAGGTGCTGCGGGTCTCGTCGAAGTTGCCGGCCCATTGGTGCCCGCGCCGGGCAAGCTCCGGGAAAAGGAAGATCGGTTCGCGCGACAGCAGGGCAAACAGCACCTCGCCCGGCTCCATCCGCTCGGCAGCCGCAAGGATGCGGACCATCGGTTCCGGCGGATCGAGCTCCGTGAGGTCGAGGTGTTCTACCGGTTCCGGCCAGCTGTCCGGATTGTCGGCGTCGGCGGAGACCACAACGGGGGCGCCGGTCCGCTTCGGCGTGAACAAGACCTCCCAGTCGCCGCCTTCTATCTCCTGTGCCTCATGGCCGAAGCCGCGACCTTCCATGACCTTGAACAGCGGCTGCGGGCGAAAGGGAGCAAACAGCCGCAAGGCTTGCCCGGCCTTCAGCCCGTTCACCGCCTCCATGATTGCCTGGAACGGCTCTCCGCCGCTCCTCAATATGGGTCGAACGTCGAGTTCCCTTGGTGCAGGGTTCGGTTGCGCGGGGGTCATCGATTACTCCTGTGGTCGAGAGATCGGAAGAAGAGACGCGGCCTCGGCGCGCCCGCAGGAAAGCGCATGGGCGCAGCGACGGAGGAAAGTATACGGGCGCGGACGAGTTCCACTATCAGGCCCACCGTCGCGCAGAGCTGCGCCAGCAGGGCTATGCGAAACGCCGTCGGACTTTCGGCAAAGAGCGAAAACGTCGCCGCCGCAACGGCGCCATAGTAGAGGCAAAACCAAAGGCTGGCCCGCTTTTCCTCAACGAGATCCTGCACGCGTGGGACTGCGACCCGGCCGAGCACAGGGCCATAGCATTCGAGCCAGGTCAAAAACGGAACGATCTTGTAAAGTTGCGCCAGCCCGAGCCCGGTGAGCCAGCCAAAGACGAAGAGGTAGACGACAGCCGTGGCGCCTTCGCCGTCAGCCGAGCTCGTGACTGGCAGGGCGAACATCACGACAGAAACGAAAAGCGCCGCGAAGGCCGCATAGCTCGCGCGGATATTGAGCTCCACGGTCTTGCGGCGGCGCTCGCGAAAGAGACGCACGAGATCGGCCGAATAGAAAAGGGTGGCGACGGCGGCGAGAAGTGCCGCAAGGCTCAGCGGCAACTTTACCGCCGCACTACCCGTTGCAATCGAGACGACGCAGGCCGCAACGAGCGCCAGTGCTGCGACACCTGTCCACCAGACAGCCTTGCTGGTCGCGCGCGTGCAATCGGGCGCAAGCATGAACATCGGCAGCAGGCGGTAACTGACGCCGATCGCGGTAAAGGTCAACCACCCGGCGAGACCAAGCGCGGCGTGCAGGGGCACGCCCTTAAGGAGAAGCGCGATTGCCGGAACATTCGCGACTGCGCCGGATAGGACGAGTGTGAAGGTGCCGCCGAGGAGGATTGTTACGCATAACGCGATGAGACCCACCGCGACGAAGCGGGCGGGAAGCGGGAGCGGACGCGCCGCAGCGAGCGTCGCTGCGAGCATGATAGTGACGAGGACGAAGCCGATTGCCAGCAACAGCGCACCGAAAGGCAGCATGCCCGGCGCCATTCCCTCCGTCCCGGCAACTGCTGCGAAGCCGCCGACGAGCAGAAGAAGTCCCGCGATGAGGAGAAGCAATGCCGGCAGTGCAAGCCGCCCGCCGCGCAGCGAAGCGGTCACGAGCACGGGCACGAACTGCAATAGCGCCCCCACCATCAGCAGGCCCAGCCAGCCGATGGCGAGAACGTGCACGAGTGCCAGAGTGGCCGGGGCTCCGACATCCGCAAAAGGATCGCCGTAACCCGACACCATCATGCCCTGGCCGATTACCAGGAAGAGGCAGGCGGCTGTGAAGTAGGACATCGTCCATTTGGAAAGCGTAGCGCCCGACATCTCGTCTCACCCTACCGCATCGGCGGTCAGCGCCGGTGGATCAATGGTCGGACCCGCAGCAGCATTCGCAGCCCGCCGCGTCCTTCAGCCGGGCGATCTCGACGCGCCAAACCACCGGCCCTTGCTCCAGATAATCCCAGCCGAACTCGCCGGGGAAATTTGTTTCCAACTGATAATGGAGCGGCCGCGGATCGTGATCGCTGGTGATCAGCATCGAGCCCCCGGGCAAAAGCGCGCCGAGCATGCCAAAGATGCGCGG
>NZ_JADYVD010000085.1 GCF_020193575.1 Ensifer sp. IC4062
CCCTGTTGCGCCCGCTTGCGGAATACGAGGCGGTTGTCGGAGGAGGCTGGTGATGACGAACGTGGATCATGACGTGCTGATTGCAACGCTCGATCGGCTGAAGCTGACGGCGATCCGCGACCAGCTCGACACGCTGCTGGACGAGGCGGCTCGTTCGAAGATGACCTTGCGCGAGGCGCTGGCTTTCCTTGTGTCGCGCGAGATTGCTCGGCGCGACGAGCGGCGGATATCAATGTCGAGCAAGCTGGCGCAGTTCCCGTTCGTGCGCGAATTGGACGGCTTCGAGTTCGAGGCGCAGCCCTCGCTGGATCAGGGGCAGATCAGGGAGCTTGCGACCTGCCGCTGGATCGCTCACGGTGACACCGTGCTCTTCCTTGGGCCGCCAGGTACAGGCAAGACACACCTGGCTGTGAGCCTCGGCCGCGAGGCCATCCGTCAGAACTACAACGTCCAGTTCGTCACGGCGGCCACGTTGGTGGCGATGCTGGCGAAGGCCCACAGCGACGGCTCGCTCGACAAGCAGTTGACGATCCTGTCGCGGCCGAAATTGTTGATCATCGACGAGCTGGGTTACTTGCCCTTCGAGGCCAATGCCGCCCACCTGTTCTTCCAACTGGTGTCCCGGCGCTACGAGAAGGGCTCGATTCTGATCACCTCAAATCGTTCCGTCGGCGAATGGGGAAGTGTTTTTGGGGACCCCGTCGTCGCTACGGCGATCCTGGACCGCCTGCTTCACCACTCGACGGTGATTACCATCCGGGGCGACAGCTACCGGCTTCGCGAAAAGCGCCGCTCCGGCCTTCTGCAGAAGGCCGGAGCGGCGCTTGAATCCAACGAAACCGCAAACCAATGAGGGGGTCAGTTCTTCAATTCGGCAAAGGGGTCAATTCCTCGATTCGCTTGACACCAATCAGCGGCAGTGCCGCCGAAATAGGGTTTGCCCTTGCCATAAAACTCCATTGCGGAATAGATCGTGTCGACCATCGGAAGTGTCCCTTTCTCGGGATTTTGGGCGAGTAATCAGGCGGCGTTTGCGCCGCGGATCGTCTTCAACACGCGCTGCGCCGCGTAGCGTCCGGACTCGCTCAAGTGCCTATGCCCAAGCGCCCTGCGACGGCGACCAGCGGAAGCCGTTTGCCGTCAACACATGCCGCGTCGGTCGTCCGGCTTGCCGGGAAAGATCAACTGGATGCGCGCAATGTCGGCGTTCTCCTTGATCTCGACGCGCCTGCGCTCGTCTCGACCTTCTGGCTTTGGGTGCCACGCTCTTTCATCCTTGCAAGCGCCGCAAGGCGCTGCTGCAGGCGGCGGAGCTTGGCGCGGCTGTTGGTCGTGCTGAACCCGCGCCGCGGTTGCCACGGTGCTAGTCTGATTCCTCGGGCTGCGGCTTCGGGAGAAAGGCCAGTGTTGCAGCGACGGCGGCAACCATGTCCTCTTCGCTGGAAAGGTCTTTCTCCATGCGCCGGATGATCGCGTTGGCGGCTTTCATCCGGTCGATGGAAACCGCCAGCTCCTCGATGCGGGTAACGATGCGCTGCATCGCCACCGGATCGCCGGCTCGGATCGGCTCATCGTCCGCGGCATGCGGGAGGGCCTTCCGCTTGGCGGATTTGCGGGCCATTGCCTCGTGCGCCTTCAGATCGGCGCGGCGGGCGTCCGAAATCGGCATGCGCTTTTCATTGCGGGCCACGGGGAAGCGGGCGGGGCCGGTGATAAACCACTTCATGCAACGGCCTTCCGTCGCCCAATAGCGGCGCGTCAAATCGACATGCCGCCGCGCAAAGGCTTCGATTCAGTCTCCGGGATCGGCTCGCATGCCTTGTTCCAAAGCTCCACGACATAGGCGCCGAACTGGTTCAACTTCTCGGCCAGATCTGCAAGCTCTGACCGTGGGCGCCGGTCGGAAAAGTGGGTGAGCGCATGAAACTGCGGCTCGATGTAGGACCTCGACCTCCATTGTCTTGCGGCCGAGCATACGCTCCAGCTCGCGAACGCGCTCCCCGAGCTTCTTGACCTCGGAATTGCCGACGACAGGATTCATCAGAATCCACGGCAGCCGTCCCTCCTTAGCTGAGAAGCCTGCGCCATCGATAGAGAAGGTTGGGCCCAACGCCATGACGCCTGGCAGCCGTGGAAACCGCCTCGCTCGGCTCAAAACTCTCCTCGATAATCCGCAACTTCTGCTCGGTTGTCCACCGTCTCCGGAGGACGTCGCGCGTGATCACGTCAATGCGTCGATACTCGTTAGACATAAGCTGTTCCTCTAGCCTCTGCTTGAGCCTTCCTGTTTATGCCGAGTGTCCGGTCGAAATGGGGGGCAGTTCAATGTGCCCGTACGCGAATCCGCAAAATTATGCCCTCGGTTGCCGACACCATTCTTTGCTCCCTACGCGAAAAGCTAAGCGCTTGTTCTATCCTTGGGTAGTGATAGCGAGAATAACCTTAGTCGCCGGATTAGTACCCAAGATCAAGATTCACTTCCCGTGTCATCGGTTCACCGGCAAAAAACTGTGCAATGTTTTGGGTGCCCCATGCGATGTTCCGCTCGAGAACATCGTCGGCGTTAGCGGCCTGATCGTCGGACACAATGACATTCGGCAATTGGTGGATTCCCAGGCGCGGCAAAAACCCGATCGGGAACGATCGTCCGTACTGATAGATTGGCCAGACATCAGATGCATATCCGCGCAGGCGTCCAGACTGCAACGCATCGTACAGGGGCTTTTCCTGAACGATACTACCGCGAGAAATATTGATCAGATAGGCGCTAGGCTTCATCGCCTCGAGTTCGGGCTTGCCCCAAAACTGATCGGTTTCCGGCGTGTTCGGCGCAGCGAGAACGATGTAGTCGGATTCCGCTATCACAGAATGAAGCTCGTCCATGCCATACATTGCGTCGACGTATTCAGACGTCTTCTTTTTGTTCCGGCGCACACCGAGTACACGCATGTCGAAACCCTTGGCGTGTTTTGCGATCCGCTCGCCGATATTGCCTACGCCGATCAAGCCTATTGTTCTATTATGAAGCATGCTGGAACGATGTTCATCTGCATACAGTGGAAACAGGCGATCACCCTGGCGCATGACGTTGTGCTTTTTGATTGTCTGCTTAGCCAATGCCAACACGAACATCATGGCCTGCTCGGCCACTGCTACACCATTGGCGCCGCGAATATTTGCGAGTTTGACCCCGCGCTCTTTAAAAAGTGACGTCGCTCCCATCATCCGAAGGTCGTCGACACCCGAGTGGAGCCACGAGAAAACCTTCAGGTTGCGCGCCTTCTCCAGAATGCCATCTGGAACGCTGAAAGCGATTATTGCATCAACATCAGCGGCGAGATTCTTTGTGTGGGCGTAGGAGCAATCAAATCGTGACAGGTATTCACCTTTGGGTGCCACCACTTCAGTCCCAGGCGGCAGGGAATTTTTGATCGACGCAATTTCGTCGTCGGTTGCATACCAGAGGCATAGAACTTTCATGGCCTTCATTTTCTCGATGTTCCCAGTGGGGTCAGTTTATGGGTAGACAGATGGTATTCTTAGGTCATCGCCAGTATCCCGCTTTTTCACTGAGGCTTTTCGCTGAAACGTGCATTTTTTTGAGGATCGCGGGGGGATTCGCCGCCAATGGACCGTTTTCTGACAACAAACCAGAAGGGGCGAGCGCGGTAAGGCCCTTAAACGCATGTGGCACCTGATTAGGTTGGTTTTTCGTGCGGTCGCAACCTCGCAATCGTTGCTTGGCTCGGGCTTTTTGTAAGCGACAAGCCGAGCGCGTTCAGGCGGCGTATTTCCACGGAATGAGCGCGTCGATTTCGCTGCTCGGCCAACATTGACAATGCGCTCGAGGGTTTGCATGAGGCAGTTCAGCGGATCGACGGTGTTCATCTTCGCCGTTTATGCCGACCGTCGAACTATGCCGATTAAGCAAGTTTTTGCCAACGTTTTCGGTAGCATAGCGGTAGCCGAATCGGCATAGCGTAGGGTCTCTCCGTCGCAATTGACGCGAAGGAGAGGACGCATGAACGCAAGTGACTATTTGAAGCGCAGCGCCCTGTATCGGAAGCTGGTCTACGGTCCGTATCGGGGAGTTTGCGCGCGTTTATGCCGCCGAGATGTCGAACCAAGGCTTGGGTCGGCAATGCACGTGGCGCTCACTGAGCCTGTTTCGAGATCTGATGGACTGGCATGTTGGCAACGGACATGCTCCGCAGGATTTAAGCGAAGTCTATGTCGATCGTTTTCTTGAACATCGCTTCAAATACTGGAGCCCCGACACGGGCGACCGATCGGCACTCCGACGCTTGCTTTCCGCGTTGCGGGAAGAGGACTTGATACCCGCCGCGCTTCCGGTTGAGCGTACAGAGCACGAGCAGATCGTCGATGTATTCGCGAGATATCTCTCGAATGAGAGAGGGCTCGCCGCCTCGACAGTGGGGAGCCACAAGCTTCTGTCACTTCGATTTCTGCGGGAGGTCTGTCCTGCGGGCGCAGATGGGTTTGCAGCGCTCACCCCGGAGATTGTCATCGGATACGTCGAGCGCCACGCCCTTAATGGCTCCGCCGACAGCGGTAAGGCAATGTGCGGAGTCGTGCGTGCGTTTCTGCGCTACTTGCATTTGAAGGGCTTCATTTCGACGGCATTGGCAGACTGCGTGCCGTCCATCCGCCGCTGGCGACTTGCCAGCCTTCCAACATTCCTGCCGCCAGAGAAGGTCCAGCGGGTTTTTAATGCCTGTGATCGGACGACGGCAATGGGTCATCGGGACTATGCGGTTCTGATGATCTTGGCCAAGCTCGGTTTGCGCGCCAGCGAAGTTGCCACCCTCAATCTTGACGATATCGACTGGCAGTCGGGCACGATCCTCGTACACGGAAAGGGACGGCGGCAAGCGACTATGCCGCTGCGTCACGACGTCGGAACAGCGATCGTGGCTTATATCCGGCATGGGCGCCCAGCCTCGGCATGTCGGCGAGTCTTCTTGCGAACACTTGCGCCGCACGTGGGCTTTGCCTCCGGCTGCGCCATCACGATGATCGCGAAGCAGGCACTCGAACGGGCAGGCATTGACGGCTACGCGCATCACGGTGCCCATCTTTTCCGCCACAGCCTTGCGACCGACCTTTTGCAGTCGGGCGCTAGCTTTGCCGAGATCGGCCAACTGCTCCGCCATCGAAGCATCGACAGTACAAGGATCTATGCCAAGCTCGATATCGAGAAGCTGCGTGAACTGAGCCTGCCTTGGCCGGGAGGTGTCCAATGAGCCGGCTTCGCACTGCGCTCAACCGCTATGTCGGCATGCGCCAAGGGCTGGGATACAAATACGACGGTCCGGCACGACGGTTGTCGGCATTCGTCACCTTCATGGAAGCCCGCGGCGCCGATACCATCACGATTGACCTGGCAATGGAATGGGTGACGTTGATGGGCCGACAGCCGAGTTGGTCCATCCGCCTGGCTGATGTGCGCTGCTTTGCCCAGCACCTCACTCATTTCGATCCTCGGACGGAAGTGCCACCAAGCGACTCTGTGCCGCCGGCACGGCGGACAAAGCCCTACATCTATAGCGACATCGAGATTCAGGCGCTTCTGGCGGCAGCACTTTCGCTGCCGCCGGCCAACGCCCTTCGACGCTGGACATATCACTGCCTGTTCGGACTGATAGCGGTCGCCGGTCTGCGCCATTCCGAAGCGCTCGGCCTGCTCCGGGCCGACGTCGATCTCGACCAGGGCGTCCTCACTATCCGAGAGACAAAGTTCGGCAAGTCACGGCTGGTGCCGCTGCATGCCACGACAATCGCTGTCCTTTCAGACTATGCCGCCCGACGCGATGCACACCTTGGTACGCTGCGCAGTCCCTATTTCTTCGTCGCCGAACAGGGCGGCAGATTGCTGCATCAATACGTGCACCGCGTGTTCTGGCGACTATCCCGGCAAATCGGATTACGGCAGGAGGGGAAGCGCGATGGCCCGCGGATTCATGATCTTCGTCACCGTTTCGCCGTCCAGACCCTGATCAACTGGCATCGCGCTGGCGAAGATGTGGAACGCGAGCTGCCGGTTCTCTCGACCTTCCTCGGCCATGCCAATGTTCGCGACACCTACTGGTACCTGTCCGCCGCGCCGGAACTGATGAACCATGCCGTACGGCGATTGGATAAGCGCTGGGAGGTTCGGTCATGAGACGCACGAACGACCTGGCCGTGCTGATCGAGCGGTGGTTCACAGATCGGCTCATGAAGCATCGAGGTGTAAGTTCCAACACCATTGCCTCCTATCGCGACACCTTCAGGCTCCTGTTTGCGTTCGCACAGACGCGCCTTGGGAGATCCCCATCTCAGTTGACACTGCGGGATTTGGACGCCCCGTTCATCGGCGCATTCCTGGAGGATCTAGAGACGAAGAGATCCGCCTCGGTGAGGACCCGGAATCTCCGCCTCACGGCCATCCGATCTTTCTTCCGATATGCGGCGTTCGAGGAGCCGGCACATAGCGCCCACATTCAGCGTGTGCTTGCGATCCCCAGCAAGCGATGTGACAAGCGGCAGCTTCAGTTTTTAACTACGCCCGAGATTGAAGCGATCCTGGACTGCACGGATCGAAGCACGTGGCTGGGACGCCGCGATTACACTCTGCTATTGCTGGCCGCGCAAACGGGATTACGGGTCTCGGAGATCATCGATCTTGACCGAGATTCGGTAATGCTCGGCCAGGGTGCGCATGTGCAATGCGTTGGCAAGGGCCGCAAGGAGCGAAGTACGCCGCTCACAAAGGTTGCACAGCAGGCCCTTCGTTACTGGCTCAAGGAGCCCAGAAAGCGAGGCGCAACGGCTCTCTTTCCGAATATGCACGGTGGCAAGCTCAGCGCCGACGGCGTGCAGGCACTGCTGAACAAATATGTCGCCAAAGCGCGCGAGCACTGCGTCTCCCTTCGCTCAAAGCGGGTGTCGCCCCATGTCTTGCGGCACAGCGCTGCCATGGAGCTGCTACAGGCGGGCGTCGATTGCTCGGTCATTGCCCTGTGGCTGGGCCATGAGGCGATGGAAACGACGCTGACCTATCTTCATGCACATCTTGAACTCAAGGAATCCGCACTCGCAAAGCTGAAGCCGTACGAACGCGCCAAGGCCGAGCGATTTCGACCAAACGACCGGCTTCTGGAATTCCTGAACGCCCTCTGAGCATGAGAACTATGCCGAGTATCAATGACAGGTCTCCAACCGAAACGGCGAGAGAAGCGCGTTTCAACTGGTATGTTGGAAGAGATGCTCGGCATAGTTCGACGCTCTGCATTATGGCTGGGGCCGGATGGCGCGCTCGACGATGTTGGAGTCGAGCTCAACGCGGCCGGAAGCGTTCAAAGATGGCGCGACGCGAGATCGCATAACGGAGCGCCTCAGCCAGTTTCGATTTGCCGGAGACCCGCGGCAGAGTCTTCTGCCAGAGGGCGAAGAGCTCGGCGACAACCGCCGCAGAGGCCTGCTGGCGCGCCGCGACACGAGCATCGGGGCTTTGCCCGCGGACGGCCTCCTCGATCTGCCAGAGCGTCGCCATCCGCTCGACCGTCTCCGTTGCGACCTTTGAGCTTTCCGCGACATGCAGTTCATAGAGCTTCCGCCGGCTGTGCGACCAGCAGCCTGCCAGCAGAACGCCGTCATTGCCGCGATCGGAGCGGGCCAGCTTGTTATAGGCGGCATAGCCGGTGGAGTGGACGCCCCCCGACGGCATCAAATGTGCCAAAGTGCGGGTGTGTTTGGACCAGCAAGGAGGACGTCCATGAACGAGATTACCATCGTTGGTTTGGATCTGGCAAAGAACGTATTCCAGATCCATGGCGCAGGCCTCGATGGAGCGGCGGTCCTACGCAAGAAGCTGAGCCGCGGAAGGTTGCTTGAGTTTTTCACCAAGCTCCCGATCTGCGTAGTCGCGATGGAAGCCTGCGCCAGCGCCCATTATTGGGGACGGGAGATTGGCAAGCTGGGGCATGAGATCAGACTGATCAATCCTTCCTATGTGAAGCCTTTTGTCAAACGCCAGAAGAACGATGCTGCTGACGCTGAGGCAATCGCGGAAGCGGCATCGCGTCCCACGATGAGATTTGTAACAGTGAAGAGCGCAGAGAAGCAGGCTGCATCCATGGCATTCAAGGTTCGGGACCTGTTGGTGCGACAGCGCACACAGACAGTCAACGCACTACGCGGACATCTCATGGAGTACGGGTTGATTGTGCCGCAGGGTATCAAACACCTTCCCAGCTTGAGGGAACTCGTCGCAACTCACCCGGATCTGCCTGAGGCCGCGCGGATCCTTTGCGACGGCTTGCTGGAGCAGGTTGCATTTCTTTCAGAGAAGATTGCCGTAGTAGAGGCAGATCTCCGGACGCGCGCTAGACAAGACGATGTCGCTCCCCGTTTGATGACCATTCCAGGCATCGGTGCTATTTGCGCGACCGCTATGGAAGCCTTGGCTCCATCAGCCGAGATCTTCAGCAAGGGTCGTGATTTTGCGGCTTGGATTGGCCTCACGCCTAAGCAGAATTCGTCCGGAGGCAAGGACAGTCTTGGTAAAGTATCCAAGATGGGGCAACGAGATCTTCGACGTCTTCTTGTTCTTGGCGCTACCGCCGTGGTGCGTTGGGCAAGACGATATGGAGCGCCTGCCGGCTCCTGGCTGGCAAGAATGCTTTTGAAGAAGCCGCTGAAGCTTGTCGCGGTAGCATTGGCGAATAAACTGGCGCGCACCGCTTGGGCTCTGATGGCCCGTGGTGGCGTCTATCAAGCTCCGGCACCTGGCGCTGCATAAGGCAGAACCGGGGCCGCGAGACGTCGGGAGTGTGGTGAGGTCTACGGAGGATTATGGGCAATCGGTCAGAAGCAGGATCAGAAGAATCATTAGGTGGATGAGTGCCCAGAGCACGCGTAGCCGAATCGGATCTGATCCACGCATTCCATAAGGGCCCGCGACGTGTTGAAGTCGCTTTCCGAGGCCGGACACACGTCAGCACCCGACCACATGCCCTTGCCGAAGTAAGATTTTGCTTGCATTTACCGGGGCAATGGTATGGACCCCGCCCTCGCGGCGAGGTGGAATCTCGAACGTCAACTGCGATGAAGGAGGATGTCATGCAGGTCGTTCGGATAGGTCTGGATTTGGCGAAGTATATCTTCGAGGTTCACGGCG
>NZ_JADYVD010000086.1 GCF_020193575.1 Ensifer sp. IC4062
AAGGAAATGCTCGCCGAGCACGGGCGGGCGGAAAAGCCGGCAGGCAAGGGTGGGAAGACACGCTGAACCCGGAATTTCCCGGTCGAAAAAGGAGGTTCGCCGCGAATGCATGTCATGATCATAGGTGCGGCCGGAATGATCGGCCGCAAGCTGGTCGAGAAGCTCGCCGCAGAGCCGGGCGCCCTCGGCTATGAGATCACCCGGCTCACGTTGGTGGACGTGGTCCAAGCACCAGTGCCCGCGACACTTTCCGCGACTTCGACGGCGCCGGCGGTCGATCTGTCGTCCGAAGGCGGCGCAGAGCGGCTCATCGCGTCGCGCCCGGATGTCATCTTCCATCTGGCAGCGGTCGTTTCCGGCGAGGCGGAGGCCGATTTCGACAAGGGTTATAGCGTCAATCTCGACGGTACGCGTTCGCTTTTCGAGGCGATCCGAGACGAGAGCCGCAACGGGCCCTATTCCCCGCGCCTCATCTTTGCCTCGTCAATTGCCGTCTTCGGCCAGCCCTTCCCCGAAAAGATCGGGGACGAATTTTTCACGACGCCGCTGACGAGCTACGGCACGCAGAAGGCTATCTGCGAATTGCTGCTCGCCGACTACACGCGCAGAGGCATCTTCGACGGCATCGGCATCCGCCTCCCGACAATCTGCATCCGGCCTGGTAAACCCAATAAGGCGGCGTCGGGCTTCTTCTCGAACATTCTGCGCGAGCCGCTGGTCGGGCAGGAGGCGGTCTTGCCGGTAGACGAGAATGTGCGCCACTGGTTCGCAAGCCCGCGCTCAGCGGTCGGTTTTTTCGTCCACGCGGCGCACATGGACACCGCGACCATCGGGCCGCGGCGCAACCTGACCATGCCGGGCCTGTCGGCACTGGTTGGCGAGGAGATCGAGGCGCTTCGGCGTATTGCCGGCGAGAAGGCGGCGCGCCTCATCCGCCGCGAACCGGATCCGATCATCGCCTCGATCGTTGCCGGCTGGCCGACGGACTTCGACGCCCGGAGGGCGCGCGGACTGGGGTTCGTGGCGGAGAGCAATTTCGACGAGATCATCCGGATCCATATCGAGGATGAACTCGGAGGGAGGATCTGACATGGCGCAAGCGAAAGGATCGGGCAAGGGAAAGATCGCGCTCGTGACCGGCGGCGGCACCGGCGTCGGTCGCGGGATCGCCAGGGCCTTGAGCGCCGAGGGCTACAGCCTCGTGATTACCGGCCGCAGGCCAGACGTGCTTGAGGGCGCGGCCGGCGAAATCGCTCGGGAGACCGGCGGCGCCTTCCGAGCGATCACCTGCGATGTCGGCAACCCGGCTGAGGTCGCGGCGCTGTTCGGCACAATCCGGGATGAATTCGGTCGGCTCGATCTGCTTGTCAACAACGCCGGCACGAACGTGCCGCCGGTGGCACTCGAAGATGTGACCTTCGAGCAGTGGAGCGACATCGTCGCAGCGAACCTGACCGGCGCCTTCCTCTGCACACAGCACGCCTTCCGGCTGATGAAAAGCCAAAGCCCGCGCGGCGGACGGATCATCAACAACGGCTCGATTTCAGCGACGACACCGCGGCCGAATTCGGCGCCCTATACAGCGACCAAACACGCGATCACGGGGCTGACGAAATCCACCGCGCTCGACGGGCGGGCGCACGACATTGCCTGCGGCCAGATCGATATCGGTAACGCGGCGACCGATATGACTGAGAAGATGAGCACGGGTGTGTTGCAGGCGAATGGCGAAATCGCGACCGAGCCGACCATTCCAGTCGCGCACGTGGCCGAGGCCGTCGTCTACATGGCCAGCCTGCCGCTCACCGCCAACGTGCTGAGCATGACCGTCATGGCGACGAAAATGCCCTTGGTCGGCCGCGGATAGGAGAATTCAAAGAGGTCGCTTGCGACGGGCAGGGGGATGGCCGGACGCAGGCGACGAGCAAGGGCAGATATTGGGAGGAACGCATATGGCAGCCGTGGACTTTGTCGATGTCAGGAAATCGTTCGGTGCCTTTCCCGTCATCAAGGGCGTGAACATTGAAATCGAGGACGGCGAGTTCGTCATTCTCGTCGGCCCTTCCGGTTGCGGAAAATCCACGTTGCTTCGGATGCTGGCGGGACTTGAAAACATCTCCGCGGGGGAGATCCGCATCGGCAACCGCGTGGTCAATTCGCTTCCGCCGAAGGACCGCGACATCGCCATGGTGTTCCAGAATTATGCGCTCTATCCGCATATGACGGTCGCCGACAACATGGCCTTCTCGCTGATGCTCGCCGGTTCGCCCAAGGCAGACATAGACAAGCGCGTCGGCGCGGCAGCGGAAATCCTCGGCCTGTCGAAGCTGCTCGACCGCTATCCGCGCCAGCTCTCCGGCGGTCAGCGCCAGCGCGTGGCCATGGGCCGGGCGATCGTGCGCGATCCGCAGGTGTTTCTCTTCGACGAGCCGCTGTCGAACCTCGATGCGAAGCTGCGCGTGGCCATGCGCGCCGAGATCAAGGAGCTGCATCAGCGTCTCAAAACCACCACCGTCTACGTCACCCACGACCAGATCGAAGCCATGACCATGGCCGACAAGATCGTCGTGATGCATGACGGCATCGTCGAGCAGATCGGCGCACCGCTCGATCTCTATGACAACCCGGCAAATCTCTTTGTCGCCGGTTTCATCGGCTCGCCGGCGATGAACATGATCAAGGGCAGGCTCGATCCGGCCAACGGCAATGCGTTCCTCACCGAGGACGGCACTGCGCTGCCGGTTGCGCGCCCGGCCGCTGCGGCCAGCGGACGTGACCTCGTCTACGGACTTCGGCCCGAATATATGGCGCTGGACCCGAACGGGCTGCCCGCCGAAATCGTGGTAATCGAGCCGACCGGCTACGAGACGCAGATGATCGTGCGGCTCGGAGGCAGCGAAATCACCTGCGTCTTCCGCGAAAGGGTGAATGCGAAGCCGGGCGAGACCATCCGTCTGTCGATCGATGCCACCCATGTTCACCTGTTTGACGCCGACAGCGGGCGACGCCTGGTCGAGTGATGCCGCGCGGCGAGGCAATCGAGGGAAAGAGGAGCCCTCGGCCTTGATCGCGCGGAGGTGTCCGGCAGGGGCTGGGCATCATTGCCGCCGCATTCGCCAAGCGGGACGGTGAATGCCGGAAGGATGTGCTCCCGCTTTTCCAGGAGGAGTATTATGCCAATAAAGAGACGTGACTTCCTCGCAGCCTCGGCTGCTCTTGCCGGCATGGCGGGCCTTTCGCCGCTCGGCATCCGCCCGTCCTTCGCGCAGGCCGCCGAGCCGAACTACAAGCCGGAGGAAGGCGCAAGCCTGCGACTTCTGCGCTGGACGCCCTTCGTCAAGGGCGACGAGGACGCCTGGCTTGCCAATACCGCGAAGTTCACCGAGGCAACCGGTATTCAGGTACGCATCGATAAGGAAAGCTGGGAAGATATTCGTCCGAAGGCCGCGGTCGCCGCGAATGTCGGCTCCGGTCCCGACATGGTGATGTGCTGGTTCGACGATGCGCATCAATATCCGGACAAGCTCATCGACCTGACGGAACTGGCGAATTACCTCGGCGGCAAATATGGTGGCTGGTACGACGGCGTGAAGGGTTATGCGAGCCGCGGTGACCAGTTCATCGCCATGCCGCTGACGGCGATCGGCAACGCCATCTGCTATCGCGACAGCCACATGAAGGCGGCGGGCTTCAGCGAATTTCCGAAGGACACGGCTGGATTCCTTGAGCTCTGCAAGGCGATGAAAGCAAAGGGAACCCCGGCCGGCTTCCCGCATGGCAAGGCAGTCGGCGACGGCAACAATTATGCCCATTGGCTGCTCTGGAGTCATGGCGGCAAGATGGTCGACGAGAGCGGCAAGGTCACCATCAACAGCCCGGAGACGCTCGCCGCGATCAATTATGCCAAGCAGCTCTACGAGACCTTCATTCCGGGCACCGAAAGCTGGCTCGATATCAATAACAACCGCGCCTTCCTGGCGGGCCAGGTGTCGCTGACGGCCAATGGTGTTTCGCTCTACTACGCGGCGAAGAAGGACCCGGCGCTCGCCGAACTGGCGGCCGACATCCGCACCACCAATTTCCCCGTCGGTCCGGTCGGCCAGAGCGTTGAACTTCACCAGACGAGTTCGCTGCTCCTTTTCAACCACACCAAGTATCCAGAGGCGGCCAAGGCCTATATCAAGTTCATGATGGAAGCCGACCAGATGAATGCCTGGATCGAGGGGTCCAGCGCCTACTGCTGCCAACCGCTTAAGGCCTTCGCCGACAACCCGGTCTGGACCGCCGATCCGATCCATGCGCCCTATGCGCGGGCTTCGGAAACATTGCGTCCGAACGGCTATGCCGGTCCGCTCGGCTATGCCTCGGCCGGTGTCATGGCCGACTACGTGCTGGTCGACATGTTTGCCACAGCCGTGACCGGCCAAATGACGCCGGAAGACGCCGTCACCGAAGCCGAAAGGCGGGCAAACCGCTACTATCGGGTCTAGCCCCATTATGGGCGGCTCGCGAGCGAGCCGCCCAAAGCCGAAGACGTCGGCGAACCCTTGCCAGCGCAAACTGCGAGATCACCCGCGGAGAAGTTCGATGCCCACTGTACCGTCCGGAAAGCCGCCATCCCTCATGGCTTCGCTCATGCAGAACAACAACGTGCTCGGCTTCCTGTTCATGCTGCCGGCCGCCGTGTTCCTGGTCTGCTTCCTCACCTATCCGCTCGGGCTCGGCGTCTGGCTTGGCTTCACCGACACGCGCATAGGCCGCGATGGTGTCTTCATTGGTCTCGAGAACTATATCTTCCTCGCCGAGGATGCGGTCTTCTGGCTTTCGGTCTTCAACACGCTGCTCTATACCTCCGTCGCCTCGATCCTGAAGTTCGTGCTGGGCCTGTGGCTCGCCCTACTGCTCAACGAAAACCTGCCGTTCAAGTCCTTCTTCCGGGCGATCGTGCTGCTTCCCTGGGTCGTGCCGACCGTGCTTTCGGCACTTGCCTTCTGGTGGATCTACGATTCGCAGTTTTCGATTATTTCCTGGTCGCTAATGGAGCTCGGGCTCATCGACGGACCGATCAACTTCCTCGGCGATCCGACCAATGCCCGGATTTCAGTAATCGCCGCCAACGTCTGGCGTGGCATTCCTTTCGTTGCGATCTCGCTGCTCGCCGGACTGCAGACCATACCGGCTTCGCTGCAGGAGGCAGCCTCGCTTGATGGTGCGACCAACTGGCAGCGCTTTCGCTACGTGACCCTGCCGATGCTGACGCCGATCATCGCTGTCGTCATGACCTTCTCGGTGCTCTTCACCTTTACCGATTTCCAACTGATCTACGTGCTGACCAAGGGCGGACCGGTGAACGCGACCCACCTGATGGCGACGCTTTCCTTCCAGCGCGGCATTCCGGGCGGCCAGCTTGGGGAAGGCGCGGCGATCGCCGTTGCCATGATCCCCTTCCTGCTGGCCGCGATCATGTTCAGCTTCTTCGGACTGCAGCGCCGCAAATGGCAGCAGGGCGGCCAGGATTGAGAAGGGAGAGCGCGATGAACACCACCACAAAAATCCCTGACGACGTCCTTACCGACCATGCGGAGGGCATGAGCTATCTCAACCGGCTGCCGCGCCGGATCGTCGTGCTCTACCTGCCGATGGCGGTCTTCGTGTTCGTGCTGCTGTTTCCGTTCTACTGGATGGCAATCACCGCAGTGAAGCCGAATGCGCAACTGACCGATTACACCAATTTCAGCCCGTTCTGGGTCGTCGGACCGACGCTCGATCACATCAAGTATCTGTTCTTCGAGACGTCCTATCCGGGCTGGCTGTGGAACACGATGCTTGTCGCCGTCGGCTCCACGATCCTGTCGCTCGCGGCCTCGGTGTTCGCGGCTTACGCGATCGAGCGCGTGCGCTTCACGGGTTCGCGGCCGGTCGGGCTGATGATCTTTCTTGCCTATCTGGTGCCGCCATCGATTCTCTTCATCCCGCTCGCCTTCATCGTCTTCAAGTTCGGCATCTACGATTCCAGGTTGGCGCTGGTCTTCACCTATCCGACCTTTCTCATCCCCTTCTGCACCTGGCTGCTGATGGGCTATTTCCGCTCGATTCCGTTCGAGCTGGAAGAGAGCGCGCTCGTAGACGGTGCGACGCGCTGGCAGATCCTCGTCAAGATCATCCTGCCGCTCGCCGTGCCCGGGCTGATCTCGGCTGGCATCTTCGCCTTCACGCTCTCCTGGAACGAATTCATCTATGCGCTGACATTCATCCAGTCGTCGGAGAACAAGACCGTTCCCGTAGGTGTACTGACCGAGCTCGTGCGCGGCGACGTGTTCGAATGGGGCGCACTGATGGCAGGTGCGCTGTTCGGCTCACTGCCGGTCGTCATCCTCTACTCCTTCTTCGTCGATTATTATGTTTCGTCCATGACGGGCGCGGTAAAGGAATAGCGGGGAGCATCGTCGGCGTCTTTGTCGGTCGTCCTTCTAGTAGGCGACGCAAAAAAGAAGGTATATCGCGGGAGAAACCAGTGGAAGAGTTGGGCGAGGCCTGCAGCGATGCTTGATCGACGGCGCAGGCCCCTGACCGTCAGCTTTTCCAAACGGCTGGATAAAAATTTACCACCAGAGCGGGAAAGCTGCCATTCGCCAAAACGGCTTACGCCCGATGTGCGAGCGGTGGCATCCAAATGGATACGCCGCTTCTGGGCGGCCAATACGATGGGCGATACCGCCACACGCCGATCATTTTTCAGTCGCCAGAGCGGGATAACGAAGAGGGTGGGCGGTTTCCGCCCGCACCCCCGGGGGCATCAACCTACCATAATCGATCACGTGTGCGGCTCAGGGCGGTACGATCCACGACCATCGTGATTTAGAGCGTGCTTCCCATCCATTCGGTTGCGGCGATCGCCGAGCCGAGCAAAATGATCGGTAGCAATAGCGCACCGAAGAACCTGATCATCTGAATGCGGCGCGAACGCCTGTCATGCCGATCGTAAACCATCTTCATTCAGCCCCTGGCTGCATCCCAAGAACAGTTCCGACGAAATGAAACATCATTGGAGTTGGGTGGTCGAGTCTCCAAGGTAACACACCGATCGGCAGCCGGGCTTCCTTGCCGTGAGGAATACGGAAAGCAGTCGGAACGAGATCTCGGAGCACGAAGCGTGACCGGCGATCACAGAGACTATTGAGAAGTGATGAACCCGGAAGCGCGGTCACCAGGCCGAGAAGGCCACCATGAGCACTGCGGCCCAAAATAATGCTGATAATTCAGCCGCCACCAAAAACCCGAAAGTGGTGTCGCTCATGTGATCCTCCTCTGGCAACCTCCATTACCAGGGGAAACTATAGGGGGCTGCGGCCGGTTCCGCTACTAAATAAGACATACTCGTTCATCCGATCACATGAGCAGCGAGTAAATCAGAGCGCCGACCGAACCCCAGAAGCCAACCATTACCAGCGACATCGCCACAACCAGGATCTTAGTCACAACAAAACTCCACGACCATTTCAGAAGGTTACAAAGACTACCGCAGCGATGAAGACTGGGTATCGGCACTAAGTCTGAGGGGCATGGGACTATGGTCGGATTTTCGATCGCGCAGCTTGAAATCGAGCACGCCAGAAGCTTCTGGCTCGCGTCGGGAGCCTTGCCACTGATTTAAGACAGAAAACCAATTCCGTCGGAAAAACCGGCAAAAACGTCCACCTGACAGGCCCATCAAGGCCATTGCGTTTTCGCGTCTAAACTGGTTCTTGGGCGTACAGACAGTGAGGAAGCGATGGCGCCGAAGCGCCCGTAGATGAGGTGCTTGTGCTAAGAGCCACGGATAGCTTGCCCGGCATGGCGGACAAGAGCTGGTATCCGCCGGAGGGAACCAGGCTCGGCACGACATTCTTTGTCCGCAGCGCGTTTCCGTGGCTCGGACACTATTTTGGCGGAGTTCCGCTTCGTTCGACGCTCGCCCCCGGGATCGACGGAATAATATCCTGGGGAGGACGCATTCCAGCGAAAAGTGCCATGGCCGTTGCCCGCTTGCGGCGATTGGCGCATTGGCATCTTGAGGACGGCTTTCTGCGCTCGGTCGGCCTTGGCAAGGATGGAGCCGCGCCCGTCTCGATCGTCGTGGACGACCGGGCGCTTCCTGTCGACGGCGGGAAGGCGTCGCGCTTGGAATTGCTGATCGCCGCCTCGGCGGAGGGGAACTGGGAGAGCTTTGGAGAAAGCATCCGCGAGCGGATGACCGAACACAGGCTGTCGAAATACAACAACTTGCCGCACAAGCCGCCGTCGATCGAACGGAGCACCCGCCGACGCATTCTGCTCGTCGATCAGGTCCTCGGTGACGTCTCGGTGGAGCGTGCACTCGGGAGCCGTCACTCCTTCGACAGGATGCTCGATGATGCGTTGGCAACCGGCGCACAATGCGTCGTGCGCACACATCCGGACGTAATGGCCGGTTACCGAAAAGGCTACATGACCGAGCGCGCGGCGAAGACGGCCGGCGTCGTTCTCCTGCCCGATCGCGTGTCGGTCGCTTCGATTCTCGATGTGGTCGACGAGGTCTGGACGGTTTCGAGCCAGGTCGGCTTCGACGCTTTGTTACGAAAGATGCCCGTGCGCTGTTACGC
>NZ_JADYVD010000087.1 GCF_020193575.1 Ensifer sp. IC4062
CCGCCGCGATCAGCGCCAGCCGGCGCACGGCCATCATGACGGCCGGTCGGAAGGCAACCGGAACCACGAAGCTCGCAACCACCATGGCCGTCCGGGATCGAAGCACGAGGGCCGACGCCACCGTGACGGGCAGTCCGGCAAGCGCCACGAAAGCGGCCGTCGCAGCAACAGTGGTGTCCGCCAGGGCTGACGTCCAGGCGGCATTACATCAACATGCCAAGCGCGATCGCGGACTTCTGCGGTCGCGCGTTGTGCGGCTTCGATCAGAAGGCTATTTCGGCCGATGGGCGAACACGCACTTTGGCGCTGCCGGCATCGAACCCATCGAGCGTTTCATTGTGGTGAGCCAAGATCTCGGGGAACAGCAGGCTTCCCGAGTCCGCCGTCATGTGGCCATCGGCAACAAGCGTCACGTCATAGCCGAGTGTAACGGCCCGCCTTACCGTCGTGTCGACGCAGAACTGCGACATGCATCCTCCGACGATCAGATGCGTCACGGACCGCTCCTCGAGGCGCTTCGCAAGGTCGGTGTCAAAGAACGAGTCGCAACTCTTTTTGTGGACGACCACGTCGTTTTCCGCCGGCGCGATCTCGTCGCGAATGGCCCAGCCGGGCGTACCGACGGCCAGACGATGCTCCGGGGAGCCGTCATGCTGGACGAGCACCACCGGAACGCCAGCAATTCGCGCCTTTCCTCGAAGCGCGCGGAGCCGCGCGACAGTCTCGTCCAGCGCCGCATCGATGTGCGGCTGTCGCTCTGGCGTGCCCTTTCCCGAAAGAATGGCGTTTTGGACGTCGATAATCAGCAGAGCTTTGGTCATTTTATTTGGAAGCTCCAAGAATGCCCCACGGTTTCAGCTATCAATGGCGGCCTGCAACGATCTAACTGGCCGCGGCGCGGCCAGCCTGATCACCGGACGGCGCAGGACCAGGGGCCTTCCGGTTGGTAAGGTAGACCCCCGTCACGGCGATGATCGTGCCGGCGACCATTGGCAGGGTCAGGGCTTCGCCGAAGAACACTGCCGCCTGGACGGCCGCAAGCGGCGGCACCAGATAGATCAGCGACGCGGCGCGCGAGACCTGTCCGCGGCGGATGAGATAGAGCAAAAGCGCGATCGCTCCCATCGACAGGCCGAGCACCGACCAGGCTAGCGCGCCGATAAGCTGCAGGTTCCAGGTTACATGCAGGTCCTCGAGCGCGAGCGCGAGCGGAATGGTGACGATCAGCGCGCCGGCATATTGCAGCGTCGCGATGGCACGGATGTCTCCATTCTGAAGGTGCCGTTTCTGGTAGAGCGTGCCGTAGGTGACGGCCGCCATGCCAAGGACGTTGACGACGACGGGCAAGAGTTGGATCGGCGTCGCGGCGGTATCGATCGCCACCATCTTCGGCAGTACCGCGAGCGCAATGCCGAAAAAGCCGAGCACGAGCCCGGTCTGCTGCAGCCGAGTCAGATTTTCGTTGATCAAGAACGGCGCGACGGCCGCGGTCATCAACGGCTGCAGCCCGGCGATGATGCCGGAAATCGCTGCCGGCACACCCTGCCCGATCGCCCACCACACGGCGCCCAGATAGAGCCCGTGGAGAAACATCCCCGACACAACGGCATGACCGATCGTCGTCCAGGAGCGTGGCCAGCGAGCGCCCGTGACCGCGCAGAAGCCAATGAAGAGCAGGATCGCGAGGGCATAACGCAGCACAAGAAAAGTCAGCGGATCGGCGAAAAAGGCCGCATATTTGGCAACGACCCAGCCGGTGGACCAGAGCAGGACGAAGATGGCTGGAGCCAAACGGGCAAGCGTCATCGATTTTTCCATGGCTGGGCACGACCGCGGCTCATTACTCGGGTGCCAGAGGCCCGCGGTCGGATACGAACATGCCCGCCGATAAAGCGCGCGCCGCCATCGGTCAAAGCAATTTTTCTGATGCTCACCATCAGCGAATCGGAACCATAAGCCTGAGGGATGAGGTCGCGGGCGAAACGAACCCGGCCTTGTATTCCTCACGATAGTGGAAATGGGTCGTATCGACGATGTGCCCCTCGGCGGCGATCCAGTCGAACATCTTGCTGTAGTCCGCAAAGACATCCGAGCTCTCGGGACGATGGATCGTCGTTGCCAGACGCATGGCCGGCAACTCCACGTGCTGCGGGTGCGTGAAGGTCCCCTGGTCTTCACCCGCATAGCCGACGAGATAACGGAAGCCGTCGGACCGCTCGTTCCAAGAAAGCCCGATCAGCGCCGAATGATCTTCAGGATAAGCACGCCGGCGATGTTCCTGCGTCTCGGCGATCAGGCGGCGAACGGCACCGTCGGCCGCTTCGACAAAGGTACCCTCCCAAAGGTGACCCGTGATCCTCTGGGCCGGACGCTCCACGATTTCGAACGCTATCACCATCTCGTTTCCTCCCATCGCCTCCTACCGAATGGCCAAATTCTAAGCATCTGCCGATTTCCTAACGCACATCGAGAAGTCACCCGGAAACCTGCCGTCCCTTGCAGCGGATTTCGGCCGCCCGCGACCACGGAAGCCGCGTCCCCGAAGGACATTAAGGCAGCTCGAAAATTCTTGATCCGCGAATGTGCACGCTTCTTGCATTGCATCAACCATTGTACTCAAATGGTCAAAAATAAGGGGACCACGCCTTTGGCATTTGACGAAATGATGAATGCGGACAGCAGTCCGCGCCAGCCATATTCGACCTACAATGAATGGTATGCCAGCCAGGACAGAAATCGGCTCATAGCGAAATCAAAGGAAGCTGAAAACATCTTCCGCAAGACGGGCATCACCTTCGCGGTCTACGGACACGCAGACTCTTCCGAAAAGCTCATCCCCTTCGACCTTATCCCCCGCATCATTTCCGGCCGAGAGTGGCGCCGGCTGGCGCAAGGCATCGAACAGCGGGTCATCGCCCTCAACGCCTTCCTCGACGACATCTACCACAAGCAGGAAATCGTCCGCGCCGGTCGTATCCCGCGGGAACTGATCGAGAAAAACGATGCCTTCCTGCCGCAGATGATCGGCTTTAGGCCGCCGGGCGGCGTCTACACGCATATCGTCGGCACCGACATCGTGCGCACCGGCGAAGACCAGTTCTATGTCCTGGAGGACAACGCCCGCACGCCCTCCGGGGTCAGCTACATGCTGGAAAACCGGGAAACCATGATGCAGATGTTCCCGGAGCTCTTTCACCAGAACCGCGTGCGGCCGGTCGAGAACTATCCCTACCTGCTGCGCCAGAGCCTCGCCTCGTTGGCGCCGCCCGGCTGCAGCGGCAAGCCACGTGTTGCGGTACTGACCCCTGGCATCTACAACTCCGCCTTCTACGAGCACGCCTTCCTCGCCGACATGATGGGCGTCGAACTGGTAGAAGGCTCGGATCTTCGCGTCATCGACGGCAAGGTCAAGATGCGTACGACACGCGGCTACGAGGCGATCGACGTGCTCTATCGCCGCGTCGACGACGACTTCCTCGATCCCCTCACCTTCCGCCCGGATTCCGCGCTCGGCGTTCCCGGCATCATGGACGTCTACCGGGCAGGCAACATCACCATCGCCAACGCGCCGGGTACCGGCATTTCCGACGACAAGGCGATCTACTCCTATATGCCCGAGATCGTCGAGTTCTACACCGGCCGCAAGCCCTTGCTCGAGAACGTGCCTACCTGGCGCTGCTCGGAACCGCAGAGCCTCAAATACGTACTCGAACACATCGAGGAACTGGTGATCAAGGAAGTCCACGGTTCAGGCGGCTACGGCATGCTCGTCGGCCCGACGGCAACCAGGAAGGAGCGAGCCATTTTTGCCGAAAAGCTGAAGGCGCGCCCCGGCAACTACATCGCCCAGCCAACGCTGTCGCTCTCTACCGTCCCGATCCTCGTCAACAAGGGCATCGCTCCTCGCCATGTCGACCTGCGTCCCTACGTCCTCGTCTCCGACAAGGTGCAGATCATTCCCGGCGGCTTGACGCGCGTCGCGCTCAAGGCCGGCTCCCTGGTGGTCAATTCCAGCCAGGGCGGCGGCACGAAGGACACCTGGGTACTGGAGGACTGACGCGATGCTGGGACGAACTGCGAACGGCCTCTACTGGATGTTCCGCTATATCGAGCGCGCGGAGAACGGCGCCCGCCTGATCGATGCCGGCCTGCGCATGTCGCTGACCCGCAGCGAAGCGGCCGAGGACGACTGGGATGGCGTGCTGCAGAGCGCCGGCGTGCGCGAGCTCTATGACGAGGTGCACGAAACGCTGACGAGCAGCGATGCCATCGACTTCCTCCTGCGTGACCGCGCCAATCCGTCGAGCGTCATGTCGTGCATTGAGGCGGGCCGCCATAATGCCCGCATGGTCCGCACTGCGCTCACGCGCGAGACCTGGGAAGCGACCAACGAATGCTGGATCGAGATGAAGGCGATGCTGGCGAAAAAGGCGCGGCCGGCCGACCTGCCCGAGATCATCGGCACGATCAAGCGTCGCGCCGGTCTCATCCGCGGCGCCTTCCACGGCACCATGCTAAGAAACGAGATCTTCAACTTCTCGCGCATCGGCACCTTCATCGAGCGGGCAGACAACACGGCGCGTATCCTCGATGTGAAATATTACGTGCTGCTGCCAGCCGTTGCCGCCGTGGGCTCGTCGATGGACAATGTGCAGTGGGAATCGATCCTGCGCTCCGTCTCGGCCCACCGCGCCTATGGCTGGGTCTACGACGCCGAACTGAGGCCGGCGAACATCGCCGACTTCCTGATCTCCAACGGACGCATGCCGCGCTCGCTCGCCTATTGCTACGAAAAGATCGTCAGCAATCTCGGCTATCTTGCGCGTGAATACGGCGCGACGCATGCCGCACATGGGACGGCCGAGCAGACGCTTGCGGCGCTCCGCACCCGTTCGATCAACGACATCATGGATCAGGGGCTGCACGAATATCTCGAGGAGTTCATCAGCGACAACAACCGTCTGGGCCAGGAAATCTCCGACGGCTATCGGTTCTATCACTGAGCTTCAGGAGAAGAGCATGCACCTGAAAATCAGCCACACGACCGAATACCACTACGATGAACCCGTGCAATATGCGCTTCAACGGCTGCGACTGACGCCGGCGACCCAGGTGGGTCAAGCGGTCCTCAGCTGGGAGACGCGCGTCGAGGGTGCGGCCGTCGAAGTGTCCTACGACGACCACTTCGGCAATCGCACGCATCTCGTCAGCGTCGAGGGAGACCGCAAGGCCATTCGGATCGTGGCGAGCGGCGAGGTGGACACAGAAGATCGCGCCGGCGTTTTCGGCCCGCACCACTCCTTCGCGCCTCTATGGCTCTATGCGCGCGAGACGCCGCTCAGCAAAGCCGGGAAGCTGATCCGTGATCTCGCGAAATCCGCCGAAGGAGAGACCGATCTCGAGCGCGTGCATTCGCTGATGGCCATCATTCACGAGACGGTCGAATACAAGCCCGGCGACACGCAGACCGAGACCAGCGCCGAAGACGCGTTGGAGCGCGGCAAGGGCGTCTGCCAGGATCATGCCCATATCCTGATTTCCGCCGCCCGAACGCTCGGCCTTCCCGCCCGCTATCTTTCCGGCTACCTCATGATGGAAGGCCATCCGGAACAGACGGCGAGCCACGCCTGGGCGGAGGTCCATATCCCCGGCCTCGGATGGGTCGGCTTCGACGCCGCCAACAAGATCTGCCCGGACGATCGCTATGTCCGAGTCGCCTCCGGCCTCTGCTATAGGGACGCCGCGCCGATTTCCGGAATGGTGCATGGCGCGGCCAGAGAAACGCTAAAGGTGGCCGTGAAAGTCGAGAAGCACGGGCAGACGCAGAGCCAGAGCCAGACCCAAGGCGAGCAGAGCCAAAGCCAGAGTCAGTAGACGTTTACAGGCCCAATCGCCCCTCATCCGGCCTGCCCACCTTCTCCCCGCAAGCGGGGGGAAGGAGACCCGCAGCACCGCCTAAAGTCCCCTCTCCTCGCACGAGCGGAGAGGGTTAGCGTGATGGGGCAAATTGGCGAAGAAGCGCTGAGCGAGGGCAATTGCGACCGCCCTCGCCGGCTTGCTCAGGCGCCAGCCCTGATCAATGGCTGTCGCGGTCCATCGGGATGCGGTCCCCACGCGCCCCGACGAGGAAGTCGAGGTCGGCGCCGGTATCGGCTTGCATCACCGTCTTGATGTAGAGCCCGCCATAGCCGCCGGTGAGCGGCTTGACGGGCGACACCCATGCTTCGCGACGGCGGGCAAGTTCCTCGTCGGACACGTCGAGATGCAGCGTGCGGTTGGGGATATCGACTTCGATCAAGTCGCCGTTTTGGACGAGCGCCAAAGGTCCTCCTTCGGCCGCCTCCGGGGCCGTGTGGAGGATGACGGTGCCGTAGGCCGTGCCTGACATGCGGGCATCCGAAATGCGGATCATATCGGTGATGCCCTTCTTCAAGACCTTCGGCGGCAGGCCCATGTTGCCGACTTCGGCCATGCCGGGATAGCCTTTGGGACCGCAATATTTCAGCACCATGATGCAGTTCTCGTCGATGTCGAGATCATCACGGTTGATGCGCGCATGATAGTCCTCGATGCTCTCGAAGACGACCGCACGGCCCTTGTGCTGCATCAGGTGCGGCGAAGCGGCTGACGGCTTCAGAACGGCGCCCCTCGGTGCAAGATTGCCGCGCAGCACGGCAATACCGCCCGACTTCGTCAGCGCCTTCTCGCGCGGCAGGATCACGTCTTCGTTGTAGTTGACGACGCCCTTGACGTCGTTCCAGATCGTGTCGCCGCTAACCGTGATGGCGTCGTTATGAAGGAGCCCCATCTCGGCGACGGCCTTGATGACGACCGGCAGGCCGCCCGCGTAATAGAACTCCTCCATCAGGTACTTGCCCGACGGCTGCAGGTTGACGATCGTCGGCACGTCGCGGCCGAGCCGATCCCAGTCATCGAGCGAAAGATCGACGCCGACACGGCCGGCAAGCGCGAGCAGGTGCAACACCGCATTGGTAGAGCCACCGACCGCACCGTTGACGCGAATGGCGTTTTCGAAGGCCTGCTTGGTCAGGATGTCGGAAGGCCTCAGGTCTTCCTTGACCATCTCCACGATGCGCCGGCCGGTGAGCTGCGAAATTACCCGGCGGCGTGCATCGACGGCGGGGATTGCGGCGTTGCCGGAGAGCGTCATGCCGAGCGCTTCGGCCATCGACGCCATGGTCGAGGCCGTGCCCATGGTCATACAGCTTCCGGCAGAGCGGGCCATGCCCTGCTCGGCATCCATGAACTCTTCTAGCGTCATCTCGCCGGACTTGACCATTTCGGAAAACTGCCAGACGGCAGTACCGGAACCGACATCCTTGCCGCGCCACTTGCCGTTGAGCATCGGCCCGCCGGAGACGACGATTGCAGGAATGTCGACGCTCGCCGCTCCCATCAGAAGGCTGGGCGTGGTCTTGTCGCAGCCGCCGAGCAGCACGACGCCATCGACCGGGTTGCCGCGGATCGCCTCTTCGACATCCATGGCCGCGAGGTTGCGGAACATCATCGCCGTCGGCCTGAGCGTGCTTTCGCCCGTCGAGAAGACCGGGAATTCCACTGGGAAGCCGCCCGCCTCGTAGACACCGCGCTTCACCCGCTCGGCAAGATCGCGCAGATGCGCGTTGCAGGGCGTGAGTTCGGACCAGGTGTTGCAGATGCCGATGATCGGCCGTCCGTCGAAGGTGTCGGCAGGCAGACCCTGGTTCTTCATCCAGGAGCGATGCATGATGGCATTCTTGCCCGTACCGCCGAACCATTCCTGCGAACGGAGTTTGCGCGGCCACTCAGCTTTCTTCTTCATCGTTTCCTCTTTAACCCCACATGTCAGCGGGAAAACCGCTGGCCTTAGGCCAGCGTGTAGGCTGTCTTGACTGTTGTGTAGAATTCGGCGGCGTATCTGCCCTGCTCGCGCGAGCCGTAGGACGAGCCCTTGCGGCCGCCGAACGGCACGTGGAAGTCGACGCCGGCGGTCGGCAGGTTGACCATCACCATGCCGGCCTCGGCATTGCGCTTGAAATGGGTCGCATGCTTCAAGCTGGTGGTGGCGATGCCGGAGGACAGCCCGAACGGCGTGTCGTTGGCAACGCTAAGCGCCTCGTCATAGTCCCTCACCCGGATCACCGC
>NZ_JADYVD010000088.1 GCF_020193575.1 Ensifer sp. IC4062
ATCAGCGCCACCAGTTCGTCCGGATAGAGCGCTATGCGGGCAACCAGCACCTCGAGCTCGTCATCCGTCAGCGGTTCCGGCGCGGTCTCGGCCGGCGCGGCAGGAGCAGCAGCCGTCTGCTGGGCCAGTGCGACACCACACGGCGCAAGCAGGGTTAGCGCGACAGCAGTCGCGCAGAAGAGCATAAAAATCCGCTCCCTGACCATATTGTTCCTCCAGAGGGCTGCTCAGGCATTGTGGGCAGAGAGACGCCCGTGTGTCATCCCGGACCGCTTGGTAGTCGAGCTATTGCACAGGTTGCGTACGAGGCGGTTGTTGCTGGTTGATCGTACCCGTGGCGCCTGGATCCGGCTTTTGTGCTGCGCCTCTGCGTTTGAGGAGAAACTTATTGATGGGCTCGCGCTGCCCGTTGATGACGCGCTGGTTTATGTCGACGCCCGGGTAGTGATCTCCGGAGTAGTTGTCGGCCGAAGAAATGGAAACCGGGGCGACGGTCGTCACAGAAATCGCCGCAACGAACAGAATTCTCGCTTTTCTATTCATCCTACTCTCCCACTATCTGATCTTTGAACTCTTACGCCCATTACGTCCTTCCGTCGTTGATTGTGATCAAAGCCAGTGCAGCAGTCATGGCGCGGGGCCAACTCGCGCGCCTTTGTAGTCCACTCAATGGAATGCGCCATGGGGCTCAGGGGAGCGCCCGGCCCATTGTCTTCTGGAATCGCCCCGGGCAGTCCGCCGCGAGCATCCCATGTCCAAGGCCCGAGCCAGGCGTGTTCAGCGAGCCGACGTTCAAGGAAAAACCAGCGAGAGGGATGCGATTTGTCTCAAATCAATGACATGCCATCAGCGCATTTCTAAAGTCGCTGGTGTGGAGCGAGCGCGTCCGGTGGCACACGCATCATGCTCCGCTGCAGGACTGTGCCCGGGAAGCTGAAACGCGTGAATGCGACAACCGCATGCGATTTGGAGGGGGACATGACGATCGCGCATGAGGGCACCTTAAATACCGAGGTGCATTCCGACAAACTCACTCTCCTACCCCTCACAGCACTCGTCGTGGGGTCGATGATCGGCGGTGGGGTTTTCAATCTACCGTCAGACATGTCTCGCGCCGCTTCGCCCGGAGCCATATTGATCGGCTGGGTCATTACTGGCTTCGGTATGCTGATGCTGGCTTTTGTCTACCAGACGTTGGCAAACCGCAAACCGGATCTCAATGCTGGCCCCTACGCCTACGCAAAGGCCGGTTTTGGTCCGTTCATGGGTTTCATCAGCGCCTGGGGTTATTGGCTGAGTGCTTTTCTGGGAAATGTCGCCTATGCCGTCGCCATCTTCTCCGGGCTGTCCTTCTTCATTCCGGTGTTCGGCGATGGCAACAACCTCGTTTCAATCGTCGGCGCCTCGTTCTGCCTCTGGGGCATTCATTGGCTGGTGCTGAAAGGTGTCAAGCAGGCCGCCTTCGTCAACATCGTCACGACGATAGCCAAGCTCGTGCCGCTGTTCCTTTTCGTCTTGATCGCGATCGTCGCGTTCAACTGGGACAGGTTCACGCTCAATTTCTGGGGCCGCGGGGGTGCTCTCGACGCGCCTGACCTCGGCAGCGTCATGTCGCAGGTCAAAAGCACCATGCTTGTCACCCTTTGGGTCTTCATCGGTATCGAAGGGGCGAGCGTATACTCGGCGCGTGCGGCTCGGCGCTCCGATGTCGGCAGGGCGACCGTGATCGGTTTTCTTGGTGCACTCGGAATTTACGTCCTCGTGTCCATGCTTTCGACAGGGATTTTAAGCCAGCCGGAATTGGCCGGTCTCAAGGTGCCGTCGATGGCTGGAGTGTTGCAGCCGCTCGTCGGGCAATGGGGTGCCGCCTTGATAAACGCCGGGCTGATTATCTCGGTCGGCGGCGCATTCTTGTCATGGACTTTGCTCTGCTCGGAAATTCCCTACACGTGCGGGCGGGACGGAACGTTCCCAAGATGGTTTGCCGCCGACAATGAAAACGGATCGCCGGTAAACTCGCTTTGGGCGACCAATATCCTGATTCAGGTTTTCCTGGTCCTGAGCTTTTTTTCCAAGAGCGCCTACCAGTTTTTCTATTTCATCGCCTCGGTCGCCATCCTGCCGCCCTACGTCTTCTCTGGAGCCTACGCCCTCAAACTCGCATTGAGCGGAGAGACCTATCAACAGGGCGTACCTGGTCGGAACAGGGACATCGCCGTAGGGGCACTGGCGACACTTTACGGCATCTGGTTGGTCTATGCTGCCGGGCTGAGCTACCTCCTGATGTGCTCAATCCTGTTCGCCCCTGGCCTGCTTGTCTACGCGAAGGCCAGGAGGGAGCGAGGCGAACAGGTGTTTGCCGGATTTGAAGCCTGGCTCGCGGGCCTCGTCAGCGTGCTTGCGATTGTCGCCGCATATCTGCTGTGGACCGGAAAGATAAGCCCGCTCTGACCGCGGCGGGTCACGTGCAAGGGCTGCGGGTTGAAGGAGGAGACGTGCATGCGCAACTTTGGTGTTCACTCGGAAGTTGGCAAGCTCAGAACCGTCATGGTGTGCAGGCCATCCTTGGCACATCAGCGGCTGACCCCGGCGAACTGCCACGACCTGCTGTTCGATGACGTCATTTGGGTCCACGAAGCTCAGAAGGACCATTACGATTTTGTGCTTAAAATGCAGGAGAGAGGAGTCGAGGTTCTCGAACTCCATGATCTCCTGGCAGAGACGCTCGCGGACGCGGATGCTCGCAAGTTCGTGCTCGATCGTCGGATCACGCCCAATGTCATGGGCTCCCAAATCGCCGAGGCGATGCGGCCGTGGCTCGACGAAATGGATTCGAGGCAGCTTGCCGCTCACCTCATCGGTGGGATCTCGATTGCCGACCTTCCCGAGGGCCGGGGCAAGAAGCTGATGCTGGGCGCCTTCGGGGGGCTCGAATTCGTCATTCCCCCCATTCCCAATACGCTCTTCCAGCGCGATCCCTCCTGCTGGATCTATAACGGCGTGACATGCAATCCGATGTTCTGGCCAGCGCGTCGCGCGGAAACGCTGGTGCAGCGGGCGATCTACAAGTTCCATCCGATCTTCAAGGACGGCGATTTCAAGATTTGGTGGGGCGACTCGGATGAGCAGTTCGCCAATTCAACGATGGAGGGCGGCGACGTCATGCCGATCGGCAACGGCACCGTGCTCGTCGGAATGGGGGAGCGGACGACCTACCAGGCCGTGGGCCAAGTGGCTCAGGCCCTGTTCAAGAACAAGGCGGCCACGCGGGTCATCGGCTGCCTGATGCCGAAGAGCCGGGCCGCGATGCATCTCGATACGGTCTTCAGCTTCTGTGACCGTGACCTCGTAACGCTTTTTGCCGACGTGGTCGAGCAGATCCGCTGCTACAGCATGCATCCCGTCGATGACGAAGGCAATTTCGAGGTGCGGGCCGAAGAACGCCCGATGCTCGAAGTCGTCAGCGAGGCGCTGGGCATCCAGAAACTCAGAACCGTAGCCACGGGCGGCAACGCCTACGAGGCAGAACGCGAACAATGGGACGACGGCAACAATGTCGTCGCGCTCGAACCCGGAGTGGTCGTTGCCTACGACCGCAACACGCACACGAACACGCTTCTCAGAAAGGCGGGCATTGAGGTTATCACCATCCGTGGCGCGGAACTGGGTCGGGGCCGCGGCGGCGGCCATTGCATGACATGCCCAATCTGGCGTGAGCCCGCCTATTGAAGAATTCGCATCCTGACTTTGGCAAATTGGAGCAGCATCATGAGTTTCAATCTCCGCAATCGCTCGCTTCTTACGGTGCAGGACTACACACCCCGCGAGTTTCGTTATCTCCTTGACCTCGCGCGCGATCTGAAGCGGGCGAAATACGCGCGCACGGAGCAAAAGCACCTGGAAGGCAAGGAAATCTGCCTCATATTCGAAAAGACTTCGACGCGTACCCGCTGCGCCTTCGAAGTCGCCTGTTCCGATCAGGGCGCCAACGTCACTTATCTGGATCCGGCCGGTTCGCAGATCGGGCACAAGGAATCGTTCAAGGATACGGCCCGGGTACTCGGTCGCATGTACGACGCCATCGAGTATCGCGGCTCCTCCCAACATGGCGTTGAAACGCTCGCGAAATACGCCGGTGTGCCGGTCTATAACGGCCTCACCGACGAGTATCATCCCACACAGATGATCGCCGACGTGATGACGATGCGCGAGCATGCGGACAAGCCGATTAGCGACATCAAATATGCCTATGTAGGCGATACGCGATCGAACATGGGGCATTCATTGCTGATCGTCGGGTGCCTGATGGGCATGGATGTGCGGATCTGCGGCCCGAAGTCGCTCTGGCCTTCGGAGGAATATCGGAGCATCGCCGAGAAACTGAAAGAGCAATCCGGCGCGCGCCTGACGATCACCGACGATCCCCAGGCGGCTGTACAGGGCGTCGACTTCATTCACACCGACGTGTGGGTATCGATGGGCGAACCGAAGGAAGTCTGGAAAGAGCGAATCCAGTTGCTCACACCCTATCAGGTCAACGCGAATCTGATGAAGGCCAGCGGAAATGCGCAGGTCAAGTTCATGCACTGCTTGCCTGCGTTCCACGACACAGAGACGACAGTCGGAAAGCAGATCGCAAATGACTATGGAATGGAAAACGGCCTTGAAGTGACCGACGACGTGTTCGAATCAGAGGCGAACGTCGCGTTCGAGCAGGCTGAAAATCGCCTGCACACGATCAAGGCTCTGCTTGTCGCCACGCTGGGGGACTGAACATGCGCGTAGTGATCGCGTTGGGCGGCAATGCTCTCCTGAAGCGCGGGGAGGCCATGACCGCGGGCGTACAACGTCAGAACATCAAGATCGCGGCCGAAGCTATCGCACCGCTGGTCGCCGAACATCAGGTCGTAATCACCCATGGCAACGGTCCCCAGGTGGGGCTACTTGCGCTTCAGGGAGCAGCTTACAAGCCAGATGAGGCCTATCCGCTCGACGTCCTCGGCGCGGAGACGGAGGGGATGATCGGCTACATGCTGGAGCAGGAGCTGGGAAACCTTCTTCCGTTCGAAGTGCCGCTCGCGACGTTGCTGACCATGGTCGAGGTCGATGGTGCCGATCCCGGATTTCAGAACCCAACCAAATTCGTCGGGCCGGTCTACGGAGCGGACGAGGCGGCCAAGATCCATCAGGAAAAAGGATGGATTTTCAAGCAGGATGGCGACAAATGGCGTCGGGTCGTTCCATCGCCCATTCCCAAACGGATCTTTGAGATACGCCCGATTCACTGGCTGCTTGACAAGAATACTGTCGTGATCTGCGCCGGCGGCGGCGGCATCCCGACCATGTATGAGCGGGGTGCGGAACGAAAGCTCGGGGGAGTGGAAGCGGTGATCGATAAGGACCTTTGTTCCGAGCTTCTCGCGCGGGAGCTTGAAGCCGACCTGTTCATAATGGCCACCGACGCCGAGGCTGTTTACACGGGTTGGGGAACCGCCGATCAAAAGGCCATATTCAAGACGCCCCCCGAAGAGCTGAGTGCGTACTCGTTTCCCGCAGGTTCTATGGGACCAAAAGTCGAGGCAGCCTGTCATTTCGCCAGGACGACGGGGCATTCAGCGGCGATCGGGGCCTTGGCGGATATACCCGCAATCGTGCGCGCGGAACGGGGCACCATCATCAATTCCTCGTTCCCGAAAATAACCTGGCATGACTAATGTAGCGCTCGCTTTGGAAGAGATGAGATGGCACAAATCGGTCGCGAGGACGGTATCGGCCCAGAAACCATTTCCCATCCACCGTCGCTGGTCGATGCCCTCGTTCCCTGCCTGACGCTCATTGTGCTCCTTTCGCTTTCCTTTGTGTTGTTCGGCAACGATGCCTCGTCCGGTCCGAACCAGATAGCCTTGCTTTTCTCCGGGATTGTCGCCGCCGGCGTCGCTTACAAGAATGGGTTGCGGTGGGATGGCATCCGCCAAGCCGTTGTGGACGGAATCGCTGCGGGTCTCCCGGCAATCCTGATCCTTCTGGCCGTCGGCGCGCTCATCGGAACCTGGGCGATGAGCGGCACGATCATCTCGATGATTTACTACGGCCTGAAACTGCTGAGCCCAACCTATTTCTACGCAACCACTTGTCTCGTGTGTGCCGTGGTCGCCTTCAGCATTGGCAGCTCCTGGACGGTTGCCGGAACGCTCGGCATCGGCCTGATGGGTGTCGCCGCCAACATGGGGCTATCGCCCGCGATCACGGCAGGCGCGATCATTTCCGGAGCATACTTCGGCGACAAGGCCTCGCCGCTCTCGGACACGGTGAATCTCGCGACGGCGACAGCCGGCTCTGATATCTACAGCCACATCCGTGAATCGCTTTGGACGTCCGTACCGGCGCTGCTTCTGTCTTCGATCGCTTTTTCATTACTTGGGCAGGCAGGCGAGTTCGACGCCACACGCGCGCTTGCGATGATCGATAGCAAGGTCAGCGTTTCACTTTGGTCGTTCCTGCCTCTCGTGCTCGTCTTCCTTCTCTCGATCGCCAGGCTCCCTCCTTTTGTGACCATATTCGCGGGCGCCATCGCCGGCGCCGTGGTGGCGGTTCTGCATGATCCGGCAAACGTCGTGGCTTTCGCTGCGACGCCAGACCTACCGTTCGGATTGGCGTTGCTAAAAGGAGCATGGGCAGCGCTCGCCAACGGGTTTGTTTCGGCGACAGGGGAAAAATCCATCGACTTGGTCCTCTCCCGGGGTGGCATGTCCAGCATGATGAACACCGTCTGGCTTATCATCACGGCCCTAGCGTTCGGTGCGGTTGTGGAACATGCGGGGTTGCTGAAGCGACTGATCGACCCGCTTGTGGCCCGAACGAAATCCGTGGCGGGTTTGATCGCGACCGTGGTGGGGACGTCGGTCGTCTCCAACGTTATCACTTCGGATCAGTACATATCCATCGCCCTGCCAGGCAAGCTGTTCGGTGCTTCATTCGCAGATCGGGGCCTGGCGCCCGTGATGCTGTCGCGGGTCGTCGGGGACTCGGCCACGGTTACGTCTCCGCTCATACCCTGGAACAGTTGCGGCGCGTATATGGCGGCAACGCTCGGGATTTCCACGGCCGCATATGCTGGGTTCTGTTTTTTCAACATTGTGAATCCGCTGCTCAGTATCCTTTTTGGTCTTCTGGGGTGGCGAATGCTCCGAACTCAGCAGGGCGGGGTCGAGGATGAGCGCACAGACTCGGCGCCAAATCTAAACGGGGCATCGGCTCGTCCGACAGAGTTGTAATCGCCGTTAAGAGGTAAAAATGACCGTTGAGATGGAGCGAAAATTTCAAGTTCTGGACGACCAGTGGCGCAAGCATGCGTCTGCCGGTTCTGAACTTCGGCAAGCCTACATCGTAAGCATGAAGAACCGAATGGTTCGTGTCAGAACCATAAATGCGAAACGAGCCGTGCTGACGGTGAAGATCCGGACGAGTCCTGTACGACGCGAAGAATTCGAGTACGCCATCCCCTACGCGGACGCGATAGAAATGTTCAAGCGGGCGCTCGGAATTATTGAGAAGACCCGTTATGAGGTGGATTATCGAGGCCACCGTTGGGAAATCGACGTCTACTCCGGCGCTCATCGCGGGCTTGTCGTCGCGGAGGTTGAGCTTTGCGACGGGGATTTAGAGCTTCCACGTCCGCCGTGGGTCGGGCCGGAGATAACCGGAAACCCGCTGTATTCAAATCGGACACTGGCGATGAAGTCGGGCCGTCACGACGTCGATGGCCGTATTGGCGGTGGCACGCCGCATTCCGTGAAGCGAACCTAGCCAACGGATCGAGCGCTTTCGTCCCGTTGATTTTGAAGTGGAGCAAGACATGTCGGAAAACAAACCGGTTGATACGAACGAAGCACCCATCAGTGCCGAGCAGCTTCGCATGCAGATGCTGGAGCGGGAGATGGCGGAAATGGAGAAGGAGCGAAAACTCAGATCGGCGCAGGAGCAGAAGCTTGCCGATTTCGCCGCCGATTTCCTCGAAAAACATGTCACGGAGC
>NZ_JADYVD010000089.1 GCF_020193575.1 Ensifer sp. IC4062
ATGCGAAATTGATCGCTGAACCAGCCGCCTCGATCGGCGTCGGAGCACTGTTGGCGGGCAGCATAGACGTCAAGCCCGATGAAAAAGTCTGTGCGGTGTTGTCTGGCGGGAACTGGGATCTAGGCGACCTTGCCGAGGTATACAAGGCGGCGGGGTAATCCGTTCCAGATTCGGTCAGTTCATCACCCCGATCGCAGTTGAACGTCTGCGATCCTCATCGCCAAGCAAGAATCTGCCGGGCCGGAATGCGGCTCGAAACACGTCCTTCGGCGATCAGCTTGGCTACGACCGCTTGCGACCCTCCAGGACGCTGATGAAGGTGAATGCCTGAATGGCGGCTCTGGGTAAGCGAAACTCGCTTTATTCGGTCGCAGTGGCCTTTGAAGAGCTATGTCCCTGGAAATGATCCTCCTCATTAAGGTCGCCTAACTTCTCGCCGCATCATCTACGAAGGATGCAATCGACTGCCCAAGGCCGACCCAGCTCGCGAACGGTTGCGGATTTGCGTCGAATGCCGCAACGTTCTCCCTTCATGACCGAACGGGAAAACGCTGCGGCGATTGTTTGACGAATGGCGGGCAAAAGATTCCGCTTCAAGTGGGGCGTTCGGATGCACTCGGACGCCACTTGATGAGGCGTTTCTCCGCGAAGTCCAGTACGCTATCGATGATCAGGACGAAGATAGCGAGGATGAGAATGCCGGCAAAGACGCCAACTGCATCGAAATTGCCTTCAGCCTGTGCGATCAGGTAGCCGAGGCCGGCGGAAGAACCGAGATACTCGCCGATGATCGCCCCGACGACGGCAAAGCCGACCGATGTACGCAGGGAGGACAGGATCCAGCTCGCCGCCGCCGGGAAATAGACGTGGCGGAGCAGGTCCGAGCGTTTAGCTCCCAGAATGCGGGCGTTCGACAGCACCACCGGGTTGACTTCGCGGACACCTTGCATGGCGTTGAAGAAGGTGACGAAGAACACCAGTGTAACGGCCAGCGCCACCTTGGACCACAGCCCGAGGCCAAGCCACAGCACGAAGATCGGCGCAAGTACGACACGGGGAATTGCGTTCAGGCCCTTGATGAAAGGATCCAGAATGCGCGCGGCCGAACGGCTGAGGCCGAGCCAGACGCCTGCCGCCACGCCCAGTGCCGTTCCGACCAGATAGCCGAGCACGGTTTCCGTCAGGGTGATCGCCACATGGCTATAGAAGCCGGCGTCCATCACCCAGGAAACAACCTGGTTGAAGATGTCGACCGGCGCCGGGAAAAAGAAAACGTCGATAACGCCTGCAGTGACACCGAGCTGCCAGCCGCCGACAATTACCACCAGCAGCGCGAGTTGGATGAGGCGTTCAGTCATGGCGTTCATAGCTTTTCTCCACTTCGCCGCGCAGGGACGACCAGATGTTGCGATAAAGATCCATGAAGCGTGGATCGAGCTTGATTTCGGCGACATCGCGCGGGCGTTCGAGATCGACGGGGAAGCTGTCGATCACGTGCGAGCGCGGTCCGGCGGCGAGCACCACGACCCGATCACCGAGAGCAATTGCCTCCTCGAGGTCGTGCGTGATCATCACAACAGCGCGCCGTTCCTCCTGCCAAAGCCGCAACAGCTCGTTCTGCATCAGGTGGCGGGTATGGATATCGAGGGCCGAGAATGGCTCGTCCATCAGGATGACCTTGGGGCCGGTGATCAGCGCCTGGGCCATCTGCACGCGCTTGCGCTGACCCCCTGAAAGCTGATGCGGATAGCGATGCTCGAACCCTTTGAGCCCGACTTTAGCCAGCCATCTCATCGACTGCCCTCGACGTTCGGAAGCGCTGACACCCTTGAACATGGGACCGAGTTCGACATTCTCGATCGCGGTCTTCCATGGAAGCAATGCATCCTGTTGGAACAGATAACCGATGTCGTTCTGGGTCCCTTGCACCGGCTGACCATCAATTGATACCGTGCCACTCGCCGGTTTCAGCAGGCCGGCAATCGCATTGAGTATTGTGCTCTTGCCGCAGCCGGTGGGGCCGACGATGGCGAGGAACTCGCCATCGGAGACTTTCAGGTTCACATCTTGCACGGCCACGTAGGCGCCGAAAGCCATGGTGACCGAGTCGAGGGAAACCATCGACTTTGCTTGATGAGGGTTGTCCGTCGGGGGTGCGGTTTTAACTACGGCCAATGCCATGACCTCCTCCTGTCAGTTGGCGGCGACGTTCGGGACCTTGCCGACGAACTCGTTCGTGTAGGTTTTCGTAAGGTCGATTTCAGCCGCGGCGACTTTTTCGTTGAAGCTCTTCAGGACGGCGAGCGGGGTCTTGATATCTTCCTCGTTGATGCGCCCCTCCTTTGAGAAGATCGCCTTCGCGTTCTCGACCGCCTTAATGTAGGTGTCACGATCGCCGGAGATGAACTCCTTCGGCAGCTTGTCGACGATCTCTTCCGCGGAGTGGCTATTCATCCACTCGAGCGCTTTGACCGTCGCATTCGTGACCTTCTGGATGGTCTCCGGATTTTCCTCGATATAGCTCTGTGTGGCATAGAGGACGGAGGTTGGATAAATCCCGCCATAGATCGCCTTGGCACCCTCGTCGCTGCGCCCGTCGATCAGGATCTTGCCAACGCCTTTGGCCTCGATGAAGGTCGCTGCCGGGTCGTAGTTGACGAGGAGGTCGACCTTGCCCTGTTCAAGGGCCGCGACGGCGGCAGAGCCGGAGCCAACGCCGATCAGCGAGACGTCGTCCGCGGACAAGCCGTTGCGCTGCAGGTAGTAGCGGACGAAGAAATCGGAAGACGAGCCCGGTGAGGTAATCCCAATTTTCGCGCCTTTGATCGTTTCAGGCTTTGCCGGGTCGAACGTGCTCTCCCTTCCGCCTGCCAGAACAAGACCGGAATTGCGAGCGAGTTGCACGAAGGCCACGACGGCCTTGTTCTGAGACTGCATCTGGATGGTGTGGTCGTAAAAGCCGACGGCGATATCCGTCGAGCCGGCAACAAGCGCCTGAAGCGTCTTCGACCCGCCCGATGCGAAGTTTTCAACGGTCACCTCCAGGCCTTCCTTTTCATAAAGGCCGAGCCCCTGGGCGACCGGAAAGGGGAGATTGTTGAGATTATAAGAACCGACGCTGATGCGGACGGGATCCGCCAATGCCGAACCGGCAAAGGCGACGGTTGCCGCGAGGGCGAGCATGAGCTTGTGCATGATATTCTCCTCCTGTTGGTGGCGCCCTCCCGGCGGCCACGATCATTATGCCGCGCAACCCAGTTGCGTGACAGGTTTTGCGAAGACATGTCCTTCGAACAGCCGCCTGGCGGTGCGAAGGATGCCGGCAACGACCTTGCCGTCCCTTTCATGAAGCTTGACGTCCAGGTGGCCGCTCGGGTGCTCAATCGAAAGCACTACCGGCGGTTTGCGCGCGCCGACGAGAAGGGAAGCAACGGTGCCTTCATTGATGCAGGCGGTGGCAATTCCCACGGCCCCAGTCGTCGCCAGCGAAGGGTGACATTGATGCGGCATGAAATACCGTACGCTGATGTCGCCTCCCCACTTTGGCCGGGAAATGAGCACGGGCTTCGGGGTCACCTGGTTCCGCACGTCTCCAAGGCCCATCCGTTCTCCGGCAGCGATGCGCAGCTTCTCCAACCGGTCAAGCAGCGTCTTATCGGCATTGAGGTGGGCCGCTGACTCGAAGCCGGTTGCGCCGATCGAGTCTGCTTCGATCAACATCATCGGCATGGCGCAGTCGATGCAGGTGACAGCCACACCATGGATCAAGTCGACTGGCTGGCCGGTGGGGAAGAGCTGTCCGGTACGCGCGCCGGCTGAATCCATGAAGGTCAGCGCGATCGGCGCTGCGCTGCCCGGTACACCGTCGATCGCCGCTTCGCCGAGATAGGAGACGTTGCCATTCGGCGTGGGAACGTCGGCTTCGATCATCTTGCCGGTGTTGACGTTGTGGATTCGGACGAGCGTCGTTTCGCCTCGGGCCGGAACGAGACCCGCCTCGATGGCGAAAGGGCCGACCGCAGCCAGCATGTTGCCGCAGTTTGGTGAGGTGTCGACAATCTGTTGGTCGACCCGCACCTGGGCAAAGAGATAATCCACGTCAGCACCAGGGATGGTGGCAGGTCCGACGATGGCCACCTTGCTCGTGACCGGGTTGCCGCCGCCGATGCCATCGATCTGCAACGGGTGACCCGAACCCATAACGGACAGCAGGATCTTGTCCCGCTCGCTGGCATCAGCAGGAAGATCGGTTGCCAGGAAGAACGGACCCTTCGAGGTGCCGCCTCTCATCAGGACGCAAGGGATTGCCAGCAGGTCGTTCATCGCTTGTGCTTCCACTGGAATTATGTCATCGCCGTATCAATCGGCCTATTTGATCCAATTATCGGAAGTACGGTTGATTTGTGAAATGCTAAGAATCGGGAAATTGATGCAAGATGAGCATTAATTGCGAGATCCTTGATCTTCGGGCGTTCTTGAGCGTGGTCGAGCTGGAGAGCTTTCATCGCGCTGCCGATGCGTTGCATCTGTCGCAGCCCGCCCTGAGCCGCCGGATTCAAAAACTCGAGCAGGCGATTGGAGCGCCGCTGCTGGAGCGAACGACCAGGCATGTGTCGGCGACGGCGCTCGGAACAGAACTCATTCCGCTTGTGCGGCGCATGTTGGAGGAATTCGATGGTTCCTTATTCGCCGTACGCGACGTTGGTACCAATCGAGGCGGATTGGTAACGATCGCATGCCTCCCCACCGCAGCATTCTACTTCCTGCCGACCGTAATTCGCCAGTTCAACGACGAGTATCCCAACATTCGCTTTCGTATCCTCGACCTGCCCGCGACCGACGGCCTTCAAGCCGTGGCACGCGGTGAGGTGGAGTTCGGCATAAATATCATGGGCACGTCGGACCCGGACTTGATCTTCGACCGGCTGGTGGAAGATCCTTTCGTGCTGGCAGCGCGCAGGGATCATCCTCTCGCCGCCAAGCCCGCGGTCGGCTGGGCAGAGCTTGAGCCCTATCATCTGATTACCGTCCATCGATCGAGCGGCAACCGAACCTTGCTTGACGCGGCCTTGGCAAAATCCAATATCAAGCTGCGTTGGTTCTACGAGGTGACCCATCTGTCCACCTCCCTGGGTCTGGTGGAGGCCGGCCTCGGAATATCCGTCCTGCCGCGCATGGCGACACCGCAGGATGACCATCCATTCTTGATCACACGGCCGATTGGCGATCCCGAGATATCACGTACGATCGGCGTGGTGCGCCGTCGGGGCGGCACCTTGTCGCCGGCGGCGGAGAGGTTTCTCGAGATGCTGATGGGCGCATGGCGGAGTGATTGAAGGCAAGCCCCTTTACGCCTCTGGTGAACACCGCAGTCGTGGAGTACCTTGACCGTTCCAGCACACGATGGGACTACGCCCGGATCCGGAGCGCGAAGAAGCGCCCTGACGCAATTCGACCGGTGGTCGACGCTCAGCGCCAGATAATGAACGTCCTTTTTGGGGCGCAAAGCTGCATCTGGCGAGAGGCCCGCGAGGCCGCACATTTTCAGATCTCTGTATGCTCCGCCAATTCCAGCGCATCCTCTATGTCGACTCCCAAGTACTGACGGTGTTTTCAATCTTGGTGTGTCCGAGCAGGATTTGGATTGCACGAAGGTTGCCCGTCGCCTTGTAGATCATCGCGGCCTTCGTGCGTCGAAGCGAGTGTGTTCCATAGAACTCGCGTCGCAGACCAATAGCGCTCACCCACTCGTCGACCAGCCGGCATACTGGCGAGTGCTGAGATGATCGGCATGATCAATTCGACTGGGAAAGGCATAGTCATCGACTGTACCTTCTCTCCGCTGAAGCCAGGCAAGCAGGCTTGCCCTGACCTCGGTCGTAATCTCGAACTGTACGGGACGTCCAGTCTTCTGCTGCACGACCATGGCACGAGTTCGAATGTCCTTGCCCGTGACCAGGGTCCCGATTTTGATTTTGACGAGATCGCAGCCGCGGAGCTTGCTCCGCGGCTCTCGACGGCGGTAGTGGGTCGAGAGCAGCCTACCTCCACGAGTGCCTCAAGGCTCACAGCCCACGAATGTTCTCGTTCTGTGCTAAAAAGACGGCATAATGTATCGTCAGGAACGGCGTGATCTCGCTGGTTAAGTCCAGCCGACAGGTCCCTGCTGGCGAATGCCCTCACTGCACAGGAACGCTGGGGACCGGGCCACTTACAAACCATCACTTTGACTGGAAGCTCATGACCCGCCCTCACCTCCCGCCGGGCCGGCGCGAATGCCAATTCCAGGCGGACTCTGTAATCGCCGCAAGGTCGTATTGCGGCTCCCAGCCAAGCACCTCGCGTGCCTTGTCGTTGTTGGCGACCAGCGTCGTCGAGTCGCCTTCGCGCCGGTCGG
>NZ_JADYVD010000008.1 GCF_020193575.1 Ensifer sp. IC4062
GACATCCGCCCAACCCAGGGCTTTGACGAGATCCTTACTCGCAAAGACCGGCGGCCGCACCTCCACGCCAAGATCCTTTAGGCGATCCGTCCACGATATGGTGGCGTCGGCAAGGATCTCGCCGCCAATCGCCCGGGCATCGAAAGGTACTCGCGAGGCCCTGAGCTCCGCGATCGCGGCAGCCAGGCGGTCGATTCCCTTCTGCTGGTCGAGCCGACCCATATAGAGGACCCGGAGGCGGTCATCCTTGCGCTCGATCCGCCTGACAGACAGAACCTCGGCCAGGACCTTGGGCGGCACGGAGAAGCTCGCACCATTAGGGACGGCAAAGGTCTTTTCGTGCGGCACGCCGAAGCTGTGCAGATAGATTTTGAGCTGCTCCGAGCATGTCAGGAACGCGTCATAGCAATGCTCGTGGGCGATTGCCGCGAACGGCTGTCCGGCAGGCCTTTTGAAGCCCGTATTGTCGACGACGTGAAGATAGCAGGCCGTGCGGGTTCCTTCGGAGCGCAGGCGTGCGATGAGCGGGTGCACCGCCATGACATGATTGTTGATTATGAGGTCGAAACCGGAAAGCTGACCTTTGAGTGCCGACCAATCGACCTCGTGCCCCTCGGCTATAAAGTCCTGCCCCAGGAATGAGCCGGAGCCGCCCCAGGCGGGAATCCCCTGGTCCCAGAAGTGTATGTAGTCAAAGCTCGCATCGAACTCGTCGATTACGTCCATCCTGGACGTGCCCAACACAAACAGGTGGGTCTCGTAGCCGTTCGCCTTCAGCTCGCGCGCCGCAGCATAGACGACCTTTTCGGCGCCACCGAACGAGGCGTTGGGCACCAGCAACGCCGCAGTGCGCTTGCCTCCCTCGCTATGCCCGAGCGGCAGGACGGGCGAGCCGCCGAGCTCGTGGCGAAGCGCCTTGTGAAGTTCCGCATAGGGCACGAGCCGCGCCGGGCGCCATGTCCAGCGCCGGCCGGCGGTCCGCCGTAGCGGGCTGGTCGCGATGGCGTTGACGCAATTGATCATCACCTGCTGGGGCGTGATCAGTGAACGGCGAGGCAAGGTTCTCGGGAAGGGAAAGCGCACCTTCAGGACCGCCGATGTGGGCCATACCTGCTGGTTGCCGATCGACGCGAACCAGTCGAGCGCATTGTTCTGGATCACGTCGCGCACGAGCGAGGTCGACAAGAAGATGAGATCGGCGTGCCCAACATGCGCTCCGGCCTCATGGAAGACGGGCTCGATCTTGCGTTGCGCGGCATCATTGCCAAGTTGGACAAAGACGACATTGGCCTTCTCGCTCAAGCGCTCCAGATGGGAAAGCACGTTCGGCAGCATGCGCGAGCGTAGGAGAAGATCGAGGGTGGCGCCGCTTCCGGCGATCAGGAACGGCGGGAAATGGACATTGTCCGGCTCGCCGATGCTTGCCCAAAAGGCCGGGATGATATCGTCGAGACGAAGCCTGTGCGGTGTCTTTGTCGCATCGGTGAAGAACGAGATCGCGGCATCTTCCGTCCGCGCAAAGAGATAGCGCGGGCATTCCTCATGCTCGAAATCAACGAGCATCGGACGCTGGAAAAGGGCCCTGTGGCGTTTCCTCAGGAAGCTCACCGAGGCGGCACGGTCCCGGTTGGCCTCCTTGAAGCGGCTTTCCGCGCGTAGCCGGTATTCGAAAGTCGTATCGTGGCACGGCGTTCCGACGAAGCCGTGTTCGATGCAGGACAGCCAGAACTCCCAGTCTTCGAAACCGTTCTGCCTATCGTCGTTGAAGCGTACGCCGGCACGGAAGACGTCGATCGAGATCATCGAGCCCGTGTCGCAGATATTGTCGGTGATGCAGTGGACAAGCCGCGAGTAGCGGTTGCCATAATGCGCCCGCCAGCTCACCGAGAAAGTGTCGATATTGGTGTAGACCCAGCCGCAGCCGGAGCCGCTCGAGGCGAGCTGGCGGTAGAGGGTTTCGATCGTGCCCGGCAGGACACGGTTGTCGGCATCGAGGAAGTAGACGGCTCGCGCCTCCGGTAGACTTTCGAGCACATAATCGATCGCGCGGTTGCGCGCGCCACCCGGCCCGGCATTCGCTCCGAAAAGCACGTGAACCGCCGGATGCGCCGCAGCATAGAGGAGCAACTGATCGAAGGTCTCCGACCGCGGATCGCCATCGACCGACACGACCACCGCAATCCTGCATTCAGAGACGGTCGATGCGAGCACCGATTCGATCGCCTCCAGGACGAGGGCCGCATGGCCGTAGAGCGGCATGGCGACGGCGATCAAGGAAAGCTCGTTATTGCCGGACATGTGACGCCCCTGCCGACTGCTTGACCAACCGGAAGCCGGACACTTTGAGCCACGAAAAATCAACCGTGTCCGTTACCGCACGGCTGAGGATCATGAGATCCATGGGTTCGCGCACGGGTTTATCCAGTTGAAAGTTGATGTTGATCGTCTGCTGGGCGGTGACTTCACGCCAACCGCTGAAGAATGCTGAAGGCTTGGCCGCTCCTTTACGCGCCAACTCCGCCACCTCGGAGCGCGCATTCGAATTGGCGGGAGCGAGCAGAAAGCTCACGGCCGCGGGTGCGCCCTGCGGATGGTCGATGACGGCGCTCGCCGAGAACGAAATCGTGCCAGGCTCGACAGCGCGACCGATGGTGCCGGCCGAAATTCCGCTCGGCAGCGGGTGACACACGACGGCATGCTCGTGCTCGAGGAAGCGAACGGTCTGGAACTCCGGAACCACAGGCGTGACGGAAACGTCGACAATCTGGCTCAAAAGATCGACTGCCAAACGATAGTCTTCGATGAAATGCCCTTCGAGCAAGGCGGTCGGAGCGATCATGTTGGGCATGCGCGCCGGTCTGACGCCGGCAAGCCCCGTAAACACCCGGAATGCAAGAGGCCTGAGGTCGAGATCCGCGTGTGCGGCGTCCGACCGGGCCGTATAACGCTCGCTCGCGATCGGATAGCCGAGCGAGAGCCCCACCAATTCCGTACCGGTTGTGGAGACCCTGAGCCGAAGCGTCCTCGCACCGCCTCCGCAGGCCCGGGGCAGCGCGAAGAAATTCCACCCTGCGGCAACCTGTGCGAAAGGCACCGTCCACTCGGCCACGCCCTCCCCGCTCTCGACATAACCGAGCATCACGACCAGTCCGCCGCCATCCTTCGGAACGGAGTGGAGGTGCAGCGCGACGCCCGCGACGCCAAGGCTGGAGACCGGCAGGAGTTGTTCGACATACCCGGTCGCGAGAAGCTGCCCGATGCCCTCATCCTTCGGATCGACATAAGGATCATGCGCGAAGATCTCGGTGACCGGCTCCCAGTTGCGAGCCTGGAACGCATCCTCGAGCGCGCGATAATTCTCAAGCAGCGCCTCTCGCTCGCGCCGGAGGATGGCGAGTTCGGAGGTTACCGCGGCGGCGAAGCCGGCAAGCCGCCCCACCCCGCCTTCGACCAGCGCGCGAACGAGCGCCAGGCTTTCTGCCTTGCTCCTCGCATCGACCCGCTGAAGCGGTATCTCGGGGATCGTTCCGAGGGTGCGGAGGGACGCGAGTCCCTCGGTCAGGTCAGCCGCCGCCTCGTCAGAGAAAGCGAGCGCAATCAGCGGAAATGCGTTGTGCAGAGGAACCCGGGAGTCTGTTCCCGCCTTGAGGAAGTGGACCAGATGTTCGATGTCGCTTCCTTCGACATCTGCCCTATCCCGATCAGATGCTACAACCAGCCTTCGCTTTGCCGGCGATTGTCTCACGCCAGAAGACATCAACTCTTGCACGCAGCGGCCCCAGAAGAAATCGGTTATGTTGAGGATGAAGCTTGCTCAGCGAATGAATAAATCCGCCCTGAAAACCCATCGCCAAACACCTACCGAGGCTTTTCGCAGTGCACAATAGTAAAATCTTGGGGTTTCTCTCGTATTTTATACTTCAAAACTTGAAGCAATATTCAACCAAAGGACGCTTCTTTCGACGCAAGCATTGTATTTCCGGTGGCATTGTCAATCAACGTCAACTGCCGCGCGAGGCAATCGTCCTGTCGGAATCTTTGCTCGGCCGTCCTGCGCGCGGCAGCGCGCAATGCACGGAAATCGTCCGGACGTTCGAGCACGGCGCGTATCGCCTCGGCGAGGGCGTCCGTGTCGAAGAATGGGACAAGAAGGCCGTTGCGGCCCGACCGGATGACCTCCTGAACCGGGGTGGTATCCGATCCGATAACGAGCGCGCCGCACGCCATCGCCTCAAGGACCGACCAGGACAGGACGAAGGGATAGGTCAGGTAAAGGTGGGCCGCGGAGATCTGAAAAAGCTGGCGGAGTACGGCATGCGCCACGACGCCCGGGAAAATGACCCTCTCGCGCGGGACATCCAGTGATGCAAGGAGGTGGTCCTTCCACGGCCCTCCCCCGGGGGGCGGCGCTCCATAGCTCACGCCATCGCCGCCGACGAAAACGAACAGCGCATCCGGGTGCCGCCGGACGACCTTTGCGGCCGCCTCGAGCGCCTGTGGAAAACCACGATAAGGCTCGAGGTCGCGTGCAACGAAGGTAATGACGGGGTCACCAGCCTTGAGCACGCGTCCATCGGGAAGCCTTAGCGAAGCTGCGGGATCCGGGCGGAAGCGTCGCGTGTCTATGCCTTCGTGGCAGACCGCGATGCGTTGCTGCGCGTCGGCCGGATAAAGGCTTCTCTGCCAGTTAGTCGGGCTGATGCCGCCCTCGATCGCCTCCAGCGACAAGAGTTGCGCGACGTTACGCAGACGCAATCTCTTGCGGGTTTCCGAATCGGGTTCGTCATCCGGCGCGAAGCCAACATCCGCACCTTCGGCGCGATAAAAGAACTCGCAATATCCGAGTGCGGGTACGCGCGGCAGCACATCCTTCACGAACATCATGCTGCCCCAGCCTATGTGACCGAGGACGACGTCGGGCACCTGGCCGAGGCGCGCCATCGCGTCGAAGGTCTCCGCGACCCGATGGCCGATCCGCACATGGTGGTCGGGTGCACCGAGGTGCCGGGCCATTTGCGGATATGCCCGCGGACCCGGTTCCGCCCGATGCCGGACCACCCGGACCGAAGGGATCCGTTGATCCACAGTTTCGGTCACGAGGGTCACCTCGTTGCCCGCCTGCGCCAAATGTTGAGCAAGGGCCGCAAACTGGCCAAAACCGCGCCGGTGCACAAATGCTACATGCATGTTCTCGAGCCAACCGCAAAACAGGGAATTACTGTTCGAAGGCGCATCAGATGCCGTAGCGAGCGGCATTGCCCCAGACCAGTTCGAGACGATGCAAGGTCTGGAACGCGGTCTCAAGATTTCGCCGGTCCTGCTCGCCATGGGTAAGAGCGCGTTCGTAGGACTTCGCCGCTTCGCGCAGGCTGGCGCAAAGCTTTCTGCCTTTTTCCGAAAGCCGGATGCGGGCCGACCGCTTATCGCGCTGCGAAGCGATTCGGTCGATGTAATCGCCGTCGCCGAGCTGCTTCAGATAGTAGGAGATGTTGGAGCCCATATAGTAGCCGCGGTCGAGGAGCTCGCCCACCGAAAGCTCCGCCTCTCCGATAGCCAGAAGTACCATTGCCTGGGCGGGCCCGATGTCGTCGACGCCGAGCTTGGAGAGTTCCGTGCGCAACAAGCCGGAAAACCGTCGGCTGGCGCGCTCCATGACACGAGCCAGCTCGAAATACGTGATTAGAGGACCGTCTCCGTCGCGATCGGTCTCAGGGGTGTCGGGCATCTTCCTCATCGTGTCACTGGCAGGCAGGACTGCCACCGTGTCTGCGAAATCTGCGAACGGATAGTGAATCCTATGATTCATCCCTCTCTCCATTGGGGAAGTTACTTCAAAGTTTTGGAATTTACTTCAAAAATTGAAGCAAATTTCGTGACGCCCCCGCCCCGAATTTCCTCGTCTTGAGCAAGCGATCTTTATTGTGCCACACTGATCGCAGCAATACTGTGATTTGAGTGAATCTGATCCAGATCGAGACCTCGCGTCCACCTCTTAGCCGGAAAATCGCCGATGCGTAATACTGTTCCGAATCAAATGATTAGCAAGGGCCAAATCAGTGCAAATCCGGCGCAAAACGGAACGATCAACCCAAGGCTGCTAGTCTTGCGAGCCCGTCGCGTATTCGTTGTGACACTTCTTTATGCAGCTTTGCTAAGCGCCTGTATCAACCTCCTGCAGCTCACCATGCCGCTCTACATGATGCAGGTACATGACAGGGTGTTGAATAGCCAGAGCATGGACTCGCTCGTGATGCTGACGATCCTGGCTCTCGGCGCACTTGTCGTTCTCGGCGTACTCGACTTCATTCGCGCCCTCACCTTTCAGGCCATGGGCAGCGCCGTCGTGCGCTGGCTGAACCTGCCGGTCCTCACCGCAGCGGTGCAAGCCTCGGCTGATCAAGGGCTCGCCCGCGCGACGCAGTCGCTCAGGGACCTGACCGAGCTGCGCGGTTTTCTGACCTCGTCGGCGGTCAGCGCTCCCCTCGATGCCGCCTGGTCACCCATCTTTCTCGGCGTTCTTTTTCTGCTACATCCGCTCTTCGGGCTTATTGGCGCGATTTCCGTAACGGTGCTTGTTTGCTGCGGTCTCCTGAACGACCTTTTGACCCGGCAGCTCATGAAAGAGGCAAGCCAGGCTAATATTGAGGCAGTCTCGAAAATAGGTGCGACATTACGTCACGCCGAGGCCATAGAGGCGATGGGCATGCTGCCGGCACTCGCGCGAAAGTGGCGTGTCGCGCAGTTGCACGCCCTCAGCGTGCTGGAGGCGAGTGGAATAAGAAGCAGGGCGATGGCCTCGATTACCCGCAGCCTGCGCTTTGCCATTCAGATGATATCGCTCGCCGCGGGCGCCCTGCTTGTGATGAAACAGGAGATCTCCCCCGGCGCGATGATGGCGACGACCATTCTTGTCGGGCGTCTTCTGCTACCCTTCGATTCGGTCATCGAGAACTGGCGTCAATGGATCTTGGCTATCGCCGGCTGGCGCCGGATACAGACGGCGCTTAGCGAAGACCTTGCGGTCCGCCAGACCATGCCGACCCCGCGCTCCGAAGGCGACCTGGTCGTGGACAAGCTGGTCTACGCCGCTCCCGGCATCGACGTGCCGATCATCAAGGGCATCTCCTTCTCGCTGTCGCCCGGGGAGGTCCTGGGGATCGTCGGCCCCTCCGCCGCCGGCAAGTCCACCCTCGCGCGGCTGCTCGTCGGCATCCTCAAGCCCACGGCGGGTGGCGTCTTCCTGGACGGCAACAACGTCTATCTATGGGAGCGCAATTCATTCGGAAAGGTCGCAGGTTATCTTCCGCAGTCCGTTTCCCTCCTCGAGGGAACGATCCGCGAAAACATTGCCCGCATGGAAGAAAGCGATCCCTACAAAGTGCTCGAGGCGTCACGGCTCGCCGACGTCCACGACATGATCGGCCGCCTGCCGCTCGGCTATGACACGCCGGTGGGCGAAGGGCAATTGACCCTTTCCGGGGGGCAAAGGCAGCGCATCGCGCTCGCCCGCTGCCTTTACGGCCGCCCGCGTCTCATCGTCCTCGATGAGCCCAATGCCAATCTTGATGCGATCGGCGAGCGGGCGCTCATTCGCGCGGTCGAAGACGCACGCCGCGACGGCGCCATTGTCATCCTCATTGCCCATAGGCCGGCCATCATGCAGGTCGCCGACAAGTTGCTCGTGCTGGAAGGCGGCCGCATCACCCAATTCGGACCCCGCACGGACGTTGTCGCTTCCATGATGCCGGGCGAAGCACGACGCGAAGGTACCGCCTGATGATGAAAGAACCGATCCTGCCCGTTCGCCTAGACGCACAGCCCCCCGTCAAGGCCGACAATCCGGAACGCCGACTGCCGGTCCGCGCAGCCGCGCTTTCCACGGTCGCGCCTGAACACGACCTCCCGGAGGACCATACCCACTCGCCGATCCGACGCCTCGTCATTGCGGGACTGACGACGATCCTGGTCGCGTTCGGCGGATTCTTCGGCTGGGCGTTCTCGACGGAGCTCAGCAGCGCCTCGGTGAGCAGTGGCACCATCGTCGTCGATTCCAAGCGCAAGACGGTCAGCCATTTCGAAGGCGGTGTCCTCAGCCGCGTCCTGGTTCAGGAGGGCGATCACGTTTCCGCCGGGCAACCGGTCATCAAGCTCGAGGACACGCGTGCCCGCTCCGACCTTCAGGCCCTGCAAAGCCGGCGCGTCGGACTGATCGCAAAGCTCGCGCGTCTCCGGTCCGAGCAGGCGGGAGCGGCTCAGATCGACTTCCCCGTCGATCTTGCCGGGACGGGCGACACGGCAGCTCGCGATGCCGTCATGGCGGAGACGGCGTTCTTCGAGAAGCGCCGCGAAGCCAAGAAGGGAAAGATAGAGATCCAGCGCAAGACCATCGAGGAATATTCCGAGAAAGCCAAGTCACTCGCCGCGCAGCTTCAGGCGACCGAGCGCCAGATCGAGCTCATGAACGAGCAGCGAACGGCAATTGCAACCTTGGTCAACAAGGCATTTGCCCAGCGCTCGAAGCTCATCGAGATCGACGCCAGACTGAGTGAACTTGCCGCAACGCGCGGCGAAGTCGCCGGTGACAAGGCCCAGGCTGAAAAAGCAATGGCCGGCGCCGAGCTCGCGCTGACCGGAATAGAAAGCGACTTCCAGTCGGAGATCGCCGGAGAGATCACCACGGCGCGGCTCGAACTCGTGGATGTCGAGGAGCGAATGATTGCTGCGGAGGACGTCCTGCGCCGCCTCGAAATCCGCTCTCCCCAGGCGGGCGTCATTGCCAATATCCAGCTGCGGACGCCTGGTAGCGCGGTCACCCCCGGCCAGCCTTTGCTCGACATCGTCCCCGAGGACGAGCCGCTGCTTGTGGAAATGCATGTCAGCACGCGCGACATCGACAGCATAACAATAGGGTCCAAGACGCAGATACGTCTGACGGCCTATAATCAGCGCACCCATCTGCCGCTTGACGGCAAGATCACCTATATCGCGGCCGACCAGTCGGTGGATGAGAAGTCCAACGTCTCTTACTTCGTGGCACGTGCCGAGGTCGCGCCGGAATCCCTTTCCGCCAATCCCGATATCCGCCTCTATCCCGGCATGCCCGCCGAGGTGCTGATCGTGCACAAGCCCCGCTCGGCAATAGATTATCTCGTTTCGCCAGTCACCGACAGCTTCAACCGCGCATTCCGGGAAGATTGACGGAAATTCCACTGGCGACGATCGCATCGCACAAATTACTTTGAATTTTGAAGCGTTTTACGTGTATTGCGATAACAATAACTCCTAAAAATATATTGTGCCAATATTGGCACATGCTTCGACTCTTCGTAAGAATACGAAAATAATGTCGAAACTACACGGATTTAATCCTGTTCTGGATGTTGCCTTCCCATTTTTTGCGTTGCACACTCCGACACGCAATCTCGGCTCCCTGCCGATGATGCATGCATCAAGCGACGAAGAGGAGTAAGCAGATGGCCACTTTGGAAGGCGGCGCATACGACGATGCCCTTTTTGGCTCTCGCTTTGACGATTTCATTCGCGCCCACGGGGGTGATGATTTCGTCAACGGAGGCAAGGGGCACGACGTCATCTTCGGTGATGGAGGTGACGACCTGCTGTTCGGCGGCGACGGAAACGACACGGCGTTCGGCGGCGAAGGCACAGATATTCTGTATGGTGAGAAGGGCAACGACAACCTGGTCGGCGGAGCGGGCGACGACCTGCTCGACGGCGACAAGGGTAACGACATCCTTCTTGGCGGCGAAGGCAATGACTTTCTCGTCGGCGGCAAGGGCAGCGACCTGCTCTACGGTGGCGCCGGCAACGACATCATCAATGGCGGTGAAGGCAACGATCTCCAGGTCGGCGGCCAAGGCAGCGATGTGTTCGTTTTCGATGGTGGTGGCGGCAACGACGTCATCCTCGACTTTACCCCCGGCGAGGATGTGCTGCAGATCGCCAAGGGCATCAATGGCCTGGACGTCACCGCGCCCGAGGACCTGGCTTCGCGCATCACCCAGGTCGGCGGCAATGTCGTGATCGACCTCGGCCATGGCGACACCCTGACGCTGGTGAACGCGGACGCCGAAGATATTCAGGCTCATCCCGAGAACTATTTCACCGTCCACTGAGTTTGAACAGGCGCGCCCTGCCTCCTCCCGCGGGGCGTGCCATCTCCTGCAATCTGTCCAGAGGAGTGGCGTGTGACGTTCGACGACCGTACGAGAGGCGCCAGCGTTGTTTTCGACGATGCGAAGGCCTTTCGGCTCGGCTCCGATGTGGCCGTATTGATCCTTGATGTTCCCGTCAGGCTGCCGTCCGCGCCCAAGCGCACGCTCTTCATGCCTGACCAACCTGTACCGCTAGTCAGCACAACCCTCTCGCTCCCCGCCGGCGGTTATCGCATTCTCTGGGCCATGCGTCCCGGCAAGCAACCGGTCCCCACGCGGATCTCAACCGAAAGCGGCAGTCTTCAAACGGTTAACCTGGGGCCCGTCAGTGAACTCCCCCCCTTCGATGTCGAGGCCCTGTTTGCCGACCTTGCGCCGGAGGGCTGCATCAAGTTTCTGAGCAACCTGCTGACGGCCTGGCGAACCGCGTTCCGACTTTCGAGAGACCCGCTTTTCGTCGGCGTCGTTGAGGACGCGCTTCACGCCCTGACCTCGCGGTCGAGGCCCGCCAAGGTCGCCTGCGCCGTCGCCGAAGGGCGATACCTTATCGAGACGGCCATCAGTGCTGATTTCGGCGAGGTCAGCGCCGTCTACGCCCTGAGCGGAAATGCCGTGTTGCCGCTCGCTTCACAGTCTCGCATTGGCACGCAGGGCGAGAAGAACCTGCGGCCGTGCCACTTGATCGTCGAATGTGCACGGCTCCCCCAGTCCTTGGTGCTCCAGGGCAAAAGGGGCATTGCAGTTCGGGAGGTGGTGCGGGGCAATCTTCACTATCCAAGCCTTCAAGCCTGGTGGCGCGAACGCGGCCGCGCACCCGATCTGCGAGAGTTTATCGTGCGGTCCCTGTCGGGCGTGCCGGAAGGCGGCGCGGCAATGGCCGTCGACCTGCAGCTTCGCGCCCCATTGCCGGCGCGCCAGATCGGCAAGTCCTCGATGCATCCCGCCGCGGAGATCGACCTTGCTCTCGCCCTTCCGGGCGGCCTGCTCGCGGGCGGCTGGTCGCACGATGCCACAGGTATTCTCGCCGGGATCGACTATCTGAAAGAGGACGGCACGGCAGTGCCGCTCGACGGCAACTGGTATGAGTTTCCCGCCTGGGCACGTGGAATTGAGGAGAACTCGAAAACCGACGTGACCGGCTTTGTTGCGTGGCTGCCGCTCGATCAGCCATTGGGAGCCCTCCTCCAGCCGCGCTTCCAGATGCGGCTCGCCTCCGGCGCAGTGAAACCCCTCGTGCCGAAGCCGCAGCCGTTCGAGCCCACGGCGCAACGCAATTGCATCCTGCGTGCAGTCCCGCCGCAGCACGCCATCGACCAAGCCTTCCGCACGATACTTGCGCCCGCTCTGCAGGATGTGGAACGGCGGCTAGGCAGGACGATAGAGGTCGACTACACGAAGGACTACGGCCTGCCACAGGCGGCGCCGATCGTCTCGATCGTCGTGCCGCTTTACCGTGTGCTCGATTTCCTGCGCTTCCAGCTCTCCGGCATGGCGACGGATCCTTGGCTTACGCGCAACGCCGAAATCATCTATGTGCTGGATTCTCCCGAAATCCAGGCCGAGACGGAACATCTGCTTGGCGGCTTCCATCTCCTCCACGGCCTGCCGATGAAGCTCGTGGTCATGAACCGCAATGGCGGCTATGCACGGGCCTGTAACGCTGGTGCGTGCTTCGCGCGGGGCTCCGTGCTCGTGATGCTCAACTCCGACGTCGTGCCTACAGCAACCGGCTGGTTGCAGGCGCTCATACGGCCGCTCATGGAGCAGAAGAGGCTCGGCGCCATCGGTCCGAAGCTCATCTTCGAGGACGGTTCGCTGCAGCATGCCGGGCTTTACTTTGCGCGCGACCGACACGGCGTGTGGCTCAATCACCACTTCCACAAGGGCATGCCAGGCGACTATGCGCCGGCGCAGGTCCCCCGTTCTGTTCCCGGCGTTACCGGCGCATGCCTGGTCACGCGCCGGGATATCTACGAACTCGTTGGCGGATACACCGAGGACTATGTCATCGGCGATTATGAAGACAGCGATCTGTGCCTCAAGATCCGTCGGTGCGGCTACGACATCGGCTATGAGCCATCGGCATGCCTTTACCATTTCGAGCGCCGCTCGATCCGTCGCAGCCAGGATTATATGCGTGGTGTCGCCAGCCAATACAATTCGTGGCTGCATACTGAGCGCTGGAACGACGACATCGTCGACCTGATGGCTGCCGGCAGCGGCAATGAGACAATCGCGTCCCTCGACGACGAAGCAGAAGCAAGGAGTGCCGCATGAGCGAGATCGCGCTGCGTCAAGAGAGCGCGCCGGCCGCGGCGCCTGCCAGTCAGGATCGGGTTCAGTGGTTACAGGACAGCGTCCTGCGCAACCGCTTCCTGCCGCAACCGGCCCCCGACAGCGTTTTCGTCGGCGATGGCGACTTCAGGGCAGTCGGTGCCGAATTCCTCGGCCACTTCATCCGGATGGGCGGATTGCAGCCGGAAAGCCGCGTGCTCGACATCGGTTGCGGCATCGGCCGGATGGCGGTTCCGCTTACCCAGTATCTGGACTTCGAAAAGGGGCGCTACAGCGGCATCGACCCTGTTGAAGGCGGCATCGCCTGGTGTCGACGCTTCATCGCCCCCGCCTATCCGAGCTTCGCGTTCCAGCGGGTCGACATCGCGCACGACCTCTACAATCCGCAGGGCAAGATCAGTGGCAAGGCACTGAAGTTGCCCTATGCCGATCGCCACTTCGATTTCGTCATCATGACATCGATCGTGACCCACCTGCCGCCAGACGAGGTCCTTGTCTATCTAAGTGAGATCGGCCGGCTCCTTCGGCCGGGCGGACGCCTGTTCATGACCGCTTTCGTCGTCGACTCCGTTGCTGCTGCGAATGAAACGGGCAGGCGCGATCCGCGTCTGGCGTTCCAACGCGATGGCGACGGGCCCTGCTGGTTCGTTCCCGATCTGCCTCGGCTTGCCGCGGTGGGCTTCGACGACGGTTTCCTCGACGGTGCTCTCGTCCGGGCCGGTCTCACTACAGTCACAAAGTCGCTCGGCTCCTGGCGCGGCCAGGCCGCGGATCATTATCAGGACGTCTTTGTTGCCGAGCAGCGGGGGAGCGGCGCTTGAGCATGCGCATTCTCGTTGCCGCCCACAATCATCCGGCACTCCATCCCGGAGGCACCGAGATCTTCGCGCACGATCTGTTCCGCGCCTATCGACGCGCAGGCTGCGAAACGCTCTTTGTCGGCGCCGTGAACCAGATCCATCGCCAGGCGCGACCCGGGACGAGCTTTCAGGGGATCGGCCCCGCAGGCGATGAAGTGTTGTTATGGTCCGGTCACTTCGATCGATTCTTCATGAGTCAGATCGATCTCTACGGCGTCGTTCCGGATCTCGCGGAACTTTTGCGCGAGTTCCGGCCAGATGTAGTACACATCCACCACCTGCTCCTGCTCGGCGCGGAGTTTCCGCATATCGTCCGCCGAACGTTGCCTGAGTGCCGGATCGTCATGACGCTGCATGACTACTATCCCATCTGCCATCACGACGGGCTGATGGTGCGCACAACCGGCAAGGAACTCTGCCACAAAGCAAGCCCCGACCGCTGCCACGCCTGCTTCAAGGACATAGCCCTCGACCGCTTCGTATTGCGCGAAAGTCATCTGAAGGCCCTGCTTCGCGAAGTGAATCATTTCGTTGCACCGAGCCGTTTCCTGCGGCAGCGCTTCATTGAGTGGGGGCTGGATGAAGATGCGATCAGCGTCATTCCGAACGGTCTGCCACGCAGAGACGCCCGCGCCAGCGCGCTTCGGATCAATGGAGACCAACCCGTCTTCGGCTATTTCGGCAATCTCAATCCCTGGAAGGGCGTACCGGTGCTGCTCGAGGCAGCGAAGCAGCTCATTGCCGAGGGGGTACCGTTCGAGTTGCGCGTTCACGGCGGCGCCCCCTTCCAGAGCGAAGGTTTCAAGGAAGAGATCACTCGGCTGTTCGGCGAAACGGCACCGGTGGTGCAACAGCGAGGTCCCTATCGCCGTGAAGATGTCGCCGACCTCATCGCCGCTGTCGACTGCACCATCGTTCCCTCGATCTGGTGGGAGAACGCGCCACTGGTCATCCAGGAGGCGCAGGCTCTCGGACGACCGGTCATTGTCAGCAATATCGGCGGTATGGCCGAGATGATCGAGGACGGCGTCAATGGTCTCACAGTCGCGCCCAACGACCCGCGCGCCCTGGCATCCGCCATGCGCCGCTTCGTGGAGGATCCGACTTTGGGACAGCGCCTCTCCGCAAGCGCCCGCCAGCCCGACGACATTGATACGACCGCACGACGCTATATCGAGCTGATCGATGCGATCGAGCCGGCACGTATCGAAGCAGCATAGAGGAAAATCGATGTCTGTTGTTGCCGAGAAATCAACTGCCGCCCCGGAACAGGACAATGCTCGGCCCATGAGCGGCCGGGTGGACGCGATCGATCAGGGCCGCGTCTTCGGTTGGGCATTCGATCCGGCGACGCCCGACAAGCGGCTCACGATCCGCGTGATACTTGATGGCAGCGTGATCGCCGAGGCGGTCGCCGACCGCAACCGTCCCGACCTCAAGCGCAACGGCATTGGCGACGGCAGCCACGCCTTCGAGATCGCGCTGCCGGAGACTGCAGCCGTCCGTGCGGCCGAGCTCGTCGTGACGGCCCTGGATGGACGAGGCACCGAGCAGAGGCTGCGTGTACCCCGCCCCGACGAGCAGGCGGCCGAAGCGCTCATTGCCGCACCGCTGACGAAGGTTCTCGACAAGCTCGACGTACTGATGGCAGCGCAGCGACAATTGCAGGTGTCACAGCGCTCGCTCCTGCGCACGCAGAGCGATGAAAGCGGTGAACCACAAACACAAGATTTGACCGCGATCGGCGACGCCGTTGCAAGCCTCCGCTCCGAAGTCGCACAGCGGCTGGACGATCTCGATGTCCACCTCATGCGCCTCGACGGCGTCGTGGCGGCAATGGAAAAGAACCTCGGCGGCTTGCAGAAGCGCTCGAATGCAGAGCTGAAACCCTTGCTGCTCTTGCTTTTCGTTCTCGTGGGCTTCGCCGCCGGCACAGCTCTCGCGCTTTTCACGGGCGCGTAAGGGGCTCGATATGGTCGCTGTAGAACAAGCACTTCCCTCGGCCTCGCAGCTCGCGGCCCGGATCATGAGGGGTGGACGAGTCCTTGCCTGCCCCGTAGACGAGGGGTTGCTACTGGTCATCGGTGCCGGCGAACCAATGGCTGGAGCTTTGGTGGCGGAGATCAACGACGACGTCGCCATCCGGGTGACGGCCTCCATCATTGGCTGGCGCTTGGCCCTGCCTTCGGCATCGTGCACTCATGGGTTCGCGGCGTTGCTGCAGATGAAAGACACCGACCGCCCGCTCACGACGTTTCGCCTCGGCGAGGACAACAAGCGATACATCTTCGCGCCGCGGTCAATCCCGGTGAGCGATGCCGCCGCGCTCCTGGCGGAGCTCGCCGGCGAACAACTCGGCGGCTTAATCGATTGGGTGGTCGATGGGCTGATGCAAGGGCCCATGGGGTCGCCAGGGCTCGCAGCGATAATCGCTCTCTTGCAGTCCCGAAAGGGGGGCAACGGTTTTGTAGAACTCGTTGGCGAAACCCACGACGGAGCAATTTTCGTCAAGGGATGGGGTCGCATTGAACCCGGCGTTTGCCGCGTAGTGGTTAACGGCGGCAAGCCCGTCGTTTGCGACTGTGGGATTGCCGCCTTTCTCCGTGACGACGTTCCAGCGGGAGGCGCGGGTTTCGTCGGACTGCTATCGACAAAAGAACCGCTGCGGGTCCGTGACATCGAGGGCATTATTTATCGCGGGCGTGGAGGCTGGCGCTACGCGCCGGTTCATGAGCACCGCCAGATAGCCGGCCCTTCGGAGACACCCGGGCATATCCGCTCCGTGCTGCTTCAGACCCGCAGCTCACCGCAGGTCCTCCTCCAGCTGCGCTCAGCCGCAAACAGCTTCGAGGGACGCGAGACGGTCTCCTCCCTCCCCGTTCCCGTGCGGATGGGAATAGACAGCGCCTTCGAGGCAGCCGGGGGCGCTTTCCTGATCTCGGGTTGGCTGCTTGACCCCGAAGCCCATGTGCAAAGCGTCAAGCTCTGTGGCCAGCGTGCAGCGGTGCCGCTCCACGATCGCTGGACGCGACTCGAGCGTGCGGACGTGACCGACGCCTTCACCGACGAGCCGATGTTCCGAAGCGCATTCGGCTATGCGATCCATTCCCATGGTTTCATCGCCTTTGCTGGTGGCCTCGGTTGGGATGCAGCGGCACCACTCCATCTGGAGCTGACGCTCAAGGATTCCCGTCGCGCCTTCATGCCGTTGGCACCGACCCGCGTTCCGCCCCGCTTGGCCGCCCTTCGCCAGATCAGCTCCATCGATCCGGCAAATTGGGGCCTCGCGGAAATCGTCGATCGCCAGATCGTTCCCTTCCTCTGCGCATCGGAGGCTCCCGCGCCACGCGTTGGCACTATCGTCGATGCGGGTGCGTTCGAGCAAGCCGACGGCCCGCCGATCGTCATAGCCGCCGAGGACTCTGAAGAAGGGGACATGGCCCCGTTCCTCGGGCTCCTGGCGCTCGATCCCGAGACCCGGAGCGCACCCATCGCCCTCGTCCTGCCGGCGGAACGTTTTCGGCGGCATGCCGGCCGAATCCGGGAATTTGCGCAATTCTACAGGCTGTCGCTCAGGCTTATTTCGGCTGAGGAGAGCGGCGACCTCTACGATCTCCTGGAAACAGGAATTCGGGTGATCTCGCATGAGACGGTGGTTCTGCTTGCCGGCTCGCTGTTGCCAAACCGGGCCGGCTGGTACAGCAAACTCGTCGCTGCCCACAAGGCGCATGGAGGCATCATTTCCCCTACGCTTGCCTATGAGGACCATTCGGTTCGCTGGGCCGGAACTTGGCCGGTCGGCCAATCCGAATATCCGTCCGGGGGGCGCTATGCCGGCTACCCGCTGAGCGCCGTAATGGCCCTCAAGTTGACCCAGGTCGCGGCCGCTTCGTTCGAATGCTGTATCATGCCACGGGAAGCCTTCCTCCGCGCTGGAGGCTTTTCCGGCTGCTATCTCGGATCTCAGCAAAAGGGACTGGACCTTGGTCTGAGGCTCAGCCGCGCCGGGATGCCCTCCTACTGGCTGCCATCGGTGCAGATGCTGGGAGCCGATGAGACGCCCGGCGCAGCGGCGGCTCCCCTCCTCGAACGCATTGACCGAAGAATATTCGCCGCCCGTTGGGCTCCCGCCCCAGAAGGTGAAAGCAATTGGCTCGAAGAGGTCCCCGCATGAGCGATCGTCTTCGCGTTCTTGTCGTTTCGCATGGGCATCCGGCGATGTCACTGGGCGGTGCGGAGATAGCGTCCCACAGCCTCCACAAGGGCCTGAACACGTTACCGGGGGTTGAATCGATCTATCTGGCGCGCGTCGGCCATCCGGTTCCGCGCCACGGGGCGTCAGCTCTCATGAGCCACCGGCTTGCGCCGGATGAAGTTCTGTTCCACGCTGACGATTACGACCACTTCTTCATCTCCAACAGCGATACGGATGCGATCCGGCGTGACCTCTTGCGCTTCGTCGGCGATCTCACGCCCCATGTGGTCCACTTCCATCACCTGATCGGCATGGGAATGGAGGCCCTCTACGCCCTTCGCGAGGCGTTGCCGGAAGCAATCATCGTGGTGACCTTCCACGAATATCTGTCGATCTGCCACAATCACGGGCAAATGGTGAAGCGGCCATCGGGCCAACCCTGCAGCAATGCTTCTCCGATCAGCTGCCACGGTTGCTTTCCCGAAATCCCCGTCTCTCGTTTCCTGAAGCGCGAACAGTTCCTGCGCGGCATGCTCGGCCTCGCCGACGCTTTCGTCTCCCCAAGCATGTTTCTCGCCACGCGTTATGTCGAATGGGGAATCGAGGCAGAGAAACTCTCTGTAATCGACAACGGGATAGTGCCTGGCGAGCGCGCACCCGTGCGAGAACTGCCCGCTCAGACCAACCGGCGAAATCGCTTCGCCTATTTCGGGCAGATGACGCCCTTCAAGGGCATCGACGTGCTGATCGATGCGGTTTCGCGCGTACCGCGGGAGATCTGGGGCGAGGATTCGTGCCTGATGATCTTCGGCGGCAACCTTGAGCGCCAACCGATCGAATTCCAGGACCGGGTCAAGAAGCTCATTGACGACGCCGGTCGCAGAGTCCGCTTCTACGGTGCCTATCAGAACGCGGACATGCCGCGGCTGATGCGTTCGGCCGATTGGGTGGTGCTGCCGTCCATCTGGTGGGAGAACTCGCCGATGGTTATTCAGGAGGCCTTGCATCACCGTCGGCCGATCATCTGCTCTGATATCGGCGGCATGGCCGAGAAGGTTCAGGACGGCAGGGACGGGTTGCATTTCCGCGCGGGTAGCGCCCAGGACTTGGCCGACCGGCTCATCGAAGTGCTAAGCGAGCCACAGGTTTGGGATCGGCTGCATGCAATCCTGCGGCAGCCGACCAGTCATGTGGACGCGGCTCGCGCCCATGCAGAGCTCTACCGCCGGCTACTCAGAGAAAAACGCAGCGTGATAAATGGCGGGCACTACGATCCGATCTCGCTGACCGCCTGAAGCTTTTGGAAAGAAGTGGGCCATGTTCCCGAAGAGTGAAGCGGTATCGAGCCGGCAGTGTCGTTCAAATCGTCCTGGAGTCTGCAAATGCTGATCTATTCCGACGAATACCTCGAGGTGATCCATCGCCCCGGGTCGTCGGCTTATCTCCTCGTCACCTTCAATGAAATGGAAATGCAGGCGAACGGCAGTCGCTTCTGGGGTCAGCGGCTCTGCGAAAAGGCCGACATTGCCGCGCTCGGTTTCATTAGCAGGCGGCCGAACTGGTTTCCAGCGTCAAGCGTCGTGAAGGCGGTGAGCGCGGCGGCGCCGATACTTCGCGCTGCGTCAGAGCGCATCCTCTACGGCCATTCGCAAGGGGGCTATGCCGCACTTCGCTACCGCCGGCGCTTTGACGCCACCGTCGCCATCGCCTTTTGTCCGCAACTCTCGATAGACCCCAAGAGCGTGCCTTTCGACGGTCGCTTCACGCGTCATTTTGTGGCCGATCTCCATGCCAATATGGGGATCGCAGCTGACCACGCCGCCGGTCGGGCCTATATTTTCTACGACCCCTTCCACGCCGTCGATCGCCGCCACGCCGAGAGGATTGCGACGCTGCAATCAGATACGCGCCTCATCCCCGTGCACATGACAGGGCATGGCACGGTCCGGGCATTCACCGGATCGGCGCGCGCCCTTTCGCTTATCGAGGCCTGCCGTTCAGACGACGATCCGAGCCTGCGCTCCCTCGCTCGCTCAGCCAGGGTCGATGCTCCCATGCGCCCCTATCAAATCGCAGTCACGGCGATCGCGCGCCACCCCGCCTGGGCCGACCGGTTTCAGCTGTGCTTTGAAAATGGCTTTTCGCCCGTCGAGCGGGTCAACTTTCTCTATCATCGCGCCAACCGCCATATCCGCGACGGCGAACTCGCGGTTGCACGCGAAAAGCTAGCCGAGGTCGTGGCACTGCGACCGGGCAATCCAGGCTTCGCGCTCCGGCTACAAGAGCTCGATAGCCGCATGGCTCGCGCACGGTAGATGCTAACCCTGCTCTTTAGCGGCAGACGAGCATTTCAGGTCCCGCGGACTGCGGCCCCTCCACTACCGACCCCTTCGAACAACTCGCGCTTGCAGGCATGGCGGCCAGATCGCATGAAGCCGTGTGGCGATCCTTTATGGCAGCGTGCTTCGCGCCACACCGCTGCGACTATGCGAAGAGCTTTCGTGAGCAATCTCGCCTGTCGCCGGCGAAGCCGGGAGGCCTGCGGCGCGCGTTCGATCAACCAGGCTCGCGGTCACCGCTGCATCCTCGAAAAGCTCCTGCATGCGCAAATACTCGACGGAGAGGGTCGGGTCGAGCGCAAGGGCCTGCGTGACGAGCTGCTTAGCGCGGTCGAGGTCGGAACAGGCCATGCGCGCTGCGATCCTGTAAATATAGGTGCGTCGCGTCTGGAATGGCAATTTATGCGAGACGTCGAACATCTCCTGATAACGTCCAAGCGCGTAAAGCGAAGCGACGCGCTCCTCGGTTATCCAAACCGGCAGAAACGGATCGAGTGTTTCCGCGCGATCGAGAAGTTGGAGCGCTCGTTCGGGCTCGCCTGCAAAGAGATAGAACGCGGCGCATCGCCCAATCGTGTAAGCGTCGTTCGGCGCCATTTCGATGGCTTTCTCATGATGGAAGCGCGAGGCGGCGAAATCGCCCCTTTTCATCTTGAGGGAGCCCATGACACGGTGCGCCTCCGGGTCTGTCGGGTCGAGTTCAAGCGCATGCGCCGTCTGCAGCTCGCCGAGACGGAGATCGAAACTCGGCAGCGAACTCCAGGAGCAAACATGCATGGCGAAGGGCCGGCCGAAGCTCGGATCTGCCTTCATCGCCTTCTCGAACCAGTGCATCGCCTCGTGAAGGTGAAAGTCGGCGACCCCAGCCAGCCGATGATGGTCGAGGCCGCGGAGATAATGTTCGTAGGCGGACATGCTTTCTGGCCGCTTCAGACGCGCGGCGGTGAGTTCGGACTGCTCGATCCGACCGGAAACGGTTGCCGCGACGCGGGCCGTGATCTCGTCCATGACGTCGAGAATTTCCTCGAAGGGGCGTTGGATACGATCCGACCACACCAGATGCCCCTGCTCCGTCTCTGCGAGCGAGATGTTCAACCGGATATAGCTGCCTGCCTTGCGGACGGAGCCTGCCACGACATAGCGCACGCCGAGCGATCTACCGATTTCGACCGGATCGGTCGTTCGCAATACCATCGAGGCTGAGCGCGAGGTGACGAAAAGGCTCTTCAGACGGCTGAGTTCGAGCGTCAGGTCATCGGTCATCCCCTCTGCAAGGAACGTTTGGTCCTGATCCGCGACCGATGCCGTCGTGAACGGAGCGACCGCCACCGAGTTCGGCCTTATCGATGAAGGCGGTGGCGCCCGCGTCGGCGCGACCTGGAAGCGGTGACGGTCCATGGCCGCGCCGACGCGGAAGATTTTGATCGGCTCTGACACGCCCTTTAGGTGCCGTTCGCCGACCACTTCAAAGGCGCAGGGCGACACTCGCCGGACCTGATCGTAGAGCGCCTCCGAGACCTCGATCTCGCCCGGTTCGGCGGAGGCTTCGATACGCGAGGCAATGTTCACGCCATCGCCGCGCAAGTCGTCGCCGACGACCGCGACGTCGGCGAGATGCAGGCCGAAGCGCATATCATGCATGCAGGTGTGCGGCACGGATCCGATGGCCAGCCGCGCCTCCATCGCCGCCCTCAGCGCATTCACCGGGCTCGAGAATTCGGCAAGGATCGCGTCTCCTGCCGTGTTGAACACCCTGCCGCCAAAGCTCGCCACGACCTCACTGACCAGGCTCATGCAATCCACGACGCGCGCGATCGTCTGCTCCTCGTCGAGCTCCATCGCCGACGTGGAGCCCACAAAGTCCCCAACCAGAATTGCAGCCAGCTTCCGATGCATGCGCAGCCCGGCCCGATGAAACGCCGAATGGTAGCACAGGGATTCGCCGAAGGCATTATCGACCGCGAACATGCGTGGCGCGCGTTGAGCCGGAACGGGCCGGAGTGGGCTTGCCGAGCGATAGCATCACCGGTGCGCGCAGTTGAACAAGGCGGTGCCGAGCGCGTATAAATATCATTGACTTTGGTTGGACGAGCGCCTCGTGTCCCGAAGGCCTGTGTTTCCGGAACGTCCATGCGCCCGGAACGTTTCGGATATGCGGTATCCGGCGAGGCGCCGCCGAGCCGAGCACCCGGGAACAACCTGGAGTGAGGGCCATGGAACGAACAAACGCTTGCAAGTTGGCAGAGGAATATCTGCGCCTCGGCGGTCATCGCCGGGTGGTCATCGACGATAACCAAACTTCCGTCAGAAACTGGGAGCCAGAGCCTGCGGCGGCCGAGGCGTTCTGGAGGAACAACGTCGAGATACTCGGGCCGGAGAGACAGCGCGAGGTGCAACTCCTGCTGCCTACGATTAATCGCGCATGAGGCAAGTGCCCGGCTGATTTCGAGCGAGTGCCAGCGTGTGACGCGTAAGCGGGGCGATTTTTGCGCCGTGCGCGGAACAGAAATGTTCGATTCTGAATTGTAGCCGTGTCACCGGTACGCGGAATGCGGCTGCGAAAGCGTTGAGATGAATGGACCGGATTGCCCGAGCAAGGTGTTGAGGGAGTCTCTCGATGACGAATGGTGGACTCAGCATCGCGGTGACTCTCCCATAGTCGCCACAGCAATTCACAACGGCCATGCGGTGCGCGGCGCGGTCGAACGTCTCCTTGCTCTTTCGGCTGCGGAACGGCTGCGCGAGGAGGATCCTTTCACCGAGTTCATCATCCGCGATTTTCCGAATCGGATTATCGTTCATCGGTCGCGGTTTGAGGTCGATATCAATCGCCCCCGCGCTGGTGCGATATACGTGCGGCCCGAGCAAGCCTGGGGTCTCAAAGTTTGGACCCGAGAGCCCCCGCACGATTTGGTCGAAGCGTCGCTCGCGATGCATGATGAATATTATGCAATGCTTGAAGCGATGCTCGCGGGCATCGAGCGGCGCCATGGGCGCTTCATCGTTCTCGACGTACACAGTTACAACCACCGGCGCGGCGGCCCCGAAGCGCAAGCAACGCGAGCGGAAGCGGCGCCGGAGGTCAACATCGGCACATTTTCGATGGATCGCGTCAAATGGGCCCGGGTGGTGGATGCGTTCGTCGAGGCCTTGCGCTCCGTTGAGTGGCAAGGACGACCGCTCGACGTACGCGAAAACATCGCATTTCAGGGAAGAGGTGAACAAACGCGATTCATCCATGAGCGCTTCCCCGACACGGGCTGCGCGATTGCCGTCGAATTCAAGAAGTTCTTCATGGACGAGTGGACGGGCGAACCGGACATCGAAGCGCTTGCGGTGCTCAGGAAGCTCGTCTCGTCGACGCTGCCGCTGCTTGTGAGTGTGCTGGGGGCGAATCGATGAAACGTTCCGTCGCGCCCGCCCCCAGGGAGACCGCAGATATGCCCGACTGGCTCGCCGAGGCCCTGGCCTGCATCAAGAACGGAAAGGCCGTGCGAAAAGACCTGCCCGATGGCGGGCGGCTGCACATCGATCGCGCGCTTCCCTTTCTTTGCGTGCACATCTCCGACGACGAAGAAAGTCCGGTCGCCCGAGAGATCGCCCAGGCGAATGCGTCCTACCTCATTGCGCCAGATGCCAACGTTGCTGTCGCCGTCATCGAAGCGGTCGGCGCGCTGCTCAAGCAGCGTCTCGGTGCATTCTTGGTCCTGGAAATGGCCGAACTCGCGCGCGACGAACTGTTGACCGACGACGCACCCTATCTTCCGCCATTCAAGATCGAGGTTACGGCAAGCTCAAAGGGGCCGGCGCGGATTGCCGCCAGGGCATTCGCCACAGCCGCCGAGGCGACCGAAGCAAAGTTCCGCACTCCGCGTGTCGAACTGCGTGAAGCTGAAGGGTTGGACGTCCCGTTTCCCTGTCTTCGCGTGCGATTTGCACCGATCTATCGGCAACGTGAGTCCGGCAACATTTATCCGCAGCTTCGCGAACGGCTGATCGCCAGTATCTTCGATGCGGGCCTGCAAGCCTTCGCAGCGTTCGTCAGAGCCACCAAAAGCATGAACATCTCGACGCATCGGGCGCTCGGCAGAAAGGCGTTCATCGATGCCGTGGTGCGCACCGACCGCAGCATAGACGAGGTCGCGTCGACCTTCGATTTCCTGCTCGCGGTGACCCCGATCAACGCCGACGCGGCATGGAGCGATTTTGCGGCGAGCGAGTACCGGCGAGCCCCGCGTTTTCTCTACCGACCGTTGACGCTGCAGGTCGAGAAGGCGAAGAAAAAGCTCTTCTCAATCGCCTTCGATCACCTCGAAGATCCGGTGCTTTACCATCTCTATCGCGAAAAGCAGCAGGAGCTCGACCTTCAGCTTTCGATGCTCTCGGCCCGGGAGAGCGCAAGATTCATCGAATTCGGCCGCGCTCTCTATGGCCCTGTTGAGCCGGAACTGTTGCGGGCAGCGCGCGACATTCTCGCCCGGGCAGGAGACGAGAGCACCAATGCCGGATCTCAGGCACGCGTCGCCGAGCGCCAGGCCGATTGCTATTTCGTCGAGCAACAGGCACGTGCGATGATCGCCGAGTACCGGCGCCGCTATGCCGGGTTCGATGCATCTGTGGAAGTACGCGACGACCTTCCCTCCGGCCTACTCGTTTCGGGTAACCGCCTGCTGATCGCACGCAGCACCGCGATGGAACCGGACCGCGTCGAACCTATCTTGAGCCACGAGATCGGTGTCCACCTGCTCACCTATTTCAACGGTTCGGCGCAGGGCCTGCGTCTTTTCCGATCCGGCCTCGCCGGATACGAAGGCATGCAGGAGGGGTTGGCAGTCTTTGCGGAATTTTTAACGGGCGGCATGAGCAGCGAGCGGCTGCGCCTCATTGCCGCTCGCGTCGTTGCCTGCGCCGCGATGCTTGATGGCGCATCGCTGCCGGAAGCCTATCAACGGCTTGTCCAGGATCATGGTTTCTTGAAGGCCGATGCCTTTAACGTCATCTTGCGCGTTTATCGCAGCGGAGGGCTCGCCAAGGATGCGATCTACCTGCGCGGGCTTCTGCAACTCCTCGCCCATTTGGGGTCCGACGGCGCCTTGGAGCCCTTCTGGATGGGAAAGATCGCCGCTTCGCATTTTGGTGTCATGCAGGAACTGGGCGCCCGCGGGCTGCTTGGAGCGCCGGCTGTGCACCCCATATTTCTTGATAATCCGGAAGCACCATCGCGCCTCGCCAAGGCACGCGCAGGAATGTCACCACTCGATATGGTCGAACGCTAGGAGCTGGACATGCGCATCGCCTTTTTCGTCAATTCCATAGAAGGCGAGGCTATCTATTACGCGACGACCTGGCTTGCGCTCGCCGCGATCGCCCGTGGTCACGATATTTGCTACGTCATGCCCGGGGATTTCGTGCTGCGTTCCGACGACAGCCTGATGGTTCGCGCCACGACCTTGCATGGCCCGAAACCGAAGAAACCGGAGACGTTGCTGAATGCGCTCAAGGATGAGCGAGCAAAGGTCCGGACCATCGACATCACGGAAGTCGACGTGCTTTTCCTGCGCAACGATCCCTCGGAAGACACTGAGAAGCGTTCTTGGGCAGCCTATGCCGGCGTGAATTTTGGCCATCTCGCGGTCGACCGGGGCGTGATCGTCGTGAACGATCCGGCCGGCTTGGCGAGTGCGCAGAACAAACTCTATTTGCAAGGTTTTCCGGAAGTTGTTCGCCCCACCTCTCTGATCTCCCGGAGCATTGAGGAAATCCGGAACTTCATCGATGCGCATCCCGACGGCGTGATCCTGAAGCCACTGCAGGGATCCGGCGGCAAGAACGTTTTTAAGATCAGCTCCAGGCAAGAAGCCAATCTCAATCAGATATTCGAGGTTTCCAGCGGCGAAGGGTACCTGATCGCCCAGACCTACCTGCCCGAAGCGATTGCAGGTGACATCCGTCTTTTTCTCATGAACGGACGGCCCTTGGCGCGCGATGGTGTTCATGCCGCCCTCCGCCGGGTGCCGGCCAAGGGCGACGTGCGCTCCAATATACACGCCCGCGGCACGCCGGAAGCGGCAACGATTACGCCGGAAATCCTTGCGCTTGCGGAAAAGCTCCGACCGAAACTGGTGGAGGACGGGATGTTCCTGGTGGGCCTCGATATCGTCGGTGACAAGATACTGGAGATCAATGTCTTCAGTCCCGGAACCCTCCCTGAGATCGCCGGGCTTTACGGCGTGGACTTCAGCGAGGACATCATCATCGCGCTGGAAAATAAGTTGAGCATCCGACAGCTCTACTCGGGAACATTGTCGAACCGCACACTGGCGACGCTTTAACGACGTCGAGCGCATGACGCATCGATAAATTGGTGCGAACATGCTGGATGACTTCAAACGTGAGTTTACAAAAGTATTATTATATGATTTTTTCTCGACAGCTGCATGGAGAGCAGCTTTCTTTGGGAGGAAATCATGAAATTTGCGAAGGCACTCGCGAGTGCAACAATTCTTGCTGCCTGCACCTTCGGCAGTGCATCGGCCGCGGAACTTGTCGTTGGCTTTTCCCAGATCGGATCGGAGTCCGGCTGGCGTGCAGCTGAAACAACCCTGACTAAGCAGCAGGCCGAACAGCGCGGAATCGACCTCAAATTCGCCGATGCGCAGCAGAAGCAGGAAAACCAGATCAAGGCCATCCGTTCCTTCATCGCGCAAGGCGTGAACGCGATCCTTGTCGCTCCCGTGGTCGCAACCGGCTGGGACGAAGTCCTGCAGGAGGCGAAGGATGCGGAGATTCCTGTCATCCTGCTCGACCGCACTGTCGACGCGTCCGACGATCTTTATTTGACGGCAGTGACCTCCGACCTCGTCCACGAAGGCAATGTCGCAGGCAAATGGCTTGCCGATACTGTTGCTGGCAAGCCCTGCAACGTTGTCGAGCTTCAAGGCACGACCGGTTCGTCGCCAGCGATCGACCGCAAGAAAGGTTTCGAACAGGCGCTCGCCGGGCACGACAACCTGAAGATCATCCGCAGTCAGACCGGCGACTTCACCCGCACCAAGGGCAAGGAAGTCATGGAAAGCTTCCTGAAGGCGGAAGGCGGCGGCAAGAACATCTGCGCGCTCTACGCCCACAACGACGACATGGCCGTCGGCGCGATTCAGGCCATCAAGGAAGCCGGCCTGAAGCCGGGCAAGGACATTCTCGTCGTCTCGATCGATGCTGTTCCGGATATCTTCCAGGCCATGGCCGCCGGCGAAGCCAACGCGACCGTCGAACTGACGCCGAACATGGCTGGTCCCGCCTTTGACGCCCTCGCAGCCTACCTCAAGGACGGCAAGGCGCCGGCGAAATGGATCCAGACGGAATCGAAGCTTTATACCCAGGCTGACGATCCGATGAAGGTCTACGAAGAGAAGAAGGGCCTCGGCTACTGATCTCGCTTGCGGCCCGCCCGGTAGAACCGGTGCGGGTCGCTTCTGCCCTCCTGTAAAGAAGGCTCGACCGGAAACGAGAGCAACCGCCGCCAAGGCGCGGCGTCTCCGCGCCGCTCTCGACCTTCCTGAGACGGTATCCATGCAAGCCAGCAGCGACAACATTCTTTCGGCGGTCCGGATCGACAAGGGTTTTCCCGGAACCAAGGCCTTGGACAAGGTCGACTTCCATCTGCAGCGAGGCGAGATTCACGCGCTTCTCGGGGAGAACGGCGCCGGCAAATCGACGCTCATCAAATGTCTGACCGGCGCCTATCGCCGGGATGGCGGCAGCATCCTGCTCGACGGGGTCGACGTCGACCCGCGCGACACCTTCGACGCCCAGCGGCTGGGGATCGGGACCGTCTATCAGGAGGTGAACCTGTTGCCGAACCTCAGTGTCGCCGAGAACCTGTTTCTCGGGCGGCAGCCGCGCCGTTTCGGCATGGTCGACATCCGCGCAATGAATCGCAAGGCACGCGAACTTCTGTCGGAATACGAGCTCGAGCTCGACGTCACCCGTGCGCTCGCAAGCTATTCGGTCGCCATTCAGCAGGTCGTGGCGATCGCCCGCGCCGTCGACCTTTCGGGCAAGGTGTTGATCCTGGACGAGCCGACGGCGAGCCTCGATGCGCATGAGGTCGCGATGCTCTTTCGCATCGTCCGGCGGCTCAAGGCACGCGGCCTCGGCATCATCTTCATCACCCACTTTCTCGAACAGGTCTACGAAATTTCGGACCGCATCACGGTGCTCAGGAACGGGCGGCTTGTCGGAACCCGCGACACGGCCGACCTCGACCGCCGCGATCTGGTCGCGATGATGATCGGCCGCGAACTTGCCGCCGAGATTCACGCGGTTCATGCTACCGCTGCGGAAGGCGAGCCGCGTTACCGCTTCAGAAACTACGGCCGGCGAGGACGCATCGATCCTTTCGATCTCGACGTCAGGGCCGGGGAAGTGGTCGGCATCGCCGGTCTGCTCGGTTCGGGCCGCACGGAAACGGCAGAGGTCCTCTTCGGTGCCCATCGCGCCGACAGCGGTACGGCTGAAATCGACGGCCGCCGGGTCGAACTATCGTCACCTCGTGCCGCCATTCGCCAAAAATTCGGCTTTTGCCCAGAGGATCGCAAGACCGACGGCATCGTCGGCGATCTCTCGGTGCGCGAGAACATCGTTCTTGCTCTGCAGGCGAGACGCGGCTGGACCCGGCCGATCTCGCGCGCGGAGCAGAACCGGCTGGCCGACCTCTATATCCGGGCACTGGATATCCGAACGGCTGACAGAGAAAAGCCGATTAAGCTGCTTTCCGGCGGCAACCAGCAGAAAGCCATTCTCGCCCGCTGGCTGGCCACGGAACCCGAACTCCTGATCCTCGACGAACCAACGCGCGGCATCGATGTCGGCGCACATGCCGAGATCGTCAGGCTGATTGAATCGCTGCGTGAGAAAGGCATGTCACTGATCGTCATTTCATCGGAGATCGAAGAACTGGTCGCCTACAGCACGCGGGTTATCGTTCTTCGCGATCGCGCTCACGTCGCCGAACTCGGCGGAGAGCGCATCACCGCCCATCAGATCGTCGAGGCGATTGCCGCGGCCAACGAGCGGAGGGCATCATGACATCAACCCTCCGGACCTATCTCGCCCGGCTGCTGCCGCAACTGATCGCACTTGCGGCTATTCTCATCGCGATTTCAATGACCTTTCCCGGTTTCCTCAATCTGGAGATTCAGAATGGCCGCCTTTACGGTAGCCTGATCGACATCCTTAACCGGGGCGCTCCGGTCGTGTTGCTGGCGATCGGCATGACAGTCGTCATCGCAACAAAAGGCATCGATCTTTCCGTCGGCGCGGTCATGGCGATCTGCGGTGCCGTTGCCGCGTCCTTCATCACTTCCGGCCACTCGCTGCTCGAGACGATCCTGATCACCCTTGCGGTCGGCGTCCTTTGCGGCATGTGGAACGGTATTCTTGTCGCAGTCCTCGACATTCAGCCGATCATTGCGACGCTCGTGCTAATGGTTGCCGGGCGAGGCATCGCCCAGCTCGTAACCGAGGGCACAATTCTCACCTTCAATGATCCTGGCCTCATCTTCATCGGCAGCGGTTCCTTCGCCGGTCTACCGATGCCGGTCGTGGTCTGGCTCGTCTTCGGAGTTCTCGTTGCACTGCTGGTTAGGCAGAGCGCACTCGGCATGCTGATCGAGGCGATCGGCGTCAACCGCCGGGCAAGCACGCTGTCGGGGGTTCTCACCCCGGTACTGCTGATTGCAGCCTATATGCTTTCCGGCCTGTGCGCAGCGATTGCGGGTATCATCGCTGCCGCAGACATCCGGGGCGCTGACGCCAACAATGCTGGGCTCTGGCTGGAGCTCGACGCCATTCTGGCGGTGGTGGTCGGCGGCACCTCCCTGCTCGGCGGACGCTTCAGCATCGCCGCTTCGGTACTCGGTGCGATCATTATCCAGGCGATCAATACCGGCATCCTGCTTTCCGGTTTCCCGCCGGAGTTCAACCTCATCATCAAGGCGGCAATCATCGTCTTCATTCTGGTGCTTCAGTCGCCGCGCTTTCGCACCGCCTTTGCATTCTTCGCCGTTCCTGGACGAGCAGCCAAAACGACCGAGCAGGAGGCGAAATGAAGCAGAAATATCTGCCGCTTACGGCAACAATCTTAATCTTCGTCTTAAGCTACGCGCTCTGCGCTGCCCAATACCCGAACATTCTCTCCACCCGGGTCATCGGCAATCTTTTGACCGATAATGCCTTCCTCGGCATCGCCGCCGTGGGCATGACCTTCGTCATTCTATCGGGGGGTATCGACCTCTCGGTGGGTTCCGTGATCGCCTTCACCGGGGTTTTCCTGGCGGTGGTCCTCGAACACACGAGCATGCACCCGCTCGCGGCCTTTGCGCTGGTCCTTGCCATAACCACGCTTTTTGGCGCGCTGATGGGGGTGATCATCCATTATCTCGAGATGCCGGCCTTCATCGTGACGCTTGCCGGAATGTTCCTCGCCCGCGGCATGGCCTTCGTGCTGTCGATCGACTCCATTCCGATCAAGCATCCGTTCTATGCGACGTTGAAAGGCTTCTATTACAAGCTGCCAGGTGGAGGACGGATCACCCTTATCGGTGGCCTGATGCTGCTCGTCTTCGCCATCGGCATCCTCATCGCTCATCGGACGCGTTTTGGCACGAACGTCTATGCGCTCGGCGGCGGCAGCGCGACAGCGAAGCTCATGGGCGTTCCGGTCGCGAGCACAACAGTCAAGATCTACGCCCTCTCGGGCCTGCTCGCGGGCCTCTCCGGCATTGTTTTCTCGCTTTATACGTCGGCAGGTTACTCGCTTGCTGCGGTCGGCGTCGAGCTTGATGCGATCACCGCCGTCGTCATTGGCGGCACGCTGCTGACCGGCGGATCGGGCTTTGTTGCCGGAACGCTTGTTGGCATCTTCATCCAGGGCCTCATCCAGACCTACATAACCTTCGACGGATCACTCTCCAGCTGGTGGACGAAGATCCTGATCGGTGTGCTTCTCTTTGCCTTTATCCTACTGCAGAAGGGGATCATCCATCTGTCGCGCGATGCCCGTCAACGCGCGTGAGCGAGCGGAGGACCGCGTGAATGCCGCCGGAAACCTTCGCCAAACGACCGGGGAAGCGCACAAGCCACCAGCTCGTCGTCGATGAGCTGGGCCAGGCTGTGGTCGGCGGCGAATTTGCCGTTGGCGACATACTGCCAGGCGACGCGGAGCTTGCGGCGCGTTTCAATGTATCACGAACCGTCCTGCGCGAAGCGATGAAGACGCTTGCGGCCAAGGGGCTTGTTTTCCCTCGTGCGCGCATCGGAACGCGCGTCATGCCGCGGACCCATTGGAACCTGTTCGACGGCGACGTCCTCTCCTGGCATTTCCATGTCGGCGTGAACCAGGATTTCCTGCATCACCTGAGCGAGGTTAGACTGGCCCTCGAACCCTATGCCGCCGGTCTCGCGGCGCGACGGGCGTCCGATGCCGATATCAGCCAGATGATGCGGCTTGCCGTTGCCATGGGCGATGCCGGGCACAGCGCCCAGACGCTGGCGCATGCCGATCTCGAATTTCATCTCCACTTGCTCGAGGCCTCCCTCAATCCCTTCATGCGGACGGTGGGGAGCCTTATCGAAGCAGCGTTGATCGGCGTCTTCAAACTCACGAGTCCAAGCCCCGATGAGGCGGACATCGACCGTGTCGCGATGGCGCACATCCGCATCGTCGAGGAGATCCAGCGCCGCGATGAGGATGGCGCCCGAAGCGCTATGGAGAACGTGATCCGGGTGGGCCAGGAGCGGCTGATGCATGACCTAACGGAAGGCAAGATCCCTCTCCAGAGTGGATCGTGACAACACCGAACGCTTTATGGACAAAAGAACAAAGGGTTAGGGCGGCTTTCTCAGATGAGGTGGCCGCCTGAATTGACGTTTGCCTAGTTCGCGTGACCCGCAAGGTGAAGGTGCCGCGGCGGCTCAATGCCGACGCGGCCACTTTGCGGTTCGATCCGCCGGCCCGTTGCGGTGTCGAAGAGATGCAGCTGCGCCAGGTCTATTGCAAGTCCGATGATGTCGCCGCTTTTCGCCCCGCCGCGCCCGGTCTCGACGATCGTCAACTCCGGCTGAGTGGCCGACGTGATGAAAGTGGCCGAGCCGGTCGACTCGACGATGCCGACCGGGACGTCGAAAGCACCCTGTCCTTCGGCAACGATCTTGATGTGCTCTGGCCGAATCCCCGCTGTAAGGGACGTGCCCGGTGAAAGGCGGCTGCCGATCGCGAGTTTCGCCTCCGTCTTGCCGAAGTCGAGAACGATGTGCGCACCATCTTCCGCGACGATCGCCGGTATGAAGTTCATCGCGGGCGAGCCTATGAAGCCCGCGACGAATTTGTTGGCCGGGCGGTCATAGAGATCGAGCGGTCGCCCCTGCTGCTCGATGATGCCGTCGCGCATGACGACGACATGGTCCGCCATGGTCATCGCCTCAATCTGGTCGTGTGTCACATAAACCGAGGTTGCATTGAGCCGGTCATGCAGGGCACGGATTTCCTTGCGCATATGCACGCGAAGGGCCGCATCGAGATTGGAGAGCGGCTCGTCGAACAGGAATGCCTTCGGGTGGCGTATGATCGCGCGGCTCATCGCCACGCGCTGGCGCTGGCCGCCAGAGAGTTCGCGCGGATAGCGCTTCATCAGATGCGAAAGGCCGGTGGTTGCCGCGACCTCTTCCGCCGCCTTGCGCGCTTCGGCCTTTTTCACACCGCGGATGCGCAGGCTGTAGGTCAGGTTCTCCTCGACAGTCATATGCGGATAGAGCGCGTAAGACTGGAAGACCATCGCGACATCGCGTTTGCGCGGCGGAACATTGTTCATGAGCGCGCCGGCGATCTTCATCTCGCCGGTCGAGATTTTCTCGAGACCCGCAAGCGAACGCAGCAAAGTGGACTTGCCGCAGCCGGACGGGCCGACGAGGGCGACGAAGGTCCCCTCCTCTATCGCCAGATGGATGTCCTTCAACGCATGAAATGCACCGTAGAACTTGTTGACGCCGTTGAGTTCGATCTGAAGGCTCATTTGAGGGCTCCCGAAGTGAGGCCGGAAACGATGCGGCGCTGCAAGAGAATGAAAGCTGCCATAATAGGGGTCACATAGATCGTGGCATAAGCCATGATGTTGTTCCATTCATTGGTGTTCGGCCCCATGAAGGAATTCAGGCCGACGCTAGCGGGTTGCAGTTCGATGTCCTGGATCATCGACTTCGAATAGACGAACTCGCCGAAGGCCTGCATGAAGATCAGGATTGCGCTTACCAGAATACCGCTGCGCGCCAGCGGCAGGACGATGTGGAAGAATGCGCCGATGCGCGAATTGCCGTCGACGAGCGCCGCCTCCTCGAGTTCCATCGGCACGCTCATGAAGGTCGCCCGGACGAGGACCACGAAGAACGGCATGCTCTTGGCCGCGATCGCCAGGATAACGGCGAAGCGCGGCGTGTCGAGCAGGCCGAACTGGGAGAAGCCGACGAAGATCGGCGTGATCATCAGCGAGGCCGGCAGCACCTGCAGCATGAGGATGAGAAACAGGCCGATGTCGACCCAGCCGTTGCGATAGCGGGCGAGCACATAGGCGCAGCCGACGCCGAGCACCGCAATGAGCGACACCGCACCCAAAGCGATGACCAGCGAGTTCCAAAGGTAGCGCCCCATGTTCCGGCTTTCCCAGACAAAGGCGTAGATGCCCCATTGCGGCTCGCTAGGCAGAAATTTCGGTGGCGTCGCGAACATCGACGAACCGGTCTTCAGCGCGGTGATGTACATCCAGTAGAGCGGGAAGAGGTAGATGGCCGCGAGTAGCAAGGCGACGGCGAACATCACCCGATTACGAAATTGATCACTCATCCTCGGACCTCATGGCGGGTGGAGCGTACATAGACGACGGAAGCGAGCATCACGAAGACGATCATGATCACGGAAATCGTCGCACCCTTGGCGAAATCGTATTGCCGGAACGAAAGGTCCCAGGCCCAATATTGCGTCACGTTGGACGAGTTGTTCGGTCCGCCCGAGGTAATGCCGGCGAAGAGATCGAACTGCTGCAGCGTGAAGATCAGCCCGAGTGCGATGATCGCGCCGATCGTCGAGCGCATCATCGGCAGCGTGATCGTCCAGAAGCGCTGGAGTGCATTGGCGCCGTCGAGTTCGGCTGCCTCGTAGAGGTCCTTCGGAATGCCCGAGAGCCCGACGGAAAGCAGGATCATGTTGAAGGAAGTGCCAAGCCAGATATTGGCGATGATCACCGCCCAGAGCGAATAATTGGGATCGGAGCGCCAGAAGATATTGCCGTCGATGACGCCCGTTTCCCTCAGGAGGAAATTGAGGACGCCGAAGTCGCCCGAAAGAATCCAGTTCCAGATAGCCCCGACGACGAGACCCGGCATCACCCAGGAGACGAGGAAGAGACCGCGCAGCCATGAGGCGCCTGGAAAATTGGTCCAGAAGAACAGCGCGAGGCCGAAGCCGATCGCGAATTGTCCGGCGATCGAAGCCACCACGAACAGGGCCGTATTGAAGAGGATCGGGCGGGTTTCGGGCTGGGAAAACAGGTCGACATAGTTGCGGAAACCGACGAAAGGTCGGACGAAGCTCCCGAGGCTGAACATGTCGACCTCCTGGAAACTCATCACGACATTGTAAACGAGCGGCAGGCCGGACATGACGAACAGGAAGCCGAGCGGCAGCACGACCAGGCCGATGTCGAAACCTTTGCCGTCCGTCACACTGGATAGAATTCTCTTCATGGCGATCCCCTCTCCCGCCGGCGATCCCGGCCGAAGCCGGAGATCGCCTTTCGGGAGGAAACTCGGGCGGACATGGCGCTCCGCCGGTGAATGCCTGCCGCCGCTCAGCAGGTCAGAGCGGCGGCATCGTCTCAACCGAGAACGGCCTTGATCTTCTCTGCCGCTTGATCAAGCGCCTCCTTGGAGCTCATCTGACCGGTCAACGCTGCCTGGATGGCATCCTGGATCGCCTTCGAGATCTTCGGCCATGCCGGATGCGGGCCACGGGGCTTGGCATATTTCAGCTGCTCCACGAAGACCTTCAGTGCCGCGTCCTTCAAAGGCTCGCCAGTCTCGGGGATGGAGATGTCGGAGCGCGCCGGCAATTGCCCGAAGTCCTTGAACATCCGGTCGTCCTGCGAGACGAAATATTCCAGAACCTTGAAGGCCTCCGCCGGATGCTCGGTGTTGGCGAAAATAGCCCAGTTGAAGTCGCCCATGGCCGAGGAGCGTTCTGCACCCGGCTCCGGCACGGGCAGGAGCGCGACACCCCAGTCAAATTTGGCTTCCTTGAGCATCCGGTCGAGCTCCCACGGCCCGGAGATCGCCATCGCCGCGTTGCCCGAGTTGAAGGTCCCGGTCGAATCCCACTGGCTTCGCGTCAGCGTATCGGGCGAGGCCAGCTTCTCGTCGATGATCTTCTTCCAAACGTCCAGCGCCCTGATCGCGCCGTCCGAATTGATCGCATCATAGCTGCCACCGGCCATCTGCGCCCAGGGCAAAAACTGGAACGTCCCCTCTTCATTGGCCTTGGCCGAGAAAGTGAGGCCGTACACGTTCGCCGCCGGGTCCGTCAGCTTACGCGCCGTCTCCACCAGTTCGTCCCAGGTCTGCGGCGGTTTGTTCGGGTCAAGGCCCTTCGCCTTGAACATGTCCTTGTTGTAGTAGAGCGCGATCGTGTTGGTCGCCTTGGGGATCCCGTAATATTTCCCTTCCCAGGTCACGGAGGCGAGCGGTCCCGGAAAATAGTTCTCCGCTTTGACGACCGACGATTTTGCAATCATGTCGGTGAGGTCGAGGAACGCGCCGCGCGACGAAAACAGCGCATGCTCCGGATTGTCGACCGCAATGATGTCGGGTGCCTGTCCCGTCGAATATGCGCGCATGGCCTCACTGACGACGTCGTCAAACTGGATCTGGCGATATTCGACTTTAATTCCGGTGTTCAGCTTATTGAAGTCTTTGATCAAATTGGGCGCAGGCTGAATGTCTCGATCCAGCGACCAAACATTGATCGTCACATCTTCTGCGCTGGCGGCGAATGCCGCCAACGAAGTGCCGAGGGCGACGGTGCCCAGGATTGCGTATCTGCGAATATCCATAGTCTCCTCCTCTCATGATTGTCCCGCGACCGGCATCCTCCGCGCCGGTCGTCGGGCATGTCTCAGACCGGATCGACGACGAAATCGCCGCCCCGGCAGGTTTTCAGGTAGTTGAGCGCGTGAACCTGGCCGGTCATTTCAAGCGCATCGCGATAGACCGGGTCGTGCCAGCCTTCGATGTCGATCGAACCGGACCAGCCGGCGAGCCTGAGTTCCGAGATGATGTCGGTCCAGTTGCTGTCGCCGAAACCGGGAGTGCGCATGAAGACGAATTTCTCTTTGCCGAAGATGCCGTGCTCGCGGATGACGTCCCACCGGATCGTCGCGTCCTTGCCATGCACGTGGAAAATCTTGTGCGCCCATTTGCGGATCTGCGGCAGAGGGTCGATCAGATAGACCATCTGGTGGCAGGGCTCCCATTCGAGGCCGATATGATCGTCGGGCGTCTCGTTGAACATCAGTTCCCAGGCGTCGGGGTTGTGGGCGATGTTCCAGTCGCCCGTCGCCCAGTTCCCGTCCATGGCGCAGTTCTCAAAGGCGATCTTCACGCCCTTGTCTGCGGCGCGCTCACCGAGTTCGCGCCAAATCTTCCTGTAGCGCGGCAGGCTGTCGGTCAGCGGACGATTACGAATGCGGCCGGTGAACCCCGCGACGCAGCTCGCGCCAAAGTGATGCGCGTTGTCGATGCAATCCTTCCAGCCCTGCAGCGTCTGCAGGTCGATATCGGTCTCCTCCAACGGATTGCCGAACATGCCGAGCGTCGAGATGGTGATGTCGCGGTCGCCGATCGCATCTCGGCAGCGTTTGCCAAGCTCGGCGAGGTCCTGCCCGTTGGTCGTCTGCCAGAAGAAAGGCTCGAAGCTCTCGAACCCCAAGTCTGCGATCTGGCCGATGCGTTTGGCGGCCTCGCCTTTCGTGGCGCTGACCATGGTGCCGATGCGGATGGATTTGGCTGGATTGCTCATCAGATACCTCAAATTGTCACGCGCTGCCGGATGCGGGCGCTTTCGATCGCTGCGAAAACCATGGCAAGGCTGTTGATGTTATCGTCGCTCGCCGTTTCCGGCTTCTTGCCGGAGCGGATGGCTGCAACGAAATCTGCGATCACGCTGGCGTGGCCATGCGTCTCGGCCTGATCGGCAGGTTCCGGAACTTCGATCGGGAGCAGTTCGCGGAGAAAGCCTTCGCTGCCGGCGACCTTGTTGGCTCGGAAGCTGTCGGCTCCATCCCAAAGCAACGTGCCCTCGGTGCCGATGATCCGCCACTGGCTCTCCCAGCTTGTATTCGCGCCCTCGGCGCACCACGAGCCGCGATAGGTGAAGGTGACGTCGTCCGAGAGCTCGAAGATGGCGTTCGCGGCGGCACCATGTGCATACCAGGAGCCGCGTGGATTGCTTTCATGGCAATAGACCGCAAGCGGCGTTTTGTCGGCGATGAAGCGCGCCGCATCGAAGGTATGGATCGCCATGTCCAGGAGCAGCACGTTGTTCATCTCTTCCCGGAAGCCGCCGAAATGTGCGCCGATGAAGAAATCGCAGTGGAGACCGGTCAGTGTGCCGATCGCGCCGCTTTCGATGAAGCGGCGGATGCGGCGGACGCCGGAAATAAAGCGGCGGTTCTGGACGACGGCGTGGATCTTGCCGGCCTCGTCGGCAAGCCGGATCAATTCCTTGCCGGCGGCGAGCGATGTCGCCATCGGCTTCTCGCTCAGCACGTGGCACCGATGCCTGAAGCCGGTAGCAACCACGTCACGACGGGCGGCGGGGACGACGATGTCGAAGAGCAGGTCCGGTTTGGTTTCGGTCAAGACGGCATCGAGATCGGAGCCGATGATCGCATCCGCGATATCGAACTCCGCCGCAAGATTTCGAGCGGCGTCGGCGTTGACGTCGACGAGCCCGACAATACGGATCGATGATTGGAGCTCGCGGTTTGCGGCGATCGCCTTGACCCAACCTCTGGCCATAGCTCCGCACCCGCACAGAACTGCGCGCAAAATCACGTTTCTCCTCCCATAAGTCTACGAAATCGCCTTGTTTTGCCGTCCGTAAACGTTTACGGAACTATGCGGAGTTTCCGAAACATGTCAATAGGGATTCGGAGACGGGTGGGACGAATGACGGAGGATGAAACGCGGGATGAAGGGAATTCGGCGCCTTGCGCAACATCTCGATATTTCCATCGGCACGGTCTCGCGGGCGCTCAACGGCAAGCCTGACGTCAATGAGGAGACGCGCAAGCGTGTGCTCCAGGCAGCGACCGACCTCGGTTATGTTCCGAACCAATCGGGCCGCAGCCTCCGGCAGGGCACGACCAATATCATCGGCTTCATGATGCAGACCGGCACGGAGATCACCGGCCAGGGTGACACATTCTTCATGAGCGTTTTCGACGGCGTTCAAGCGGTCTTTGCCAGGCACAAGCTCGATCTCGTCGCCCTGCTCTGCTCGTCGCAGGAGGATCCGAACGACTATCTGCGTCGCGTCGTGGCACGCGGCTTCGCCGACGGTCTGATCCTGTCGGCAACCCAGCGCGACGATCCTCGTATCGAATTCCTCGCCGAACGCAACATCCCCTTCGTCACGCTCGGCCGAAGCCTGACAGATGCAGGCCAGCCCTGGCTCGATCTTGATTTCGAAGGCATGGCTCAGGCAGCGATCGATCGCCTAGTTGCGCGCGGGCATCGACGCATCGCCATCACGCGGCCCCATGACGATACCAACCTCGGCTACATCTTCGTCGACCGGTGCCGGCGGGCGCTGGCGGCGCACGGCCTAGCCCTTGAGGAGGATCTGATCTTCCGCTCGACGCCGAACGAAGCGGGCGGCTACCAGATTGCACGTGACCTTCTTGCGCTCGAAGAACCGCCCACGGCGATCGTGCTGATCAATGAGACCATCGCGATCGGTTTCTATCAGGCACTCTCCGAAGCGGGCGTCAAGCCTGGGCGCGACATCGCGGTGATCGGGCGCTATAGCCCGCACGCACATTTCCTTTCGCCGCCACTCACATGCTTCCGCCTGTCGCTTCGCGATCTCGGCATCGCGCTGGCGGAAACCCTGCTTTCCGCCATGCCGGCCTTCAGTGATCATTATCCGGACGCGCCCGTAAATAGGGTTTGGCCAATGGAACTTGTCGAGGGCGAGAGCGATTCGTTCCTCGTCCCTCAGCGCTGAGTGTCCGCAGACACTCCTGCAGTTCGCATCATTGTCGCCCGAATTTGAACGCGTCAACAGCCGCAAAACGGATCATTTCCGCAATTTAGGCGTTTGAAGATGTAGCTCAATGACGGCTTCGACCCATTTCCTCCCCGTCGGAGCCCTCCTGAAAGGAGATCGCGATGCGCGGATTTTTCCTCGTCCCTGCCCTTCTCGGGTTGTCAACGACCGCCTTTGCCCACGACGCCCCTAGTGGATGGAAGTATCCGAATTCCTGCTGTTCAAATATGGATTGCCGGCAGGTTACCCAGACGGCAATAAGCGAACGTCCGCAAGGCTACATCATCAAGGCGACTGGCGAAGTGCTTCCCTACACCGACGGAAGGGTGCGCATCTCTCCGGACGGGTTCTACCATTGGTGCTCCGCCGCAGGCGAGGAGCACAGCAAGACAATTTGTCTATTCGTTCCGCCGCGGGCCTATTGAACATTTTTTGAAACAGCCCAAACGTCGCAGTCTTCATCTTCGCCATGGCGAAGCCGAGGTGATCGACTATCATAGTGTTGTCGACACCTCGGGCGATGCTTGACGTGATCAAAGAGGATCGCTGCTTACCGGCAACAGGACGCGGGAGCGGGACGCACATGGGTTGGTCTCTCAGGATTGGAACGATAGGCGGCACGGCGATACGGCTGCATATCACCTTCGCGCTCCTGCTTGTCTGGATATGGCTAATGCACTACCGGATCGGCGGCGCGCCCGCGGCATGGGAAGGCATCGTTTTCATCATCGCCGTGTTTGTCTGCGTCGTGCTGCATGAGTTCGGGCACATCGCCGCCGCGCGTTACTACGGCATCAAGACTCCGGATATCACGCTGCTGCCGATCGGCGGCGTGGCTCGCCTCGAACGCATGCCCGAGGAACCCCGCGAGGAGTTTGTGATCGCCGTTGCCGGTCCCCTAGTCAATGTGGTCATCGCGGGGCTCATCTTTCTTGCGCTCGGCGGATCGGTGGGCATGGAGCAGATGGCCGGTGTCGAAGATCCCGGCCGGAGCTTTCTCGCAAGACTTGCCGGGGTCAACGTCTTTCTCGTGCTTTTCAATATGATCCCCGCCTTTCCGATGGATGGGGGCCGTGTACTGCGCGCAGCCCTCGCCTCGCGGCTCACTTGGGCACGAGCAACCGAGATCGCCGCCGCCATCGGCCAGGGTCTTGCGTTCGTTTTCGGTTTCATCGGCCTGTTCTATAATCCACTGCTGATCTTCATCGCCATCTTCGTCTATCTCGCCGCAACGGCCGAAGCCCAGAACGCCCATATCCGCGCCGTTTCCGGCAGCATCCTCATCGCCGATGTAATGATCACCGAATTTGCAAGGCTTGACCGCTCGGCGACCATCGACGAGGCGATCGAGATGCTGCTCGCAACCACGCAACGCGAGTTCCCCGTGGTCGACGCCACCGGCCGTTTCGAGGGCCTGCTGACACGCGACGATATGATCCGAACCCTGAAGGAAAGAGGAGCCGAAACGCCTGTCGTCAGCGCGATGCGCGACGACATACCGCGGATCCACTATCGCAAGCGCCTCGAAGAGAGCCTGAAACTGATGCAGCAGGCGAGCTCTCCCGCCGTTGCGGTGGTCGACGGGTCGGACCATCTCGTCGGTCTGATGACGCATGAGACGATCGGAGAAATGATGATGGTGCGCGCGGCCGCATCGGGGAGCTTCCGTTTCGGCCATCTGCGCCGGGATAAGGGTGAATACACCCGTTTTTGAGTCTTTCAGCGGAAACTGGCATGGGAACCGAACATGGGCTGAAGCGTTGGACCCCTAAAGCGCAAACGGGTTCGAGCATGTTCTTTGCCTTGCAAGTTGTGACGATCACCATCGTGGCTGTTGCCATGGCGCTCGCGCTCGCGCACGCGCTCGAATTGCCGGGCAAGCTCAGATTGGCCAAGGAACAGTATTTCGCAATTCAACCGATCTACTATCCCGGCTTCACCATCGGCGGTGCGGCCGAACCTCTCGGCCTGTTGTTCAGTGCCATTCTTCTGTTCTTTACGCCACCCGGAACGCTGGCTTTCTGGCTGATAGCCTCTGCCTTCATCGGACTAGTGGCCATGCAGGTGACGTATTGGATCCTGACGCATCCGGTGAATAATTTTTGGCTGAGGGATGTCGAACTAAAGGGCGTGAGCGCTGGCTTCTTCTCGCTGGGCGCTTCGCGAGACCCTGCACATTCCAAAAATCTCGACTGGACCTATCTGCGCGATCAGTGGGAGTTTTCCCACGTCGCGCGGGCGGCGTTTGGGTTGATCAGCCTAATCCTCCTCGTGGTGGCTGTCGCGCTCTAGGTCATGCAACGCGGAAAAAGTGAGGCAAGAGCAACCAGATAGAGGGGCATCGCTCGTCCTTCCAGCCGCGACATCATTGAACATCGCTCGCATAGGCGTTGTGCCCGATTGCGCTCACCATTCGCCGAAGGCGCCGCCACATCGGCGCGACCTCACGGAATGTTGTTTGTCGGCGTCGCAATCCAGCCGCGGTTTCGCCGATCCTACAGCGCCGCGGGTCTGATCAGACGCGCAAAGGACGCTTCGGTATTTGCCGGCAACGGCATCGCCAAACACTTTGACCGACCTGCCCCAAACGCGCGGCTCCCAACAGGCGTCTACCTACGGAGTCGTGTCCAATGGACGATGATAAGGATCACAAGCATCGCCACCACCACAGGCAGCAAGGGGCGGGGAAACCAAGCCCTGAAGCAGCTCCTCAGACGAAGCATGCGGAAGGCGTCGTCTACACCTGCCCCCATGCATCCGCAGGTGCGCCAGATCGGCCTGGGCAATTGCCCCATCTGCGGCATGGCGCTCGAGCCGGAGGTGGCGACGGCGGCTGAGACCGGCCCGAGCGCCGAACTCATCGACATGCGACACCGGTTTTGGATCGGACTGATTTTGACGATGCCGGTGCTTGCGCTCGAGATGGACGGCCATGTCACCGATCTGCATATGCTGCTTGGGGCGCAGACGTCGAACTGGCTGCAGTTCCTCTTTGCAACGCCGATGGTGCTGTGGGCAGGTGCGCCGTTCTTCGTGCGCGCGCGGCAAACCGTGGTCAACCGGCACCTCAACATGTTCACGCTGATTGCGATGGGAACCGCCGCTGCCTGGGTCTACAGCGTGGTCGCTACCGCGGTACGCTCGACAGCGATCCCTGGCTCCACCGCGCCGCCGTGCTGATGGGGCAAGCCGGCTTCGTCGCGGCGCACGGCTCGGGGTGCTCATCAAAAACGCCGAAGCGTTGGAGCGCCTCGAAAAAGTCGACACGCTCGTGGTCGACAAAACCGGGACCCTTACGGAGGGCAAACCCAGGGTGACGTCGATCGAGGTCGCGAACGGCTTTTCCGAGGCCGAATTGCTCCGTCTCGCCGCCACCCTGGAACGCGCGAGCGAGCATCCGCTCGCGGCGGCGATCGTCGAGACCGCCCATGAACACGGCGTGGATCTCGGCACAGCGGAGGATTTCGACAGCCCGCTTGGCAAAGGCGTGACCGGCTTCGTCGATGGACGCAAGCTCGTCATCGGCAGCCACCGCATAATGGCCGAGGAAACGGTGACGTTTCCTCCCTCGGCGAAAAGGCGGAGGCCTTGCGAGGTGAGGGGGCGGCCGTAATCTTTGCTGCCGTCGACCGCCGCGTCGGCGGACTTTTTGCCGGATCCGATCAACTCGACCACACTCGCTGCCGTCGAGGCGCTGGTCAAGGAAGGCGTCCGGGTGGTCATGCTGACCGGGGACAACAAGACCACGGCGCGCGCGGCCGCAAGGAGGCTTGGCATCAAGAAAGTCGAGACAGAAATCCTGCCGGAGCATAAAGGCGAGGTCGTCGCGCAATTGCGCCGGGAAGGCCGGATCGTTGCGATGGCTGGGGACGGGGTGAACGATGCCCCTGCCCTTGCCGCGGCCGATGTCGGGATTGCCATGGGAACCGGAACGGACGTTGCAATCGAGAGCGGCGGCGTAACGTTGCTCAAAGGCGATCTGCAAGGCATCGCGCGAGCACGGCAGCTCAGCCGCACCACGATGAAGAACATCCGGCAAAATCTGTTTTTTGCTTTCATCTACAACGCCGCCGGCGTGCCGGGTACCGCCGGCATCCTTTATCCGGCCTTCGGGCTCCTTCTGTCACCGATCATCGCGGCCGCAGCCATGGCTCTCTCTTCCGTCAGCGTCATCGGCGACGCTCTAAGACTGAGAAGTGCGCAAATATAAAGAGGAAGGTTCAGGATCTCCGAGGGCAATTTGTGCGGCGCTGCTGCGGCGTCGATCCTCTTCCAGCCCCTCACGCCTCCGCGGCCGCGAGCCAGTTGTCCAGACAGAGCGTCGAGGCTCGCATCCTTAGGCCCGCGCTCCGGCAGGCAACGCGATGACGCAGAAAGCGCCGGTTCGGCATCCAGCCACACGGCGGTGCACGGGACGCCGAGTTCGCCCGCGAGCTTTTCCATCAGGTTGCGATTGGCGGAAGCGTTTCACGAGCAGCCACGCCGCGCCCAGATCGCTCGGCCGATGCGGGTTGATTACAACTGGCCCGTTGAGCCGCTTTCGAGACTGGACGGGAACGGTGACGGCAACACGCACCAACATCGGAAAGGATCTGGTAAACTTGCCGATATCGGCCCCGAACGATACTTTTCGGATGGGGCATCCGCCCGTCCGCGCGGAGATCGCGACAGACGACGCCAATTGGAGGTTGCACCAATGAGCGAAGCTTGGGACCTGTCGATTTCGCCCGAAAAGGTCTGCTATTTCATAGTCAAGGCGCGCGAATTCGACGTCAAGGATGTCGTGACGGATCCCGACCCGGCATCCAACGCATCCGACGACAACATGGCCTCGGTCCTCGAGGATCAACCGGACGATCCCGTCGAGGCCGAACTTACGAGCGCGATCTGGGCACTCAACGAAGACGAGCAGATCGATCTGGTCGCCTTGACCTGGCTCGGCCGCGGCGACGGCAAGTTGGAAGATTGGGCTGATATTCGTGCTCAGGCGGCCGAGGCCCACAATAACCGGACCGCCGCCTATCTGCTCGGCATACCGTTGTTGGCAGACTACCTGGAAGAGGCAGTGGCGCAGTTCGGCGAGTCCTGCCAGGACTACGAACTAGGACGCCTCTAGGGCTCCTTACGCGGGCAATGCGTCATGTCTGCTTGCTTGCGAGGGCGATGTGCAGGCAGACCCCCGCCGCTTTAAATCGGAAGTGCGAGTGACGTAGGTCAATAATTATAAACACTTAACTGGTCGTTCGTCACCTGAACACGCTTTTCGAGATTGCCATGAAAACGGCAAGAACGAATCCAAGTTGGTGCAGGCCCTTTTGCCTGGCCAACCGTGACAAACAGTCAAGAGAGCACAACTATGAGCAGTCTCGGCCGCTCCGTCGCGATCGGCCGAGACGTCATTGGACTTGCGGGCCTTTTCTGTCAGGCCGCCCGCACACTTGCGTCGATCGGGATCTCGATATCCACCTCAAGTGTCGAGACCTGTTCGCCGCGGTCCATCTTCACGTTCACTTTGTCGCGGTCGACCTGAACATGTTTGGCAATGACTGCGAGGATTTCCTCCCGCAGTTGCGCGACGAGATCCGAGTGACCGACCGAGGCTCGCTCATGTGCCAGCAAGACCTGGAGACGTTCGCGCGCGGTCGGCGCCGAAGTCTGCTTGGTGAAAAAGCTGAAAATACTCATGCTGCCCTCCGTCCGAATATCTTTCCGAACAGGCCGCGCTTTTCGCCTGGAATGGTCATCGATACCGTTTCGCCGGCGAGGCGGCGGGCGGCATCGAGATAGGCGAGCGCCGGTGCGCTCCGGTTATCGGCGAGTGTGACCGGCGCGCCGAGGTTCGAGGCGCGCAGAACATCCGTGCTCTCCGGCACGATGCCGAGCAGCGGGATCGAGAGGATCTCGAGCACGTCATCGACCTTGAGCATGTCGCCCCGTTCTGCGCGGGCGGCGTCGTAGCGGGTGAGGAGCAGGTGCTTTTCCACCCGGTCGCCGCGTTCCGCCCTCTCCGTCTTGGAGTCGAGAAGGCCGATAATGCGATCCGAGTCGCGAACCGACGAGACTTCCGGGTTGGTGACGATGACGGCAACGTCAGCGTGGCGCATGGCGAGCGTGGCGCCGCGTTCGATCCCAGCCGGGCTGTCGCAGATGATCCAGTCGAAGTGTTTCTTCAACTCGGCCATCACCTTTTCGACGCCCTCGGGCGTCAGACTGTCCTTGTCGCGGGTCTGCGATGCCGGCAGCAGAAAGAGCGTTTCGAGCCGCTTGTCGCGGATCAGCGCCTGCGGCAGCTTGGCGTCGCCCTGTATGACATTGACCAGGTCATAAACGACTCGCCGCTCGGCTCCCATGACGAGATCGAGATTACGCAGGCCGACGTCAAAATCGACGACCACCGTTTTCTCGTTTCTCTGCGCCAATGCCGCACCGAGTGCGGCGGTAGACGTCGTCTTGCCGACGCCGCCCTTACCCGATGTAACCACGATTACTTTCGCCATCTTGCACTCCTGTTTCCCGGCCGGCAGCCGGCTCAATTAAGTCTCTCTGCCATGATTGAATCGCCCTCTAGCCAGAGCTGCACCGCCTGCCCACGAAGGTGTGGCGCCATGTCGTCGGCCGTCTTGTAGACGCCGTCGATTGCCAGCAATTCTGCTTCAAGCTTGCGGCAGAAGATGCGCGCCGAGGCATTACCCACGGATCCCGCCAGCGCCCGTCCCCGCAGCGTTCCGTAGATATGGACCGAACCACCCGCGATGATTTCCGCACCCGAGGCGACCGATCCGACGACGGTGACGTCGCCTTCGGGAAAGATCACCGATTGGCCAGAGCGGACGGGCTCCTTGATGATGACCGAAGGCATTGCCCTGACCACCTGAACCTCGGGACGAGCGGCAGGTTCTGCCGGCTTGCCCTGACCGGTTTTGGCCTCGGTGGCCTCGGCCGACGGAACCTCGAAATCGGGGGCAGGCCGACCACCTTTCATGGCCGGAGGCATGCCCGGCTCGAACAGTGACGGACGCCCGCCTTCGATGCCCATGATGCGCACGTTGCGTTTCGCAAGCTCGCCGATCAGCGCCTTCAGCTGCGCCCGATCGATCTCGATGTCTTCCACATCGAGGACGACCGGTCTCCCCAGGAAAAACCCCGCCGAACGCGAGGCCAAATCGTCGAGCCGGGAGAGCCATCCATCGAGTGGCAATTCCGGAGAAAGCACGAGCGCCAGGAATGAGCGGCCCTTGATACGGATCGAGCGAGTATCTGTTAGCACTTTGATCATCTACGTTAATTTTTGGTTGCTAAGATTTACGTGAACCGTGGTTAACAAATGGTTAATCGCGGCACCCTGCATGAAGCTGGAGAGCCGGATTTAGCGGCGGAAAAACGTGTGCCGAGACGTCACGGCACACCTTGGCGCGGCCCATGCGATGTCCTCAATTCGGGTTTGCGACTGCGCGACCACTGTTTCGCCCAAAGCTCGGATCGGTTCGAATCGCTACTTACGCCCGCGAGCGAATCGTTGTCATCGCCTCTGCCGTTCCTTTTCCGGCGGAAAGAGCTCATGTCGGGCGCGCCGTGCCCACAAAAAGCATCACGCGGAGTGCGGTCGTAGTTGAGAACCAGTCGAGCTCCATATACGGCTGGATGTGCGAAAGATGCGGCGAAACCCTACAGTAGCAGACCGGCGATGCGTGCCCACGCTGTTGCGGAAAGCGGCAGCGAACGCCCCTTTGTATTGAGGGGTTGTCTTTGCAGCGCAGGCGATATCGCAGCGACTGTGCACTGTTACACAAACTACAAGAAACTGACACTTGGCGTTCACGAACCGCCGATATGGCAGGTGTCACACCGATGACCGGTCTCCCCGAAAGAGGAACTGCTGCCAATGTTTCAGTTGAAGAATGTAACCCGCCGGTTCGGCACGAAAACAGCCGTCAGTTCGGTTACCTTCGACATCCCCCAGGGCCAGATGGTCGGAGTCATCGGCCGCTCGGGTGCCGGCAAGTCGACGCTGCTGCGCATGATCAACCGTCTGGTCGATCTCTCGTCCGGCTCGATCGAATTCGGAGGCACGGAAGTCTCCTCACTCCGCGGCGCGGCGCTGCGCAACTGGCAGCGCGACTGCGCGATGATCTTTCAGCAGTTCAATCTCGTGCCGCGGCTCGATGTCCTGACCAACGTCCTGCTCGGCCGACTCAATCATCGCTCGACAGCGCTCAGCATCCTCAACATGTTCACCCGCGAAGAGCGGATCATGGCGATCGGGGCGCTCGAACGCCTCGGCATCGAGCAGACGGCATTGCAGCCGGCCGGCACGCTTTCCGGCGGCCAGCAGCAGCGCGTCGCGATCGCCCGCGCCCTGATGCAGCGGCCGAAGGTGCTCCTGGCCGACGAACCGATCGCCTCGCTTGACCCGCTCAACGCCAAGATCGTCATGGATGCGCTGCGCGACATCAACGAACGCGACGGCATCACCGTCATCACGAACCTGCACACGCTCGACACCGCCCGGAACTATTGCGAACGGATCATCGGCATGGCGCATGGGCGCGTCGTCTTCGACGGACAACCGAAGGACCTGACCGCCGCGGCCGTCGCCGAGATCTACGGCGCAGACACCACAATCGAAGAATCGATGACCTCGACAAGCATCAACATTCCCGCGGCACCACCGCAGGAAAAAACCGCATCGGCTGGCCGCAAGCCGCTGGCACTGGCCGGTCTCTGACGACCCGCCACGATCGAGCGCCCGCGTGAAGGGCACCTCTTTGAAACCGATATCGATCCGGCAACGCCGGTAAAACGGGAGACGAACCTCATGTTGAAGAAAGCTCTTTTGGGCGCTGTTGCGCTCCTCGCCCTCGCCGGCCAGGCTCAGGCCGAAGACCTCAAGGAATTCCGCATCGGCATCCTTGGCGGCGAGAACGAAGCCGACCGCCTGCGCAACTTCCAGTGCCTGGTCGACAAGCTCCCGGCCGCAATCGGCGTCGAAAAAGTCTCGCTGTTCCCGGCCGCCGACTATGACGGCGTCATCCAGGGCCTGCTCGGCGGTACGCTCGACTACGCCGAACTCGGCGCTTCCGGCTATGCCAAGATCTACCTCGCCAAGGCGGATGCCGTCGAGCCGATCCTGACGACGGTCCAGACCGATGGTTCGACCGGCTACCATTCGATCATGGTTGCCCGCAAGGACTCCGGCATCACCAAGCTCGAAGACCTGAAGGGCAAGAAGCTCGGCTTCGCCGATCCGGACTCGACCTCCGGCTATCTCATCCCGCTCGTGACACTTCCGGAAGCGATCGGCGCACCGGTCAAGGAATTCTTCGGTGAAACCGGCTTCGGCGGCGGCCACGAGAATCTCGTTCTCGAAGTCGTCAAGGGCACGTTCGACGCCGGCACGACTTTCGGTTCGGGTATCGGCGAATTCAAGGACGGCTACACCTCAGGAAACCTGCGCAAGATGGTCGACAAGGGTATCGTCGACATGAACGACCTCGTCGAGCTCTGGAAGTCGCCGCTGATCCCGAACGGCCCGATCGTCGTGCGCACCTCGATGAACGACGACATGAAGGCGAAGTTCAAGCAGTTCATGATGGACCTGCCGAAGACCGATGCCGCCTGCTTCTCGGCCATCCAGGGCGGCGACTTCACGGGCTACACCGAAGTCAATGCCGATTTCTACAAGCCGATCATCGACGCTCGCAAGGCAACGATCGGCGGCTGATCGCCAAGGCATCAGATATACGCTGGCCATGTTGCAGCGCCGCACAGCGGCGCTGCAATGAGTTTGAGCTGCTGCATGAGCTTATCCCTCCATCGAGTTCGACTTAGGAATCATGCACTAGCGGCCAGCGTCTGATTGTCTGGGACTGCCACAAGCATCCATCTCAAGAGGCCGGCACGCGCCGGAAATCCCCCATGGCCACTTCCGTGCTTTCCCGGCAGCTCAGCGAGAGCGGCGCTCTGGTGGAGCGTCACTGGCAGGAGCTCAATGCCCGCCGCCGCCTTTACACCTTCCTGGGTCTGGCGTTCCTCGTTCTGACGCTGTCCGCCTCGCTCTGGTTCGCGAACGACTCGAATGCCGGCAAGTTCTTTGATCGCCTGCCGCATTTCTTTGATTTCGTCGGCGATCTGGTCCCGCGCGACGCCATGGAAATCGTTCGTGCCATGTTCGACCTGCCCTCGCCCTATGACGATGGCAGCTTCAAGTACAACTATCCAGACGGCCGGTTTTATCTCACCGACAGCCTCTACATCCCGGAATATTTTCACAAGATGCTGGAGACATTAAATATCGCCATCTTCTCGACGGTGGTCGGCGTCTTCTTCGGCTTCATCCTCTCGTTTCTTGCCGCGCGCAATCTCATGCCCAATCCCTGGATCAGGGGTCCGGTGCGCCGCCTTATGGAGGTCCTGCGCGCCTTCCCCGAAGTGGTCATTGCCGGGTTCTTCCTGGCGATCCTCTCGCTTGGTCCGATACCCGCGATCGCGGCCGTGTCGATCCACACGATCGGCGCGCTTGGCAAATTGTTCTTCGAGGTCGTCGAGAACGCCGATATGAAGCCTGAGGAAGGCTTGCGCGCCGTCGGCGCCAACTGGATCGAGCGGGTCTGGTTCGGCATCGTTCCGCAGGTTCTCCCGAATTTCACCAGCTATTTCCTGCTTCGCCTCGAGATCAATGTACGCGCCTCGACGATCATCGGCGCCGTCGGCGGCGGCGGTATCGGCGAGTTGCTGCGCCTGTCGATCGGACAGGGTCACGAGGCAAAGACCATCGCGATCGTGATCCTGTTGTTCGCGACAATCTTCGCCGTCGACCAGTTTTCCGCATGGCTCCGCCGCCGCCTTGTCGGCGATCAGGCCTTCCAGCTTGCCCAGTAGGAGCGCACCATGACCGCCTCGACCAAGCCGAGCCTCCTTGAAATGGAAGCAATCGCGGCACGCCACCCGCACCTGTTGCAGTCGTCTTCAAGAAAGAGGCTGAAAGCGGCACTGATCGGCATCGGCGTGCTGCTCTACATGGTTTTCAGCTGGTGGTTCTTTTCGATCGGCCACGTGCTTGCCAACGCCAATTGGGGCATCGCCGGCACCTATCTCGCCGACTGGGTCTCGTTTGAGGTCCGTCCGGAGATCGCGATCGCAACCGACGGCACGATGGCCGTCTCCTATGCACGCAGTTCGCCGCTCGGCCCCAATCCCAACCCCGATTGGGTCGCGCTCGAGAAGAAGACCGTGACCCGAACGATAGAGGCGCCGGCCGCTCCTCAGGCGTCGAAGCCGAAAGCAAGCTCGTCGTTCAATTTCATGGCGCCGAACGCTGCGCTCGGGGGTGCTCAGAGGGCTCAAGCACAAAACCGCGTCGAGACGCGCACCGCCGAGGTCGTGGTTCGCGCACTCATTACCTACGACCGTTCGACAAATATCGAAATCGCCGACGGCTTGGTAAAAGCGACGCACGGCGGCGAGACGCTGACGATGACCGTCGACGGCGCCGATACGGTGACGCCGCAAGGTCCCCTGCCGCGCTGGGCCACGCAAAAGCGGCCGGGAGAAAAGATCACGCTCTCCTTCGGCTTGACGGGCTGGGCCGAGGTCGAGGGCGATGAGGTCTCGATCCGCAATCGTTTCTTCGGCTGGGCGAACTTTCTCTTCGACACCAACTCGCCGTTCTTCGGAAAGCCCTATGGCGAAGTGGCATCGCTGATCGTTTCCGGCGAGCGAATCGATCCGGCACGTTCCAACCTTTCGCTTGCCTGGAACAACATTCTCTACAATGCGGAGTGGCAGCATCTCGACGTCTGGACCAAGCTGCTGCAGACGATCGTCATGGCGTTCGTCGGCACGCTCTTCGCATCGCTGATCGCCTTTCCGCTCTGCTTTCTCGCCGCGCGCAACATCACGCCCAGCCTTTTCGCCAACCAGCTCGCCAAGCGTTTCTTCGATTTCCTGAGATCGGTGGACATGTTCATCTGGGCGCTGTTCTTCACGCGCGCCTTCGGCCCAGGGCCGCTCGCCGGCATCTCGGCGATCTTCTTCACCGACACCGGCACGCTCGGCAAGCTCTACTCCGAAGCGCTTGAAAACATTGACGACAAGCAGCGCGAAGGCGTGAAATCCGTTGGCGCTACGCCGATCGCGGTACAGCGCTTCGGCGTGCTGCCGCAGGTACTCCCGGTCTTTGCCAGCCAGGCGCTCTACTTCTGGGAATCAAACACCCGCTCGGCGACGATCATTGGCGCCGTCGGCGCCGGCGGTATCGGGCTCAAATTGTGGGAGGCGATGCGCACCAACTCCGATTGGGAAAACGTCGCCTATATGGTGCTGCTGATCTTGATGGTTGTCTTCATTTTCGACAGCATCTCAAACGCGTGCCGCTCGCGGCTGATGGGACGCAAGGCGCATTAAATTGGAGCGGGATGCGGATGGAAAACCGCACGCACTTTTCCTCATGCTGCACTGACCCGAATTGCGTTTCGCACCGAAGTCACCATGATGCACTAGAGTCATCATGATGTTGTCATGCAAATCGGCTAGCTGCGCATCGCACCCCGCGAACATCGACCCGCGGACGATACAGAAAGTGAGACCCGTGCGTTATGCAATCTACTTCGCGGCGCCGGCCGATGACCGGCTAACGCAGACCGCAGCTCATTGGCTCGGCCGCGATGCCTTTGTCGACGGAGCACTGAGCTGGCCGGAAGTCCCGGCGCTCGGGCGCAAAAATCAGATGGCGTTGACGGCAGACCCGCGCCGATACGGCTTTCATGGAACGCTGAAGGCGCCGTTTGAACTCGCGGAAGGCAAGAGCGAAGCGGACCTGCTGGCCGCATTCGACGAGTTCGCGGCGGAGATCGAAGCTTTCGAGGTGCCACAGATCGTGTTGCACCAGATCGGCCCCTTTTTCGCGCTTGTCCCGGCCGAAGACTGCCCGCCTCTTAGAGGCCTGGCGGAACAGGCGGTTCGCCGTTTCGAGCCGTTCCGGGCGCCGCTGTCGGACGCCGATATCGCTCGCCGTAATCCGGAGAAGCTGACGCAGCGCCAGCGCGAATATCTTACGACATGGGGTTACCCTTACGTCTTTGAGGAATTTCAGTTCCACCTGACGCTGACGGGGCCGGTGCCAAAAGAGACGCAAACCGTAATGCGTGAGACGCTGACCAGCGCATTCGAGGAGTTCATTGGCAAACCGCTCGACATTTCGACCGTTGCACTTTTCGTCGAGACCCGTCGCGGCGCGCCGTTCACCGTCCATTCCCTACTGCCGCTTGGCGGCGCATCCGAACGAAAGATCGCATGAGATGAGCAAAGAACAGGTTTTGAGCAACGCCCGCATCGTTCTGGAGGACAGGATCGTCAACGGTTCCGTCCTCATCCGCGACGGCCGGATCGCCGATATTTCGGAGGGGGCAAGCAGCACGGGCGAGGATTTCGAAGGCGACTACCTGCTGCCCGGCCTGATCGAACTCCACACCGATCACCTGGAAGCGCACTACTCGCCACGCCCGGGCGTGCGCTGGCTGAAGATCGCGGCGATCCAGGCCCACGATGCCCAAGTCGTCACCTCCGGCATCACCACGGTCTTCGACTGCCTGCGTCTGGGTTCGGACGAAGACGGCGGCTTCCAGAAGGGCGAGATGCGCAGCATGGCCGACGCCTTGGCACAGGCCAAGGAGGAAGGCCGCCTGCGCGCCGACCACCTCATCCACCTGCGTTGTGAGGTTTCGACCTCCGACGTCCTCGATCATTACGAGGATTTTCAGGACGACCCGCAAGTCCGCCTCGTCTCGCTGATGGACCATGCGCCCGGGCAACGTCAGTTCCAGACGATGGATCAGTACACGCTTTACTATAAGACGAAGCGCGGTCTCTCGGACGAAGCGTTCGCCGAGTTTGTCGAGCGCCAGCAGGCGCTTTCCGCCAGATATGCCACGCCTCACCGCACGGCGCTGGCAAAGGCCTGCGCCGCGCGCGGCATCACCATTGCAAGCCATGACGACGCGACGGTAGAGCATGTCGAGGAATCGGTCGGTTATGGCATCCGTCTGGCGGAATTCCCGACGAGCTTCGAGGCGGCGGAAGCCTCGCATCGCGCCGGTTTGAGCGTGCTGATGGGCGCGCCGAATATCGTTCGCGGCAAGTCACATTCCGGCAACATCGCCGCCCGCGATCTCGCCGAGCGCGGCGTGCTCGACGTGCTTTCGTCCGATTATGTCCCTTTCAGCCTCATCCATGCGCCCTTCATTCTGGCTGACGAGGTCGAGGCGATCGGCCTTCCGCAAGCGATCGCCATGGTTACGGCGACGCCGGCACGCACCGTCGGTCTCGACGATCGCGGCCGGATTGCCGTCGGGCTGCGCGCCGATCTTGCGCGCGTCCACCGCCCGCAGGGAATTCCAGTTGTTCGCTCCGTCTGGCGCGACGGACGGCGTGTCGCATGACCGCGATCGGACAGGGGCGTGGAACGCTCATCGTCGTCGTCGGCCCAAGCGGGGCAGGCAAGGACAGTGTCATGGGCTTTGCCGCGCGCCATTTCGCGTATCGCCCCGATATCCTTTTCGTCCGGCGTGTGATCACGCGTCCATCCGACGCCGGCAGTGAAGTGCATGAAAGCGTCTCCACCGCGGAATTCGAGGACATGAGCCGAAGTGGTGCCTTCGCGGTTTCATGGCAGGCCCATGGTCTGAGCTACGGAATTCCGTTTGAGATCGCCGGCAAGGTCGCGACCGGCATGACGGCGATCGTCAACGGTAGCCGCGCCGCCCTTCCCGCAATTCGCGAGGTCTTCGGCACCATCGCCGTCGCCCTCGTGACCGCCGACCCGGCGGTGCTGGCGAAGCGCCTTGCCGAACGCGGGCGCGAGAGCGAGGAGGACGTATTGCGCCGGCTCACGCGGCAGACGGCCGACATCGTCGCCGGACCCGACGTGACGGTGATCGACAATAGCGGCAGGCTCGAGGTCGCCGGACAGCGCTTCGTCGCGCTCGTCGAGCGGCATTGCGCAGCGCTGCATCATCCGGCCTGAGCAAGAACGAAGGATCGCGAACGTTCACGAGAGACTCTGGAACCCAACAGTCCGGGCTTTTTTTGCACGCGCCCTCTGACAGGCAACAGATGCCCCGGCGGAGATCGCTATCGCGTATCGCCTTGCGCCAGTGCCTCCTCCGCCGCTTCCTCGATCTTCTTCACCGTGGGCATGTCCGCCGCGGCGGCGATGACGGCCTCGAGCAGGCCCGGAAAGCGATTGTCAAGGTCGTCGCGCCGCAGCGTCACCAGTCGGCTCGTGCCGGAGACTTCCGTGCGGGTGATGCCCGCCTCGCGCAGCTTGGCGAGGTGGTAGCTTATATTGGTCTTGGAGCCGAAATCGGTGAAGTTCAGGCACATGGTCGGCCGCCCCTCGCGGCGCGCGAGGTAGCACACGATCGCCAGGCGCGTTGGGTCGCCAAGGACGGCGAGCACGTTGGAGAGGGTGATCTGATCGATGGTGGGATGTGGTAGGGTCATGGTCCGAAAATAGCTTGGCCGGCACACGGTTCAACGCGGAGGGCTGTCGCTCACAAAGGATCGATAGAAAGGCATATTGACACGGCGATCGGTCATGTTCAATAGTTCAACATCTTTTGAACAAGGGATCCTCCATGGACAAGCGCCTCATCTGGCTCGCTGTCGGCTCTTTCACGATGAGCACGGTCGGCTTCGTTTTTTCGAGCCTTCTGCCATCGATCGCGGCCGACACCCACACGACGATCCCTCATGCGGGGCACCTGATCACCGTGTTCTCGCTTTCCTATGCCGTCGGCGCGCCGCTGCTTTCGGCCATGGCCGGCGCGGCTGACAGGCGGCGGCTGCTTGTGGCTGCTATGCTTGCCTTCGTGGCGGGCAACGGGATTGCTGCGACAAGCGTCTCGTTCACCACGCTGCTGCTCGCCCAAATCGTGATGGGAATGGCGAGTGGTTTGTTTGCTGCCACCGCACAGGCGACGGCGGTCTCGCTGGCCGGCTCGGAGCACCGCGCGCTGGCAATCTCGATCGTCGTCGGCGGAACCACATTCGCAGTGGCGCTGGGTGCTCCTCTCGGCGCGCTGATCGCCGCCTTCTGGGGCTGGCGTGGCACGTTCGGGGCGGTCGCCCTGCTCGGGCTCGCCTGCGCCACCGTGCTGTGGCTGCGTCTGCCGCGGGGCCTCAGCGGAATGAAGCTGACGCTTTCCGAACGCTTCAGCGCCATCGGTCTCCCGGGAGTCGCCTCGTCGCTGATGGTGACCTATCTCTACCTCGCGGGCGGATTCGTGATCATCTCCTATCTCGCGCCTCTGGCGATCGACGGGGCGGGGCTTTCGAAAATGGCGCTGCCAGGCCTGCTGCTTGCTTTCGGTGCGGGCGCGGTGATCGGCAACCTTTCCAGCGGCCATTTGGCTGACCGGGTCGGCGCGACGCGTATGGTGGTGCTTTCCCTGATGTCGGCACTGGTGGTGTCGCTGGTGATTGCCTTCGGACTCAACCTCCTGCCGCAGAACCTCGCCGGCCCGCTCTTGATCGGCATCATGGTGCCATGGGGCATCATCGGCTGGGCGTTTCCGCCGGCCCAGGCGAGTCGAATCGTCGGCTTCGCGCCGGAAGTGGCGCATCTGACGCTGTCGCTCAACGCCTCGGCGATCTATCTCGGCATCGCCAGTGGGACAGCGATTGGTGGGCAGTTACTGGAAAACACGGCCGCAGCTAACCTCGGCTTCTTCGCGGCACTGTTTCCGGTGGCTGCACTCGCCGTGCTCTACGCGGGCTTGCGCTCCTCCCGGCGGCGCTTCGCGGCCACCCTGGCGGAATAGGGCCTGCCACAATGAAACCGGCCCATGGCACACGTCCGCGCCGGCCAGTCCAACGGGAGCGCCGATCTCAGTGGGATCGCTGAGCATGTCCAACTTCTCCGATCGCTAACCCTCGCGACAGAACTTGCAAGACGCCTCCCGGCCACGCTCTTCGACGCGCCCCCTCAACGGATGCACATAGCGGCATCTGCCGGCTGGCCGCGACAGTGCAGCACTGCCCAGCGGCAGTAGCACATCGCACCACTCCCGCCGACAATTGAGCCAGCTGGCGGCAGATCTCAGGCGTCTGCCGCCCAGATCTTCCAAGCTGCAAGATCACCCTATGTTCTCTGGTATCGGGCCGATCCGGCACCTCGTGCCATGGCGACCTGAATTTTCGCTTGTCATCCGCAGCATTATGTATATACATTATCGCAAACGAAGGGCGGCACCCTATGGACGGAAACAGCAACGCGAGTTCAGGTAGAACCAGCCTCTGGCGCAATGCGCGCCTTGCGACGCTGCGCGAGGATATGGGGCCGCTCGGCATCATCGCGAGAGGCGCTGTCGCCGCCCGCGGCGACCGGATCGTCTACGTCGGCGCAGAAGAAGACTTGCCCTGGGATCTTGCCCAGGCGGACCAGATAACCGATTGCGAAGGCCGCTGGATCACGCCGGCCCTCATCGATTGCCACACCCATATCGTCCATGGCGGCAACCGCGCGCGTGAATTCCAGCTACGGCTCGAAGGTGCCACTTACGAGGAAATCGCGCGCGCCGGCGGTGGTATTGCCTCGACGGTGAAGGCGACCAATGCCTTGTCGGTCGAAGAGCTGGTGGAAGCGGCACTTCCAAGGCTCGACACGCTGCTTGGCGAGGGGCTCGCGACGGTCGAGGTGAAGTCCGGCTATGGGTTGAATATCGAAGCAGAGCTGAAGATGCTGCGTGCCGCACGCCGGCTACAGGAGTTGCGACCCGTGCGCATCGTTACGAGCTATCTCGCCGCGCACGCGACACCTCCCGAATATAAGGGCCGCAACGGCGACTATATCGCCGATGTCGTGCTGCCGGGCCTCAAGAGCGCGCACGCCGAGGGCCTGGTCGACGCAGTCGACGGCTTCTGCGAGGGCATCGCCTTCTCTCCTGCCGAGATCGGCCGTGTTTTCGACGCCGCGAAAGCGCTTGGCCTGCCCGTCAAGCTCCACGCGGAGCAGCTTTCGGATCTCGGCGGCGCCAAGCTCGCAGCCTCCCACGGCGCGCTTTCGGCCGACCATCTCGAATATCTCGACGCGGAAGGCGCGGCAGCCCTCGCAAAGGCCGGGACTGTCGCCGTGCTGCTGCCCGGTGCATTCTATACGCTTCGGGAAAGGCAGCTGCCGCCGGTCGAAGCGCTGCGTGCCGCCGGCACGCGCATCGCCGTTGCGACGGACTGCAATCCAGGCACCTCTCCGCTGACGTCGCTGCTTCTGACCATGAACATGTCGGCGACGCTCTTCCGGCTGACCGTCGACGAGTGCCTCGCGGGTGTCACGCGCGAGGCCGCACGCGCGCTCGGAATCCTCGACAAGACCGGCACGATCGAGGTCGGCAAGTCCGCGGACCTCGCGATCTGGAACATCGATGAGCCTGCCGAACTTATCTACCGGATAGGCTTCAATCCGCTGCATCAGCGCATCTTTGGAGGCGAAGGAATCGGCCAATGACCATCGTACTTAAGCCAGGCTCCGTTCCGCTCAAGGATCTGGAGGCGATCTACTGGACCCGGGAACCGGCCCGCCTCGATCCCGCCTTCGACGCCGCCATTGCCAAAGGCGCCGCGCGCATTGCCGAGATCGCGGCCGGTAATGCCCCCGTTTACGGCATCAACACCGGCTTCGGCAAACTTGCCTCGATCAAGATCGACAGCGCCGACGTGGCGACGCTGCAGCGCAACCTCATCCTGTCGCATTGTTGCGGCGTGGGTGCGCCTCTGCCGGAAAATATCGTCCGGCTGATGATGGCGCTGAAGCTCGTCTCGCTCGGCCGCGGCGCTTCGGGCGTTCGCCTCGAACTCGTCCGCTTGATCGAGGCGATGCAGGAACGGGGCGTGATCCCGCTGATCCCGGAAAAGGGGTCGGTTGGCGCATCGGGCGATCTTGCGCCGCTGGCGCACATGGCGGCCGTGATGATGGGGCATGGTGAAGCCTTCTTCGATAGTGAGCGCATGCCGGGGGGAGTCGCGCTGGAAAAGGCCGGGCTTTCACCCGTGACGCTCGCTGCGAAGGAAGGCCTCGCCTTGATCAACGGCACGCAGGCGTCCACCGCTCTGGCGCTCGCCGGCCTATTCCGCGCCCATCGCGCCGCACAGGCAGCGCTCATTACCGGAGCGCTTTCGACCGATGCCGCAATGGGATCGTCCGCACCCTTCCATCCCGATATCCATACACTGCGCGGCCATCAGGGCCAGATCGACACCGCCGCCACCCTTCGCCAATTGCTCGAGGGATCCGTGATCCGGCAGAGCCACATCGAGGGCGACGAACGGGTGCAGGATCCCTACTGCATCCGCTGCCAGCCACAGGTCGACGGCGCCTGCCTTGATCTCCTGCGCTCCGTCGCCGCGTCGCTCGCGATCGAGGCAAACGCCGTCACCGATAACCCGCTGGTGCTTTCGGACAATTCCGTCGTCTCGGGCGGCAATTTCCACGCCGAACCGGTCGCTTTCGCCGCCGACCAGATCGCGCTTGCTGTCTGCGAAATCGGTGCCATCTCCCAGCGCCGCATCGCGCTTCTCGTCGATCCGGCGCTCAGCTACGGCCTGCCGGCGTTCCTGGCCAAGAAGCCGGGGCTCAATTCAGGCCTGATGATCGCCGAGGTCACCTCCGCCGCGCTGATGTCGGAAAACAAGCAACTGGCGCATCCGGCTTCCGTCGACTCGACGCCGACATCCGCCAATCAGGAAGACCACGTATCGATGGCCTGCCACGGAGCGCGCCGTCTGCTGCAGATGACCGACAACCTGTTCTCGATCATCGGCATCGAAGCACTGACAGCCGTCCAAGGCCTCGAGTTTCGGGCGCCGCTGACGACAAGTGTCGAACTGTCGAAGGCGATGGCTGCCGTACGCAGCGTGTCGCCGACGATAGAAGAGGACCGCTACATGGCCGACGATCTCAAGGCCGCCGGCGAACTCGTCGCCTCCGGCGCGCTCAACGCCGCCGTCTCCGACGGCATCCTTCCGAAGCTGGATCTCTGACATGGCCGTTTTCGAAGTCCATCGGGGCACCTCCCCCGTCATCCTTGGCTTTCCCCATACGGGCGCCGAGGTCCCCGCCCCGATCTGGGAGCGGCTCAACGATAACGGTCGCATCCTCGCCGACACGGACTGGCATATCCACGAGCTCTACGAAGGGCTTCTGCCGGAGGCCACGAGCGTGCGCGCGACCTTCCATCGCTACGTCATCGACGCCAACCGAGACCCGGAAGGCGTAAGCCTCTATCCCGGCCAGAACACGACCGGCCTCGTGCCAGAGACCGACTTCGACGGCATGTCGATCTGGAAAGTTGGTGAGGCACCGACGGAGGCCGACGTTGCGACGCGCCTTCGCGATTTCCATACTCCCTATCATGCGGCGCTTGCCGCCGAGATCGAGCGCGTCAAGGCGATCCATGGCGTGGCGGTGCTCTACGACTGCCACTCGATCCGCTCGCACATTCCCTTCCTCTTCGAAGGCAAGCTGCCTGACTTCAATATCGGCACGGACATGGGCAAGACCTGCGCCGCCGAGATAGAGAAGGCAACGGCAGAAATCGCGGCTTCGGCAGGGGGTTACACCAGTATCCTGAACGGCCGCTTCAAGGGCGGCTGGACGACCCGTCACTATGGCCGGCCGGAAATCGGCGTGCATGCGATCCAGATGGAGCTCGCGCAATCCACGCACCTTGCGACGGAAGCACCGCCCTTCGCGCTTGATGCCAGCAAGGCCGAACGGCTTCGCAGCCATCTCAAAGCCATTCTGAAACAAATCGAAACAACGGCATTCGACCTCAAACTGACAGGGAGTGAGGCATGAACGTGAATCATCCGCGCCACAATATCCGCGAGGTGCGCAGCCCGCGTGGCACCGAGATCAGCGCCAAGAGCTGGCTGACCGAAGCGCCGCTGCGCATGCTGATGAACAATCTCGACCCGGACGTTGCCGAGAACCCGCACGAACTCGTCGTCTACGGCGGCATCGGCCGTGCCGCGCGTACCTGGGCGGATTTCGACCGGATTGTCGCGACGCTAAAGGATCTCAACGAGGACGAAACGCTGCTCGTCCAGTCCGGTAAGCCCGTTGGCGTCTTCCGCACGCACAAGGACGCGCCACGCGTTCTGATCGCCAACTCCAACCTCGTGCCGCACTGGGCGACCTGGGATCATTTCAACGAGCTGGATAAGAAGGGTCTCGCCATGTACGGCCAGATGACCGCTGGCTCGTGGATCTATATCGGCTCGCAAGGCATCGTTCAGGGCACCTATGAGACCTTCGTCGAGGCCGGTCGCCAGCACTATGGCGGCAACCTCAAGGGCAAATGGGTGCTGACCGGCGGCCTCGGCGGCATGGGCGGCGCACAGCCGCTTGCCGCTGTCATGGCCGGCGCCTGCTGCCTTGCCGTCGAATGCAATCCCGACTCGATCGATTTCCGCCTGCGCACCCGTTATCTCGACGCCAAGGCCGAGACGCTGAGCGAGGCGATGGAGATGATCGATCGCTGGACCAAGGCGGGCGAAGCAAAATCCGTCGGCCTGCTCGGCAATACGGCGGAAATCCTCCCCGAAATGGTTCGCCGCGGCATTCGCCCCGACATGGTCACCGACCAGACCTCCGCCCACGATCCGGTCAACGGCTATCTGCCGAAGGGCTGGACGATGGGCCAGTGGAAGGAAAAGCGCGTGAGCGACCCGAAGGCCGTCGAAAAGGCAGCACGCGCATCGATGCGCGAGCACGTCGAGGCGATGGTCGCCTTCCAGAACGTGGGTGTCCCGACCTTCGACTACGGCAACAACATCCGCCAGATGGCCAAGGACGAGGGCCTCGAGAACGCCTTTGCCTTCCCGGGCTTCGTGCCGGCCTATATCCGCCCGCTCTTCTGCCGCGGCATCGGGCCGTTCCGCTGGGCGGCACTGTCGGGCGACCCGGAGGACATCCGCAAGACCGACGCCAAGGTGAAGGAACTGCTGCCCGACAACACGCACCTGCACAATTGGCTGGACATGGCCAAGGAGCGTATCGCCTACCAGGGTCTGCCAGCGCGCATCTGCTGGGTCGGTCTCGGCGACCGTCACCGCCTCGGCTTGGCTTTCAACGAAATGGTTCGCAAAGGCGAGCTCAGCGCTCCGATCGTCATCGGCCGCGACCACCTCGACTCTGGCTCCGTCGCTTCGCCGAACCGCGAGACGGAAGCGATGAAGGACGGTTCCGACGCCGTTTCCGACTGGCCGCTCCTGAACGCGCTGCTGAACACCGCCTCTGGCGCGACCTGGGTCTCGCTCCACCACGGTGGCGGCGTCGGCATGGGCTTTTCGCAGCATTCGGGCGTCGTCATCTGCTGCGACGGCAGCGAGGATGCCGACCGACGGATCGAGCGCGTGCTGTGGAACGACCCGGCGACCGGCGTCATGCGCCATGCCGACGCCGGCTACGATATTGCCATCGACTGCGCCAAGGAGAAGGGCCTGCGCCTGCCCGGCATTCTCGGGAACTGAAGAGAATGCGGGAGGCCGCTATGGCCTCCCGCTCTCTTTTGCAGGCGACCGCTACTGCACGGAAACCGCCCTGCGACGAGCGCCGTCGAGAAATAGCAGCAAGGCACAGCCTGCAATCCCCGCAACCGCGCCGAGCACTGCTGTTCCGGAATAGTCGCTGATACGGGTGCCAAGCGCGAACAGCGCTGCACTGAGCGCCCCGCCCAAGAAAATATTCACCGCGATTAAAGAGCTTCCAAGCCCCGGACGGTCCGCAATCAGGTCTTGCAGATAGGTGATCGGGATACTGATCAGCGCTGCCGCACCGAAGCCGCTGATGACTGTCAACGCATAGACATGCCAGGGCCGCGACGAAAAGCCTAGCAGAGCCATGTAGATCACGTAGATTGCGGTTCCGAGCGCAAGCGCGTCGATGTGGCTGAGGCGATATTGGATCCGTCCCCAGACCAGAATGAAGATCACCTCCAGCAGCGCCACGACGCCGACGACGATGCCGATATCGGTGGCCGAGCCGCCGGCAGCACCGGTGACGATCAACGGCAGTACCGCTGCATTGACGTGCAGCGTGGAGCAGATGAGCGCCATGGCGACAAGCCGGGCAAGAACACGCGGCGAGAGAATCTCCGCGAAGGAGGCGAGATAGGAAAGCCGCTTGCTCAGAATCGGATCGACCCCGCTGCGAGCGGGCAGCAGGAAGAAGACCAGCAGCAGATTGGCGACACAGCCGAGGCTTGCCAGCAGATAGGCAGGCAGCATACTGCCTCGCGCCGAGAGCACGAAGCCGACCAAGCCTGGAACCAAAACCCATGACAGCGATATGGCCGCCCTCACACCGGAATTGACCGCTGCCGCGTCCTTCCGGCCCATGCCGTTTGCCGCAGTGCGGACATTGGCGAAGAGGAGCGAGTTGAGTGCGCCGTAGATCGGCAGCAGCACCAGCGTGGCGACAACGAAGCTCGCCTTTGTCGGCAGGGCGTAAACGAGACCGTAGCCGACCGCGCCAGAGAGGATGACCGCCAACATCAGCGTCCGGTAATTGCCAACGCGATCGGCAACAACGCCGACAGTGACGCTGACGGTGACATTGACCAGCGCCGCAATGAGGATCAACGCCGAATAGAACCCATCGCTCAAGCCAAGCTCGGCAATCCCGACCACCGACTGATAGGGCGAGGTCGCAGCACCCGAGAAGCCGAAGAGAAAGATGGCAAGCACGCTCGTCCGGACAACCGGGTTGCGCATGGCGAAGAGCAGCGAGGAAGGCATGGTTCGGTCCGCGAAGTGCGAAGTCTTGTGGTGAGGCCGCCCAGACAGACGGCCGTTGTGGGGAAGGCTGGGGTCGCTTTGGGCTCAGGTCCAACGGGCCGAGAACTGCGCCCTCGGCTCGAAATCGAAGTCGCGGTCGAATGGGAAGATCGGCCGCTGGCGGCGTTCGCTCCCGAGATTTTCGATGTCCTGATTGACGACACCATCGGTGAGCGCCATCAGGTTGGGATTGGCAATCGGCGCAAGCTCCGGCGAAAGATAGCCGGATTTGACGACGAGCAGGCGCACGGTGCTTGGATCGAGGCCAAGACGACGGAAGTCCTCGATGTTGTGATAAGGACGCCGGCGCGCCGACAGCACCACCTCGAGCCCGCCGATGCGGATCACCGCCTGGCGCTCGGCAAGCGGGCCTGGATCGTCCAACCGCACGACAACAGCCGTGACCTCCGCCAGGGGGCTCGATCGATCAAGGCTGCCGCCGAGCCGCAATTCGAGCGTCGCGCCTTCGCCGGCCGAGAAGCAGGCCTCCACGGCCGGCCGGTCAGCGATGCCGGCAATCAACGCATCCCGCCAGCCGCGTGCAAGAAGCGCCTTCAGCACGTCGGCTCGGTCGCCGACGCCGCCTCCGGTGGGATTGTCACCGGAATCGGCGAGGATGACGGGCCTCGCTGCCGTCTCCTCGGCAATGTCAAGCATTGCTTCGAGCGGCCCCGTGACCGGGCCGAACCGGAAGTTTTCCCGTTCATTCCAGTAGCTTGCGGCGATTTCTTCCGCCGCCTTCGAGGCAGCCGCCTTGTCCGAACCGGTTACGACCGCGCAAGCGGTCGCCCGCGGCTCGTCCGCCCACACGTAGCCGACCATCAGATTGGCGTCGAGAATGCCGGGGCGCTGATCGAACTCCGGCAGAAGCCGATAAAGGCTCCTGGCGGGCTCATCCTCCGTGGACGTGCATTCCCCTGGCAGCAGCAACGGCACGGGCGCCCAGGCGACGCCGGGACGCGGTCCCGTCCGGAGAGCCGTGACCAGCATCGACCAGGCCCGGACCATCGTCTCGCGCGTATCGATGTGCGGCGCGGTCCGGTAGCCGGCAAAGATGTCGATCTGGTCGATGATCTTCTGGCTGACATTACCGTGGAGATCGTAGCTTGTTGCGATCGGGCAGTCGGGGCCCGCAACCGCGCGGGCGGCGGAAATCCAATCGCCTTCGGCGTCGTCCATACCGTCGACCTTGATCGCCCCGTGCATTGCCAGATAGAGCCCGTCGAGCGGCAGCGCAGCACGAAGCCGCTCGAGAAATTCCGTCTTGAAGGCATCGTAAGCCGCGCGCGAAACGGGGCCGCCGGGCACGGCCCGTGCATGGAGGAGCGGGACATGCTCGAAGCCGTCGGCCTCGAGAAAACTGAAATAGTCCGCTTGCAGGAGCTCCGCTCCCCTCAAGACCCGGAAGTCCTCGCCCGTCATCAAGACGGGCGAATAGGTGCTGCACTCCGTATGGATTCCACCGACGGCGATCCGCATGGCTTCAGACTCACAAAATCGGGCTCAGAGGGGCGATAGCAGCGAAACGCAGCCAGTCCTTTTGCGCCTTCGGCGTCCAGGCGGCTTCGGCGATGGCGGAGAGACGCGGGAAGACGAGACGGTTGAAATAGCCGCGCGACAAGAAATGCTCCGACCAGATACAGGCCTGCACGCCCTTCATGCGGTGCTTCAGCTCCTCCGGGAATTCGCCTTCGGCCTCATAGGCGTATGTGTGCACCGGCGTAGCGGTGCCGGCCCAGCTTGCTCCCGGCTCCTGGAAGGCTTCGGCCTGCGCCATGTCGAGGTAGTAGGCTTGGCCGGGCGTCATCACGACGTCGTAGCCTTCGCGCGCCAGCTCGATCCCGACCTTGGGGTTCTCCCAAGCCATCAACAACGTGCCCTCCGTGCCGACGCCGCCGCCATGGGCGACCTCGTTCCAGCCGACGAGCTTGCGGCCGCGCGCCGTCAGCATCCGCTTCACTTTTTTCAGGAAGTAGGATTGCAGCGCGAAGGTGCCCGAAATGTCCTCCCGTTCCATGAGCTTGCGCGCCAATGGCGACGCCAGCCACGAACCATTAGCCACTTCGTCGCCGCCGACATGGATATATTGGCTCGGAAAGAGCTCGATCATTTCGTCGAAGACCTTTTCGAGGAATTCGTATGTCAACGGAATGGCCGGGTTCAGCGCATTGTTGGGGTAACCCTGGACCGAATGATAGCTTTCGGGGGCCTCCTGCCCATCGGAGAGCTCCGGCAGGGCGACGAGCGCGGCCGTGCTGTGGCCGGGAATGTCGATTTCCGGGACAACCTCGATATTGAGCGCACCGGCATGAGCGACGATCGCCCTCACCTCGTCCTGGCTGTAGAAGCCTCCGACCGGTTCGGCACCGTTGCCGAGCTGCGGCAGCATCGGCTCGTCCGGCCCGCGAAGCACACCGAGCGTCGTCAGCGTGGGATAGGCCTTGATCTCCAACCGCCAGGCTTCGTCGTCGGTCAGATGCCAGTGGAAGATGTTGAGCTTGAACCAGGCGAGAATATCGATGAGCCGCATGACATCGGCGGTCGGATAGAACTGGCGGGAGACGTCGAGATGGCAGCCACGCCAGCCGTAACGGGGCTGGTCCGAAATCGCGCCCGACACGGGAAAGCGAAACTTACCCCCCTCCCGGCGCGCGCCGTCAAGCAGCTGCGCGAGCGTCGTCAAACCATATTGCCGGCCGGCGGCCGCCCCGTATTCGAGCCGGATCTCCCGCTCGGAGAAGGCCAGCGCATAGGCCTCGGGAGCGAGATCGGGCTTCACGGCGAAGGCGATCGGGCGACCCTGTGGAGACGAGGCGAGCGTGAACGGAGCATGGCCTCCCGGGAAGAGACGGTGAAAGAGCGCGAGCACCGTATCGACCGCCCTGATCTCGTCCTTGCTGCTTCCCGGTGCCGGATAAAGAACAACCGGGAATCCGTCACTCGGCACGGCGTCGATCTTCGCCGGCCAGGGCTGCAAGGCAAAGGGCAGCTCGAGCCTGCCTTCCGGCAGGCGCTGCGGTGGCGGCTCGCTCGTTGCCCCTTCCAGCAACAGATCGGAAACCGCCACTGGCACATGCCGGCCGTCCGAGAGCGTCAGATAGGCTGATTTTGCGCCGTCCGTGCAGTGTTTTGCCTGCCTGTGCAGCCCGCTGACCGTAAAAGTCCAGCTTTCGCCCGAGCCGAGGACAAATCCCTTTGGCGGCGCGAATTCGTGGAAATTGGCATTGCGGCGCAGGAAGACGGCGTTCTCGCAAGCGGCGGCATCGATGACGCGGGTCAGCGATGTGTAAACGAGGCGAAAATCGCTGAGAGGATCATCAGAGAGATTGACCAGGGTGAAGGTGAAGCGTCCGAACGGACCGCCATCCGGTTGCCAGGCAGATTCGAGGCGATAAGAAGCCAGCTGCATGAACGTCCTCCCGATATGGCTTGTCAGTAGTGGCTGGATTGCGAAAACGTGCCTGCGAGTTCCGCCTGGCCCGCGGTGAGCCCGCAGTCGACCGGCAGGCAAACGCCCGATATGGCGCTGGCCTGAGGGCCCGCCAGGAATTGAACCGCATTGGCGACGTCTTCCGGATTGACGATGCGCTGCAGCGGATACCAGCGCTTCGCCTCCTCGAACACCTGCGGGTTGGCCGCCGCGCGCGCTTCCCAGGCCTGGGTGCGCACGGTGCCGGGCGCCACCGCATTGGAACGGATGCCGAACTTGCCGTATTCGACCGCGATCAGCCGGGTCAGATGCAGGAGCCCGGCCTTGGCGGCGCTATAAGCCGGATGGCCGAAAACATTCATGCCGTTGACGGATGCGATGTTGACGACCGATCCCTGGCTTTCCTTCAGCATGTCCTCCACAGCCCGGAAACAAAGGAAGGCTGCCTCGAGATTGAGTGCATTGTCCATGCGCCAGATATCCGGCGTCGTGTCGTGCAAGCTGACGGCGCGGGCCGCACCCGCATTATTGACGAGCGTGCGCACCGCTCCGAGCGAGCCGGCCGCCGCCGCCATTGACGCGACGTTCGCGGCATCGGTCACGTCGCAGCCGATGGCTGCGAAGCGCTCCTTCGCACCGAGGTCGCGCGCGACCTTTTCCGCGGCAGCTCCGTCGATATCCGCCAGCACGACCACCTCATGGTCATCGGCCAGGCGACGGGCGATCGCGCGGCCGATATCGCCGGCCGCTCCGGTGACGATCGCGACGGATTTCTTCATGCGGCGCTCCTGTGGCACATCAGTCTCCGAGAAGCTGGCGATCGTCGCCATCCCTGTGCACCACCAACTGCTGCTTGATGCGCCTTAGCGTTGCCGTCGCCTGCGGCTGGACACGATAGGCGACGAGGCTGGCGATGATATCAAGCAAAGCCACATAGGCGATGCGCGTGGATGTCGGACGGTAGATGTTGTTGCCTTCCGGCAGGTCGACCGGAACCGTGATGTCGGCGGCCAGCGCGACGGGACTGCCGCTCTGGGTCAGCGCGATCGTCGGGACCCTGGCTTCGCGGGCGAGCGTGAAGGCACGCACGAGTTCCGCGTTGCGCCCCGAGAACGAGGAACCGATCAGCACGTCCTTCGGCTTGGCCGCGGCCGCCATCATCAATTGCATGCTGTGGTCGGAGCTCGACGTGATGCGCAGGCCGAGGCGAAAGAGGCGGTTCTGCAACTCGCTGGCAATCATCGACGAATTGCCGCCCGAACCGAAGGCGTAAATCATTTCCGCTTTCGCCAGCCGCTCGGCGGTCTCTTCGATCGCGGCGAGATCGAGCGAGCGGTGCAGCAGGAAGAGTGCGTTCTGCGCCTTGGTAATGATGTCCTGTGCGACGTCGGCCGGCTCCTGGCTCTTGGGCTCGGGCTTCAGGTAGCGCATGCCGATATAGGCCGTGCGGGCGAGTTGCACCTTGAAGTCGGAAAAGCTCTCGCAACCCAGACGCCGGCAAAAACGGGTCACCGTCGGCGGCGACACATCGGCCTTGCCCGCAAGCTCGATGATCGAGGCGTTCACGGCAAATTCGAAATCATTGAGCAGGATGTCGGCAATGCGGTTCTCCGACTGGGATAGCCGCCCCTTTTCCTCCTGCAGTGTCGCGAAAATATCCATCGAACGCCCACCCCTTTGATCAGGCGTCCTTCGGCTTATAGGCGACGCAGTCGATCTCAACCTTGCAGTCGACCATCATCGAAGACTGCACGCAGGCGCGCGCAGGAGGATGAGCGCCGAAATATTCCTGATAGATCTTGTTGAAGCTCCAGAAATCACGCGGGTCATCCAGCCATACGCCGATCCTCACCACGTGTTCGACACCGTAACCGGCCTCTTTCAAAATGGCCAGAAGATTGCCGATCGCCTTGTGTGTCTGCGCGACGATATTGCCGTCGATGATCTCGCCATTTTCCATTGCGACCTGACCGGAGACGTGCAGCCAGCCGTCAGCCTCGACGGCTGGCGCGAACGGCAGCGACTTGCCACCCGCTCCGGCCTGCTCCGCGCCATAACGTTTGATGGACATAGGGGGCCTTCGTGCAAATTATTTTCTTTATCCGTTGACAAATCACCACAGAATACGGAATTTGACCAGAGAAAATCCTGGTTTATGAAAAGAATTTCAATCCAAGGCGAAGCGATGCGGAATCCTTTCCAGAATCCGTTCCCCACCTCCGATGTTGCCCGACATGCGATCTGGCACATGCTGGTGACGCGAGATATAGACGCTTTCCTTGCTGCAGACTGGTCGCTGGTCGCGGAAGATTTCGTGGAGGACGGCTTCATCGGCATCGACGGAAGGCGGGACGAGAACCCGGACAATTGGCGCCTCTCCTTTCCCTCGCTTGCCGCCTATCGTGACGAATGGCTGCGCCAGGCGGAGGACTTCGCCGGCCAATCCTTCGCAGAGGATCCGCGCGCAGCGATCTTCGCGACGACCATCCTGGAAGACATCGAGATCAACGGCGACCTCGCGCTGGCGCGCAAGAAGTTCGACGGCGGCCTGAAGAAGGCCGACGGCAGCTATGATGTCATGAAGTGGCAGACCGTCTATTATTGCCGGCTGCATCAGGGCCGCTGGAAGATCTGCGGGTTTACCGGCTATCTGCCGAACCCGATGGGATCGAATTGAGGCCTGCAGCACTTTGAATTGCTGCAGGTTTCCTGAGATCGCGTCCGATTTCGGGAAACCTGCAGGAGGCGGAAAGGCGACAGAATTGCGAATCTTCACGGCGGCCCTGGCGACGGAAACGAACACCTTCTCGCCGATCTGCATCGACAAGCGGGCCTTCGAGGCTTCGCTCTATGCGCCGCCAGGAAGCCATCCGGAAACACCGACGCTTTGCACCGCGCCCATCACCGTCGGCCGGCAGGTCGCAGCCGAAAAGGGCTGGGAATTGATCGAGGGAACGGCTGCCTGGGCGGATCCCGCTGGTCTCGTCAACCGGCACACCTATGAGGACTTGCGCGACGAGATCCTCGATCAGTTGCGGGCCGCCCTTCCCGTCAACGCCGTCGTTCTCGGTTTACATGGTGCCATGGTCGCCGATGGCTACGAGGACACGGAAGGTGATCTGCTGACGCGCATCCGTGAACTCATCGGACCCGACGTGCTCCTCTGCGCCGAACTCGATCCGCATAGCCATCTGACCGAGAAGCGGGTTGCGGCGGCCGATTTCTTTGTTTTCTTCAAGGAGTTTCCGCATACGGATTTCGTCGATCGCGCCAAGGACCTCTGGCGAATCGCCGCCGATACGCTCGAGGGCCGCGTCAGGCCGGTCATGTCGGTCTTTGACTGCCGGATGATCGACGTGTTTCCGACGTCCCGCGAACCCATGCGCAGCTTCGTCGACAAGCTCATGGAGATCGAGAGAGACGACCCCGACGTGCTCTCTCTTTCGGTGGTGCACGGCTTCATGGCCGGCGACGTGCCGGAGATGGGCACGAAGATGATAGCGGTGACCGACCGCAACCGGGAGAAAGGCCAGGCACTTGCTCGCGACCTCGGGCTGGAACTCTTCGCTAAACGCGGCACGTTCCGCATGCCGGAGCTCGACGAGCACCAGGCGGTCGCCGAGGCGATCGCCGCGACCGCCGGTCCGGTGGTGATCGCCGATATGTGGGACAATCCCGGTGGCGGCACGGCGGGTGATGCGACCGTCGTGCTGGAAGAACTGCTCGCCAATGGTGTCACCGATGCAGCCGTCGGCACGATCTGGGATCCGATGGCCGTGCAGATCTGCATGGCTGCAGGCGAAGGCGCCGAGATCCCGTTGCGCTTTGGCGCAAAATCGGCGCCCGGTACCGGCAAGCCGATCGACGGAACGGTCAGGGTCATAAGTCTGGTGCGAAACGCCGAAATGCAGTTCGGAGAAAGCTTCGCGCCCTTCGGCGACGCCGCGCACATCCGGCATCGCGGCATCGACATCATCCTGAATTCCACGCGCGCGCAGAGCTTCGACCCGAGCCTATTCTCCGTGATGGGAATTGATCCGCGGGCAAAGAAGATCCTCGTCATCAAGTCGACGAACCATTTCTTCGCGTCCTTCTCTAAGATCGCGTCGAAGATCCTCTATTGCTCGGCCGGAACGCCCTACCCGAACAATCCGGCGAAGACGCCTTACAGGCGCGTGCGGCGCGACATCTGGCCGATGATCTCTGACCCGTTCGCGCCGGAAAAAGGTGCAGCCTGAGGATCGAGCGGAAGCATGGGCGTTTCCGCCCCCTCATCCCGCTGCCGTGACCTTCTCCCCGCCAGCGGGAGAAGGGGTAGGCCGCGCCACTCAAGTCCCCTCTCCCCGCCTGGGGGGAGAGGGTTAGGGTGAGGGGCAGATCGCGCGCTGCGTCAGGACATGAGAGCGACTATCGCCGCCGAATGCGGCGAGGGAGCCGGCGTCACCCCATCCGCTCCGACGCATAGCTTCCCGGACTCGGCGGGAAGACGACGACGCGGTTGCCGTTGATGAAGCAGCGGTGATGGATGTGGGCATGCACGGCACGGGCGAGCACCTGGCTTTCGACGTCGCGGCCGATCGAGACATAGTCCTCGGGCGACTGCGCATGGGTGATGCGGGCGATGTCCTGCTCGATGATCGGCCCCTCGTCGAGATCGGCGGTAACATAGTGCGCGGTCGCACCGATCAGCTTGACGCCGCGCTCATAGGCCTGCTTGTAAGGGTTGGCACCCTTGAAGCTCGGCAGGAAGGAGTGGTGGATGTTGATGATCCGGCCCGACATCTTCTTGCAGAGCGCATCGGACAAGACCTGCATGTAGCGGGCGAGCACGATCAGTTCGGCGCCGGTCTGCTCGACGATTTCCATCAGCTGGGCTTCGGCCTTCGGTTTGTTTTCCTTCGTCACCTTGATGCAGTGGAAGGGGATGTCGTGGTTGACGACGACCTTCTGGTAGTCGAAGTGGTTGGAGACGACACCGACGATCTCGATCGGCAGCGCGCCGATCTTCCAGCGGTAGAGCAGGTCGTTGAGGCAATGGCCGAAACGCGACACCATCAAGAGCACCTTCATGCGCTCGCTGGTATCATGCATTTCCGCTTCCATACCGAATGTCTCGGCGATCGGCGCGAAGTCTTTTTCGAGCGCCTCCCGGCCTACGCCTTCTTCCGAGATGAAGCTGACACGCATGAAGAACAGGCCCGTTTCGAGATCGTCGAACTGCGAGCTGTCGATGATGTTGCAGCCCTTTTCGGCGAGATAGCCGGAAATCGCGGCAACGATTCCACGCGTCGACCGGCAAGTTACTGTCAAAACATAATTCTGCATGATCGTCCTTACTTTCTCGTCTTGGGCACCACGCCTTTCACCTTACGCGAAAAGCGGCCTGCTCCTGCGCATCCATCTGCTTCAGGAAGTCCTCTAGTTCCCCGGGCGAGATCCCGACCATATGCGCCATTTCCGGATAGGCGCCGGACCGGACGTCCTCGGCATATTCGCGAAAGGCTGCAATGCGCTCCTGCTGCAGTCTCTCATATTCGGCGGCAAAATTGCGGTAAACCTTCGCGTGACGAGGGTAATGGCCTCGATTTTGACCGAGCACGTCTTCGGCGAAAAGATACTGCGCATCGCATCCGGCGCCAGCGCCCATGGAAAGCATGAGGAGCGAACTCCGCTTCGAGATCGCCGTCGCCACCTCTGCCGGAACAACCTCGATCTCGGCCGCGAACGCTCCTGCCTCCTCGAGCGCCTTCACCTGCCGCCGAACCTCAAGCGCGCTTTCCGCCGTCTTGCCGACAGCGCGGAAGCCACCGGTCCAGGTCGCTTTCGAAGGGATGAGCCCGACATGGCCGCAAACGGGAATGCCCTCGTCGCGCATGCGTCGCACGATCGAAAGGCTTGCCGCGCAATAGACAGCATCGCCGCCTGCTTTCAGGGCCTTGAAGGCTGCGCGGATATAGTCATCGGCAGTGACATGGTCGCCATATTCGAGACCCGGGAAGGCGAAGACCGTAGGCGCTGCCTCCCTGAATTCCGGGCCCAGCAGCGCGGGAGGAACCGAAACGAGATCGATACCAGCCCTTTCGGCGGCTTCCGCCTCTTCAAGTGTCACGACACGCAGCATCGTAAGCTGTCTCTGGCCCTTCATCGACAAAAGATCGGCAACAGTCGGGCGGCGATGTCTCATCGAGATCTCCCTGGGAAACGCAGTGGTTGATGGTTGTTCTGGCGGCTTTCATGCCGCGAGCAGCTTCCTGAGCTTGGTGTCCGGAGAAGCGAGCACTTGGGGGTCCGGCCGGCTGCCGGCAGCAATCAGCATTTCGGCAAGGCGGATGTCCCGGGCGACGGCATTGCCGGGACCGACGCCGCTTGCGGCGATGAGCCGGCCCTCGCCGTCTAGGTGAAAGAGAATGAAGGCTCCCGCCTCCATGTCGCGCCGAACCGTCGCGACCGCGCCGTCGGCAAGGCCGGCGATCTGCAGCGTCAGGTTATATTGATCCGACCAGAACCACGGCACGCTGGAGACGGGCTCTGCCCCACCGATCAGATTAGCGGCGGCCAGCGTCCCCTGTTCCTGGGCGCTGCGCCAGGCCTCGAGCCGCACCCGCCGTCCGCCGTAGTGCGACAGAGGAAAGGAACAGCAATCGCCGGCAGCAAAGATGTCGGGATCGGAAGTGCAGAGCCGCTCGTCGACGGCAATGCCGTTGTCGATGGCAAGGCCCGCAGCTTCCGCCAGTTCCGTGTTGGGAACCGCACCAATGCCGACGATGACGAGGTCGGCGGAAACACTGCCGCCATCGGCAAAAAGAACACGCGCCTCGTGTCCGCCATCCTCGAGCGTTGCGATCTTCGCGCCGCAGACGATCTCGACACCTTCGAGCCGATGCCGCTCGGCGACAACCGCGGCGATCTCTTCCGGCACACCGCGGGTCAACAGACGTGGCAGACCTTCGACAAGAGTAACCTCGGCGCCCAGCTTGCGCGTGGTTGCCGCCAGTTCCAGACCGATGAAGCCACCGCCGATGATGGCGATTTTTCGGCCGGGGACAAGGGTTGGTCTGATTGCGAGCGCATCGGCGTGGGTCCTGAGCACCCGGATCCGCCCTGAGTTTCCAGACGCACCTGGAAACGCCCGCGGCCGCGCACCTGTTGCGAGGAGCAGCCGGTCATAGTCGATCGATCGGCCGTCCGCGAGCCGTACCGCTTTGCACATGCGATCGATCTTTTCGACGAGGGCATCTGTCAAAACCGCGATCTCGGCCTCTTTATAGCGCTCGGCGCTCGCGACGTATTTTGGAGCCTCGGCGCCCGCAAGCCCATCCTTCGACAAAGGCGGGCGCTCGTAGGGAAGATGCGGTTCGGCGCCGATCAGCGTGACCTCGCCGTCGAAGCCTTTTTCTCTCAGCGCAAAAGCTGCCCGCGCGCCACACTCGCCGGCGCCAATAATGACGATATTTGTCATGCCTTCTCCTCCCTCCGCCGGTGCGGCGTTAAGGCAATTGGTCGTCAGGAAATCGCGATGAAGACGCTGCCGGCCTCAACCTTCACCGGATAGGTCCGGAGGTTGACGCAGACCGGGGCGCCCTTGGCCTGGCCGGTCTTGTAGTTGAAGCGGCCGTTGTGCTTGGGACATTCGATGACGTCGTCCATCACCAGTCCGTCGGCGAGATGAATGTGCTCATGGGTGCAGAGCCCATCGGTCGCGAAATATTCGTCATCTGGGCTGCGATAGACGGCGAAGGTTCGCCCCTCGTGATCGAAGCGGATAACATCTTCCTCATCGATCTCATCGGCCGCACAGACCTCGACCCAGTTCGAGCTCATGGGTTTCCTCCATCAGTTTGCTTGTCTTGATTGGTTTGCTTCGCCGGTTATTCGGCGGCCGGGACGAGCCGATCGCCATGGAACTCTTCGCGATAGGGCTTTGCCGTCGGCGGCAGTTCACGCTTCAGGAAATAATCCTCATTCCTGAGCTGCCTCAAGAAGGCCGGGATCATTTCGCGATAGCCGTGAAGCATGGACGGGTTCGCCGCCGGCAGGTCGTGCTTGATCATTTCATGCAGCTTCGGCAGCGCGTGGTAGGGCACCATCGGGAACATGTGATGCTCGACGTGATAGTTCATGTTCCAATAGATGAAGCGGCTCACCGGATTCATGTAGACCGTGCGGCTGTTCAGCCGGTGATCGGTCACATTGTCGGCAAGCCCGCCATGCTGCAACAGGCCGGTCAACACGTGATGCCAGGCGCCATAGAGGCGGGGCAGCCCGATCAGCATCAGCGGCAGAAGTGAGCCGAGATAGATCGACAGACCGATCGTCGCGACATAGATCGACAGCCAGATGCGGGCGACGAGGATCGCCTTCGGCTGTTCCATTTCCGGAATGAAAGTCCTTTCGGCGGCGCTGATCACGCCGAAGGCATTCCGCACCATATCGACCGTCGCGTACCAGACATCGATGATGCCGAAGAAATTGAGAACGAGCCGGAGAAGGTCCGGCGGGCGCATCACGGCGATTTCCGGGTCACGGCCGACGATGACCGTATCGGTATGGTGGCGGGTATGGCTCCACCGCCAGGTCACCGGATTGCGCATGATCATGAAACAGGCAATCTGATAGACGACATCATTCATCCACATCGTCTTGAACGCGGTGCCATGGCCGCATTCATGCCAGCGGCTATCGGAGGCCGAGCCGTAGAGGACGCCGTAGGCGAGGAAAAGCGGTGCTGCTGCCCAAGTGCCCCAGAAATAAATGCCGAGCCCGCCGAAAAGCATCATGCTGCCGAGCCAGAGGAAGGTGTCGCGGATGGCCGGGCCATCCGCGCGTTTCATCAATTCCTTCATCTGCTTGCGCGGAACGTCGGTGTGATACCACTCAGCCGCGGAAAGCCCATTGGCGACTGCCGCCTCCGCATCGCGCCCGAGGAGGCTGTAATCTCTTTTCGTGGCAACCGGCATCATCTCGTCCTCCCGAAGCACGCTCCCGACTGCGCCTCACATCAATGAAAGGAGGGTATGTTGACTTTTGACAATTCTCAATGCAGTCATGATATATTCTCTCAAATTCCATCATAACGGCCACTTCATGCTTGAGGGGATAATTTCAGGGAGAAGCCGCCATGACGAGGAGACCGACGATCGCCGATCTTGCGCAGGCGGCCGGCGTGAGCGTTGCCACCGTCGATCGTGTCTTGAACGGGCGTCATCCGGTGCGCGAGGAAACGGCGCGAAGGGTTTACGACGCTGCCAAGACGATCGGCTATCACGCCGTCGGCCTGCTTCGCCAACGCGTGTTCGAGGATCTTCCGCAATATCGTCTCGGCTTTCTCCTGCAAAAACCGCAGCAATCATTCTATCAAGCGGTTGCGAAGGAGATCGAAAACGCGGCACTGTCGCTGACCCATGTCCGCCCGCTCCCTCAAGTGGACTTCGTTCCCAATTCGACGCCGGCAGGAATCACCGAAAAGCTGAAGGCGATGGCCGCGCGAAATCAGGCAATCGCACTTGTCGCGCCGGACTACCCAGCCGTCACGGCGGTGATAGAAGACCTGAAGGAGCGCGGCATTCCGGTCTTCTCGCTGCTTTCCGATTTCGCGGCCGGAGTGCGCGAGGGCTATGTCGGCTTGAACAACCACAAGGTTGGACGAACCGCAGCCTGGATGATTGCCAAGGCGGCAAAACGACCCGGAAAGGTCGCGGCCTTTGTCGGCAGCCATCGCTTCCACGGACATGAACTGCGCGAGATCGCCTTCCGCTCCTATTTTCGCGAGAACGCGCCCGAGTTCGAGGTGCTCGACACGATGGTCAATCTGGACACCGCCGAGATCACTCACGAGGCTACGCTCGATCTTCTGCGGAGGCACCCCGATCTCATCGGTTTCTACGTCTGTGGCGGCGGGATGGAGGGCGCAATTTCGGCGATCCGAGAGGAAAAGCTCGAGCGCAAGCTGCTGGTGGTCGTCAACGAACTCACGCCGGAATCACGCGCAGCGCTTGCCGACGAGGCAGTCACGATGGCGATCGCAACCCCCGTTCCCGCACTCATCAGAGAGACCATCAACCTAATGATCGGGGCGATCGATCGAGGCGCGGCGGGTGTACCGGGACAGACCTTCCTGCCTTTCGACATCTTCACGCCGGAGAATACCTGATCCGGCCGGCGGGATAGGTGAGTTCAAGTATGCGGTGCGACGTGAGAGAGATTTATTCGCTGGCTGCTATCCCGGTTCTGTCAGAATACGAAGCCTGCCTTCCATCTGTCGCCTCTGTCCGGGCTGAACCCGTCGTACCCGTGAGATCGTCGAGAAAATCCTGGCACCAGCGTGTAACATCGCGCTCCAGCAAATGATCCATCATCGTTTTCCAGCGCTCCTTCCGTTCCTCCGGCGGCATGCTTAGCGCGCGTGCCATCGCATTCGCGGTACCCTCTACGTCGTATGGATTGACGAGCAGTGCGCCGTTCAGCTCGCGGGCAGCCCCGGCGAAACGTGAAAGCACAAGCACGCCGGGATCGTCCGGATCCTGCGCGGCTACGTATTCCTTTGCGACGAGATTCATCCCATCTCGAAGCGGCGTCACGAGGCCAACTTTGCTAAGCCGGTAAAGCCCAGCAAGAATGTGGCGGCCCACCGAGCGGTTGATATAGCGTATCGGCACCCAATCGACGGCGCCGAGCGCCCCGTTCACCCGGCCGGCCTGTTCGGCAACCATGCGCTGCATGGCTTCATACTCCGGCACTTCGGAGCGGGACTTCGGCGTGATTTGCAGATAGGTGACATGCCCGTGCTGGGCCGGATTGGCCAGGATGAAGCGCTCAAACGCGTCGATACGCTGCGTGATCCCCTTGGAATAATCGAGGCGATCGACCCCGATGATCAGGCTGCGGTTTCCAATGCTCTCACGCGCTTTTTTGACCGTCTTATTGGTCGATGCCTTTTTGGCGAATTCGGCAAAGGCCGCGGTCTCAATCCCGATTGCATAGGTGCCGCCCTTGAATACACGGCCATAGGCGCTGAAGCGCCCTCCGCCGAGGTCGTCGCCGATGCCTTCCCGCCTGAGGCAGCCAGCGAAGTTCTCGAGGTCGTGATCGGTTTGGAAGCCGACGACGTCGTAGTGGGACAGGCCCCGCATGATCTCCTCATGAACGGGCATCGTGAAGAGCACATCAGCGGGCGGCCAGGGAATGTGGAGAAAGAAGCCGATGCGGTTCTTTAATCCCATCGCACGCAACTCCGCCGCGAGAGGGATTAAGTGATAGTCGTGCACCCAGATGACGTCGTCGGGTTCGACCAACGGGGCAAGCCGGTGGGCGAAGAAGCGGTTGACGCGGAAATATCCGGCCATTTCCTTGCGACCGTACTCGGCGAGATCAAGCCGGTAGTGGCAGATCGGCCAAAGAACCCGATTGGCGAAGCCGTGGTAATATTCCTCAACATCGGTGTCGGTCAGATCCGTGAGCGCATAGGTGATGTTGCCCTGCTGCAGTTGTGCAAGCGCTTGCGGCTCGTGCTCTCCGCTCGATCTTCCCGACCAGCCCATCCATATGCCGCCATGCTCTTCAAGCGCGACCTTCAGCGCGACCGCCAACCCACCGGCGGGGGCAATACCACCCTTGTCCGGGACCGGCACGCGATTGGAAACAATGACGAGACGGCTCATGCCGACCTCCTTTCATGCAGGAAACTATGTCGGGTGTTCAAATTTTCAGGGAACCAACGCAGCGATGATGCCGCGCAGGGCCTCGGCAGAGGGAACGGAGCCGATCGCTTCGCTCGCAGGCGACGGCCGTCCGACGCGGATCGAGTAGCCGCCGAGCCGGTTGACCGTGTGAAACATCGCTTCGTCGGTCACGTCATCTCCGATGGCGATGGCGCGTCTCCCGGCAAAAGGTGGCTGCGCGAGAAAGGCCTCGATTGCGTCGCCCTTGTCGGCGCGGGCCGGACGAATTTCGATCACCATCTTGCCATGCTGGATCGTCCAGTTTGGCCCTGCCCGGATCAACGCCCGCTCGATCAGCGGTTCCAGTTGGAGCTTTCTGTCCGGCGCCAGTCGGTAGTGCGCGGCGACCGCCGCTCCCTTGTCCTCGATCAGAACCCCAGGCCAGTTGGCCGTATCAGCGACAAGATCGGCCTTCAGCCGCTCGAATTCCGTCGTGTCGGCGGCTTTGTGCACAAGGCCGTCCGGATCCCGGCGCTCGGCGCCATGAAGACCCGCGATTGGAAAAAGAAATGGCGAAAAAAGCTGTTCGGCATAGCCAAGGTCGCGACCGGTCACGAGCGCCAAGGCACCTCCGAGTTTTCCCGACAAGGCATTGAGGTTCGCAGGCAGCGAAGGCGGGACGACTACTGCGTCCGGCGTTTCGGCAAGGTCAAGCAAAGTACCATCGATATCGAGGAACAGAGCCCAGCCTTGCAGATCCGTTGAGAGAGCGGCGAGAATAAAGTCCTCTGCTGAAATCGCGTCGGATTTCGAGGCGCTTCGAAACTGCTTCCGATTTGACATGCCCTATATTTAGGTCAGAGCCTCCAATCGGCCAACCCTGAGTTTCCACAAAGCGGATATTTGCTGTCCAGCGGTGGGGAGGGACAAGGCGGTGACACGCAGTCCTGTCGCTAGCTTACGAACGAGGCCTGCCGTGATCCAGACTCGGCGTCCACCATCAAGCGGCTTCTTTCGCACATTGGCGCCGCGACGTCGGAACATCGTCCCGCCCCTCACGTTTATTACTCACTCCGGTCTCGGATCAGTTCAGGTGAAGCGTCATACAGGAGGTAGCGTGGGCAGATCCGCGAACGAGAAGCAAAACGGCGTCCTCACGCATGGTGACGACAATCTGCCGTCGGTTACGGTCGACGACTACAATGCCGAATTGCGAAGTTCCGACGGTTTTCTGGGCGACAGGGCCAACAAATACGCCTTCCAAGAAAAGCTCGAAGCCTGGCGCAAGCGAGTGCGTAAAGGGGGCGACGATCCCCTCGGGAAGACTCCTACCGACGATCTGTCGAAAAAGCAGATCGACGCCCTTCTGAAGGGTGACGACAAGGAGGCAGCCGCCCTGGTCATGGGAGCGGTTGACGATTTCGCAGGCGAACTCGCCACTGTTCTCGAGAAATTGCTGCAGCAGAAGAACTGGATAAATACAGAACGCGTGGTGGTGGGCGGCGGCTTCAAAGAGCGCGTCGTAGGCGAACTTGCAATTGCCCGCGCGATGGTGCTGCTAAAATCCAAGGGCACCAAGATTGAGCTCACGCCGATCGCCCACCATCCCGATGATGCAGGGCTTATCGGCGCCGCGCACCTTATTCCATCCTGGATGCTGAAGGGGCACAAGGCGATCCTTGCCATTGATATCGGTGGCACCAACATTCGCGTGGGGATAGTCAAGTTGCGCCTGAAGGAAGACACGGACCTCTCGAAGACAGAGGTCTGGAAGTCAGATATTTGGCGACACGCCGACGACAAACCCAGTCGGACCACGGCGATTGAACGTCTCATCTCTATGATCGAGAGGCTTATCGCCAAGGCGGAAAAGGCAGATCTCGCCCCAGCCCCCGTGATTGGCGTGGCCTGTCCCGGCGTGATCAACGCCGATGGATCGATCGAGCGCGGCGGCCAAAACCTGCCAGGCGGCAATTGGGAAAGCGAGCACTTCAATCTTCCCGCCGCTATTAAGGAGGCCATTCCGCAAATCGGCGAGCACGAGACCTTCGTGATCATGCACAACGACGCGGTCGTCCAAGGCCTTTCACAGGTGCCTTTCATGCAGGACGTCTCCGGTTGGGGCGTGCTCACGATTGGCACGGGCCTCGGTAACGCCCACTTCACAAATAACAGGCGCGAACGTGATGCTGATTGAGCACTGCATGATTCCTCAAATCGAAATCGATTTGTGGAATCGTGCACGGGCCCAAAGCGTTACAGCCACCTTTGCGCGTCCCAAACAAAGGACGCGCGGCGCCGTGTCGCTGCAACAAAAACACACGTTCGTGCGGGAGAGGCAGCGCCTCGACGCGCGGGACAGCGTACGCCGATAATTGGGAGGGTGGCACATTATCGCAGTCCTTGCCGCCGATGCGATCGGGCTCGGCGTCTACGTCTACCGCGAAGAAAACAAGCCGGGCATCGAGATCAGGATTGGCCAAGATGGCCCTTCGGTGGAGGAGAACTGACGACGTCACGGACCACCTTTGCCACCTACTTCAGGCGATCGCGGGCCCCACTCAGTTATCTCGCGGAATGGCGAATGTGGCTGGCGAAACGAAAGCTCCGGGAAGGCCGGCCAATCGGTTTCAATGATCGCCCACTCTGTCGGATATGCCTCCGAGGCAGTCTTCGGCACACCCTACAAACGTGTCATGGGCCGCTCACCCAGGCGCCAAATGCGCCAAGCCACGGTCTCAAGCTGAGGCGAAAGGTGGCCGGGTGTTTCAAACGTCAGTTCTGCTTTGGCGCTATGAGACGTTCCGCCTTCATCGCGCCGACCAACTGTTCCATTCGCTGGCGTACGCCGGAATCCCATTACTCGTGAATCTGTGTCCGCTATTGGCGGCAACGGAGCCATCGCGCGGCGCCTTGGCGATCGACCGCCGTCCACCCGACTGAGACGATCGGAAGCCGGCAAACCGCCCAGTCTGGGATGTCGACTCCCATCCCTCGCCTTGATGGGAATCAAACCGTGGGCCCACGCTTGCCTATTCTGGAATGGCGCACTCAATGGTTGAAGCACTTCTCCCGATGCCATGGCAGGAAGTGCGGAAGCAGCCTTGCGAAGGGCCGCTTCGGAACGATCGCGCGCGCCCGTTCTGTTGGTGCGCGAGTGGATGCTCTCCGGATCGTTCACTTGGCGCGAAGCAAGTCGGCGGCCACGTGTTTGGTTATCTCGCGTCCTTCCTCCTGTACAAATCCCATTTCGTATTGGATTGTCATTCTCGACGCATTTGCCGCCGGCGCCGGATCGTTGCTGCAATGGCGATTGGACCACAGATCGAGCATTCGCGTCACCGGCTTCGCAGGCGTTCGAGTATTTTCAACAGGATCCTGCAGATGAGACAGAATTGGCGCGCGTTTTGGCGCGGGAGGAGCCCGCCGGAATGAGAAAGCGATCCATGCAGGCGGACGGAACCCCGTCTGCAGCTCTAACAACGAGGAGGAGAAAACTATGCCAGGCAAGCGGATTCTCATGCTTACCGGTGATTTCACAGAAGAATACGAGATCTTCGTCTTCCAGCAGGCCATGGAGGCCGTCGGTCATACGGTCCACGTCGTCTGCCCGGACAAGAATGCCGGCGACATCCTGCGGACGTCCCTGCACGACTTCGAAGGCGATCAGACCTACACCGAGAAACTCGGCCACAACGTGGTCATCAACAAGACTTTCGCGGAAGCAGAAGTTCAAGTCGACGAGTATCACGCCGTCTACTGCGCCGGCGGCCGCGGACCGGAATACATCCGCACCGACAAGCGCGTGCAGGCCATCGTGCGGCATTTCCACGAACAGCAGAAGCCGATCTTCACGATCTGCCACGGCGTACAAATTCTGATCGCCGTCGACGGTGTCGTGCGCGGCAAGAAGGTCGGCGCTCTCGGCGCCTGCGAGCCGGAAGTCACGCTGGCCGGCGGCACCTATATCGACCTCTCCCCAACCGAGGCCTATGTCGATGGCACGATGGTATCGGCAAAGGGCTGGACGGCCCTTGCCGCCTTCATGAGGGAGTGCCTCAAGGTTCTCGGCACCGAGATCTACCATAACTGAGGGACTGCGAGCCCGGCTCACGATCGTGAGCCGGGCTCAGTCGTCCTGCAGGAGTTTCGCCGCCGCTATAGCGCCCCACGGTTCCAGCCGCGCCCTCTGTTGCCGAACATCTCGTATCCGTCCTTCGTGACGGCGAGCGTGTCCTCGAGCTTGATGAAACCGCGCTTCGGGTGAAGCATCGTCGTCTCCACGGAAATGACCATGCCTGCCTCCAAAGGTCGATCCGCGTCCACGCCTTCATAGGCGACCGGATGGTTGGTCATCAGGAAAGGTGCTTCGTGGCTGATGAGACCCATGCCGTGGCAGAAGAAGTCGGTAAAGGCGCCGGAAGGCAAGCTTTTCAAAATAGCTTCCGCCGCGGCAATCATCTCACTGCCTGTAGCCCCGGCCCTGATCCTGGCGAAGGCCGCCTGCTGGATCGACTCGACTTCAGCTAACAGATCCTCGAGCTCCGCATCGGGCTCGCCGAGCACGCCCATGCGGCAAAGGTCACCGATATAGCCCTGGTAGTTGCCGCCGGAATCGATTGAAAGCACCTCGCCCTTCGACCACGCCTGCGGCGAGGCCGCACGGTTGTGACTGGCGCCGAGGGTCAGCAGGCAATACTCGAAATGCAGCCCGCGATTGGTCTCTTCTCGTCTCAGCCGTTCAATGATCTCGGCCTTCGTGGATCCCTCCCGTGCCGCCGCGACGGTGGCAAGCATGGAATCGGTGATGAGCTCGGAGGCGAGCTTAAGTTTTTCGAGTTCCTGCGGCGTCTTGATGGCGCGCAGTCGCTCGAGCGTGTGCGTCGCGTCCACAAAACGCGAACCCTCAAGACGAGAAGTAAGGAGGTCCCGCGCATCGGAGGGCAGGAAGGGCGGCTCGATGCCGATGCGAGCACCCGCCTTACCGATCTTCTTGAGGTGCTCGACCGCGAGCGCTGCAGCGTCGAGCGTACCCCAGGTCGCCGTATGGACCGCGGGCGTCCAGAACGGGTTGTTCTGGTGCTCACCTCCCTCCATGCGGTTGCCAACATAGGCCGAGTGATCGGGTGAGCCTTTCTCATAAACGACGACCGGCAGATAACGGCTGTGGCCGATCGCATCCATTGCGGCGAAGAAGATGAACTTGTAGCCACCGAGCAGGTATTGCGTGTTGTGCTTGGAGGTGGCGAGCAGCACGTCGATACCGGCCTCCTCCATCAGCCTGTCGAGTTTAGCCGCATCGAAAGGCGGCTCCACCGCCCGCGCTTCGCTTGGATTGATGTTCACGGGTTTTCTCCTAGAAGCCGTCGCCGCGCCTTCAGGTACCAGGCGGGATTAATCGGAAATCCGGCAGGTCGCGAAACGCACGCTCGGGGCCGGCTGGCGAATAGACGACAAACAGTTGCATCGGGCCGGATCCCGTGTTCTTCGTCGAGTGGAACCGACTTTCCGGTACATAGACCGTGCAACCGGGTCCAACCTTCTGCGTCACCGGATTGCCGTTCTCGTCCTCCACCATTTGTTCGCCCTCGCCCGAGATGACGAAGATGATCTCCTCAGCGCCGGGATGATTGTGACGCGTATGCCCTTCACCGCTCGGCAAGTCCACCACACCACCCGAGAAGCGCTCGGCCCCGTTCACCTCCGGCGCGACCGTCAGTGCGAGGCGGCCCCAGTCGAAGCCGAAGCTTTCTACATTCTTCGGGTAGAGAAAATATCTGTCTTTTGCCATGCCGCGGCCTCCTCCCGCATCTTGCTCGCTTCAGACCACCGTACTGATGGCGAGCGCCTTGAAGTCTTCCGTCTGCTTGCGGATCGCCACCTCGGCCGGCAGGCGCTCCATGGAACTTGCGCCATAAAAACCATTGCAGCTTGGGCAACGCTCCAGGATGTAGCGAGCATCCTCCGGCATCGAGATCGGTCCACCGTGGCAAAGCACGATGACGTCCTTCCGTACCGAACGTGCGGCCGCCGCTATCGCGTCGATTTCTCTCACGCAGTCGTCAAGCGATATCGCGGAAGTGGCACCGATCGCGCCGCCTGTGGTAACGCCCATATGAGCGACGATGATGTCTGCACCGGCCTTGGTCATCGCAATCGCTTCTTCCTCGTTGAAGACATAGGGTGTCGTCAGCAGGTCGAGCCGGTGGGATTCGGCGATCATGTCCACCTCGAGACTGTAGCCCATGCCGGTCTCCTCGAAGCTCTGCCGAATCCGTCCGTCGAAGAGGCCAATGGTCGGGAAATTCTGTACACCGGAAAAGCCCATAGCCTTCAATTCCGAGAGAAACTGCGGCATGAAGACGAATGGGTCGGTGCCATTGACGCCGGCGAGTACCGGTGTCGCCTTCACGACCGGCAGCACCTCCAGGGCCATTTCCTTCACGATCTGATTGGCATTTCCATAGGCGAGCAGACCGGCCGCCGAGCCGCGACCCGCCATTCGGTAACGGCCGGAATTATAGATGATGATGAGGTCGATGCCGCCCGCCTCCTCGGCCTTGGCCGAAATCCCCGTGCCGGCCCCACCGCCGATGATCGGCTTGCCGGCGGCGATCATGCCGTGGAACTTCTCAAGAATGGTCTTGCGGGGGATTACTGGCATCGGCGTCTCTTTCAGGGGTTGGCGATGTCTCGGTAGGCGGCGACTGCGGCCTCGGCGAACTGCGGATCGTTGATGTGGAGCGGAAGCCGTAGGATGCGGCGCGCGTCGGTTCTTTCGACGGTGGCCTCCAGCGCTTCGAAGAGCGCCGCATCTGCCGCAGGATCGAAGAAGGCGCCGCCCTCGATGTCGAGCGCCGACACGCCTCTTTCCGGGATTAGGAACCGAAGCGGGCCTTTGCAGAGGTTCAGCTTTGCGCCAATCCACCTTCCGATCGCAGCGCACTCCTCCGCCGACGTGCGCATGAGCGTGACGTTGGGGTTGTGGCGGTAGAAGAGCCGGCCGGCATAAAGCTCCGGCACCGTCTCGGGCGCCCAGAAATTCACCATATCCAATGCCCCGACGGAGCCTACATAGGGCAGTTCGGTGCGCGCAATTGCGCCGAAACGATCCTCCGTCGCCGGCAGCACTCCGCCGAAGAGAAGATCGCAGACCTCCGTCGTCGTGATGTCGAGCAAGCCCGAAAGAAGCAAGCTGTCTGCAAGCTTCTCCATCGTGCGTCCGCCAGTGCCTGTGGCGTGGAAGACCATACAGTCATGGTCGACTTTCAGTCGTTCGACGATGGCAGTCACACAGGGCGTCGTCACGCCGAACATGGTAAGGCCGAGAGCGGGCTTCGAGGCCGCTTCCTTCGCCGGCCGGTGAGCCATGGCGGTAATCGCTTCGGCCGCGTTTTGCAGGATCACGCGGCTCACACGATTGAGCCCAGCCATATCGGTAACCGACGGCATCATGATGATGTCGGAGACGTCGACATAAGGTGCCACGTCGCCGGATGCGAGCGTCGAGACCATGACCTTCGGCAGCCCGAGCGGCAGCCCACGCATGCCCGCGGTGATGATCGACGTCCCGCCGCCACCACCGATGCCCACCACGCCGGCGATGTCGTCCCGCGCCGGAAGAAAGCGCGCGAAGGCCTCGCCCATTGCGGCAACCGCCGTTCCCCGGTCGTCGCCGGAAAGCACCGCGGCGGCACCGTCCGGATGCGCGGCAGCCACGGTTTCGGCGGAGATGTCGACCGCAATGGTGGGACGACGCGTGCCGACATCGACCAGAACAGGCCCGCCGCCCGCTGCCTCGACCCGGGAAGCAAGATAAGCGAGTTCCTCCCCCTTCGTGTCGGCCGTGCCGACGACGTAGATGTGCTTCATCTTTCCTCCCTGGCGGCTCTGGCCCTCCTCTGCCTTGAAAAGCCGCCTCATGCCGGCCGATTTGCCGGCTCTTGCAAATTTATGAGATGTACGTATCATAAAGATATGGATATCTCACGTCAACAGAACGAATCCGCCGTACGCGCCGAGCGCGGTCCCCGAGCCCGCACACGCAAACTCATGCTGGAGACCGCCACACGGCTGATGCAGTCCGGCATCACGCCCTCGGTGAGTGAGGTCGCGGAAGCCGCCGAAGTTTCGCGCGCCACGGCCTATCGTTACTTTCCGAGCCAGGCGGCGCTGGTTCATGCGGTGGTGGACGAGGCACTCGGCCCAATCCTCGGCTGGCGCTCCGAAGCGTCCGATGCGCTCACCCGCGTTGCCGATCTGCTCGCGACCGCCATGCCGCGCATCAACGAATTCGAGGCGACCTTCAAGGCGGCGCTGAAGCTCTCGCTTGACCAATGGGCGCAGCGTCAGGCCGGCACGCTTGGTAACGAACCACAGCTCACGCGCGGCCACCGCGTCGAACTCCTGCGACAGGTCACCGTGCCACTCGAGGGCAAGATGTCCGCTGAGGCCCGCGAGCAGCTCGCTCAGGCGCTCTCGCTGGTTTTCGGTGTCGAGGTGCTGGTCGTGCTCAAGGATATTTGGGGCCTCTCGGCCGAACGCGCGCAATCCGTTGCAGAATGGGCGGCGGCAGCCTTGGTCGAGGCGGCGATTCGGGAGGCGCAAACCGCGGCATGACACCGCGCACTCTCGCCTCCACAGCAAACTGGTTTGACCAATTTTGTTGATACGCATGTATGGCGGCTCGTGGACAGGTCTTTCCGGAATTGAACTGCCGATAAGGATGCTAAGCTAAGTACTGTATGATCGCAGCCTTGCGAGCGGTGATCTGCAGCAAACGACAACGAGACAGGGACCTTGACGCTCGCTAGCTTTGGTAATACCAGATTGGTACTCCGGCCCGTTAGACTTGAGATCTGACGCGAGGCACGAGAGGTCGAGGAGGACCCGCCCGCAGAAGCGCCAATCAGGAGGATTTGACAGACGGACCGCCACGGTAAGGCGAGTGGCGTAAAAAGGGGAGGAAATATTATGCGCAAGACAGTGGCCGGCTTGATGGCCGGTATCAGTTTTATGTTTGCCTGCGGGACATCCGCGCAATCGCAAGAACTGACGATTTTCTGGGCCGAATGGGACCCGGCCAATTATCTCCAGGAGCTTGTAAACGAATACGAGGCCGAGACCGGCGTGAAGGTCACCGTCGAAACGACCCCTTGGGCGGATTTCCAGACTAAGGCCTTCACCGAGTTTAACGCCAAGGGCTCGGCCTATGACATGGTCGTCGGCGACTCACAGTGGATCGGCGCCGCGTCGGAGGCCGGCCACTACGTCGACCTCACCGAGTTCTTCAACAAGCACAAGCTAAACGAGGTGATGGCTCCTGCCACGGTGAAGTACTACTCGGAGTATCCTGCGAACTCCGGCAAGTATTGGTCGATTCCGGCCGAGGGCGACGCGGTCGGGTGGTCCTACCGCAAGGATTGGTTCGAGGACCCGAAGGAGATGGAAGCCTTCAAGGCGAAGTATGGCTATGACCTCGCCCCGCCGAAGGATTGGAAGCAGTTGCGCGACATCGCCGAGTTCTTCCATCGTCCGGACCAGAAGCGCTACGGCATCGCGATCTACACCGACAACTCCTATGATGGTCTCGTAATGGGTGTAGAGAACGCCATCTTCTCTTTCGGTGGAGAACTCGGCGACTACAGCACCTACAAGGTCGATGGGATCATCAACTCGGAGAAGAACGTCAAGGCTCTGGAAACCTACCGCGAGCTTTACGGGTTCACCCCTCCTGGCTGGGCCAAGTCCTTCTTCGTCGAAAACAACCAGGCGATCACGGAAAATTTGGCAGCGATGAGTATGAACTACTTCGCCTTCTTCCCGGCGCTGGTCAACGAAGCATCGAACCCGAACGCGAAGGTGACCGGCTTCTTCGCCAACCCGGCAGGCCCGGAGGGCCACCAGTATGCCGCACTCGGCGGCCAGGGCATTTCCATCGTCTCCTATTCAGAGAACAAGGAAGAGGCGATGAAATTCCTCGAGTGGTTCATCAAGGACGAGACGCAGAAGCGCTGGGCCGAACTCGGCGGTTACACGGCAAGCGCCAAGGTGCTGGAGTCGGAAGAGTTCCAGAACGCGACGCCCTACAACAAGGCGTTCTATGAGACGATGTTCAAGGTGAAGGACTTCTGGGCAACGCCTGAATATGTCGAGCTGCTGATCCAGATGAATCAACGCATTTATCCTTATGTGACGGCCGGCCAGGGTACGGCACAGGAGGCGCTCGACGCTCTCGCCAAGGACTGGAACGCGACCTTCAAGAAGTACGGCCGCCAATAACGGGTAAGGCATCGCGGGAGGGGGTCGGCTCCCTCCCCGTTTCTTCAGCTTGGCACCGAACGATACCCGCGCGAACGTGGCGTCGCGCGCAGGCAATGCCGCAACAGGATGGCGCAAGTGCGCCCGGCGTTGGGCTCTCGGAGGAGGAGCACATTGGCCACCGTGGTTATGACATCGCTGGATACGAAGTCGCGCGCTGCCTCACGCGGATTGAGCGACATCAAGATTCGCAATCTATTCATTATTCCGACGATCCTGTTTCTGATCGTCTTCAACATCTTCCCGTTGATCTACTCGCTCGGCTATTCGTTCACCGACTTTCGTGCTTCGACGAACGCTCCGGCCACCTTCGTCGGCCTGCAGAATTATCGGGAACTGCTAAACGACCCCTTCATCTGGGCGAACTTCGCCATTACGGCGAAATACGTGATCGTGTCGGTTACCGGTCAGGTTGTCGTCGGTTTCGGCACGGCGATGCTGCTCAACCGTGAAATTCCGTTCAAGGGTCTGATCACGACACTGCTTCTGCTGCCGATGATGCTGTCGATGGCGGTGGTTGGGCTCTTCTGGAAGCTGCTCTACGATCCATCCTTCGGCATCATCAACTACGCTCTCGGCCTCGGCTCTTTCGAGTGGCTGGCGAATCCCGACATGGCACTCTACGCTGTCGCCATCACCGACATCTGGATGTGGTCACCCTTCGTGATGCTGCTCTCGCTCGCCGGTCTCTCGGCCGTACCGAGGCACCTTTACGAGGCGGCGGCGATCGACCGGGCGGGGCCGTTCTACACCTTCTTCCGCATCACCCTGCCGCTCGTTGCACCGATACTCATGATCGCGATCATCTTCCGCACGATGGAGGCTTTCAAGACTTTCGACCTCGCCTACATCCTCACGAGCCAGCCGACCACGGAAGTGATTTCGATCCGCCTCTACAAGATGGCGTTTCAGGAATGGCAGACCGGCCGGTCCTGCGCACTCGCCTACATTGTGCTGATCATGGTGCTCGCGATCACCAACATCTACGTCAAATATCTCAACAGGGTGAAGGAGCGCTGAGATGGCGGCCGTCCAAACTCGCTCCGAGCGCGCGCTGAACCGGGTGGCGATCGCCGCCGTGCTCGTCATCACTCTGCTCTTCCTTGCACCGATCTACTGGATCACGTCCACGGCCTTCAAACCGCGCAACCTCGCGACGACCATCCCACCAACGGTCATCTTCGAGCCGGAGATCTCGCCCTTCGTGAAGCTCTTCACCAAGCGCTCTCAGTTGCGCGCAGCACCGGAGCCGGAAGACTATGCTGCCGCTCCCTGGTGGGAACGTCTAGTCTTCGACGGGGGCGAAAAGGTGGTGCGCTCGGGACGCGGCGACGTGCAGTTATCGGGCTATCCCAATCGCTTCATGAATTCGCTGATCGTCGCGATCACCTCTACGGTGCTCGCCGTTAGCATGGGTACCTTCACGGCCTACGGCTTCTCGCGCTTCAAGATGAAGGGCGAAGCCGACCTGTTGTTCTTCATATTATCGACACGCATGCTCCCGCCCGTCGTCGTAGCAATCCCCATGTTCCTAATGTACCGGGCGGTCGGGCTGAACGATACCCACTGGGGTCTTATCATCCTTTACACCGCCTTCAATCTCTCCTTCTCGTCGACGGCTACACGCGCCTGGAAGCCTTCTTCAAGATCGTGCTGCCAGAGGCCGCCACGGGGATCGCCGCGACCGCCGTCTTTTGCTTCATCACGGCGTGGAACGAGTATGCTTTCGCGCTGATCATGACGAACCGGCGCGCGCAAACGGCACCGCCCTTCATCCCAAGCCAGGTCGGCTCTGGCCTTCCGGATTGGACCGTCATTGCCGCAGGGACCTTCCTGTTCCTGCTGCCGGTCGCCATCTTCACCTTCCTGCTCAGGAACCATCTCCTGCGCGGCATGAGTTTCGGAGCGATCCGCAAATGACGTTTCGTGCCATAAACCAGAAGTATCTCGAGCCAGGCTCTCAGCTCCTGATGATCTTGGGGATCATTGCGCTGTGCCAGCCATGGAACCTGTTCCTTCATCGCTACGGACTGACGATGACGTTAGTCGGGCTGATTGCCTTCATGATCACGTCGAAGGTCCCGCCGGAACAGAAAGCTGACGAGAGCAGGAATCCATGACGCAGATTGAATTGCGCGGCGTTGAGAAGCACTTTGGTGCCGTTCAGGTCATCAAGAACCTCAATCTCGCCATAGCCGACAACGAGTTCATTGTTCTGCTTGGCCAGTCCGGCTGCGGCAAGACGACGACGCTGCGCGCGATCGCCGGGCTCGAAACGATCGATGAAGGCGACATCCTCATCGACGGTCAGCCGGTGCAGCACATAAAGGCATCGCACCGGGACATCGCCTTTGTGTTCCAGTCCTTCTCGCTCTACCCGCACATGACGGTCTTCGAGAATATCGCCTTCCCGCTCCGCGCCACGCGTGGCAACCGTGCGGATATCGAGCGCGAGGTTCAGGCGGTTGCAAAAACGCTGCAGATCACCCACCTGCTCGCAAAAAGGCCGTCGGCTCTTTCAGGCGGCGACATGCAGCGCGTGGCGATCGGCCGGGCGCTCGTCCGGCGCCCCAAGGCGATGCTCATGGATGAGCCGATCGGCGCGCTCGACGCGAAGCTCCGCGAAGAGATGCGCGCCGAAATCAAGCGGCTCCACATCAAACAGGGCTCGACCACGATCTACGTAACCCATGACCAGGTCGAAGCCATGTCCCTCGCCGATCGTATCGTCGTCATGCACGAAGGTGTGCTGCAGCAAGTCGGCACCCCTCATGAGGTCTACGCTCGTCCTGCCAACATGTTTGTCGCGCAATTCGTTGGGAGCCCGGTCATGAACATGGCTGAGGTGACGGTTTCCGAGGACGCGGGGCATGCGCGCGTCCTGGTCCGAGGTGCTCCAACCGCCCTCGATTTTCCCTCCAGCCTCACGGCCCAGCTCGCTGCCGCTGGGGCCGAAAACGGCAATCTCACCCTCGGCGTGCGGCCTGAAGGGGTTCTCGTCTCGCGGGAAGCACGTGAGGGCTTCGTGCCCGTCGAGGCCCATATCATCGAACCGCTCGGCTCGCATGACATCATAGACCTGCAGGTTGGCGCCCAAATGCTGCGGGCAAGGACGAAAAGCGGCTTCGTACCCAGGCCCGGCGAGGCCGTCTGGGCTCGGATCAATCCGGCTCAGGCGCATTTCTTCGACAGCTCGACCGGCACATCTTTCGGGATCAGGCTCTGATGGCGCATATCGAACTCAAAGGCATCACCAAAACCTTCGGGGCCCACACTGCCCTGAAGGATCTCAGTTTCGAAATTGCCGACGGGGAGTTTTTCGTGCTGCTCGGCGAGACGGGCGCCGGCAAGACGACGACCCTTAGGCTGATTGCCGGGCTCGAAAAGCCGACGAGCGGACAGATCTTCATCGATGGTGAGAATGTCGCCGACTGGGGGGCCGCCGAACGCGACGTGGCGCTTGTGCTGCAGCAATATTCGCTCTATCCGCGCTATACGGTCCGGGAGAACCTCGAATTCCCGCTCAAGTCACGCATCCGACGTGTCGAACCGGCCGAGATCGAAGAACGTGTCGCCCGCGCCGCGAGGACGCTGCGCATCGAGCATCTGCTCGACCGCAAGACGGACCGTCTGTCGGGCGGCGAGATGCAGCGCGTTTCCATCGGAAGGGCTATCGTGCGCAAGCCGCGCGTCTTTCTGATGGACGAGCCCCTTTCGGCCCTCGACGCCAAGCTGCGCGAGGCGCTCCGCACCGAGCTCAAGAACCTCCAGATGAATCTCGGCGCGACCTTCCTTTTCGTGACCCACGATCAGATCGAAGCCATGTCGATGGGCGACAAGGTCGGCGTACTCAACAACGGCCAGCTCGTTCAGACCGGGACGCCGCAGGAGATCTACCGCAACCCGGTCAACACTTTCGTTGCACGCGCCGTTGGTTCGCCGCCGATGAACCTGATCTCAGGGAGGCTTGCGGGCAGCGAGGCTATCGCGGACGAAGGCTACCGGTTGCCTTTTGACGCGACGCTCGGCACTGCGGTTGACGGACGACCCCTAACCTTCGGCATCCGCCCGGAGGATCTGTTCCTCGAAAGCGGCGCACCCGGCGAAGCCCGCGTGCACGACGTCGAGAATCATGGCGTCGAGAAGATCGTCACGCTTCGCACAGGCAACCATTTCTTGCAGGCGACGGTGCCGGCTCAGACTGACCTCGATATCGAGGAGACTGTTCGCTTCTCCTGGAACCCGGAAAAGGTCGTGCTCTTCGACGGCGGAAGCGGGATGAGCCTGCGCCACACTGGCTGAGCCATCGACGATCAAAACTGCTTCCAGCCGTGGTCGTGACTTCCCGTCCGGTTTCCTGTCATTCATAGGGCCACGCAGGACGGGTCCATCCGGAATTGGCGAAATCCCGACGTCCTATGCCGGGAAGCGCCGCCGATAGTGTTCGACGACCTCAGGATTGCGGAGATTGACGGGCAACCCCCCCTTCAGGATGCGGATCGCTTCGGCCGCAGCGCCTGTTCCCATGCGCATCATGCTTTCCTCGGTGATGCCGGCGAGGTGAGGCGTCACGATCACATTGTCCAGCCGGAAGTAAGGATGCTCGAGCGGCAGGGGCTGTGTAGAGAACACGTCAAGCGCAGCGCCGCCGATACGCCCCATCTCCAGCGCCTCGATCAACGCTGCGTCATCCACGACCGGGCCGCGCGACACGTTGACCAGGATCGCGCCGGCCTTCATGCGCGCAATCCGCTCGCGGCTCAATAGCCCGGTCGTCTCGGGCGTGAGCGGGCAACAGAGAACGACGATGTCCGCCGTCGAAACCAGGTCGTCGACCGAGAGGAAGCGCACACTGTCGGGCAGGCTTTCCGGTGAGCGGCTATTGGCAACGATCTCCAGCCCGAACCCGTACTTCGCGATCCGGAAGACCGCCTTTCCTACATTGCCCATACCGATGATGCCCATGGTACGGCCGGCGAGGTCTAGTGCTCGGTCTGAGTGGGCTCGCCCGGCACCCCAACCCCTGCTCCTGAGATCGCGGTCCATCGGACGGAACTGGCGCAGCACCGCCAGCGTCACCATGAGAACGTGCTCCGCAACAGTCGGCGCATTGACGGCCGGCACGTTGGCGATAAGCACGCCGGCCGCCGTGGCCGCGTCGTAGGGAATCATGTCGAGCCCCGCGCCATGCCGGACTGCCGCGCGCAGGGCCGGTGCGTTTCCGAAGAAGGCGGGCGGGATCGGTGCGCGCACGATGACAACCTCCGCACCCTCGCCTTCACGAAGCAGCGTCTCGGGATCGGGGGCGGACGCGACGCGGAGATCACCCGCCGCTTTCAGCATGGCCTCGGCGTCGCAGTGCAGGGGATGGGTCGAGAAAATGAAACTCATCGGCCTCCTCGTTGCCGACCGGGGACTACTCCGCGGCTGTCGCAGGCCCGCCGATGAGGCCCTTCCAGTAGCTCTCCGCGCCCTGCAGATGCGCATTCATCAAAGCTTGGGCGAGATTGCCGTCGCGTGCGAGCAGCGCCTCGTAGATACGGATATGTTCTTCATGCGAGCGGCGACTGCGGGCGATATCCGCGAAGTAGATCGGAAGTCGCTGCTCGCCCATCGTGTAGTAAACGCTGCAGACGCGGTGAAACACGCTGTTCTTCGTCGCCCGAACGATCTCCAGATGAAAATCCCTGTCCTCGCGCGCGAGGCCCTCGCCTGCAGCGATCTTCGCCTCGGAAGCGGCGAGAATCTCGCGCAGGCGTTCGTAGTTCTCCTCCGTCGCCCGCGCGCAGGCGAGTTCCGCCGCCTTGATCTCGTGGATCTTGCGGAGCTCCACCGTCTCGTAGATCACGATCGGGTCCAGAGGCACGCCAGCACGCGCGAAGAGTGCGATCGCCTCGACGCTCGCCTCCGTCGTCGTCATGTAGATACCCGACTTCGCTCGGCGCTCCACGATGCGCATGGCTTCGAGGATTGCCAGAGCCTCCCGGAGTTGCCCCCGGCTAACGGCGAAGTGCTCGGCGAGCTCTCGCTCCGATGGCGTTCGCCCATTGGCGCTCGAAGCCGTAAACAGATGGGCCGCCAGATCGGAAAGCAGGTTGTTTTCTTTCATGGTTACAGTCTTTGCGCATGAGTCTCCAGGACGCGTTCGTTTATCGTAAATCCCAAGCCGGGTTTATCAGGAATCTCTATCATCCCGTCTCTCACAGCCACGATCTCCTCGACAAGGTCGTGGATCATCGGGTTCGCGCCAACCGAATATTCGATGACAAAGCTGGCCGGAGAGGCCGCGCAGATGTGCAGGCCCGAGAAGAAGCATGGTGCGCCGGCCCACAAATGCGGGGCAAAACGGAGGTTGAAGGCACTGGCGATCACACCAATGCGCATCGCCTCCGTGATGCCGCCGCAGAACGCAGGGTCGGGCTGGAAAATATCGGCCGAGCGCAGCACCGCAAGGTCGCGGAAGGCGAAACGAGTGGCTTCGCTCTCGCCGGCCGCGATCGGCACCTTTCCAGCGGCGCGCACTTCCGCCATGCCGGCCTTATCGTCTGCGATCACCGGCTCCTCGAACCAGGCGAGATCGCAATCCTCGACCAGATGGATGAAACGCTTCGCGTCGGCAACCGTATAGGTGCCATGCGCATCCACCATGATATCCACCGAGGGGCCCAGCGCCTTGCGGGCAGCACGCACGCGGGCAGCCGAGACATGCGGCGCGCGGTCCATTGCGCCGACCCTCATCTTGACCGCCTTGAAACCGCCATTGGCAATGTAGGACTGCAGTTGGCCACCGATCTTTTCGGCGCTCTCCCAGCCGCCGGATGCATAAGCGGGCAACCGGTCCGCCTTACGCCCGCCGAGCAGCTTCCACACCGGCACACCCAGCGATTTGCCAAGAATGTCCCACAATGCGATGTCGACCGCACTGATCGCGGCAATGGAGAGGCCCCGGCGCGAGAGTTCCGGCATCGCATGACCTGACGCCGCCGCCGTTTCGTGGCGCACGCCGTTGTAGAGCATCTCCCAGATTGCGGAGATGTCGGCGGGATCGCGACCGACGAGCCTCGGCCCCACCTCATGGTTGAGCATGTGCACGAGCGTGCCGTAAGTACCCGCGCTGCCCGCAGCATTCTTGCCCTCACCCCACCCAACGATCCCGTCATCTGTCTCTATCCGCAGGATCGCCGCGTCGAAGGTTGTCAGGCGCCCGAAATCGCTGCGATGCTGCCGACTCGCTTCGATCGGTATGCGAACCCACCAGGCTTGGACGCTCTTGATACGCATTTCGCCTCCCCAACCTCGCGGCGCGCCGGCCGCAGGGCACGCGCGGGACCGGTCCTCACTTGATCAGCGGCAGGATGGTCTCGGCGGTGATCCGCATCTGGTCATCGTAGAACTTCTCGGTGAGCAGGCTCGACCCGTGGTCCTGGATGAACTTGAGCTGCTCCGGCGGGATATCGACCGGATTGCGCTCGACCATGTCGGGATATTTCGCCGCCGGCGTGCGGTCGACCGGAGCCACGAACTCATTGGTGAGCGCACCGTCGTATCCGATCTCTTGCAGAGTGGCGACGATCTTCGGCCAGTCGAGATGGCCAAGACCTGCCGCAAAGCGGTTGTTATCAGCCACATGGAAGTCGAAAAGCCGGTTTCCGGCGCGCCTGATCGCGTCGTATATGTTCTCCTCCTCGATGTTGAGGTGAAAGGCGTCGAGGCAAACGCCGCAATCGGGATCAACTGCATCGGCTAGCGCAAGTGCTTGGGCGGCGCGGTTGAAGAGATAAGTCTCGAACCGGTTGAGCGGCTCGATTGCCAGCCGAACGCCCTTTTTTTGGGCGTGAGCGAAGCACTCCTTGGTCGCATCCACGACCCACTTCCATTCCTCCTCCTCGGTGCCATCCGGAACGACCTTGCCAACCGTCGCCGGGACAAGGGTGACGATCTCGCCTTCGAGTTCACTCACCATCGTTATGACGCTCTTCACGTAATCCACCGACTTTGCGCGCTGACCCTCGTCCTTGGCTGCTAGGTTGCGCTCGCCGAGCGTCAGCGTCACCGCACCCCAGCAGCGAATGCCGTGTTCCTTGAGCAGCGCGCGAGTGTCGTTGATGTCGTACTGGGCCGGCTGGCCTGAAATCTCGATGCTCTCGTAGCCGTACTTCTTGATGCGTTTCAGCGTGACGGCGAGAGGCTCCGCCCGCATCCAGTTATGCGTTGAAAGGTGCATGAACGTCCTCCCAGACTAGCGTTACTCCCGAGTCACTCGAGGCGGTGCGCGGCACCTCCTCCACTTCGACCGAACCCAAGACTGGTTTGGCCAATTCTCCCTTGTCAAAGCTCTATCCCAAATCATCGCTGGCGACAAGGCGCCTGCGTCACCTCGCACTTCTCGAAATTTCATGCGCTTATAGGCGTATCTCCGCGGCTTCGCTTCGAGATCATTGACGTTGTCACCTTGACCAGCTAGCACATGTGGTAGTACCAGATTGCAGCGGGTGTGGGAACGTGTTTACCGCGGCAGCCAGCGCCGGAAAGAGGAACGATGAAGATCGGTATGTGCATGTTTCTTTGGACCACGAGCGTCGGCCGGAGACATGAAAAGCTACTCCGGGACATTAAGGCGACCGGCTTCGACGGGGTAGAGATTCCGATCTTCGAGGGCACTCCGGACGACTACCGCCGCCTCGGCGCATTGCTCGATGGCGTAGGTCTGGAGCGCACCGCTGTGTCTGCCATGAGCGACCCTTCTATGAACCTGATTTCGCCAGACACCGCGACACGCAAGCGCGGCATCGCCTACATGCAGTGGGCGATCGATTGCGCCGCCGCCCTCGGGGCGCACACGCTAAGTGGGCCCCTGCATTCTACGCTGGGCCAGTTCTCAGGCACCGGGCCAACCGCCGCGGAACTGAAACGGTCCATCTCCTCGCAGCGCACGATCGGGGATCATGCCGTTGAGCGCGGCGTCACCGTTGCGCTCGAGGCGTTGAATCGCTTCGAATGTTATCTCGTTAACACGGTGGACGACCTTGCCGGCCATATTGATGCAATTGGGCATCCGAATATTCGCGCCATGTACGACACCTTCCACAGCAATATCGAGGAAGCCGACCCCGTGGGAGCCTTCACCCGCAACGCGGACCGCATCATTCATGTCCACATCTCGGAGAACGACCGCGGGGTACCGGGCCGTGGCAACATTCCATGGCCGGAGACCTTCAAGGCGATCCGGGCGAGCGGCTATGACGGCTGGCTGACAATCGAGGCTTTTGGCCGCGCATTGAAAGACCTTGCGGCCGCGACGAAGGTCTGGCGCGATTTCTTCGAGGCGCCTGAAGTGGTCTATCGCGAAGGATACCATCACATCCGGAAGGGATGGCAGGCCGCGGCATGACAGGCCCTGCCTCCCGGACTGTTTCTAGGCGGTCGAGATCGTTGGCGGTTAACTGAAGATTGACGGAATTCACATTCGCGTCGTTGCCGCCCTTCTCGCGGTAGAGCCGCTCCATCCAGCCGTGAAGGTTCGGATGCTTGCGCCATTAGTGGAGCGTAGTGGCCTCTTCGACTTCAAAGTCGACCGGCGCGACGGGCGGTTCGCAAAGCGTGCAGGCTTACATGTCGAGTCCCATGATTTTTCTCCTTTCCTTGCTCGGTCCCCAAGGACGCGGCGTGAAAGGCCGCGTGGCGCCGGTAATGACCAACACGGGCCTCCGCCCCGAAAAGGCTGGTGCGGGCAGGGGCAGTGACGACAAGGCGCCGTTCGGCAGAGACGCAAGAAACCACGGGACGGCAACGCAAAGGAGCTTGGGACCGGCGACGCGACACGATGATGGCGCTCGGAACGATCATTCTTGACAGATCGTTCCAATATATCTAACTATGTTCCATGGCACGGACCAAGGAATTCGACAGGGATGAGGCACTGGACGCGGCGATTGGCGTGTTTCGTGAGCATGGTTACGAGGGTAGCTCGACGGACATGCTTGTACGAGCGATGAAAATCGGCCGCCAGAGCCTCTATGACACCTTCGGCGACAAGTGGAAGCTGTACTGCCTTGCCGTAGAACGGTACTCGGGCGGAGAAACGAATGCCCATATTGCCAAGTTACGCGGCGAATCACGGGCTCTGGACGGCATTCGCGCAATGATGGAGCGCATAGTCGAAGATGCAGCACAACCCTGTCTTGGCGTCAGCTCAATCTGCGAGTTCGGGCAGACGATGCCGGAACTCGCAGCACTTCATCATGCCGCGGACCGGCGGCTGAAGGATGCTGCTCGCGAACGCATAGCCGAGGCTCAGTTAGCAGGCGATGTAGACAAGACCCTCCCTGCAGGAGCGGTGGCGGATTTTCTGTTCTGCAGCATCGCCGGAATGCGCATCGCCGCCCGCGGCGGCGCGAGCCGAGAGCATCTGCAATCTCTCGGAAGGCTCACGCTCCGCGCCATCATGTAGGTGAAAAATTTTTTACTTGCTTTTGGAATGATCGGTCAAAAAAGGAAAGCACATGAAAGCCATAGTTATGAACAAGGTCGGTAGCACCGACGTGATGGAGTTCGTCGACCGCCCGGAACCGGGCGCAACGCCGGGGAACATCGTTGTGAGGGTCGCCGCCGCCGGCGTGAACTTCATGGATATCGGCGTGCGCCAGGGCATGGCTTGGACTGAAATGCCGAATCCGAAGGTTCTCGGCGTCGAGGGGGCCGGCCGCGTGATTGCCGTCGGCGATGGCGTCAGCGAATTCATCCCCGGCGACCGGGTCGCCTGGGTCTATGCGCCGGGCAGCTATGCCGAGCGCCTGTCGATCCCGGCAAGTTCCCTCGTCAAGGTTCCCGACGGTATCGACGATCGCACCGCGGCGTCCGTCATGATGCAGGGCCTGACCGCCAGCCACTTCGCCACGGATTTCTATCCCGTGCAACCCGGCGACACGGCTCTGGTGCACGCAGCGGCAGGCGGCCTCGGCCTGTTGCTGACGCAAATGATCAGGCTCAGAGGCGGACGTGTGATCGGACGCGTCTCGTCCGAAGACAAAGTAGCCATCGCAAGGGAGGCCGGCGCTGAGCATGTCATCGTCGATAGCGAAGGGCAATTTTCCGGCGAGGTGCTGCGCCTCACGGATGGAGAGGGCGTGAACGTCGTCTATGACGGTTCGGGGCCCAAGACCTTCGAGGGCTCGCTCGCTTCGCTTCGCCGTTCCGGTACATTCTGCTGGTACGGACCGGTACTCGGCGGACCCGGGCCACTCGACATCATGAGCCTGCCGAAGAGCATCAAGCTCGGTTATGCCGTCTTTTCCGATCACATCCATACGCCAGAACTGTTCCGCGCCCGCGCGCAGCAGCTCTTTCGCTGGATAGAAGAAGGATCGCTCAAGGTGAGCATTGGCGGCAACTATGCGCTTGCCGACGCCGCTCGCGCGCATGCCGACATGCAAAGCCGCACCACCACCGGTAAGCTGCTGCTGACGCCGTGAGGATAGCGCCATGAGCAAAAGAGAAGACAAGTCGACAAAGCTCGCACTGGTATTCTGAGAAACGCGCGGCATTGGACGCCACATTCGCCAGACGATTGGCAGTCGACAGCTTTCATGTGGCGATCAAATGCGCCGCCGAGGCGTACCTCGCGAGCGCGCAAGCGGCTTACATGAGCGGTGCGAGCGTCACACACGACGGTTATGTGCTCTGACGAGCCTTCTCCGCAGGCCCTGTCAGTTCGATGCCCCGATCGACACCAATATTGGCAAGGAAGGTTTCGTCATGGCTGACGACGAGGAGCGCGCCGTCATAGGCAAGCAGGCCGGCCTCCACCGCCTCGATGGAATCGATGTCCAGATGGTTGGTCGGCTCGTCGAGGATAACCAACGAAGGCGGGGACGCCCCACCGAGCACGCAAGCAAGACCGGCGCGCAGCACCTGCCCGCCGCTCAAGGTGCCGACCGGTTGAAGGGCGGCGTCGGCACGGAAGCGGAAGCTGGCCAATGTCGCACGGCAGACGTTCTCGGTCGCGCCGGGGTTGAGGCGCCTGAAGTTGTCGAGGATCGTATCATCGCGCTCGAGAATCCCGACGCTTTGATCCAGCATGGCGAAAGGTACTGTGATGGAGAGCGTCCCTTTGAATGGTAAAATCTCTCCGCCGCCAATCCCAACAAGTCGTTTTTCCCGATCCGTTGGAATCAAATGAGTGCGACATGTTGTGGTCCCACCAGTGAAAGGACGGGCCCTGAATAATGGGATGTGCGGGGTCGTAGCCAGCCGTGATCTCGTCAAACGCGAGCACCTGTCGGCCTGCAGGCAATCCCGTCGGACGAAGCCGGATAGAGAATGGCTGCAAGACTTCAATGCGAGCCTTCGCGGCCGAGACGGCATCGGAGTGCCTCTGCCCGCTGGCGCTCGGCAAGTTGCACGCCCTTTGCTCGGGTCGCCTCCGCATTGCTTGGAGTGGTCGGGCGTTGCACTACAGCCACTCAAGGAGGCGATCCGCTCAGCGCAGACCGCTAGTGCCATCGTGCCAGGCGATACGGCAGAGATTTGCGGCATCCTCGTCGATTTGCTCGAGGGCGCCAACAATCGTGTGCGGCTCCGCATCTCCGATACACCTGACAAGATCGAATTCCTTGAACTCTTCGAAAGCCGAGGGACGGTCTTCCTCGCTGCCATGGATTCCACACCTAGACCCGACCGACCGGAGAACAAAGTCTAAGACAACCGTAAGCAATACCAATCCGTTCGCCCAAATGCTCAACATGCTTTCGTCAAGTTCGGGGATGATGGCGACGGTAAGCGGAATGCCGACGAGTTTGAGAAATTCACGGATCCTAAAAGTCGGCATCGCCGGCATCACAAGGGCGTCGATATTCGGTCATTGTCCGAGATCGAAGCCGAGACGCCGCCCTCGGAAACAGAAGATATCAGCGACCATCGGGCGAGCGGAGAGAACGAAAGCTCCCTCCCGGCGCCCCGTACTCAATCGCTCGACCGTTTCGAGCCCTTCAGTTAGGATGCGTCCAGGCGAGCCCGCGTCGAACGCCCCTGTCCATTAGATTCACGCCCGCGGCAGGAGCCTCAACCAAGACTTCTCCAACTGCAAGGACGGGCTCCGGATGCTCGACAAGTTCGATGACTTCCGGGCCCGCCGGTTCGGCGCATTACGATCGCTTTAATCGCGATGCTTCCGTAGCCGCCTTCTCGATCAGCTCGGCGACGGGTTCGGGATTCGAAACCATCACAACATGGGAGGCACCCTTGATTACCACGGTATCCCGCGAGTGCGCCCGTGCAGCCATAAAGGCCAAGGCTTCCGACGGTATGTTCTTGTCCCCGTCGCCGTAGATGAACCAGCTCGGGATGTTCTTCCACGCCGCTTCCGTTTGGGGCTCGTTCAGCGCCGCTTCTTCAATAGGTCTCTGCGTCGCTGCCATGAGCCTGGCTTCGGCTTCGGGGACATCGGCGGCGAACTGCTCGTGGAATTTGTCCTGCCGGATGTAGAGATCCTTGCCTCCGCTCGACAGGGTGACCGGCGGCGCGAGGGTCGGACCAAGCGTGCTGCCGGGAAATTTGCCGGCGAGTTGCGCGGCAGTCTCGCCCGCATCCGGCGCGAAGGCCGCGACATAGACCAGCGCCTTGACATTTGCGCAGCCTTCGGCCGCTTCGCTGATGACGGAGCCGCCGTAGGAATGCCCAACGAGGACGACAGGCGATTTGATTGAGCCAAGGATGTCGGCGACGTCACCGGCGTCATTTTTGACGCCACGCAACGGGTTGGCGACCGCCACGACGGGATAGCCATCCTTCTCCAGAATTTCGACGACGCCGTTCCAGCTCGACGAATCCGCAAACGCGCCGTGAACCAGAACGATGGTGGGTTTGTCGGCCTGCGCATATGCATTGCCGAACGAAGCGTTGGCGATTGCCAAGGCTGCAAGCAGTATTTTCATCTGACATGTCCTTCATGGTTGATCGAAAACGGCGGCTATCATGGCCGTTCCAGACGATGCGAGCGTTGGAGTCGCTCTGGCGATTAGCCGCACGTGCTGGTTTCCTGCGGGAAATCCGTGGACAGGCTCAGCTCTCGCCAGCGGCGGAGCTCTTCCAGTTTCTTACGATCGGCCTGCTCGATTGCCTCTATGGCATCGCTACCCAGCGCCAAGCGTAACGGTGGTCGATCCATCGCAGCGAGCTTGAGGATAACCTTCGCGGCCCGCGCCGGGTCGCCGGGTTGTCGGCCATTGTAGGCCCGCTGCATGCGAGCTGCGGCACCCACGACTTGGTCGTATTCGGACCTTCCGTCTTTCAGCAAGGTTGAAGATCCCGCGAAATTGGTCCGGAAGCCCCCCGGCTCGACGACCGTGACCTTGACGCCGATCAAGGCCATTTCCTGAGCAAGCACATCGGAAAAGCCTTCCACCCCCCATTTCGCGGTCGAATACGCGGCGCGCCCCGGAGCGCCTATGCGTCCGCCGACCGACGAAAACTGGATGATGTGGCCGTGGTGCTGCTCGCGCATTATCGGAATGGCGGCCTTGGTCACGATGATCGTCCCGAAGAGGTTTGTCTCCAACTGCCTACGGAATTCATCAAGATCCGTATCCTCGACTGAATTGACATTGCCGTAACCGGCATTGTTGACGAGGACGTCAAGCCCGCCAAAGCTCTCTGTCGCCAGGCGGACTGCCGCTTGAGCGGCGGACGGATCGGTGACATCGAGCGCAGTGACCCGTACAGCTTCACCGTAGCGCTCCGTGAGATCGGCCAGTTGCACGGGATCACGCGCCGTTGCGATGAGGCGGTGACCCGCGTCCAGGACCGCTTCGGATAAGGCACGGCCCATGCCTCGTGAACTTCCAGTGATCAGCCATCGTTGTGACATGGCCTTTTCCTTTCTGGGCAGCAGCACTGCCGATGCCCGGGCTACGGCGCAAACCGCGTGAAGACGTAATCGTGCCCCTGAACGCGCGCCTCGTGGCAGGCAAAACAGGTCTGGTGCTGAGCCCCATCGACAGGCTTGCCGTCGATAAACCGGCCGAAGCCCCATCCGCCCGTGGCTGCGTATTTCCTCGAATCCTTGACCATGACCTGGACGGTTGTCGGCGCGCCGGGAATGGATGCGGGTTCGAATTCGGGCGATTGCGCCCGCTTCCATGCGAGCTTGACGAGGACGGTGCCATCCGGAAACGGCAGCGTGCCAGCCCGATATGCTTCGATTGCAACCGAATTCCCGACGACTGCACGAAGCTCGTTTAGCGGGTCCGCTTCGAGCGCCGGCGCGACCAGTTCCCACCCCCGGTAGCCGTCCGGGATCGTCACGCCGTAGATCGGCGAGGCCTTGGTCGTGTCCGAACCCGCGCCGGCTCCAAGCGTGGCACCCGCGGTTCCGACCAATGTCGCTGCCAGCCCAGCCAATGCGAGATTAAGGCGTCTCATCATAATGTTCCTTCTGTCGAGTGGCTAAAAGCGGTCGACGTCGATGACTGCCTGCGCGAAGGCCTGAGGTGCCTCCTGCGGCAGGTTGTGACCGATGCCGCCCGTGATCAGCCGGTGCTCATACTTGCCGGAAAATCTCTTGGCGTAGACGCTGGGGTCCGGATGGGGCGCGCCATTGGCGTCGCCTTCCATCGTAATCGTCGGGACACTGATCGTTGGAAACGTGGCGAGCTTCTTTTCCAGGTCATCGTATTCCGGTTCGCCATCGGCAAGTCCGAGCCGCCACCGATAGTTGTGGATGACAATATCGACATGGTCCGGATTCGCGAAGGCCGCCGCGCTCAGCGCGAAAGTGGTGTCGTCGAACTGCCATTGCGGAGAGGCGAGTTGCCAGATGAGCCTCGCGAAGTCGTCTGTGTTTTTCGCGTAACCGGCACGGCCACGTTCGGTAGCGAAATAGTACTGGTACCACCACTGGAGCTCGGCCTGCGGCGGCAATGGTGCCACGTTCGCCGCCTGGCTGCCGATCAGGTAACCGCTGACCGATACCATCGCCTTGCAGCGATCCGGCCAGAGCGCGGCAACGATGTTGGCGGTCCGCGCGCCCCAATCGTAGCCGGCGACGACGGCCTTCTGGATTCCGAGGGCATCCATAAACGCGATAACGTCGGCGCCGAGCGCCGCCTGCTGGCCGTTCCGTGCCGTGGCGTCCGACAGGAAGCTTGTCGTCCCGTAGCCGCGCAGATAGGGCACGATCACCCGGTACCCTGTGTTCGCAAGCAAAGGCGCGACATCGACATAGCTGTAGATGTCATAGGGCCAGCCGTGCAGAAGGATGACCGGCGGTCCGTCCGCAGGACCGTCCTCGGCATATCCGACGTTGAGGAGACCCGCGTTGATCCGCTTCAGCGACGCGAACGACGTCCGCGGCTTCATGGCGGCCGAGGCGGCGGCTCGCGTTCCGATACCTTGTGCACTCGCTATGCGAATAGCGCTGAGCTGCGCCGCGGCTACGGTCGCGGCAGCAATGCCGAACAGACGCCGGCGGGAATGGTCGATTTCTTCCGGAATTCCTACTGCGTTCATTGCTGTGGTGCCCTTCGGTGTGCCGTTGGCCAGCGATCCGTTCGTTGATCGAGCCGACGGCGCTAGGTGACGTTGATTTCGACTTCGATGTTTCCGCGTGTGGCCCTCGAATAGGGGCAGGTCTGATGCGCTGCATCCACGACAGCTCGTGCTATGTCGCGGTCGAGACCGGGCAGGCTCACATTGAGCCGCGCGCTGAGAAAGTAGGCGCCGTCGTGGGTGTTGAGATCCACCTCCGCATCGATCGCCAGGCCAGCAGGCAGTGCAACGTTCATCTTACGAGCGACGATCGCGATCGCGCCCTCGAAGCAAGCCGACCAGCCGGCAGCGAAAAGCTGTTCCGGATTGGTGCCGCCTCCCGTGCCGCCAGGCGTCGAGAGCCGAATATCCAGCCTGCCGTCGGAACTGCGGGAAACACCGTCCCGACCGCCAGTAGTGCGGATTTTGGCGGTGTAGAGCCGTTTTGCCTGTGCGGTCATATCGTCGTTCCTCATTGCGAAGGTGAGCGCCGATCAGCGCAGCGACCTAAAGGCCGCCCGGACTTCTCGGGTAAAGATTTCCGGCTGTTCCCACGCCGCGAAATGGCCGCCGTTCTCGGCTTTATTGAAGTAGACGAGGTTGTGGTAACAACGCTCGGCCCAGCTTCGCGGCGCGCAATAGATCTCCCCGGGGAACACCGTCACGGCCACGGGAAGCTGAGTGATGTCTACGGCGTTAAAGTTGTTGGAATGGTCCTCCCAATAGATCTGGGCCGCGGACGTTCCAGTTGCAGTGAGCCAGTAGAGGGAAATGTCATCGAGTATCTCGTCCTTCGTAAGCACCCGCTCGGGGTGCCCACCGCTGTAGGTCCACTGAGCGAACTTCTCGTAGATCCACGCAGCCAAGCCGACCGGAGAATCGACCAATGAATAGCCGATGGTCTGTGGCCGCGTGACCATCATGGCGGAATAGCCCGAGCTGTCCCTGTAGAACGTATCCAAGGCGTCGAATGCCGCCCGTTCGTCCTCCGTCAGATCGCTCGGAGCCGGTCCGCTTGAGGCGAGAATTGACGCTATTTCCTTCGGCACGGTTCCAGGCATGTTAACGTGTATGCCAATCAGCCCCGGTACGTTCTGGAGCGCCATTCGATGAGAGATCACCGATCCGCAGTCTCCACCTTGCGATACGTAGCGCTCGTATCCCAGGCGCCTCATGAGGATCGCCCAGGCACGACCAATATGATCGGAGCCCCAACCGGTCGTCGTCGGTTTCCCAGAAAAACCGAAGCCGGGGATGGAGGGTACGACAAGGTGAAACGCATCTTCGGCAGCGCCGCCGTACGCAGTGGGATCGGTGAGCGGGCCGATGACTTTGAGAAACTCAAGAATTGAGCCGGGCCAACCATGCGTCATGATCATTGGCATGGCATTCTCATGAGGGGAGCGGACGTGGATGAAGTGAATGTCAAGGCCGTCGATCTCGGTCACGAACATCGGCAGCGTGTTCAGTCTGGCCTCCACCTTCCGCCAGTCGTAATCGGTAATCCAGTAGCCGACGAGGTCCTGGAGCTTCGCCAGTTGCACGCCCTGAGATTGATCTTTGACGGTCTCACGGCCGGGCCAACGCACTGCGGCTAGTCGTCGACGTAAATCGACGATTGCTTCATCTGGAATGTTGACCTGGAAGGGGCGTACAGCCTCGCTATCAATGGCAGTGCTTGCCTTCGCAGGGAGCAGCCAGAGGCCGCCCGCAGCTACTGATCCGGCAAGCAGGTGGCGTCGCGTGAGTGAAAGGGACGGGGCGGACATGGTCAATCTCTCCTTGGGTCGGCAGAGGGTCTGCTTCGACACATAGAGAGGGATCGCCCGATGAGCCCGTTATGCGTTATGAGGGATTGTTAGCGTTCATTGGCAACTAGAAGTTTTGGCAGCAGGTCACTATGTTTTTTCCTGCAGGTCGTCAACTGCGTGAGAAACCGTCGTTGATGCAAGACACCACACGGTCTTGCGTGGGATTTTGCTCCAGACCTCCACAAGTCGCAAAGGATGATGGCATGATGCAGTCGGCGAGCGAGACGATCTCGTTTGGTGCCTTCTCATTGAATGCAAATGAGCGGCGTCTGCTTCGAGGCGGGGCGCCTGTAGAACTCGGCAGTCGCGCGTTCGACATCCTGGTCATTTTGACTGGACGCCCGAACGAAGTCGTCAGCAAGAAAGAACTGCTGGATCGTGTGTGGCCCGACGTGACTGTTGAGGAAGGCAGTCTGCGGTTTCACATCGCCAATCTGCGCAAGGCATTAGGCGATGGGAAGGAAAGCGCGAGATACATTTCGACCCTGTCCGGGCGGGGCTACTGCTTTGTGGCGCCAGTCCAGCGATCGAACCAGAAGGACGATGTCCCAGGAGAGATCGCCGCCAGTTTCCCGAAGGCCAATTTGCCGGGCCGGCTCGTCCGCATGGTGGGGCGGGGGAACGACACTGCAGCAATCTCCGCGGTGCTTACTGAGAAGCGATTTGTGACCATCGTCGGCACTGGCGGGATCGGCAAAACGACCGTTGCGATTGCGGCGGGCCATAATCTGGTCCGATTCTTTGATGGCGCCGTGCATTTCGTCGATCTCGGCGCCTTGGGCGATCCCTGCCAAGTTGCGGCGACGGTAACCTCAACTCTCGGGGTTTCGTTTCAGTCCGAAGACCTCGTCTCAGCCCTAGCCACCTATCTGGCCGATAAGCGAATTCTCCTGATCCTCGACACCTGCGAGCATGTCATTGAAGCAGCAGCAGATCTGGCCTACCGCATCTTTTCCGCTGCGCCTCAGGTGCACCTGCTTGCGACGAGCCGCGAGCCGCTCAACGTCGAGGGCGAACACGTCTATAAACTGGCTTCACTCGCCTGCCCACCGGACGGACCGGATCTTACGGCCACTGTGGCGCAGGGCTTTCCGGCGATCGAATTGTTTTTGGAGCGGGCCGCCGCTAGTGGGGCTCGCCTCGACCTCGACGACGCCGATGCCGCGGTCGTGGCCACGATTTGCCGAAAGCTTGATGGGGTGCCGCTCGCGATTGAGTTGGCGGCTGGAAGGGTCGCAAGCTACGGCATCCAGAAGACGGCCACCCTCCTCAATGAACGCCTGTCTTTGCTCTGGACCGGACAGCGAACCGCGCCGCCGCGCCAAAGGACCCTCCACGCCACGCTTGACTGGAGCTCCAGTCTGTTATCCGAATTCGAGCGGCGGGTGCTTCGCCGGCTTGCCGTGTTCGTCGGCCACTTCGCGATTGATGCCGCGCTCGCCGTAGTGACGAACGCCAGTATCGACGAGACGATGGTCTTCGGAGCCTTCGACAGCCTCGTCGCTAAGTCGATGGTGGCGACACGACCCGCCGGAGCGACGATGCGCTATCGGCTGCTGGACACCACGCGCGCCTACGCCCTTCAGCTCGATGTCGAGGAAGCCGAGCTTGCCGATCTGGCCGCACGGCACGCGATCTATTATATGCGGTGGCTCGAAGAAACCGGGGCCGAATGGCCGACTCTATCGAGCGCGGCGCGACGAGCGCTGCACCTCGACGGCCTTGCTAATGTGCGCGCGGCACTGGATTGGTGTTTTGGACCCACCGGGAACACGCAAGTCGGCATTCGCCTTGCCGCCGCTGCAGCTCCTGTCTTTCTTTCGATGTCCTTGCTGACCGAATGCCATCGCTGGACAGCGAAGGCCTTAGAGGCTCTCGACGATACCGCGCGCGGCGGGCGCGAGGAGATGCATCTCCGGGCAGCGATGGGAGTCTCGCTGATGTTCACGCACGGCGGCAGAGATGCCGCTCGCGTCGTATTGGAACGAAGCCTGGCAATTGCAGAGGAGCGCGGCGATGGCGTGGAGCAGCTTCAGGTTCTCGGTCCCCTGCAGATGTTTCACTTGCGCACCGGCGAATTCAGGATCGCCCTGGATTATGCAGAGCGCTGTTCCACACTGGCCGAAGCCCTGGAGGATGGCGGCTCCGCGACCTTGGCCTACTCCCTGATGGGTATTTCGCTCCACCTGAATGGTGAGTTCGGTCGCGCGCGGACTGCGCTGGAAGCTGCGTTACGAATTGGGCCGCGATCCAATCAAACCACGGCCTATTATCTCGGCTTCGACGGGAGGATCTTGGCCGGCGCGATACTCGCCAGGACCCTGTGGCTGCAAGGGCTTTCAGACCAAGCGGTCGAGCAAGCCTTGCGGACGATTGCGGACGCAGAGACTCTGGACCATCCTCTGACGCTGTCCATCGCCTTGGTCTGGGCCGTATCGGTATTCCTCTGGGTCGGCGATCTCGAACGCGCCGACATCCACACGAATCGTCTTCTCTCAACTGCCGAACTCCATTCACTACGCCCTTATCTCGCGGTCGGCCGCGGCTTTATGGGCGAACTGGCCATCCGTCGAGGCGACATCGACAAGGGAGTCGCCAGCTTGCGGCATTGCATTCGTGAGCTCCACAACGCGCCCTACGAACTGCTCAGCACGCCACTCACACTCTCGCTTCTTGGAGGCTTGGCAGCAGCTGGCCGGGTCACGGAAGCGTTGGCGCTCGTAGACGAGACCATTCAGTCGATCGAGGCGAACGGTGATTTGTGCTACTCGGCGGAGTTGCTTCGTGTGAAGGGCGGTCTTGTGCTTGCGGCATCGCAATCCAACAAAGACGAGGCAGCAAAGTGCCTGACGCGGTCGCTTGAGGTCAGCCGCTGTCAGGGCGCGCGCGCATGGGAGTTGCGCGCCACGACTTCCCTGGCGGCGCTCCTGGCCGACCGCGATGAACGCGAGAGTGCCCGAAAGCTGCTGCAACCCGTGTTCGAGCAGCTCGTGAAAGATCCAAACTCTGCCGACCTGAAGTCTGCGGCTCGCCTGCTTGCAACATTGGGTTAGTTTGGCACCATAGATTAGCTCCGCCCGCGGGGTGCAATCAGCTCGCTGAGCTGTGCCGCGCCGCTAAGATGGCAGTTTTGGACGATCGCTCGAGAAAACTGGTGACTTCACAGGACTCCGCCCTCGGACGCTTCCGGGGAGGCCGTTTGGAATCGGTCCAAAATGTCTGCTGTCCGTGCAACCTGACCATTCAGCACGTTGGCGTTGGACTTCCGTTCACCAGACGTAAAATCAAACCATGGCGGCCGCTACCGAGGAGTCGGCGGCTCTCCAATTGCACGTCCTGCGAAAGGGTCAACGCCCATTTGTACCAGCATGCCAACGGTGTCTGCTTCGCCCCAATGCTCAACAATGTGTCCGTCCGAGACGCGATCGATATTAATGCCTTTGACCTTGATGACGGAACCAGTCGGCTCGATCTGCATCCATGTTCCAGCGTGGGTCCCTCGGCCGATGACACGGGTAACAACCCTGTCTCCCTCAGCAAGGATATCCTCGATCTCGATGGTGAAATCAGGAAACGTATGGAGGAGCGCAGCGACATGCGAGCGAAGGACGTTCGGCCCGTGTCCGGCTTCAGCATTATTGTGGTCCACGTAGTCGGGACTAATGCACTCCTCGGCCGATGCCAAATCTCGAAACAACTCGGTATAAAACCGACGAACGACAGCTTTTGCGGCATCCGCTGACATTGCGACCTCCCTCGGGACCGCTTTCTCCATATTGTGCAGCCTCAAAAGCAGTCAGATCCGGCGACACTTATCGGCGCGATTGGCGCCGATCTCGAAAAGCAACTGAGTGTTAGAAGGGCCACAAGCCGGCAAGATAGGTCGCGGTGTCATTTAGCCAAGCCATCGGGCCGCGATACCAGGCCATGACCGATTCAAAGACTTCCTGAACGAAGGCCAGAAACATGGCGACGACGAAGATGAAGGCCTTCGCGCAGGTCCGCCCGCCCGGTTGTGGGGATCCTTGTGAACGACAAGTTGACCTCCGCGCTTTCGACATTCGCCTGATCCAGTGCGATTGTCGCGCGCAACTGCTCAACCTCGGCCGATTGCTGGTCGACGGTTCGGACAGACGTAACATTTTTGCCGGAGAAGCGTTTGTGCTCGCGCGAGCTCGCGTTCCGCAACCGCAAGCATCGCGCGATCGCGCGCCAATTGCGCCTGCGCCGCGGCTAGTGCGGCACGGTAGGGGCGATCGTCGATGGTGGCAACCAGGTCTCCGGCCTGGACGAGGTCGCCCTCATTGAATTGATGGCAGTGAGCACGCCTTCGACCTGCGTGCGGATCAGAGTATCCTTGAGAGAGTCCACCGTTCCGACGACCTCCACCACATGCGGGACATCGAAAACGGCCGCCCGCGCGATCTTCACTGGCGTTGGCGGCGCCGAGGCGGCCGTCTGGGCCCGGCTGAATGCATTGTAAGCGGAACCGCCCGCAGCGGCGGCGCAATGAGTGCACCAACGAAAAACGGCCAACGAAGACGCTTCCGCTTTGACGTGATGTCGGCGTCGATGTGCTCACTCGATTCCCCGTTCATGGAGGCCCCTTCCGGAACTTGTACTGGATTTGGCTGTCGCCTAAGGCAACGACGGCGCGACTAGCCTTTTACGTCGCCGACGTACAGGCGCGCGGGCGCCGGAGCGCCCGCGACCGGTCGGGTCAGCGGCGGCTGATGCCCTGGTAGTATTCGCCTTCGCCGCCTTTCACGACCTGGGGAACCGGCTTCGCCGTGCTTGGGAAGCCATAGGTGCCGGCATTCGTCCTGATGCCGCCGGTGACGCGGCCGTGGGTTTTCTTGGCGGCCGAAGTGCCGCCGCGCTTCGCATTGATATCGACACCTTCATAGTAGTCGAAGTTGGCGAGCGCCGGTCCGACGCTCGCAAGGGCAACAAACGACGCAAGAGCGGTTGCGATGAAATGCTTGGTAGTCATGGAAGTCTCCAATGAAAGAACACAAGGACAAAACCGCTCGTTTTGCGTGGCTTTCCCTGGGTTCGGTTGTGTTTTGATCGGTGTTTTGGCCGATCGGCTAAATCGTCTCCGTTCGAAGGACGGGGTGTTCCGTCCTTCGGTCTTGAACCATTCTCCAATCCGTGACCCTGATGCCTTGCTTCTTCCGGCTTCGGTCACATAGTGGCGTTCGGCTCCCGGCTTCCCATTCTCCTTGAGGAGCGCAGCCGAGGCTTGCCGGGCTCGCTAGATTTCCGTCAGGACAGCCGGGATATCGTCGACCATGCGCCTTCCTCGATGTTGGCGCCGCGCCGCTCGTAAGGGCGCTGGTCGCGGAGAATCTGGAAGACGATCGTCAAAAGCTTGCGCGCGATCGCGACGCGCGCCTTGTTGGTTCCTCTGATTTTCAGATGTTCGTACTGTGAGCGAAGCTGCGAGTCCGTGGCGACGGCTGGCGCGACCGCTTCGACGAAGGCCCAGCGCAACCACTTGTTGCCCTGCTTGATGATCTTGCCGTGATAGGTCTTGCCGCCGCTCGAATAGGTCGAAGGGACCAGACCGGCATAGGCGGCGAGCTTCTTCGGATTGCGGAACCGCTCGATGTCATCGATCTCGGCGTCGATCAGCCGGGCGAAGAACTCCCCGATGCCGGGGATCGTTTTCAACAGCTTCACATTGGCGTTGGTCTTCGTCATCGCCCGTATGGTGGCTTCCGACTGCCTGATCCGTCCGTCGATGTCGCCGATGAAGTCGAGACCACGGTCGATCTGGATACGGTCGATCTGCGAAACATGGAGCGCGGCGAGCTGCTGGCGCCCGGCCTTGCCAAACAGGTCGCCTAGCTTCTTCAACTGCACTGTCTGCTCCGGGTAACGGTCGAACACCGTTACGATCCGGTTCTTCATCATCGTGGCAGCCGCACGTAAAACATCCGCTCGAGAAGCGCGCTGCGAAGCTCGCGCGCCTTCTCTCCGGGAGCCCACGCTTCGGGCACCAGATCAGCCCGAAGAAGATGCGCAAGGACCGTCGCATCGATCTTGTCCGTCTTGATCTTCGCGTCGGCGATCGCCTTCACCTTCAGGGGATGCGCCAGAACGACATCGTCGCAGATGTCGTCGAGCCAGTCGTACATCACCGTCCAGTTGCGAGTGGCTTCCACCACCGCATGCGAGTTCTCCCGATACCGTTCCAGAAACGAGCCGAGCGACTGGCGATCATTCCTCACCCGACCAGACCGCAGCGTCTTCCCCGCCGAGTCCTGGATAACCAGGTGGCTGTAGCTTTTGGGGTAATCGACGCCGATGTGATATTCATAAGGTGCAGTCACGCTTTGCCTTCCTTCCTTGAGTTCCCAAAAACCCAGGAAAGGTAAGCCAAACGGCGCAAAGCGTGACTGTCCCAAGATCATCTGCATCTCAGAAATCCGTTCTCTCAACGGTAGGCGCGGACGCTTTCATGCCACCTCCTCCTCCTTTGTCCGTTGTTCCATCGCGCCCTGGTTCGGGAGGTATCAGGGCGCAATGGCGACGAGGTCCGGACTGGTGCGAAGGAACGCACGGCCTCGGACGGGAGGACCGTAGACGTGATTTGTCGCATGGTTATGCGACGCGATGAGCTGTTTGTGGCAAAGTGTAACGAGGAGTCGCGTTGGTCTTGGGTGCCTTGCGCCGCTCTCAATTATCCCTCTCCGCTATGTTGCAGCGCAATATGGATGTGCGGTAGGATGCCGTGGCCACCGGTAGAAGTTTCGCAACTGACACCGTTTGATACACTTTTTTCAATGCGGCGGCTCAGCGGCGGCGGTATGTGTTTCCAAGACAACTCCACCCCGGGCGGACCCATATGCAATCGACGCCTCACATTGCCGTTGTGGATGATCATCGCGATATTCGCGACCTGGTAGGGAAGTATCTAACACAGCAGGGCTACCGCGTTTCCCTCGCGGAAAGCGGCGAAGCGCTTCGACGTCTTCTGGAAAAAGGCGCCCCAGATCTCGTCGTGCTGGACATCATGATGCCCGGTGAGGATGGACTGACGGTCTGCCGGCAGTTGCGCACGACCACAGAGCTGCCGGTCATCTTTCTGACGGCGATGGCGGACGGGACTGATCGAATCGTCGGCCTGGAACTCGGCGCCGACGATTACATTACCAAGCCATTCAACCCGCGCGAACTCCTGGCAAGAATCCGGGCGGTGCTGCGGCGTGTCAACAGCCTTCCTCCCCAGCGCGGGAGGATCAAAGCCAAGACCATCCGCTTCGATATCTGGGAACTCGACACTGGACGTCGGGAGCTCGTCGGACGCGATGGCGTCAGCGTGGCGTTGAGCACGGCGGAGTTCCGGCTGCTCAACGCCTTTCTGGAACACCCCGGTCTGGTCTTGAGCCGCGACCAGCTACTTGATCTGACAGCAGGGCGAGCCGCCGAAAGCTTCGATCGCAGCATCGACAACCAGGTGAGCCGGCTGCGCAAGAAGATCGAGAGCGACCCGAAAAATCCATCTTTGATCAAGACGCACTGGGGTGGAGGATACAGCTTCGTGGCGGAGGTAGAAGCCTACTGATGCGATGGTGGAGGAAGAGCCTCGCGGCTCAGTTCATCTGTTTTCTGTTGATGGCGCTTGTGTTGTCGCAAGTGATCGGGTTTCTGATCTCCTGGGACGAACGCGACAAGGCTTTGCGTGCGGCATCGAAGGGTGAGTTCTTGAGCCGCACGGCGTCGCTTGCAACTCTGCTCGAGTCCATTCCTCCAGGTTTCCATACCGATGTCCTGCGGGCAAGCGGAACGACGTACACACGCTTTTGGATGTCGGGACAGGATCCCGTCGATGCTGTCGCTTGGCGAAAACAGGCAGTTGCGCAATTGGAGGAACCGCTACCCAATCTGCTCCCAGCCTATCGCCAGTCCGGGCTAACCTCGGCTGCGCCAGCCAAGACGCCGTCACACAAGGGTCTCCAGCTTTTCGAGAGGGCAATTGCCTCCGAGGGCTGGACGCGCCTTTCTACCGACGTATGGAGTCTGCCCCGATTTGCCAAGTTTCTCCCGCTTGGCGAATCCCACGGCATGGGGCTTGCGGTCCAACTCAGCGACGGGCGCTGGCTGAACTCCGTCTATCGCAAGACGATGCCGAATCCTTTCTGGAATACGCAGTCGCTCGTCTCGCTCGCCGTCACCGCGACAACGCTTGCGTTGATCGGCGTGTTCGTCGCTAACCGCATGGCGAGACCCATGCGCCGGTTGGCTGGCGCTGCGGAGGCTCTCGGCAGGGGCCAATCCGTCGAGCCACTACCGGAGACCGGCCCCGATGATATCCGCAGGACGACGGAGGCCTTCAACCGGATGCAGGCGCGACTGACGCGCTTCGTCGAGGACAGGACGCGCATGCTCGCTGCCATCAGTCACGATCTTCGAACGCCGCTTACCTCGCTGCGTCTGCGGGCTGAATTCGTGACGGATAGCGACGCTCAGCAGAAAATGATGGCGACGATCGACGAGATCCAGACGATGACGGAGGCAGCGCTTGCCTTTGCGCGCGAGGAGGCCGTGACGGAGCCAACACGCACCGTCAATTTGACGGCTTTGATCGAAAGCCTCTGTGACGACCTCGCTGACCTCGGGCAGAATGTGACATTCCTGGATAGTCCCAAGATCACCTATCGCTGCCGTCCGGACGGGCTCAGGCGTGCCGTCCGCAACCTGATCGAAAACGCCGTACGCTACGGCAACGAGGCTCGCGTGCAGCTCAACGAGACGCCCTCTTCCGTCCGGATTGTCATTGAGGATAAAGGACCTGGGGTTCCCGAAGCGGACTTCGAGCGTGTTTTTGAGCCATTCTTCCGGCTGGAGTCCTCGCGAAATCGCGAAACAGGCGGCGTTGGCCTGGGCCTGTCGATCGCACGGGCAACCGTTCGCCACCACGGCGGCGACATCACCCTCTTACGACTGGAGGAGGGCCTGAGGGCGACGATAACACTTCCCAGGTCCGATCGGGGCGTTTGAAGCGCTACCTATGTTGGCTTAATAGGAGTTCCTTCCGGCGGCCCCCCCGCGCGGATGGTGGCAACCGTACCGTCGAGATCGGCGACAAGCGCATACAGATTCCGGCTGAAATGGCGATGCGTGCGGCCGCGCCCTCCCCTGGTTGCGACGGCCCACATCGGTTTTTCAGCTTGTGTGCTGCAAGGACGATTGCACGCCGCCGGCCTGAGCCGGGGCTTGCTTCAGGCACGGCGCTTGTTTTTCGACGCTTGCGGTCTGAGCTGCGCAAGTGTCTTCGGTAAAGTCAGCCGTCGGAACAATCATCGCGGCGCAGAGGATCGAAGCTGCGCTCAGAAGCAAACCCGCCAGCACATTCGCCGCCGGCCGTGCAACAGCTTCACGGCGATCAAAAAGATAAGCAGGCTCTCTCTCGGCGAGTTTACGTTTCATGCCCAGGGGACCTTCTTGACGCATGAGTTGATGGTCAAAGCTTAGCCGAAACTTGTCGCAATATTTTCCCAGCTACGATGGTAATTTGTATCGGGATGTGTCGGGCGCCTACTTGCGCGGCCGGAACTATAAATTCAAAGCCATATGGCGGCCGGAATATGCGTCAAATAAAACTTAGCAGAGCCGGGTATTCAGCCGTGGCACTTCCGCCAGGGCAGCTCGCGCGGACGGAGCAAAGGCCGAGTGCGCCAAACCAATCGCCGGACCGTGGGGCTCTCGGTCGCCCTGCGCCTGTGGACCCAGGCGACCAGCCTGTTTGGCGCGCGGCCTCATCCAGCATGCTTTTGAGATAATTCGTTACAACTCGGCCGTTCCCGCGGCAAATCTCTGCGACAAACGACGACTATCCTTCGGTTCTCGAAGCGATCTGCATCAGAGGCATTCGCGCTCCCTGCAGCCGACAATTCCGAGGACTATTATGAAGAACAAGCATCTGATCTCCGCCTGCATTCTCGGCGTCCTGCTCTGTCCCGACGCGAATCTGGCACAAGAGCCGGCCGCTGCCGAGGGCGAGAGGCTTTTCCGCAGCCGCTGCGCTTCCTGCCACAGCGTAAACACGGGCGAGAATCGTGTCGGACCGCATCTATCCGGGCTCGTCGGGCGCACAGCCGGCAGTATCGAAGGCGCTCGCTACTCGAAGGCGCTCAGCGCGTCGGGCTTCGTCTGGGACGAAGAACGTCTGCAGGCATACTTGAACAATCCACGCCAAGTCGTGCCGGGCACCACGATGATCGTCAGCATTCGCGACGCGGCGCAGCGTTCGGCCATCATCTCCTACCTGCGAGACATTTCCGGGGAGACGACCCGGTGACGTTCAAGCAATCGCTGGCGGTTCGCCGCCGCTAACCAGACAAGGAAACATGTCATGGCTCGATTGACCATCAATGGCGAGACGCGGGATATCGAGGTGGATCCCGAGACCCCGCTTCTCTGGGTACTGCGCGAGCAGGCAGGTCTGACCGGCACCAAATTCGGTTGCGGAATAGCGCAGTGCGGCGCCTGCACAGTCCACATAGACGGTGTTGCGACCCGCTCTTGCGCGATGCCGGTCAGTGCGATAGCGCAAGATCAACAGATCGTGACGATCGAAGGTCTGTCCGAGGACGGTTCCCATCCGGTCCAGCAGGCATGGCTGGCGCTCGACGTTCCGCAATGCGGCTATTGTCAAGCCGGCATGATCATGGCGGCCGCAGCCCTGCTCAACAGCACACCGAAACCGAACGACGACGATATCAGCGCCGAGATCACCAACATTTGTCGCTGCGGCACCTATAACCGCGTCCGCGCCGCCATCAAGCTCGCCGCCGAAACCGCCAGCGCATCCCAGAAAGGATGAGGACCTGACCATGACAGTCGCAATCTTTTCGCGCCGCAAATTCCTCATTGGTACTGCCGCTGCGGCCGGCGGCCTCTCCCTCGGCTTCCATGTGCCCTTCGCTGCGCAGGCTCAGGAGAGATCCGCCATTCAGCCCGAGGTCAATGCTTGGGTTTTGATCCGCCCGGACGACACCGTCGTCATCCGCATCGCACGCTCGGAAATGGGTCAGGGAACGCTCACCGGTCTCGCCCAGCTCGCCGCCGAAGAGCTCGACTGCGACTGGTCGAAGGTGACCACCGAATATCCGACCCCCGGAGACAGCCTGAGGCGCAATCGCATCTGGGGCAGTTTCGCTACGGGCGGCAGCCGAGGCATCCGGGAGTCCCACGAATATGTGCGCCAGGGCGGAGCCGCCGCTCGCGAAATGCTCGTTGCAGCGGCAGCGACCCTCTGGAAAGTGCCCGCGAATGAATGCTCGGCCGCAAACAGTGTCATTACCCACGCTTCCTCGGGACGGACCGTGACATACGGCGCGGTGGCTTCACTCGCTGCCCAAATGCCGCCGCCAACCAATGTGCGCTTGAAGAATCCGAAGGACTGGAAGATCGCGGGAAAGCCGCTGCCGCGGCTCGATACGCCTGACAAGCTGACGGGTAAGCAGGTCTATGGTGTCGATCTGAAGCTGCCCGGCATGTTGAACGCCGCGATCAAAGCGTGCCCGGTCTTCGGCGGCAAGGTCGCGAGCTTCGATGCGGCGGCCGCATCTGGAATGCCGGGCGTGCGGAAGATCGTTCAGGTCGATGAAACGGCCGTTGCCGTCGTCGCGGATACCTGGTGGCAGGCGCATTCTGCTCTCAATGCGCTGCCGATCGTTTGGGACGAAGGCCCCAACACAAACGTCACCAGTGAAACGATCGCCTCAATGCTGAGAGAAGGACTGGACGCAGAAGACGCAGTCGTTGGCACGGCGATTGGGGACGCACGGGCAGCACTTGCCGACAGCGCCAAGGTCGTCACGGCTACCTATTCTTTTCCATACCAGGCCCATGCCACCATGGAGCCGATGAACGCCACGGCGCGATATACGACGGATAAATGCGAAGTCTGGGTGCCGACCCAGAATGGAGAGGCGAGCCTTGTCGCTGCCGCCGAAGCCTCTGGCCTGCCGATCGAGCAATGCGAGGTAAACAAGCTGCATCTTGGCGGCGGCTTCGGGAGGCGTGGCGCTTACCAGGAATATGTCCGTCAGGCCGTGAGGCTCGCCAAAGAATTCCCGGGTACCCCCGTGAAGCTTATCTGGTCGCGCGAAGAGGACATGCTCCATGGGGCCTACCACCCGGTAACACAATGCCGCTTCAGTGCGGCGCTCGACGCCAGCGGTACCGTGGCTGCCCTTCACATGCGCATCAGCGGTCAGTCCATTCTCTGGCCGCTTCGCGCCGAAGTGCGCGAAACCGGTCGCGATCCGGCGGTCTTTCAGGGCTTGAGGGATGGCGGGACGGAAGACGCCTTCGGCTACACCATTCCAAACCTGCTGATCGACCATGCGATGCGCAATCCGCCGGTCCCCCCCGGCTTCTGGCGTGGCGTGAATCTCAATCAGAACGCGCTTTATGTCGAATGCTTCATTGATGAACTCGCACACGAAGCGGGGACCGACCCGCTCGACTTTCGACGAAAGCTGCTCGTCAACCATCCGAAACACCTCGCCGTTCTGGAGGCAGTCGCCGAACGCGTCGGTTGGGAGAAGCCGCCAGGAAACGGCATTCATCGCGGTCTTGCCCAGATTATGGGCTTCGGCAGCTATGTAGCAGCCGCGGCAGAAGTCTCCGTCACCGACGGCCAGCTCAAGATCCACCGCATCGTCGCGGCGACGGACCCTGGCCACATCGTCAATCCCGCCCAGGCTGAGCGGCAGGTGGAGGGCTCGTTCGTCTACGGTCTTTCCGCCTGTCTCTTCGGCGAGTGCACGATCAGCGGCGGGCGCGTTGAACAAGAGAATTTCGATACCTACGAGGTCATGCGTATGGACCAGATGCCGGCCGTCGAAACCATTCTCATGCCATCGGGCGATTTCTGGGGTGGTGTCGGAGAGCCGACAATCGCCGTTGCCGGACCGGCAGTCCTAAACGCGGTCTTCGCCGCCACCGGCAAGCGAATCCGACAGCTGCCTTTGAAGAACAACAACCTTGGCGTTTGACGGGTGGTGGCGAAGACCGCATCGCGCGCTGCAGAGGCGCCCTTCAACGGTGTGCTGCATGAGACCGCCCGTTGGCCCTCCGCGCAAGCTTCACACTCAGTCGGCGGAACGGCCATATCTTAAAGCTCCGCAAGCTTCTGGAGTGAATGCCGGTCATTTTCGACGAAGGTCTGAACGGCACTCTCGGCATCGTAAGGACGCACGACGGACTGCGTCCGGGACCTTGTCGATGTTTCCGTCATCGCGGCTGCCCTCCGACGATCTCGTAGTGATTGCCGATGCCGCAGGCGACGGCATCGGACTGGCGTGGCTTCCCCACTGGCTGATCCGTGGCCACTTGCGTGCAGGCGATCTCACGGAACTATGAGGCGACCGCCCAAGCATTACGATCGAATGCTATGCGGTCTGGTCAGCTGCCGAATACCTACCGCTGCCTTCCAAGCCTGCTACCGGCCGTGCTTGCCACCGAACTTCCCAAATGACTGGAGGTCTGAGGTGCTGACTTCACTACCATCTTCGGTTAAGTGGATGAGCGGTTCGTGGGACTAGCGGCGTTCAGAAGGGCGAAGGAGGTATCCTATCGCAAAGCCGATCCCGGCAAACAACAAAAGGCTACCGAATGTCCCGCGATGTGCGTGTTTGCGGCGTTCGGCGTCACGTATGGCTGGTACATCGACGACTTCAGTACGTGGACGATCGAGGCCCGAGGCGACTTCCTCATGCCAGCGACCGGTGGCGTCCTGGAATTCGATGTTTTCGGTCGAACCGGTGAGCTCATGCTGATCAGCCGCGATTTGAGCTGCGGCAAGAGCGTCGGCGTGGCTTGGGAAGGTTTCAGAAAAGACGTCACCGACTTTGTACGCCCACCCGCCGTCGTGCTCTACTATCTCATACTGTACCTTCGCCATGCCGCTGCTCCCGTCAGAATAAAGCAAAAACATCCGGGCAGTGCCCTTGGTTCCGCACGGCCTCAGTTGGACCGGTGTAAAGAACCGCTGCATCGTGCCTGGACGGCCTTCTGCGAATATGAGGACATCACACCGAAGAAGATGGCTGGGGTCATTGGAACCAAGCGCCCGCGCTTCGATCTTTTTGGTAGACGCCTCAACGAAGGAGGGCGCTACCAACCCCCGAAGCAGACAACCTCACGACACACACTCGGCCCGACCTGCCCACGAGTTGATTGTTCCTAGTTCTATTTACTCTTGCCGCCAGACTTCTTTTCGAGGCTGTTCTTGAGCGCCGACATCAGGTCGATCACGTTGCCGGTGTAGGCAGGCTCTTCACCCTTGCCTTTGCCTTTCGGCTTTGCGCCCTTCTTGGCCGACTTGCGCTTGCTCTCAATGATTTCCTTGAGCTTTTCCTGCACCGGGTCTTGGACCATGTCCGGGTTCCAGGGTTTGCTTCGCTCCTCGATCAGCGATGTGACCAGGCTCATCAGTTTGGGATCATTGTCGCCGTCGCCGATATCGCCAAAATAATTTTCCGGCTTCCGCACCTCGTCGCCGTAGCGGAGCGTCCAGACGACGATGCCTTTGCCGCATGGCTCGAGCATCACAGCTCGCTCGCGTCGGCCGAGGACAAGCCTGGATATGCCGACGACCTTCTCCGCCTCCATCGCGTCACGGATGACGCTGAACGCCTCGTGGCCGACCTCGTCGGATGGCGACAGGTAGTGGGGCTTCTGCAGCCAAACCCATTCGATCGTGTCGCGCGGCACGAACTTTTCAATGTCGATTGTCCGGGCGCTTTCGAGCGTGACACTCTCCAACTCCTCTTCCTCGATCACCAGGAAGTCGTTTTCGCCGCGTTCGTATCCCTTCGCCTCGTCTTCTTCATCGACTTCCTTGCCGGTCTCAGCGTCGACGTACCGGGAGACGACGCGATTGTTCGTCTTCCGGTTCAGGGTGTGAAAGCGGACCTTTTCCGCCTCACTGGTCGCCGGCATCATCGAAACAGGGCAGGTCACGAGCGAGAGCTTGAGATAGCCTTTCCAATACGGGCGTGGGGGCGCCATCGTTCAACTCCGTCAACTTGCCCGGCGACGCTGAGCGGCCGCGCTCTTCGCGGCGGTCTTCGCCTTTGCAGCGGCCGAGCGGGTTGCTTTCGATCGTCCCTTGGCCGCGGCCTTGCTGGCGCGTCGCTTCGGTTCGGCCGCAGCCTTGATGCCGGCGCTCTGGCGCAACGCCTCCAGCAACTCGTTGGGTTTCGACACTTTCGGAGGAGCGCGCTTCGGCAGGGTCTTGCCGTCCATCTTGGCCTTGACCAGCTCGGCGAGTGCAGCCTCATACCGATCGTCGAACTCGTCGGCGGAGAAGGTGCCCTTCTTGATGCCGATGATGTGCTTGGCGAGGTCGAGCATTTCGCCCTTGATCTTGATGTCGGGAATTTCCTTGAAGGCCTCCTTGGCGCTCCGGACCTCGTAGTCGAAGTTCAGGGTCGTCGCGATCAAGCCTTTCTCGTGCGTGCGGACCAGCACGGTGCGCATCCGCCGGAAGAGAACCGTTTGGGCGATGGCGGCGACCTTCTTCTTATGCATGCCGTCGCGCAACAGCGCGTAAGCCTCCGCGCCCATCTTGTCCGGCGTCAGATAGTAGGGGCGGTCGAAATAGATCTTGTCGATGTCATCGCACGTGATGAACGCTTGGACACGCAGGGTCTTGTCGCTCTCCGGGACTGCCGCGGCGACTTCCTCCGGCTCGAGCACCACATACCTGTCGTTGTCGAGCTCGTAGCCCTTGACCTGATCTTCCTTCTCCACCGGCTTGCCGGTGGCGCTGTCGACGAATTCGCGCCGCACCCGGTTGCCGGTTTCTCGGTTCACGGTGTGAAAGGAGATGCGCTCGGAGGTCGAGGTGGCGGTGTAGAGCGCCACTGGCGCGGTTACCTCGCCAAACCGAATATACCCCTTCCATTGGGCTCGCCCTGCGACTGCCATGGCTCACTCCTCAGGCATTTACATAACCCGAGGGAGTCAACAGAATCCCTTTCTCTTTGTTCCGGTGAACGACAAATCTTTTCAAGGATTTTCGCGTAAGAGCTCACAGGCCGCGGCGACGCGTTGGCGGGCCGCTCGTCGAGAATGCGTCCGGTCTCAGCCCCCGCTCAATATCTTTCCTTCCAGATGGCAGATGCCGCGACAGGAAAGGCGGCACGCCTGGATGAGATAATCGCGATGGGCTGCGATATCTGCGCCGTCGGCCACGACAAATATGTGCTTGGCGAGATCGAGGTACTGGATGCGGAAACGGACGGGCTGGACCCGCGCTTCGACCCGTTGCGGCCCCTGGACAAGATCGCGGGGGGTCTGGAGTGAGCCCATGGCGGACTCTACCTGACAAACAGCCCTAAGCTGCGGGATGTGCACTTAGCGTCACCTGTGTTGGGGCAACGAGGGCGAGTTGAGCGACCAATGGAACTAAATTCTCGTGAAAGTGCCGAATGTAACTGCAACGGCCGCGTTTTTACAATAAAGTGCTAATACATCCAGGTTAGGCGACTGGGGCATCAGTCGGCGGGAATTTCCGATGCTTTCAATCCGGCTCCGAAGAACTTTGTTTCACGGGGGCAAATCGTGAAGGCGGACGCGCCTGAACCGCGGTGGTGGTCGACCGCGTGCTGCTCGTGCGATTGAGATAACGAGGACTGAGCAGGTAACGGGAGTAAGCTCTATATAGCCCGGACACGTGGGAGAGCGCATTAGAATAAGCCGTATTCGACTATGGCAAATGGGATGCTAGGTCATGCCCGACATAGGAGACTGGCTCGCCAGCATTAGGCTTGAGCGGCATCGCGAAACCTTCTTGAAGAATGGCATCGATCTCGATGTTATCGGCGATCTCGCCGATGCCGACCTGAAGGAGCTCGGATTGTCCCTTGGTGACCGCAAGCGGTTTCTCAGGGCGGCCGCGGCCCTGGCTCAGAAGTCGCTCCCTGCGGCGGCGACACGGCCCCCGCTATCCCCAATCCATAGCGAGGCGGAACGGAGACAGCTTACGGTGATGTTCTGCGACCTCGTTGGATCGACAGCACTCTCCACACGCCTCGATCCAGAAGACCTGCGGCAGTCAATCGTCGCGTACCGTACTTGCGCCACCGAGATCGTCGGCCGGTACGACGGCTTCGTTGCCAAGTATATGGGCGACGGAGTCGTCGTATACTTCGGCTATCCGCAGGCGCACGAGGAGGATGCCGAGCGGGCCGTGAGGGCCGGCCTCGCGGTCATCGAGGCGGTCAACCGGCTGGATGCGGCAGGCGAACGCTTGGCTGTTCGGATCGGAATCGCCACTGGCCTGGTCGTGGTGGGCGATATCATTGGGGCCGGTGAGGCCGAGGAACGCAGCGTAGTAGGTGAGACGCCGAACCTAGCGGCCCGCCTGCAGGCGCTCGCCGAACCCGGCGCGATCGTCATTGCCGAAGCGACGCGCGTTCTGCTGCGGGGCCAGTTCAAGCTCGAGAGCCTTGGGATGCGACCGATCAAGGGGTTTGCTGAGGCGACAGAGGCCTTTCGGGTACTCGGTGAAGTGCAGAGCGAGGACCGCTTCGAGGCCGGTCACGCGACGGTGCTGCCGTTGGTTGACCGCAATCGGGAACTCGCGCTGCTGGTCGATCGCTGGAGTCTGGCAAAGGCCAACAAAGGCCAGGTTGTTCTGCTCGAGGGCGAGGCCGGAATCGGCAAGTCGCGCCTTGCGCTGGCACTTCGCGAGCGCCTCTTTCGAGAACCACATCTGCTACGCCGCTACTTCGCCTCACCCTACCACCTCAACAGCGCGCTTCGTCCGGTAATTGCCGAGCTCGAACAGGAAGCGGGATTTGAACGCGATGACTCATCGGCCGTCAAGTTCGCCAAGCTCCAGGCACTGCTCGCAAAACACATCGGTGAGACGAGCGAAGCGATCCCATTGCTGGCAGAGCTTCTCGGAATCCCAGGTCCCGACCACTGTCCAATACTCAATCTTGCGCCCCAGCAGCGCAAGATTCGGACCTTCGAAGTGCTCATTGCCCAGCTTGCCAGACTGGCTGCAAAGCAGCCGGTGCTCATGGTCCTTGAGGACGCGCACTGGCTGGATGCAAGCAGCCTTGAGCTGTTCGGCTTATTTGTGGACCGCATCCGACAGCTCTCGGTGCTGCTGGTCATTACCTTCAGGCCCGAGTTCGTGCCGCCTTGGCGCAGTTACCCGCACATGACAAAAGTGGTCCTGGATCGTCTCGACCGCATGCAAGCGCAATCGCTGGTCGGCCAGTTGACCGGTGGAAAGCCGCTGCCTATCGGGGTGCTCGATTACATCCTGGCAAACACCGATGGCGTACCGCTGTACCTCGAGGAGTTGACCAAGACCATGCTCGATTCCGGTCTCCTGGAAGTGGCCGGCGATCAGTTTGGACTGAGTGTACATATGCCGCCGATGGCGATCCCGGTAACGCTGTACGACTCCCTCATGGCCCGTCTCGACCGCCTCGGCAGGGCCAAGACTGTGGCCCAGATCGGTGCCTGCATTGGGCGCGAGTTCCCCTATGAGTTGATTGCGGCGTTAGCGGTGCTCGATGGGCCAGAGCTGCAGCGGGGGCTCGATCAACTGGTTGGTACCGAGCTGGTTTTTCGCCGCGGAAGTCCCCCTAATGCGATCTACAGCTTCAAGCACGCGCTCGTCCGCGATATGGCATATCAGTCCCTCCTCAAGAGCTGTCGCCGCGAGCTCCATCGCCGAATTGCCCAGGTCTTGGAAGAGCTAGCCCCACATGTCGTGGCCGCCCAGCCGGAGCTCTTGGCGCATCACCTGACGGAGGCCGGACAGTTGCCGCAAGCGGTCGTGTTCTGGCACCGTGCCGGCGAGCACGCCAATGAGCGGGCGGCGAATGCCGAGGCTGCCGGCCATTTGGCCAAGGGCCTCGATCTGCTCGCTCAGATGCCCGAGAACCCGGAGCGCCTCGAGCTTGAGCTGACATTGTTGACTACGCTGGGGCAAGTGCGTACCGCCGCGAAGGGCTATGGCCACCCGGAGGTCGAGCGCGCCTACAACCGTGCTCTGAACCTGGCCGAGCGGGTCCAGGAAACGCCCAGGCTGTTCCCGGTGCTTCTTGGCCTCACCATCCACCATGCAGTGCGGTCTGAACTTTCCGCGGCGCGGGGCCTTGCCGAACGGCTCCTGAAGTTGGCGCAGCAACTCTCGGATCCCGTGCTCGTGGTGGAAGCGTCCTACGCTCTGGGCATTACCTGCTCCTGGCTTGGCGAATTCGCCTCGGCATGGCAGCACTTCGAACACGGGATCAAGCAATACGACATCGCCCAGCACCGGGCGCATCTGGCGCTTTACGGACAGGATGGAGGACCGATCTGCCTCTGCCGCGGCGGCATGGCGCTCTGGTATCTCGGCCACGAGGACCGGGCGCAGAAGCTGATGGACGAGGCGCTCGCCATGACTGCGAAGCTCGGGCATTTGTTCAGCCGCGCCTATGTACTGACATGGGCAGCGATTTTCCAGGTGCATCGACGGGACATCGCGAAAGCGCAAGAGGCGGCGGAGTTGGCGTCGGCGTTCGCGGCCGAACACGAATTTCCATTCTGGCACACCCAAGGGGTCTTACTGCAGGGGTGGGTGCTGGCCGAACAGCACCAGGTCACGGCAGGCATCGAGCGGTTGCGAGAGGCGCTGGCTGGCATGCAGGCGATCGGGTCAGGAATGACCAAGCCATGGGCGATGGGCCTACTCGCGGAAGCGTATGGAAAGGCCGATTGTATTGCCGAAGGTAGCACCTTGATTGACGAGGCGCTTACCATTGTCGAGCGCACTCACAACTGCTGGTGCGAAGCGGAGCTGCATCGGCTCAAGGGCGAGCTCATATCATCGGACTCGGAGTGCGATTCTGCCGAAATCGAGGCGTGCTTCCGCCGTGCCTTGGACGTCGCCCGCATGCAGGGTGCCAAGATGTGGGAACTGCGCTCGGCGGTGAGTTTGGCCCGGCATTGGGGAGCAAAGGGTCGTAGAGCAGAGGCTTGCGAGCTGCTCATGCCGCTCCTCGGCTGTTTCTCAAACGGCCAAGGGTCGCTCGATCTTCAGGATGCGCAAGCTGTCATTGAGAGCTGTGGAGGTAGTAAATTGAGCGCCTGAACACTTGCTTCGCTGCAACGACTTGATCGCAACTCCCGGATTGGAGCGATGTCTCCGAATCCGACATTTGCGATATCGCAGGATAGGGAGGCACGCAACGACTGCCACCGACGCGTCTGGTGGAGAACGCGAAGAATCGACCCAGTGCTGTCATTCACAGGTAGAGTTCGGAATTTCCGGTGCTGACTGCCAAAGCAGCGCTCGAGTCCTGGCAGATGCGGAGAGATCCTAATGCTCCCACAATTATCTAGACTCTCGCAAAATAGGTGCCACATTATGAAACATGAGCGGCGGGAACGACAGCGCTGGGAATGCGGGTGACGCAAGGCAGCGCTTCGGTTTGGCGGGGCTTGCCGAAGCGATCGTCGAGACGCTTGACCAGCCGTTGCTAATCCTCACTTCCAATCTCACCATCGCCGATGTCAACTCCGCATATTGCGAGACGTTCGGCGTCACAGCCGAGGAGACGCGCGGCCAGCGGATATATCGGCTGGGCAATGGTCAATGGGACATGCCCCAGTTGCGCGGGCTCCTGGAGCAGGTCCTGCCCGAGCGTGCGATGGTGAAAGGCTATCGGATCGAGCACAAGTTTCCTGATATCGGGCGGCGCGTCATGATCCTGAACGCCCGAAGGATAGCGGCGGATGATGGGCGTCCGGAACTGATCCTGCTCACGGTTTCCGATCGAACGGAAGCGGAGCAGGCCCGGTTCGAACTCGAAGGCCATCGGGAGTTCCTGGAAAAGCTGATCGACAGCGTTCGCGAAGGACTGCTGGTGCTCGGCTGGGATCTGAGAGTCGTCAGGGCGAACCAGACCTTCTATGACCTGTTTCAGGTCTCCCCATCCGACACTGAAGGTCGGCTGGTGTACGAACTCGGTAACCGGCAATGGGACATTACGAAACTGAAGGAGCTCCTGGAGGACGTTCTCCCCGACAACAATGCTTTTGATGATGTCGAGGTAGAACACGACTTCGAAACGGTCGGACGGCGCATCATGCTCCTCAATGGCCGCCGTCTCGACCATCTCGACCTGATCCTGCTGGCGATCCGCGACGTCACCGAACAGCGTCGGATAGAGGCGCAGCAGCAAACACTCATGGGCGAACTGCATCACCGGGTGAAGAACGTCCTGGCGAGCGTGAACGCGCTGGCCAATCGCAGCCTGCGCGAAAGTCACTCCCTTGATGAGTTTCGCGACAGTTTTGCCACTCGCCTCGGCGCCCTCTCCAGGACCCAGGACCTGCTGATGCGCGCACCTGCGCACGATGTCCTCATGGCTGAGGTTCTGCGCTTGGAGTTGGAAGCCCAAGGCGGCCATGAGGGAGAAAACTACCACCTCGAAGGCCCGGACGTCACCATGTCGCGCGAGGCCACGCAAGCATTTGCCATGGCGATCCACGAACTGGCCACGAATGCGGTAAAACACGGCGCCTGGGCCTCGCCCGAAGGCCGGCTGAAGATAACTTGGACAGCGCACCGACAAAAGAGCAATGGAACACATGTCAGTTTTCGCTGGCGAGAGAACCGCCGCGAGATCGATACCGCCCCCGCTCGCAAGGGCTACGGCTCGCAAGTGTTGGAGGGCGTGTTTAGCCATTCCCTGGACGGCACGTCCGAATTGATGCTCCATCCCGACGGCGCCGAGTTCGTTGCGGAATTCAAACTGCGGGATTAGGTTTTCGCTTGCTGCTTGCCCAATAACAAGGCGGTGGTGAGCTGCGTCCACACCTGTTCACGGGAAGAACGACCTCTGCGGTCATCGGTGAAGGGCGCGATGAACGCCTTGATCGAGCCCGGTCCGGCCGTTCCCGCCACGCTTAACGAACGACCGCTGTGCGCCCTCATAATGGTCATCGAGCCACCGGTCGCTGTCGCCGCAAAGCGGACATGACGCAGTGACAACGCGGGTCGCAGTTGCGCCAAGTCGCCATTCCGCCCCGTGCGGGTGATTAGATCACGAATTCCTCCTCGTATGTCTGTGGCTCGGGAACGACCGTAACCTCCACCGGAACGATCCAATTGGCCGCGTAGCTCTCGCAGTCGGAACGCGGGAGCTCGGGCTGCACGCACCCCGCCCCATCGATCGCGCGACATCGCAGTATATATCGCCCGACTTCTTCAGGGGTCCACACGTACTCCCACAAGCGCCATGCAAAGGGACGTTCTGGTTCGAGGAGCCTTCCCTCGCGCCAGCCCCTGCCATCTCCGGTGCAGACCTGCACCTGCCGGATAACAGCCTCTCCGCTCCAGGCGGCTCCGAAAATCCGATACGGTTGGCCGGCGATGAGATGCGCCCCCTGCACGGGACGCGCGATCTGCGCTTTGACCTCCATCTCCGCAAGCGGGACCAGCCTCGGTTCCCCGAGGCTGCGCTCCCAACGGAAATAGTCGCGCGCCTGCCAGTAGCCAAGGAACGGTTGCTCCACAACCGTGATATGCGTGATCCACTTGACCCAAGCCATGCCGAACCAGCCACCTACGACCGCGCGTAGCGGGTAGCCGTGATCGCGCGTCAACGCCTTCACGTGCGGTTCGCTTAACGCCCGCCATTTCCAAAATCTCGCGCAGAAGAACACCTGTCCACGCGGCATTGCCGACGGCTCCGTTCTGCCACTGCAACCCCTCCTTCGGCGGCACATAGTAGACGCGCCCGTTTCCTGCGCACTCGACGACGGCGGTGAAAGTCGTGCTCCGCATCGCCTTGATGCTGTCGAGGTCAAGTTCGATTGGCCGCTCCACCGCCCCGCCAACGCGCAATCTCCAGTCTCGCGCATCGAGGTCCGGCGACGCGAAATGGTTTCGCACGAGAACAGCTCGGTTGGGATCAGCCAATCGGAGAGCGACGCAAACGGAAACTCGATGTTCGGTGGGGATTTCTGTCGAACTATTAGACCGGGTTGCTCTGGTGTCGGCATCGTCCTCGTCTCCCCTTCCAAGAGCACAACGTTGGCACTCGGTCGCGCGAATTCCGGTTCGATCACACCGCCCCTCGCAGTGCGTCTGTCGCGTTCCGCCTTCGGCCGCATTCTAGCACATACCGCACGTTCCTCGGATCGACCTCGAACGGCAGCAAAGGGGGCTCAATCGAGCCACTCCCGGTCCTCGTCCCCTACGGCCGCAAGGGGTCGCCTCGCGACCTTGGGTGCGCGCATCGCAAACGTCCAGTGTTTGCGCAGACCTGATCCCGCCCGTCGTCCAGTACCCCGGTGGCCCTGGTCTCATCCGGGGCGTACAGTTCAAATGTGCGGGGATCGACTCCGACTTGCTCGGCAAACCCGTCCGGAAGAAGCGCTGGGTGGTTTATGCCAAGGCGCCTTTCGCCGGGCCTCAGGCCGTGCTTGCCTACCTGTCGCGCTACACCCATCGGGTCGCGATCTCCAACAGCCGCCTCATCCGCTTCGACAAGGACAGCATCACCTTCCGCTACAAGGACTATCGCCGCCACAGCGCCGACCGTCAGCAGGTGATGAGGCTCGCAACCGACGAGTTCATCCGCCGCTTCCTCATCCATGTTCTGCCGCGTGGCTTCCACCGCCTTCGGCACTACGGCCTGCTCGCCGGCTCCGCCCGCAAGGCCAGCCTCGCGCTCGCTCGCGAACTGCTGAACGTCGCCGCGCCACCTGATGACGATACCCCGGACGAACCGGACGACTTCCGTCCGCCATGCCCATGCTGCGGCGGACGCATGATTATCATCGAGATGTTCGAACGGTGGAGGCAGCCGCGTGGTCCGCCGAACAGAACCCCACCGGACCGGGAGACTGCCTCATGACCCGGCATGGCACGGTCCGACCATCCGCCGCAGGCACTCAGCCTCCGGCGAGCGGCCCACACGCGTCCACGCCGATGATCGAGAGTAAAAGGTGCGCGTCCAGACGCGCGACGAACCAACAACACCGCGCGAGGGCACAACAAAGTCGCCTAGCCGGATCCATCCCGGCGCTTCCTGACGACGGTTGCGCCATCGACGAAACAGGCGGAAGTCCGAAATCCCCATAGCTATCGCATCGCCTGCCGCCCGCGGGTTCCTTCCTCGGTGACTCTCGTACGCCTGCCGGCGCCCGAAACCCTTCACGAAAAAGGACTGGAAGCTTCAAGGCTAGGAATGTCAGAAGGGGACCTTCAGTTGACCTGGTGCAACGACAGATCTGATCCGTTGCAGACCTTGCGGCGCCCTACCGAACGTTCTGCCACCCTCCGGAACTTCGCGTCCGTGAAGATTCATGCCAGCGGCGCGTCCTGAAGGTTCGACATCGCGATGTGCGCGTCATAGCGCACGCAATCTATTCTCCGATAAGTAACAGCCCGCGCTTTATGTGCCCATCCGCGGTGTCCATCGCCGAAAACAGCCGCTCGCGCTCGATCAGCCACGGCTGGTAGTCTTCATTCACATCGAGGACGAAAACCATGTCCTCGGCCTCCAGATACCCTCCAATAGGCGAGTGGTGACCAACGCCGGCGCCGAATATCTTCTCGCGACTGAAGTTTATGATGTACCGGCGGGTCGGATCGTTCGTCCGCTTCATGTGCTCGCGGAACTCCTCACTCGTGAGATCGCGAAGGACCACAACTTTCCGCGTGGTTTTTGTCCGGGCGACCTCTGCGAGTTCATCCAAGGTCAGCCCCATGATGCAAATGCCCGTCCAGCATTTTCCTGTGCCGTCGAGGACTGCGGCTTCGGTGGTCTCCTCCTCGCCCATCGAGCGGAGAATGTTCGCTACGCTTGCAGGCCCACATCGCGAACCGTTCGACTGCCACGTGACGCTCGACTTGAAGGTGGCCGCCACCGGAAGCACCCACGCGCGGTCGATCAGTTCGGGCGTCCGTATGACGGAGGACTGGATCGCCTCCGGGGAAACCTGCGACAGGTTGGCGAGGAATAGCGCGGCCGCCGCCAGCAGCACGACGCCGCCACCGAAAACGAAAATCCGACCGCGCCTCATTGCGTACCCCAAAGTGGATGAGCAACTGAAGAATAATCGGGCGTCGCCACAACATCAACGGGACGGGGGGCACGTCGCAAGCTTCCCGACGCGCGTTGATGTCCGCTCTCGCCCGGCGTGGTGCAGGGATTTGTAGTAAGCTGGCCACAATAATCCTGGGCGTGAAACTCTGCACCGAAATGGAGTTCGCCCAAGCTCGTGTGGGGAGATCCTGTGCGCCTCGCTGACGCGTTCGACTTCGGAACTGAACGATATGCGGGCAAAGTCGCCAGGCGGCTGCGCGTCTCCAACCTTGCCTGTTGGAGTTCGGCGCTGTTGTGGCTGTCTTTCGCCGTCCTGTACTTCCCTGACCCGGAGCTGCGCACTGTCGCGAGCATAGACCTTGTGGCAGGAATCGTCGTCGCCGCAATTCCGGTGCTGCATCGGGTTGGGCCGCGCGCGGCGGTCATCGCCCTCGCCATGGTGAACCTTCCGGCCACCTTCGTCGTCTGTTTCCTGCTCGGCACCGACACCGGCATGCAGATGTTTTATCTCATCTACGGCGCCGGCGCGGTGCTGATCGTAGGGGTCGAGTCGGTCGGACTTCTCGTGACGGTCACGGCGTGTGCCTTGGCGTTGATCATAACATTAGAGATGTTCGCTCCCAAGAATGGCGGTCTCCTCAGCGAGGCGGCGATGCTGGGCGGCTTCATTGGCGCCGTCAGCGCGGCGATGATCATTCTCTTCGCCATCGTATTTTATGCGGTACGCGAGGCTTCGAAAGCCGAGGTTGTGGCGGAGTTCGAATTCCAACGATCGGAATCGCTGTTGATGAGCATTCTGCCCGCCGCCGTTGCCGTAAGGCTCAAATCTCGGCCGGACCAGGTGATCGCGGATAGGCATGACGAGGCCTCGATTATGCGCGTTCCGAAAGTCGGGTCCCAGTACCTGATGGCGTTTGTCGACGCAGAAAAGAATTATTTCGACGGCGCCAAGACCTACAAGGTGACGCTGCCGCCCAACATTCCCGCCGCCGCCTTCTGGTCGTTCACGCTCTATGACAACCAGACGCGCTCCATGCTCCAGACGCCGCAGCGCTATCCCCGTGCCGGCAGCCAAAACTATCCCTCACCCGCCGCCGAAGCCAGTGCCGATGGTTCGACGACGATCTGGTTTGCACCCCAGCAGCCCAAGGACGTCCCGCGCGGCAACTGGATCCAGACCATGCCCGGCAAGGGCTGGTTCACGCTCCTGCGCCTCTACAGCCCGCTCGAGCCCTTCTTCACCAAGGAATGGAGGCCGAGCGAGATCGAACGAGTTGGCGACGTGGCGACCGCTCAATAGCGGAGCCGCGACAGCCGGTGGCCAAGGGTGCCATTGACTTCCCGCCAACGCGGTCAGCCTGAGCGCCAGTGTGGTGTCTTTAGCTGAGAGCCCGCCGGGTGGCCTCGGCGTTGCCTCGCCTGGCATCACGTTGGGTGTGGACCATAGCAATGATAGCAATGTCGCGCCTTCGTTGTCGTTCAACAGGGGCCGATTCTCGGGCTCGGCCTACGCGAAACTCGCCAGGAGACCCAAAGTCCGCTGTAAGTGGACACTTGCGCCATTGTGTTGTCGACGAGTGACGACTGCATTGGGTCGACCTTGTCCCTACCAGCCGCCAATCCGAACGTCTTGAAAGTCCGCATTCAAGCCGTTCCATGCCTTCGCGTGGAGGGCTGCTGTCCATCTGTGGACGTATATGGACCCCCGCCCGATTGCAACATTCGGCTGGATCAGGATAGATGGTCACAACTGCTGACGTATATCCGGCTTCGTGATGCGGCTGGACAACGTCTTCGCCGCGAGCCTCGATGGCTTTTCGCCCGCTTCCACCTCAAAGCCCCCATGACATTGGCTAACGCCATGCCGGTCCACAGATCAGGTTGGGGAAGCGACGGGGTGACCGTTTTTCCATCTCCTGCCATTTGCTGCAATTGCCGGGTGAGACCTCCTTTGCTTATTCGCGGCTTGGGCTCAGGCCGCCTTCACCGACAGCGCGGGCTCGTAAGCCGTGTCGCCCGAGAGCATAGCCCACACGATCCGCGCATTCTTGTTGGCAAGCGCAACGGCCGCGACATTGGGGTGCCGCCGTTGCCGCATCTTGCCGAGCCAGAGGTTTCGTGGGTCCTGCTTGCCGCCAGCCCGGCTTAAAGCGGCGCGAGCGCCATGAATCATCAGTGTACGCAGATAGCGATCGCCGCGTTTGCTGATGCCGAACAAGCGGGCTCGCCCTCCACTGGATCGCTGCTTCGGCACCAGGCCAAGCCAGGCCGCGAACTGACGGCCGTTCTTGAAGCAGCTTCTATCGCCGACGGCGGCGATCAAGGCCGTTGCCGTCACAGGGCCGATGCCTTCGATCTTGCCAAGCCGTTGGCACTGCTCACTGGTGCGGAAGATTTCCCTTATCCGCCGGTCATAGGTTGCAATGCGGGCATCAAGCTCGGCCAACTCCGCCTGCAGTTCCCTCATCAGCGCTTGGACCCTCTCGCTGAGGCCGTCATTGACGCTCCCCACGATGAAGGCAAGGCCGCGCCGCAGCTGCGCGATATCACGGGCAATGACAATCCCATGCTCGGACAGAAGACTGCGAATCTGGTTGACGAGCCTGACCCGGTCGGCGACCAGACGCCGGCGAATGCGATGGACGGCTTGCACCGCCAGCTGATCGGTCGATTTCCGTGGCACAAAGCGCATTGACGGCCGGCCGGCCGCTTCGCAGATCGCTTCCGCATCGTTCCGGTCGTTCTTGTTCGACTTGACGTATGGCGTCACGAACTGAGGGCTGATCAGCCGCACCTGATGGCCGAGCTCGGTGAGCACGCGAGCCCAGTAGTGCGCCCCGTTCGAAGCCTCCATGCCGACCAGACACGCCGGCAAATTGGCGAAGAAGCGGGACACCGCATCGCGACGCAGCCTCTTTCGCACAACGACTTTCCCGTGCTTGTCGACGCCGTGGAGCTCGAAGACATACTTCGCCAAATCCAAACCTATCCGAACGACCTGCATGATATCCTCCTTCATCGCAGTTGACGTTCGAGATTCCACCGCGCCGCGAGGGCGGGGTCCATACCATTGCCCCCTAAGACGCAAGCGGTTTTTGTCACCCTTTAAGCCCTTCTCCTGAACCTCGGCTTCGTCGACGTAGGCAAATGGCAGCCGAAAGCGGATTCCATTGCTTACGATCTTGACGGCGCAGACGCCTCAGCGAGCGAGGTCCTGCTGGACGCCCTAACGCGCTCTACGCCTTCGTGCGTGATGACCAAGTTGTCTATATCGGGAAGACCGCCCGCTCGATCAGGAAGCGGTATGTCGGATACTGTCGACCGGGAAAAACACAGGCCACCAACCAGCGCTGCCATCGCAACATTAAAGCCGCGATTGCCCCGTCTGTGGCATGGAATCGCTGCCGTAGGCCGCCTGCATGGCGGGGTTGACGAAGCGCCAGCCGATCGCGGGGTCATGGATCTCGGCTTGGCGAGAAAAGGCGCTGTCCGCCTTGGGTATGACGAAGGGTGCGCGGGACATGCTTTCCACCCCGCCTGCAACCATCAGCTCCGCCTCGCCCGCCGCGATGGCGCGGGCGGCGGTTAGGATGGCGTCCATCCCCGACCCGCAAAGACGGTTGATCGTCGTCCCGGTCACCCCTACAGGCAGTCCTGCGAGCAGCGCGGACATGCGGGCGACGTTACGGTTATCCTCACCAGCCTGATTGGCGCAGCCGAAGACAACGTCATCGACCGCGTCCCAGTCGACGGCGCCGTTGCGTGCTATCAGCGCCCGCAGCGGGATCCCGCCGAGATCGTCCGCACGAACGGATGACAGCCCTCCGCCGAAGCGGCCGATGGGCGGACCACGTCGTTCTATCTCGGCCGGCGCAAGCTGGTCGCAGACCCGCAGTCGGACATGCCGAAATGGCAAGACAAGCTATTCATCGCGATGGCGGAGTCGGCGATCGATCCAACCGACTACTTCCATCTTCCCGCAAACCGGGTCGTCGAGCTCGGCGAGCAAGTGATCGTCTGATCCAGACCAGCTTGTCGCCCAGGATCAACCTGGCTGTGTCAATCTTCGTCGCCGATAAAGCGGTAGCCAACGCCCGGCTCCGTGCGGATGATCCTCGGGTCGGCCGGATCGCGTTCGATCTTGCTGCGGAGTTGTCCTATGAAGACTCTGAGGTAGTGCAAGTCTTCGCCGTGCGCGATACCCCACACCGAGGTGAGCAGCATCTTGTGCGTGACAACGCGGCCGGCGTGACGCGCCAGCATGACGAGCAGATCGTATTCCTTCGGCGTCAGCCGCAGCGCTTTGCCGTCACGGCTCACCAGCCGCTTCACGATATCGATGGTCAATCCGTCGGCAGCAAGGCTTGTTTGGCCGCCCTCCACCTGGATACGATGGCGCAACGCCGTGCGGATGCGTGCGGTCAACTCGCCGATGCCGAAAGGCTTCTCGATATAATCGTCAGCACCGAGATCGAGTGCTGCGACCTTTTCACTTTCCCGATCACGCGCCGAAAGAATGATGATCGGCACATTCGACCAGGCGCGTATATTGGCGACGACGTCTTTGCCGTCCATGTCCGGCAGACCGAGATCAAGGATGATTACATCGGGCACGCTCGTCGCAGCGGTCTTCAGCGCCTCGCCGCCGGTCATCGCCTCGGCCACTTCGTATCCGGCAGCCCCGAGGGCAGGACGGAGGAACCGCTGAATTTGTGGTTCGTCATCGACCACCAGAATGCGTGCACCGTTCATCGCTATTCCTTCTCCGGTAGCTGATGCTCGGCCGCCGGCAAGCGCATGGAAATGCGCGTGCCGCGCCGCCGGACTGCAGGGCTTTCGGCCTTGATCTGCCCACCCATCGCCTCAATGAAGCCCTTGGCTATCGCAAGCCCGAGCCCCGTCCCGAGCGAACGGCCGTCCGGTTTTCCCTTGCGGAAAAACTTGTCGAAGACGCGTTGGAGGTCGCCCGGCGGGATGCCTTTGCCGAGGTCGGTCACAGCAAGAACGAGCTCGTCGCCCTCGCGTCGGGCGTAGATGCTGACCGGCTCATCGCCGCCGAAGCGGTTCGCGTTGTCGAGCAGGTTGAAGAGCACCTGGCCGAGCAACACGCTATCGCCGCGTATGAACGGCAGATCGGCAGAGATGCTCGTTTCAAAGACGCGGTCGGGGAAATACTTTCGCGCTCGCTCCGCGGCCGAACGAACGACATCGGCGACATCGACCCAGTCACGCTTGGCATTCACCGTTCCGGCTTCGATGCGAGTCATGTCAAGCAGGTTGGCGACGAAGCGCGTCAGCCTCTCGCTTTCTTCCTCGATCGATTTCAAGAGATCGTGCCGACTGTCGGCGGGCATTCGGTCGCCGAACTGTAGGAGGCTCGTCACTGCGCCAGTGATTGTCGCCAGCGGCGTTCTCAGATCGTGCGACATGGAGGAGAGCAGTGCGGCGCGAAACTTGTCCCCCTCGAGCTGCGCAGCCTGATCGAGGCTCTCGCGGGAAAGCCGAGCACGATCCACGGCGATCGCGGTCTGGTCAAGGATCGCCGCAAGCGCCCGCTCCTCATTTATCTCCAGCGGCTTGTCCTGCTGCACGAAGCCGCAAACGCCGACGACGCCATGCGGGGTCACGAGCGGTCGGAATTGGAACGGGCTGTTGGGCAGCGTACCGGTATCGTTGCCGGCCGGCTCCTTCTTCTCGAAAGCCCAGCGCGCCGCCATCGTGTCGGTGACGTCGAGCTCGGTGTCGGGCGGCCAGGCCGTTTTCAAGGTGATGTCTCCTCCTTCCGGCAGCAGCAGCACGGCGTTGCGTCTCAGTGTGGTCTGCATCTGGGTGACAGCCGCCCACAGCACATCCTCGGCATTGGCGGTGGCCGACAGCTTGCGGGAAAAATCATAGAGCGCCTGCGTCGCCGTTGCCCTGCTCCCTGCCGCCTTCGCCTGTTCACGAACGCGCGAGGCGAGGCCGCCGGCAAGCACCGCGGCCGCCAGGAAAACGAACAGCGCGAAAACCTCGTGCGGCTCGGCGACCGTGAAGGTCCCGATCGGTTCGATGAAGAAGAAATTATAGGCGAGGACGGAGAACAACGCGGCAGCGAGTGCGGCGGCGTAGCCGGCATAAATGGCGGAAGCGAGCACCGCGAGCAAATACAGAAGGGAAATATTCTGCAGGATGATAAATTGCTCGATCACGAGCCCGAGAATTGTGGCCGCGCCGGCGGTGCCGGCGGCGATGGCGAGCGCGCGCCAGGCGGCTTTGCGCGACATCCATTTCCGTTCTCGTTTTGGCCGTGCTTCCGCCTTGTCCTTATCGGTGATGAGGTGAATGCCGATCCCCGACGCCCGCGCCGCCAGCGCGTCGGGCAGGGAGCGGCGAAAGAGCCGCAACGGGAAGCGGTGGCGCCGCGTGCCGATGACGATCTGCGTCGCATGCTCGCGCCTCGCCAGCTTGAGGATTTCCTCGACGAAATCATTGCCGACGACGCGGCGCGTTTCGGCGCCCAATTGCTCTGCCAGGTGGAAGGTCTGGTCGAGCTGCCGCATGGCTTCGCGATCGCCCGACTCCTGGTCCGCACGTTCGAGGGAAACGACGATCCAGTCCGCATTCAGCCCCGAAGCAATCCGGCTTGCCGTCCTTACCACCTTTTCCGACAGCCGATCAGGCCCGATGCAGACGAGAAGCCTTTCGCCGGCCGGCCATGGGCCCTCTATGGCATTCTGCTTGAGGTAGTCGACCATCTGGTCGTCCACCCGGTCGGCCGTGCGCCTGAGCGCCAGTTCACGCAAGGCCGTCAGATTGCCGAGCCGGAAGAAGCGGTCCACCGCCCGCTTGGCACTGTCGGGAACATAGACCTTGCCTTCCTTCAACCGCTCGATCAGTTCAGCCGGCGGCAGATCGACCAGCAGAACGTCGTCGGCGCGGTTCAGGACGGTGTCGGGGATTCTTTCGCGCACGGGCACGCCGGCGATCTGGGCGACGACATCCGACAGGCTCTCCAGATGCTGAATGTTGAGCGCCGTCCAGACATCGATCCCGGCATCGACCAGTTCCTCGATGTCCTGGTAGCGCTTCGGATGGCGGCCTTCGCCAAGATTGGTGTGGGCAAGTTCGTCAACGACGATGATCCGTGGACGGCGCGTCAATGCCGCGTCGAGGTCGAATTCCTGAAGAGTGCGGCCGCTGTGCATCACTTCGCGGCGCGGCAGGACCTCAAGCCCTTCGAGCAGCGTAGTGGTTTCGGCGCGCCCATGGGTCTCCACAAGCCCGATGACGATATCGACGCCCTCCTCCTTGAGACGTCGCACGCGCGTCAGCATGGCATAGGTCTTACCGACGCCGGGCGCGGCGCCGAGGAATACCGTCAGCTTTCCCCGTCCTCCCTGCTCGGCCAGGGCCAGCAGAGCATCGGGATCCGGGCGCCTTGGAAGGTCGCGATCATTCTCGGGCATGCAGCGTCTCGAATCAGGTCAGATCCTCAGGGCATCCAGGGCGAGGTTCAGTTCTAGCACATTGAGGCGCGGCTCGCCTATGATGCCAAGGAGGCGCCCTTCGGTAGCCTTATCGACGAGGGCGGCGATGTCGGCGTCCGGCAGGCTGCGCGCCTTGGCGACGCGAGCGATCTGGGCTCTGGCGTATTCGGGAGAGATGTGCGGGTCGAGACCGGAGCCGGATGCCGTGCCGGCATCGGCGGGGATTTCCCCCGCCACCCCTGCGGCGCGCAATCGTTCGATGTCGGCAGCCACGCGCTCCTTGAGCTTGGCCGAGGTGGTGCCGAGATTGGAGCCGGCGGAGGCGCCGGCATTATAGGGTTCGGGACCGGTCGCCGAGGGTCGCGGCCAGAAATACTTCTCCGAGACGAAATTCTGGCCGATCAGATCGGAGCCGACGACGGTACCGTTCTTCAGGGTCAGGCTGCCATTCGCTTCGGCCGGCATCAGGGCCTGGGCCACGCCGGTGATCACGAGCGGATAGACAAAGCCGGTAATCAGCGTCAGCGCGAGCGTAAGGACAAGTGCGGGGCGGAGTTGACGAAGCATGATCACACCAGATTGAGCGTAGAGACGAGGAGGTCGATTACTTTGATCCCGGCGAAGGGCAGCAGGATGCCGCCGAGGCCGTAGACCAGGAGATTGCGGCGCAACAGGGCGGCCGCACCGACGGGTCGGTACGTGACACCTTTCAGCGCCAGCGGAATGAGCGCGACGATGATCAGAGCGTTGAAAATGACGGCCGATAGGATCGCCGACTGCGGCGAGGCGAGGCCCATGAGGTTGAGCGCGCTAAGGGCCGGATAGGTCGTCACGAACAGTGCCGGAATGATGGCGAAATATTTCGCCACATCGTTGGCGATCGAAAAGGTGGTAAGAGAGCCGCGCGTCATCAGCAATTGCTTGCCGATCTCGACGATCTCGATGAGCTTGGTCGGGCTCGAATCGAGATCCACCATGTTGGCGGCCTCGCGCGCGGCCTGCGTACCGGTTTGCATGGCAACACCTACATCCGCCTGCGCGAGTGCCGGCGCGTCATTGGTGCCGTCGCCGCACATGGCGATGAGCCGGCCGCCTTTCTGCTCCTTGCGGATATAGGCGAGCTTGTCCTCGGGCGTCGCTTCGGCGAGGAAATCGTCGACGCCGGCCTCGGAGGCGATCGCCGCGGTGGTGATCGGATTGTCGCCGGTCACCATGACAGTACGGATACCCATCGCCCTGAGTGCTGCGAAGCGCTCCTTGATGCCGGGCTTGACGATGTCCTTGAGGTGGATGACGCCAAGCAGCCTGTTGCCGTCTGCCACTGCCAGCGGCGTGCCGCCGGTGCGGGCGACCTTGTCTACGGCCTGACGGAACTCGGCCGGAACCTTGTCATCCGGGAGCCCGGTGAACTTCAGAACCGAGTCCACCGCACCCTTGCGCAGCCGGCGGCCGGCGTGGTCGACGCCGGAAAGGCGGGTTTCCGCCGCAAAGGGAATAATCGCATCCATCTCGGCATCAGGCGCGCGGCGCTCGAACTCACCGGTCGCGAGCGCGACGATCGAGCGGCCTTCCGGCGTCTCGTCGGCGAGGCTGGCAAGCAGCGCTGCGTCGGCGAGCTCCGTTTCCGTGACGCCGGGCACCGGCAGGAAGTCGCTTGCCATGCGGTTGCCAAAGGTAATCGTGCCGGTCTTGTCGAGGAGCAGGGTATCGACGTCGCCGGCCGCCTCCACGGCGCGACCCGAGGTCGCGATGACGTTGAAGCGCACCAGCCGGTCCATGCCGGCGATGCCTATCGCCGAAAGCAGCCCGCCGATCGTCGTCGGGATCAAAGTCACGACAAGCGCCGAAAGTACCGTCACCGAAAGGATGGTCGCGGAATAGCCGGCGAGGCCCCAGAGTGTCACGACCGCAATCACGAAGATCAGTGTCAGGCCGGACAGCAGGATCGACAGGGCGATTTCGTTCGGCGTCTTCTGCCGCTGCGCGCCTTCGATCAGCGCGATCATGCGATCGACGAAGGTGGAACCGGGCGCGGTGGTGATGCGGACCTTGATCCAGTCGGAAATCACCTGGGTGCCGCCGGTGACGGCGGAGCGGTCGCCGCCCGCTTCGCGGATCACCGGCGCCGATTCGCCGGTGATCGCGCTCTCGTTGACGGAGGCGACGCCTTCGATAACCTCGCCGTCGCCCGGGATCAGATCGCCCGCCTCGACGAGCACGAGATCGCCGACCTTCAGCATGGTCGCCGGCATTTCCTCGGTCTCCCGGCCTTCGGGCGAGAGGAGCTTGCGTGCGGTGAGCTCCGACTTGGCGCGGCGGAGGAAGTCGGCCTGCGCCTTGCCGCGCCCCTCGGCGACGGCTTCGGCGAAGGTAGCGAAGAGCACGGTGAACCACAGCCATGCGGCAATCTGGCCGGAAAAGAGCGGGCTGCCGCCTCCGGCAAGGAGATCGCGGATGAAGAAGGCGGTGACCAGCGCCGCCACGACTTCGGTGACGAAGATCACCGGATTGCGGACGAGCTGGCGCGGGTCGAGCTTGAGGAAGGAGGCTTGCGCTGCCGGCAGGATGATCGCCGGGTCGAAGAGGCGCGGCGCGGCTGGTTTCTCGAACATGCTGGTTTCCTTCAGAAGGTCTGGCCCGAGAGCATGGCGAGGTGCTCGATGATCGGACCGAGGGCGAGTGCCGGGAAGAACTGCAGCCCGCCGAGAATGAGGATGATGCCGATCAGGAGGCCGACGAAGAGCGGCGTGTCGGTCGGGAAGGTGCCCTTCGAAGCCGGCACGCGCGTCTTGGCGGCAATCGAGCCGGCGATAGCGAGCACCGGAACTGCATAAGCGAAGCGGCCGAGTAGCATCGCGATGCCGAGCGTCGTGTTGTACCAGGGCGTGTTGCCTGTGAGCCCGCCGAAGGCCGAACCGTTGTTGCCGGCGGCAGAGGTGAAGGCATAGAGGATTTCCGACAGCCCATGCGGACCGGCGGTGCCGACGCTGGCGACGGCGAAAGGCAGGACCGCGGAAATTGCCGTGAAGCTGAGGATCGCGAGCGGCAGAATGAGCACGGCGAACATGGCGTACTTCATCTCGCGCGACTCGATCTTCTTGCCGAGCAGTTCCGGCGTGCGCCCGACCATCAGACCGGCGACGAAAACGGCAAGGATCGCAAAGACCACCATGCCGTAGAGCCCGGAGCCGACGCCGCCGGGCAGCACTTCGCCGAGCTGGATGAGGAACATCGGGACGAGACCGCCAAGGCCGGTGAACGAGCCATGCATGCCGTTGACGCCGCCGTCGGAAAGGCCCGTCGTGACCGTCGCATAAAGCGCCGTCATCGCCTGGCCGAAGCGGACCTCCTTGCCTTCCATATTGCCGAGCGCCGGGTCGAGCCCGAGCGCGGTGAGGATCGGATTACCCGCCGCCTCTGCCCAGTAGACGACGCCGACGCTTGCGATCAGAAAGGCGAAGGTGACGGCAATGAAGGCCCAGCCCTGACGGCGATTGCCGACGAACTGCCCGAAGGTGTAGAGCAGCGCCGCCGAGACGGACAGCATGGCGAAGATGTTGAGGTAGTTCGAAAGCGCCGTCGGGTTCTCGAAGGGGTGCGCCGCATTGACGTTGAAGAACCCGCCGCCGTTTGTGCCGAGTTGCTTGATCGCTTCCTGGCTTGCAATGGGGCCGAGCGCGATCGTCTGCTTCGCCCCTTCGAGGGTCGTTGCCTCAATGGAAGCCTTGAACGTCTGCGGCAGTCCCATGGCGACGAAGGCGAGCCCCAGCACGATGGCAATCGGCAAAAGGACGTAAAGCGTCGCCCGCGTAAGGTCGACCCAGAAATTCCCGACTGTCGGCACGGCGGATCGGGCGAAGGCCCGCGTGACGGCGAGCGCCATGGCAATGCCCGTCGCGGCCGAGACAAAATTCTGCACCGTCAGGCCCATCATCTGGCTAAAATGGCTCATCGTCGTCTCGCCCGCATAGTTCTGCCAATTGGTATTTGTGACGAAACTGACGGCCGTGTTGAAGGCGAGATCCGAGGGCACATTGCCGAAGCCCTGCGGGTTTAAGGGCAGCCACGCTTGGAGCCTCAGGATCGCGTAGAGCGAGACGAAGCCGGCGAAGCTGAAGGCCAGCACGGACAAGGTGTAACCGAGCCAGCCCTGCTCCTTCGCCGGGTCAACGCCCGCCGCTGCGTAGAGGCACCGCTCGACGGGAGCGAAGATGGGAGAGAAAATGTTGCGTTCGCCGGAAAACACCCGCGCCATGTAGAGCCCCAGCGGCTTGATGACGGCAAGAACGGCGAGAAAGAACAGGCTGATCTGCAGCCAGCCGACGAGAGTCATGGGAAATCTCCGGAAGGGACGCGCTAGAACCGCTCCGGCCGGACGAGCGTCACGACGAGGTAGGCGGCGAGCGCAATGGCGATGAACAGGCCGACAAGGGGTTCGATCATCGATCCCTCCTAAAGCCGGCTGAGCGCGCGTGCGTACACCGCAAGCACGACAAAACCTGCGATGCCGGCGGCAACGAAAAGGATGTCCGACATGGGCATTCTCCGATTGTCAGTGTCACCCGGATGATGCCCCAGCCTCGGGTCAAATATCGATTGGGATCATTGGACGGCCGCGTAAGGAAAAGATAAAGAGCCGGAATTGGCGTGAGGAACCGCACGGGCTGTCCGCTGCAGTGAGAGTCGCACTGCATGCGGGCTGGTGAAGCTGGGCTCTGAGTAGCAACGGAACAGAAAACCTACATAAGCGCAGGCGGGCCGGACCTCGCGTTGTAGTCGATCAACGACAGCGGCGCACCGACCGAGGTGTTATGCCCCCCACTCGGCGTCGCCGTTGATCCTGCCCCTCGCGCCTCCCCCGAATGATCAGGGTGCGGAAGCGAGAAGCCGCCTCGCTTCCGTTAACCAATTTCTAACCACGGAATTACCGCACTTAGCTTAGCGGCCACTCCAGGGTCAGAACAAGGACTATTGATGGAAGCATGATGCTCAGGGGCAGGCCGGTGGATGCTCTTTGTTCCGGCAGCCCGGAATCGTCTCTGTCGCGCATCAACCAAATCCTTTCTGGTGTCGAGGGCTGTACGGCGGTGGAGCCTCAGAGCTGCGTGGAATGGACGACTTAGGCAGCTCTGAGACCCTCCCGCACCTGAGCGGCTGACGAGGGTGCCGCTCGGAGCTGACAACTCCAATCTGCGTCAGAGGTTTCGCTCGCCACCTGTCTGAGACCTTTGCCATTACCGAGTCGGACCAAGGTCCTAGACATCGTGGTGACGCCTCGTCCTGGGCATTGATCTGTTCAAGATTGAGCGTCAGGCGATCGGACACTTCCTTTTGTTGGCAGCAGAAGCGAGCGCGCGGTTACAAGCCCCCAGCCGCACTCTTGATCTCTGAAGTTCGATGCCTACCCCGCCGCGCCACGAAAGGACGATGAAGTTGAGAGGAACCGAATTGGAGGACGGCAAGAAATTCAGATCGCTCAGACACCACCTGATGGCGAAGTACGGTCTGACGCCGCAGCAGTATCGCGCAAAGTGGAAGCTCCCCGCTGACTACCCGACGACAGCTCCGAACTATGCGCGACAGCGCTCGGAACTCGCACGCGGTAGGAACCTGCCATCAGTGCCTGCTGAAGCCCCTGCTCCTCTTCGCAAGGCCTGAAGTTCGGCTGCCGTGACGAGCTATCATCGCAAATGAGCACGTCGCAAAAGGAGGGAAACCAATGATCGATTGGCAAGACCTGACCGAAGAAGACGCTGTCGACGTAGCGGTGGTTCCATCAAAACTGCCCATGCAGGAATCTGCGGATTCCTGCATGTAAGCTGCATTGGCTCTCCGGCAGGAACGTGCCAGGCCTTGCTACGGACCGAGAATACCAAGGCTAGCGTAGCAACCAACAATCCGTCGCCTTGAACGGGAATTGAACTGCAGGCCCTTCAAACGCCGAAGAGTGCTGGCCGTGCACAGGCAAATCCCGTCCTGCCGCTCCTGCGACCAGCACCTGCTTGCCGGAGTCGGCCGCCGAGCGACGTTCTCAATGCACGCCTAGAAACTGCCTCAGCTCCGGCGTCTGCGGATTGGCGAAGACCTCTTCCGGCCGCCCGATCTCGTGCACACGGCCCTGGTGCATGAAGACGACGCGCGAGCAGACGTCACGGGCGAACTTCATCTCATGCGTCACCATCAGCAGCGTCATGCCCTCGGCGGCAAGCTCGCGCACGACCGCCAGCACTTCGGCGACCAATTCCGGATCAAGCGCCGAGGTGATCTCGTCGCAAAGCAGCGCCATCGGCTGCATCGCAAGTGCCCTTGCGATCGCCACGCGCTGCTGCTGCCCGCCGGAGAGCTCGTCCGGATAGGCGTCGAATTTTTGCTCCAGGCCGACGCGCTCTAACATCCTGCGCGCCATCGTCTCCGCCTCCGGTTTCGCCGTTTTTTTGACCACCGTCTGCGACAGCATGACGTTGCTACCGACCGTCAGATGCGGAAAGAGATTGAACTGCTGGAAGATCATGCCGACCTTCAGGCGCAGCGCCTTCAGGTGCACTTCATCGTCGTGAAGCTGAGCGCCCGCAACGGAGATTGAGCCGTTGCTGATCGTCTCAAGGCCGTTGATGCAGCGTAAGAGCGTCGACTTGCCCGAACCGCTCTTGCCGATGATGGCGATCACCTCGCCCGGCTCGACATCGAGATTGATGCCCTTCAGGACCTCGTTCGCGCCGTAGCTTTTGCGGACTTCAGTGATTTCGATGAGCGACATTGAGCTTCCTTTCGAGAATCTGGCTGCTTTTGGAGAGCGGCCAGCAGAGCGCGAAATAGATAAGGGCAACGAGGCCGTAGACCGTAAAAGGCTGGAAGGTGGCATTGGTGACAACGGTCCCGGCCTTCGACAGTTCGACGAAACCGATGATCGAGGTCAGCGCCGTGCCCTTGATGACCTGAACGGAAAAACCGACCGTTGGTGGAACGGCGATCTTCATTGCCTGCGGCAGGATGACGTAGCGCATCTGCTGCAAGCGGCCCATGCCGAGGCTGGCGGACGCTTCCCATTGCCCTTTGGCGATCGCCTCGACGCAGCCGCGCCAGATTTCTCCGAGAAAGGCAGCTGACCAGAGGATCAGCGCCAGTCCGGCGGCAAGCCAGGCAGGAACGTCGATGCCGAAAAGGCCAAGCCCAAAAAAGGCGATGAAGAGCTGCATCAGGAGCGGCGTGCCTTGGAAGAGCTCGATATAATACTTCGCCAGCGACCGCAGCCACGCGCGTTTGCTGATGCGCAGGAAAAGGAGGCCCAACCCGACGATGCCGCCGCCAACAAAAGAGACGAGTGACAGAACCACAGTCCAGCGGGTGGCAAGCAGCAGGTTTCGCAAAATGTCCCAGATCGTGAACTCGATCATCGCGCTGCCCTCCTCGGGAAGATGAGCCCGCCAACGATCGCCAGCACCTGGCGAAGCAGCACCGCAAGCGCCAGATAGACGGCCGTCGAGACGATATAGGCCTCGAAGGCGCGGAAGGTCCTCGACTGGATGAAGTTCGCCGCGAAGGTCAGGTCTTCCGCGGCGATCTGCGAAACGACGGCGGATCCGAGCATGACGATGACGACCTGCGAGGAGAGCGCCGGCCAGATCCGCTGAAGCGACGGCACGAGAACCACATGTCGAAAGGTCTCGAAACGCGTCATGGCGAGGCTGGCGCCCGCCTCGAACTGGCCCTTCGGCGTCGCCTGGATACCGGCCCTGATGATTTCGCAGCTATAGGCACCAAGATTGACGACCATGGCGATATTGGCCGCCTGCAATTCGCTAAGCTGCGGTCCGAGCGACGGCAACCCGAAGAAGATGAAGAAGAGCTGGATCAGGAACGGCGTGTTGCGGATCAGTTCGACGTATAGCGCGACGATCGGCTTCAACCAGGCAGGGCCGAGCGCCCTGACCCAGGCGCAGAAAATGCCAAGGGAAATGCCGGCAACGGCGCCGACCGCGATCAGTTCGATCGTGATCCCGATCCCCTTGACGATCTGCGGATAATATTCGGCGAGCCAGCCGAATTCGAATTGATAATTCAAAGGCGCACCCCTGTTTGGCAAAGGCATCAGTGACGCCATCCGGCTCTGGTGACCCAGCACGGGATGGCGCCCCGGCTGATCAGAGGTCGGCGGGCAAATCGGCTCCGAGCCATTTCTGCGAAATGGCGTTCAGCGAACCGTCGGCCTTGGCGGCGGCAATGATGCCGTTGACCTTTTCGAGCAGCGCCGGTTGCTCCTTGCTGAGCCCGATGTAACAGGGCGAATTCTTGATGAGGAACTTGAGCTCCGGCCGCTTCGGCGGATTCTTCGCGAGAATGGCCGCGGCAACGACATTGCCGGTCGCGACCGCTTCGACCTGTCCGGAAAGGAAGGCAGAAATCGTGCCGTTGTTGTCCTCATAGCGCTTGATGACCGTGTCGGTCGGCGCGATCTTCGTCAGCTCCAGATCCTCGACTGCGCCGCGAGTGACGCCGACCACTTTGCCCGCGAGTTCCTCCGGCTTCGCGGCGGCGAATTCGGCAGGTCCGAAAACGCCGTTGAAGAACGGCGCGTACGCGGTCGAGAAATCGATCACCTTCTCGCGCTCGGGGTTCTTGCCGAGGCTGGAAATAACCAGATCGACCTTGTTGGTCTGGAGGTATGGAATACGGTTGGCGCTGGTGACCGGTACGAGTTCGACCTTCACGCCCAGTTTCTCGGCAATGAGATTGGCCATGTCGATATCGTAACCGACCGGCGCCATGTCTGGTCCCACACTGCCGAACGGCGGGAAATCCTGGGGAACCGCGACGCGCAACGCGCCGCGCGCGGCGATATCGCCGAGCGCATCGGCTTGCGCAACCGAACCGAAGCCGACGGTGGCGGCCAGGGCCGCGATGGCAACGAAGAGTCTTCTTTTCAGCATCGAGTCATTTCTCCTTTGTTTACGGTTTGGCTTTGCGCGACGCCTTCGAAGATGAAGCGACGGTCTGGGGAGGAAGCGAAAGGGAGTGTCTGAGATCGGCGAGCGGATCGGGGCGTCTCGTGAGGTCCAGTCCCGTCTCCACATCGTCGAGGTGCTCGACGGCAAGCGATGCCGCCTTCAGGAAGTCGCCCGCCTCCATCGCCGCGACAATGCGGCAATGGCCGAGATGGGACTGCATCGCGTGAAAGTCGCTCTGGTAGAGCATCGAAATCAGGATCGTGCGCGCAGTCAGATCGCGAAGGATATCGACGAGAATCGCGTTGCCCGCCAGTTCGGCGATACGGATATGGAAATCGCCCATCAGGCAGGTCAGGCGCTGCCGATCGCCGGCGGCAATTGCCGCCTTCTCCTCGGCGAGGTGCGCTTTGAGGACCGTGAGGCCGCGTTCCGTCAGGCGGCTCATGTTGCGCAGCAGTCCGGCCTCGATGACGCGGCGCGCCTCGTAGACCGTCATCGCCTCGTCTGCAGAGGGCTCTACCACGAACCAACCGCGCCGCGGGCTGACATTGACGATCCCGCGCGCCTCCAGCCGCATCATCGCCTCGCGCACACGAGTGCGTGAAACGTCGAAAAGCGCGGCGAGCTGGCTTTCGCTCAGCCGTGTGCCGGGACGGATGCGAGCAGACAGAATGGAAGAGACGATGGCTTCGTCGATGCCATTCTGTGCGAACTGTTGTGGCGACAAATCTTGCATACAAGGCGAGCAAGCAAGCCTCGTGCCAATCTCAGATCTTTATGGTTTCAGCAACTTGCCGCTCAGTCCTGCACGGTTTGTAACCAGCTATGCAGTTCACGTGATTATTTGGGCGCCTTTTCATCAGCAGCCGAGGGCAATGATGCAGTGCGACCGCCGAGAAGAGACGGGGCGACCGATCGTTCCGTCCAGGTCGCCACGTCGACTGGGACGCGCCCTCTCTGCCGCCGGAACCTGTGCCGTCGTCATGACACTGGAGTTTAAGCAAGCCACAGGCTCGCTTGATCGGTTCCGAACGATACATTATGCGATCTTCTGTAACGGGCTTTGCGTCAATCCCGTGTGAGCGTAATCCCTCGCCGGGTGCTTGCTTCTGTCCGCAGTCGGAGCTTTGCCGCTGCTCTATGGTGTCTGCTGAGGACCGGTTGGCCAATCTTTTAAAGCGCAGTCACCGCGCGCTTCTGTAACGGGCTTTGCGTCTTATGAGCAATGAAGTTGGTTCTGTCCCGGAGCAGGCAATGCAACACCACCGCCAGCTTGCGGGCCAACGCCACGCGCGCCTTTTTGGGACCGGCACGTCTTGCGACCGCCAATGCCCAGCCCTTCAGATCGGAACCTTTGACCGGTCGCGTCAGGATGACGTTGGCCGCCTCGTAGAGCGCGGTTCGCACGCTGCCATCGCCGATCTTCGAGATGCGGCCGCTATGATCGGTTTCGCCCGATTGATATTTCTTCGGCGTCAATGCGAAGTGCGGCCCCACCGCGCGTGAGGAGCGGAATCGCTCCGGCGCGTCGACGGCCGCCACAAACGTCAGCGCCACCAGGACGCCAACGCCTGGCGTCGTCATTAGCCGCTGTGCGTTCTCGTCCTGGCGGGCGATGCCGCGCAGCCTGCGCTCAAGACCTGCAAATTCATGCACAAGCGCCTCGCGACCTTCAGGAGTGCCGTCGCGATCGCTTCCAAGGTCGAATGGCCTGCAATCAGCTCGCGGATGCGCCCCGCATAAGTGCGCCGCGTCGTCGGCCCGACCTTGAGGCCGAAGCCGCGCAGGATGCCCCGGATGCTCATCTCGATGTCGTGAAGCTTGCCTTGAATGAGCTTGCGGGCGGTCAGCAGCGCCCGCACCTCCTGGGCGGCAAGAGATTTGCAATGGACCGGTCTGAACCAGCCAAGCCGCATCAACTGCGCAATGCCGCGGGCGTCCTTCTTGTCGGTCTTGACCGGCATCGTCCTGAAGTGCCCGCACGTGGCGCGTCTCGATCAGCTCGACGCAAAGACCTGCTTTCACCATCCCTGCGTGGAGCCACTGCGACAAGGGGCCGGCCTCCAGACCAATGCGCTCCATCGCCACGCCGTGCGCGCCGAACCAGGCGATCAGCGCATCGGGTTCGCTGAGGATCTTTGCTTCCCGCACAATGCGGCCATCCGCATCCACCACGCACACACTTGAGTATTCCAGGGATACGTCGATGCCGGCATACTCTTTCATGGTCGTCTCTCCGTGCTGCTATGGAGCAGGCCATTCCTGACTCCGCGACACCATCATTGTGAGGGACGACGACCGACCTTCAAACCTGCCGGGCCGGGTCCGCCCGTTACATGGGGTAATCGCGGGAGCGAGCCGCCCGGGGCGGCAGATTGGTTATGGTACTGAATAGCAAGGTGGTTGCTCCCCGATAAGATGGGAATACGGGCTCACGACTGGATGCCGGGCCCAAACATCAATTTGAGAACAACCATGAGCGAATATATCGGCCTCGACGTGTCATTGAAAGAGACAGCGATTTCTGTTCGGCGCGATGGCGAGAGGATTTGGCGCGGCAAATGCCCATCCGATCCGAAGCTGCTCGCAGAGGTGATCCGCCATCGCGCACCGGCAGCAGAGCGGGTGGTGTTCGAGACCGGTCCTTTGTCTGTGTGGTTCTATCATGCTCTGAGTGCAGAAGGGCTTCCGGCAATCTGTATCGACGCCCGCCATGCCAAGGCCGCGCTCGACATGGCCCCGAACAAAACAGACGCCAAAGACGCCGACGGCTTGGCACAGCTGGCTGAGGTCGGCTTCTACCGCGAGGTACGCGTGAAGGACTATGACAGCATGCTTATCCGCACATTGGTGACCGCGCGCACCAAGCTAATCAGGATCATGACGGAGCTATCCAATCAGATCCGTGGGCTTATGAAAACGTTTGGGCTGGTCGTGTCCAAAGGTAGTGGCTTGGTATTTGCCACGAATGTACGCAATCTGTTGGGTAGCAATGCTGCCTTGGAACAGATCATCCTGCCCCTGCTCGAGGCTTGGCGTAGTATCCGAGGCCGCGCTGCGGAGCTTGATCGTCAGCTCGTCGCAATGGCACGGCGGAGCGACGCATGTCAGGTACTGAAGTCCATTCCCGGGGTCGGTGCGGTGACTTCCGCCTCCTTTGTTGCGGCGATAGAGGATCCGAAAAACTTCCGAATCTCCCGGTCTGTGGGAGCATGGCTGGGACTGACAACAAGGCGGTATCAGTCCGGGGAAGTTGACTATGACGGCCACATCTCTCGGCGGGGAGATAGTCATCTGCGTGGCCTCCTTTATGAGGCCGCTACAGTGATCCTGACCCGAGCCCATGCTGACAGTTCACTTCGTGCCTGGGGGATGAAGCTCAGAGAGAAGGTCGGCTTCAAACGAGCAGCAGTTGCTGTGGCGCGCAAGCTATCCGTGATAATGCACAGAATGCTGACAACCGGCGAATTTTTTGACCGGTCCGCCGGCATGACTGCCTGAGTTCACCAGGCATTCTGAATTGAGTCCGCCTTATCGGATGCGTTGAAACGTCCCTGCCGGGACGTAGGTCGGGTCATTCCGCAGATGGTGTTGGCAGGTGAACGTGTACCACGTCCATACTGCGTCCGTTACATTGGAAGATCCCTCCGGCGAAAACCCTTCATGCGGCGATCAGGTATCGACCGCGCAGACAACCGTGCTCCCGGCAAACGTCATCAACAACGCAACACGAAACAGCGGTCCGCACATCCACAGTTTGACACTCGTCAGGTCGATCGATGCTCGGCCGGCGTTGTTGAGCATGTCAAAAAGAGCTTGATCTATGCCGAGCGATTAGACAACACCATCTCTTCAACCAGAACGTGCACATCCTTCGCAACAGGCTCGTGACAAACGGCTCCCGACCGCAAGCGGTCGTCCGCGAGGGGCGCAACGAACGGCTCGATGAGCCCGGTCCAGCAGTTCCCGCCACGCTTCACGAATGACCGCTCTGCGCCCCCAAGTCGGACACTGAGCAGAGCACGGTGGCATCCCAGAAGCGGACATGCATAGATGCCGCCGAGCTGCAGGTTTGCACCACTTCCAGACCTTACCCTCTGAAGCTGCGACCGACGCGTTTCGACCCCGTTGCTGCCGCTCGTCCATAGCGACCGGAATTTCCGGTGCTGGTCCCCAAAGCGGACAATCTCCGTTCAACGCAACCGCACCAGAACCGTGTTTTGCTGCTTGCGCCACTTCAATCGTTCGGCATTGAGACCGACTTACCTACTGCGCAATTTATCACTACCCATAGCGACGACTGCCGTTCACCTCCTTGCCGACGATTTCCCTGATAATGGTCAAGGTTTCCCGGGCGGCTTCTTTTGGCGCCAGGGCCGTATCGGCGACGTTGCTCACAAGCTTCGTGATGTCGTGATCGATACCCTTCTCGGACCAGCGCCTGCCTTTGGCAACGGTGATGTAGACCGAATAGGCGTGGTGCATCGTTCCGGGGCGCTCGCCGATGATATGGAGAATTCCCCTGAAACTGTTTGGATCCGCCTTTTCGAACAGCACCTCGCCGATCCGGTAGCCGGCGCGCACCCTTCCGCTGGTGACCATGATGTTCTTGTCGCTCATGGTGACACCGGCCTCGGCAAGCAACCTGCGCATTTCCTCGAGGTAGGGTGCAAGGTGCCCGTCGTCCATGATGGCTTTGGCGTTCAGACCGTCCGAAATGACGATCTGACCCTTGGGCAATTCGCCGCCCCAGGAATCTCTTATCTTTTTGATCTCCGTGATTGCTTCAGGGCTAAGCACTTCACCTGTGCTCGGGTGGGCTATGTAATCGTTGCGGTCCTTCGATAAGGTACGGACAGGCACGACATCCGGGACGTCGGCGATAAACGCCGGCGTGAGCTCGGCCCAGAGAGATTGCTTCGCGTCGTCGTACAGTTCCTTTACCTTGGCCGCGAGCGTGGGATTGAGATCCCAGATGTTTTCTCCGTGCCCCGTCGCGAGGTCCACGCCTCTTTCCTCGACTTCCCGCATCTTCTGGCCGCCCTCGACGTAGATCGCGTCCTTGGATCGTCCATCCCCCTTGGCGAGGCGGTACTGGTAGTACACCCAGAGAGGATCTCCATAATTCGCGGTGTAGGTGTTGTCCTTGCCGACGATCCCGATTCGCTTGTAGAAGTCCCACATCGCGTCATTGACCTTGAAGCCAAACTTGTCCCGCACGCGCACGTGATCCTGGAAAGACGTGGTGAGATAGCTCAACATCGGGTCGTTCTTGGTAGGCAGAGCGATCAGATAGGCGGGATTGGCCGGCATGATCTGGTCCTGGCACCAATCCAGGTCTTCAAGGCTGACCGTCATGTGCAGGGTGGTGCAGATGTCGAGGCCGATGGTGAGCCCATGGAGCTTGCCCATGACCATATCTTCGAGACAGCACCTGACCAGCTGTTCCCGGCTCTTGAACACTTCGGGTCCGATAAAGCCGGCAACGTCGTTGACATGAAGCCATGCGCCCCTGGGCTGCACCTTCGCAAGCTCGATGCCGACCGCTCTGCTGAAGCCGTACTTCCGCGACTCGAGCACCATCATGTCGACGCCGTTAGCCGCGCCGTTGGTGAATTCCGAGCCCTGTCCGGTTTCGAAGTAGAGGCCGTATCTCTCTCCCTCCTTCGCGCGTGCGTACCGCAGGATTTTCTCGTTGGTGATGTCGAAAATCTTGTTGCAGTCATCTGTCCCGGCAAGGCTCTGGAACATGGTGGAAACCGTTCCCGGATAACTCTCACTCACGTCGGACTGGACATCGATGTGGGCGAGCACGCACCACGGTATCACTTCGCCAAGCTCGAAAGTGTCGACGATGTCCTTCAGCGCACGTTCAACCGCGACGACGCTATTTACAGTGCTGTCCACCGGGTTGGTGCCGATGACGATGTCGCCCGTTGCATAGGAGAAGGCATCGAAAACCTGCCAAAAGATGTCATCGGGGTGGTCTGTGGGAGAATTGGGCTGGATTCGGGCTCCCATGTAGCCCTTTGAGCCCAACTTGGTGCCGGGCATTACGTTGAAGATCTTCTGGCTGAGGGAGACCAGTTCCTCATTGCTCATCAGTTTCGGGACAAAGCCTATCGTGTCGCTGGTCAGGCCATTCATGAGGGCTTTGATATTTTCCTCGGTTTCGGTGAGCAGAAATTCCTTCAACTGGCCCATTGACCAGTCCTTGACCCTTTCGTGCTGGGCCTGATCCGTGGTCCGCCATATCAGTTTTTGCAGATCGTCCTCGAACAGCGGGTGCTCGTAGAGGTCCTTGATCTTCGTATTCGTGAGAAGGGCGCGCGCGTTTCTTCGGCTTGTCTCGTCTGCGGCTCCCACCCCAATTGTCTGATCTCCCTCCTTGAACTCGTTCGCAGCGCCGATCACCTGCTGGTAAGCGGTTTGATCGAAACCGCCTTTGATCCTACTAATATATGCAAAGACGTCCTCGTCCTGCTTCACCCCTTCGATTGTAATAGGTGCTGCTCTGGCGGCATGGCTGTAGCTTACGACCGCGGCAATTCCTGTCATGACCAAAAGGTCTCTTCTGGAAAGCCCGCTATACTGATACACGCCCTTGCCCATGGCCATTTCCTTTCTGCAAGGTCCAGTGCAACCGGCAATTCGGCTGGACGGCGCACGCGTTAAAACCACTGCCTGCTGTCGTTACCAGAATTAATCAAACGTCATTTCGACTGGAAATTGCGGGCGATTTGCACCAATGCGACATCGCTAGCATCGGTCCGCTTTGTTTGTTTCTTGTCGCCTGCTTCCAACCAGGATTGGCTCATGACGCACAGGATCTGGTCGTCGGAATGAGCCACGCCCGCCGCATTGAAGTCCGCGCGAATTTTGCTGAGCACGTCGCTGCGTTCGAGATCGAGCGTAGCCATCGCGAGGTCGTCTGAATATGCTTTGGCACTTTCGCCAATAAGCCCGAGCCTTTTCGCCGCCCAAATGCCGACGAGCTTGTTGCGCCGTACCATTCTCAACATGTCCTCGTGATGGCTGTTCATTGAAATCTCCCATTCTGCGTCGCGTGAATTGGAAACTCGACGAAAGTTATCAACGGTGGTCAGGTTCGCTGCTTGGGCAAAACCGGACTCAGCGATTGCAGTTGCATTGATAAAAGCCAGCTACCCGCGAACCTGCACGCCGAAGCCCGGTCACTCCTGCATGTCTCCTTAAATCGACCTAGACGCGCGGCGCTGTAGTGGCTCGCACCAACGCATGATATTCCACACGAGGCCGGTTCTTTCGATCATCAGCACGACGGGTCCCTGGTCGATGCCGAAGTGACATGGACTAACCCATCAGCCCGTCTGGTTATCTTCCATTCCAAAGGTCTGGTTGAACGAGGGCTTGAACCCGTAAAGCCCATCTGTTGGCATCCTCTCACTTCGGGATCGGTCGACAGCAATTCCGACATGGCTAGCCGACCGCCAGGTGGACGTCATGATCTCGTCCGTCGTCCACGAGTGGAATGCTCCGCTCGGCGAGTTCCTCGCCGTCAACGGTCAGCCGCCTGCCTTCAGGTTCGCCAGCCCTGCGCACCTTGATGTGATAGGTGGCCGCTCCATATCGGAAATCAACCTCATATCCCGGCCATTGCGCCGGCATGCATGGCTCCACGAAGAGATGGCTCCCTTGCCTGCGAATGCCGAGAATAGCTTCAAGACCAACGCGATACAGCCAGCCGGCCGACCCCGTATACCAGGTCCAGCCTCCGCGGCCGGTGTGCGGAGATGCCCCATAGACGTCGGCGCTGACAACATAGGGTTCGACCATGTAACGCTCGGCGTCTGCCGGGGAGAGGGCATGATTGATGGGATTGAGCATGCTCCAGAGCTGGAACGCCCGATCTCCGTCGCCGAGCAACGCAGTCGCCCACACAACCCAGGCGGCCGCATGGGTGTACTGGCCACCATTCTCCCGAATTCCGGGCACATAGCCCTTTATGTAACCCGGTTGCAGGGCCCCCTTGTCGAAGGGGGGATCGAAAAGCTGGATCAGCTTGCCTTCGGGACGAACGAGCCGTTCCCAAACTGCCCGCATTGCCCTGGCAGCGCGTCCGGCATCAGCAGCACTCGAGATGACCGCCCACGCCTGCGGGATGGCGTCGATCTGGCACTCGTCGTTGATAGAAGAACCGAGGGGCGTGCCATCGTCGAAATAGGCGCGAAGATACCAGGAACCGTCCCAGGCGTGGGTCTCCAATGAAGTGCACAACGCCTCGGCGCGCTCATGACACCACGCTGCCCGTTCTTCATCTCCCATTGCTGACGCGATCGTGGCAAACGATCTCAGCACGGTGAGGAAGAACCAGCCGTTCCACACGCTCTCGCCTTTGCCCTGTGCGCCCACCCGGTTCATGCCGTCATTCCAGTCGCCCGTGCCCATGAGCGGAAGTCCATGGCACCCGAGGCGCAGACCCCAATCCAATGCGCGGCAGCAGTGCTCATAGAGGGTCCCGCTTTCCTGGCTGATCTGCGGAACACCGAAGCTTTCCTCCTGATCGTCATTCAGCAGTGGCGACGCGATGAAGGGAACCCGCTCGCTCAGAAGCCCGTAGTCGCCTGTGGTCGATACGTAATGCTCGACGACATAGGGCAGGAAATAGAGGTCATCGGTCATGCGGGTCCGCACTCCGACGCCCGACGGAGGATGCCACCAGTGTTGAACGTCCCCCTCCGTAAACTGACGCTCGGCGGCTCGCAGCATATGGGCGCGCGCCTCGTCGGGCGCGCAATGCACCAGCGCGGCAACATCCTGGAGCTGGTCGCGAAATCCGTATGCGCCGCCCGACTGGTAGAAGCCCGTTCGCGCCCAGATACGGCAGGACATTACCTGATAAAGCAACCAGCGGTTCATCATGACATCGAAGGCGGTGTCGGGCGTTCGAACCGTGACCGCGCTCAGCAGCCGGTCCCATTGGCGGGAGGCGACCTCCAGTGAGTTTCGGGCGCTCCCTGGCTCGGCGTATTCGCGGGCGAGCCGGCGGACCTCGTCGCGACTGTCGGCTTGGCCAAGCACGAATACCAGCTCGGCGCTTTGGGCGGGAGGGATTGAAATTTCGACCATGAGCGCGGCGCAGGGATCGAGCAGCGAGCCGACCCTCCCGGCAAGGCCGGAGCCCCCCAGCCCCACTGGCTGAAAAACCGAACCGTTCCTGCCGAGAAACTCGCGCCGATCGCAGGTGAACGAGCGCGGCGGCACGCTTGAGGCAGCGAACGCCAATCTTCCGGAGAAGGCATTTTCCCAGAGGTTACGGGCAATGACCGCACCGGTCTCGCCATCGAATTCACACTGGACCCGCGCGGGAGCGTTCTCACGTTGCGTACCGAGAACCCACTCGACAAAATAGGTGGCGGTAAGGGTGCGCACTTCTGATCCGTCGTTGCGGATGGCAAGGCGAATGATCTTGATAGGGTCGGAGACCGGGACGTGGACCGTCATTTCATGGTGCAGGAAGGGGCCAGCGCTCTCATAGCGACTGTAACCCTGTCCATGACTGACGGTGGTCTCAAGAGATTGCCCAATCGGCAAAGGCGTCGGCGTCCAGAGTTCCCCGGTTTGCTCATCGCGCAAGTAGATGACCTCACTCGGAGAATTCGAAACCGGATCGTTCGACCAGGGTGTCAGCCTGTTCAACTGGCTGTTCTCCGCCCAAGTATAGCCAAGGCCGCTTTCGCTGGTCAGGCAGCCAAACTCGCGATTCGCCATGACGTTGCACCAAGGCATTGGCGTGTCCGTCCCATCGTCCGTCGCGATCACATATTCGCGCCCATCACGAGCGAACCCGCCTCGACCGTTCCAGAAAAGCAAGTCGGTCCGTGCTGCTCCGCGAACTGGTTCGGGCGCAACGCGAAGGGGCGTCTCGGTATGCCGCAAAGTCGGGAGCGGAGGGGTCGGCTTCGCCTCGATCTGATCTGCAAGCGGTCCTCGGCTGCAACAAAGGACGACGCGTGCCGCAGCCGCGATGGCATCCGTTGACGTACCTGGAATGTCGGCCGCCGACAGGACGTGAACGCCGCCGGGCTTGCCGAGTATCTGCTCCACTTCGCCGTTCACCTCGTCGCTCAACTGTATTGGTTCGCTTGAGCCGCTCTCGTCGAGAAGAGCAAGGTCGAAGGGAATCCCACGCCTGGTGATGAATGCGTGGGCGTCGATGACATCCGAGACGAGAGATTTTTCGTCCGCCTTGTCGATGCGCAGCAGCAGGATAGGGAGATCTCCGGATATCCCCATCGACCACAAATTCTCCGTGCTCAGCCTGTTCTTGCCGAGAGCGGTGTCATCTCGAAAGCGGGCATCAGAAAATGCCAGGCTTCCGGCGAGCCGATTGTAGAGGGTGACCGTATTCGCAGAGAGCTTCGAGGCGGCAAGTTGCCTGGCATGGCTTTCCATCGCCTCAGAAAAAGCCCGGTCAGCCGCTTCGACGGTTGCAAACCGCTTTGCAATGGCTTCGACCCCGGCTTCACTGTCAGCCGCGCCCGTCACGAATGCGATACGCTCCGTTCCGGAGGGTTTCAGAACCACTCTCCTGCGCAAGCTGAAGATGGGGTCGAGCACGGGACCCGTCCTCGCTGCCAGGCTTCTTCCACGCGCCAATGCGCCGGGGTTTGATGGTGTCCGCCCTCGCCCAAGAAACGTGTGGCGGTCGGTGTCGTACTCGACTGGAGCTTGATCGTTTTCGCTTGATGCCGAAACGTGTACCGTCCAGATCGGCTTCTCCGAGCCGCTTCGTGGTCGACGCCGGGCGAACAATGCGGTGGTTTCGGTGTCAAACCAGGTTTCGACGAAGAGCTTGGCAAAGGCCGGATGTGCAGCATCGGCGCGTCGATCATTCAGGCAGATCTCAGAATAGCTCGTCAGCTCAAGTTCTTTCGCCGTCGTTCCCTTGTTGAACAGCCGCAGCAAACGCACTTCGGCATCGCAGTCCATTGCGACGCAAACCTCCCAGTAAATGTCGATGTCCCCGACCGAACAACGAAACTCAGCCCGGTCGCCGCGGAAGCCGTGCTCGTAAGTGGCGTCCTTCCGGCAGATCGGCTGCCGGCCGATTGTCCAGACCTTGTCGTCCTCGATATCCCGGATGTAGCAGAACTGGCCCCAACAATCTCGCGTGCCGTCCTCCCGCCAACGCGTCACATCGAGGCCACGCCAGGAACCGTAGCCGGAGCCAGCCTCCGTAAGAAGCACGCTGTAGCGACCGTTCGAAAGCAAGGCGGTGTCGGGAGGCGCGCCCGTCGGATGCGCCGCACTGACGTCTTCAGTTTTGTAAATCGACTGGACCATCAGACTGATCCCTCAATCGATGCGGGCACGCTCCTTCGCCAGCTACCGGCTTGCTCCGACGGAAGCTATTGCAGTCGCATGACTATGCGACCGTCGATCTTGCCCGCTTCCATGCGATGGAAGATGTCGTTGATGCTCTCCAGGCTCTCCCAGGAGAAATGCGGCTTTACCTTGCCTTCCGCGGCGAACTGCAGGCATTCTTCCAGGTCCTGGCGCGTGCCGACGATAGAGCCGCGCACGGTGATGCGCTTCAACACGGTTTCGAAGACTGGCAGTGATATCTTTCCGGGCGGCAGACCGACCAGGGCCATCGTACCCTTCGACCGCATGAACCCGAAGGCCTGTTCCATGGCGACGGGGGAAACGGCGGTCACGAGCACGCCGTGAACGCCACCGTTCGTGGCCTTCTTTACTTCTTCAATGGCATCCGCTGCCTTGCCGTTGATCGCGATATCAGCGCCAAGTTGCTTGGCCAAGGCGAGCTTGTCTTCGAATATGTCGGCGGCGACCACGTGCATACCCATCGCCTTGGCATATTGCACGGCCATGTGGCCGAGACCGCCGACGCCCGAGATGGCCACCCATTCACCGGGACGGACTTCCGTTTCCTTCAGGCCCTTGTACACGGTCACTCCCGCGCAGAGAACGGGAGCGGCAGCTCCGAATTCCAATTCATCGGGCAGCCTGCCGACGAATTCGGGATCCGCCAGCCCGAATTCCGCGAAGGTGCCGTTCACCGAGTATCCGGTGTTCGATTGCGAAGCGCAGAGCGTTTCCCAGCCGGTCCGGCAATAGGGACAATAGCCGCAAGCCGTGTGGAGCCACGGCACTCCAACCCTGTCACCTTCCTTCACTCTCTTGACGCCAGCGCCCACGGCTGAGACGAAGCCAACACCCTCGTGCCCTGGAACGAAGGGCGGGCTCGGCTTCACAGGCCAGTCGCCGTTTGCCGCGTGCAGATCGGTGTGACAAACGCCCGTCGCTTCATATTTGACGAGGATCTGTCCCGCTCCAGGAGTTGGAACTTCCATCTCCTCGATGGTCAGCGGAGCGCGGAACTGTCGAACGACGGCCGCCTTCATCCTCTGTGCCATTGCTATGCTCCTCCATCTCGTATTGTTTCAGAGACACCTCCCAGGGGTCGGTTTGTGAACCGGCGGCGTTATTGAGTGTAAGGATCCGGAAAATGCTCCACGATACCCCTGACACCGTGGACGTTCTCAGCCACGATCCGCGCGGCCCTGCGACAAGCGGCCGTCTCGACTTGGCCCCAAAAGTGCACGATCCCCTCGGTGACCGTGACAGTCACATCCAATCCTTCCAGACCCGTGTTCTCGCCGAGGCGAACAAGGATGCTGCGTCGAATGGCGTCGTCGCCCGCCGCTATCTCATCCGGCTTTGTTGAAAAAATTGCCTGCAGCAGGTCGGCGCGGCTGACGATGCCGACCAGTTCGCCATTCCGCACTACGGGGATGCGCTTAATGCCGCGTTCCTGCATGAGCCCTGCGACACGTGCAAGGGGCGCGTCCTCCTCGATGGTGACGGGGTTGGCCGTCATGACGTCGCCAACTCGCCACGAGCATCGCCTGACGAAGGCGTTCGCTCTTTCATCGGGATCAATCGCCATGTCCGCGATCAACACGGATGCTCCGCTGCAGAGCTCCGTCCGTCGGATCAGGTCACCCTCGCTGATGACGCCGAGCAAGCGCGCCTCATCGTCAACGACCGGGACGCCGCTTACGTGGTGGTCGAACATGAGCTTGGCTGCCTGTCTGACGCTGTTGTCAGGTGACAGTTTGACGACCTTTGTCGTCATCACTTCTTTGACCAACATGTCGATCTAACTCCGGCAAGGACCCCCTGGTACCGTCATTAGCCAACACAAATTAAACCCGTTGCCGCAGTTCGACAACCGGTTGAAAGGACGTTTCGCGTCGGCAAGGGGGCGGCGCAAGCTGCAAGAATGTTTCGCGTCAACGAAGATGAGATAACGTCCGCAACTGGACACAGTGGTCGCTCAGCACCAACCCAACGAACTTCGATGCAAATCTCGCTGCGGATGGCAAGTGGACTGCTCTTTTCCACTGCCAAGAGATAGCGCTCATGCGCAATAGAGAAGAAGCCCAGCGAGCCGATGTTTTCGACCGCACGGATGAAGCCGAGATTGATCTGACCGGTCTCCAGGCCACGGATGATGTCGCTGGTGGTGCCGCTCGCAACATGCAGCTGGATCTCCGGATACTTCCGCGCGATGCGACCGAGAAACGCTGGCAGTACGCCGATGGTGGCCGGATAGACGGTGCCGATCCTGATCTGTTTCATGCCGGCCGCAGACCGCGCCACCTCGGCCGAAAGATCGATGTGGCTAAGATCCGGATACCGCGGTCATAGAACACCTCCCCTGCCCCGGTCAGCTCCACCCGCCGCGTCGTCCGTGCAGAGGAAGCAGCTGCCAAGCTCGGCAATGAGTTCCTCGCGGGCACGTTCGCTTCTATCCTTGGAATAGCGGGAAAGATCCCGGCCGACACGGCTGGCCGCCGCCGTCCAATGTGTGGCCTGATGACTGAACGTCGCATAATAGCTCGCCGCGTCCATAAAACTCTCAAACGGTGGCATCTGAATCAGGTCGGGACCTGGCGCGAAGAAGGCCTGGTTTCCGCCATGGCGGATCAGCGCGCCGGTGTTGCGGAAGAAGCGATCGGCATGCTCGACCCGGTCGGCCGGATCGAGCACAGGAACCGGGCGGTGGTGATAATGGTCGGGAAGTCCGTCGATCTGCTCGACGTGAAAACGGTGTACGCCTTGAGGACCGGGATTTCCCGTTCGATCTCGCCGCCGTTGCCGTCCGTCTCGGCCTTAGTGAAGCGGCTTGCGAAGACGCGCCGGTTTCGCCCTTGCGTACGGCCGCCCCCAATTCGAGCGCGTGCTTGAATGTCATCCACATCGGTGAGGAAAGCCGCGGGCGATGCCCTCCGACCAAAGCAACAGAACATTCATGCCGGAATAGGGCTGGCCGTTGTGGCGCAGCGGTCGGCTGATACGGCCGTTCGTGTTCGCCGCGTTCCACGGCTTCATCCAGGGCCGAACGCCATTCGTCAGATCCTCGATGATCTTGTCGGTAATCCTTGCGTAGATATCCGCCCGCTGACCTTCGCCCTTTCTGCTCATATTCAATCCTCCGGTTCCAGGAGGTCGCGCCGATCGCGACCCCGTCGCGGCGGTCCGAGGGGCGGAGCGGAAAGGGGTGAGGGCACCGGTGGGCCGGAACGTACGTGGAGGACGGCGAAGCCGTTGCCCGAACGCCACGCTCCGGCAGGACCAAAGCCGGACGGGGTAGCAGTGGCCGATCTCGGCGTCACCTCTTCATCAGGTTCAGGGAATGGTTTCGAGGTCGGTCGACCTGAACTCGTCCGACGTCGCCAAGATCGGCACGCCATGGAATTTGGCGCAGGCATAGTGAAGGCAATCGCCGAGGTTCAGGCCATGGCGGCCGCTGCGATAGCGGTGCGCAGCGACGAGGGCGAGCCGCGTCGTCTCTGAGGCCGGCGGCAGATCGCGAACCTCGACTTCCCGCGCCTCGAGGAATTCCATTACGATCGTTTCGACTGCCGACACCGGAAGATTGAACTTGTCGGGCCGTGCGAGGCCGAGGACGGTTTCAAGTACGGCGACCGGAGATGTGAACGGATGTCTGGCAGAAGCAATCGCGTCAGAGACGCGCGACGCTTCCGGCTCATCGGAGAGAAGCGCGATGATCGCGCAGGCATCAACGAACATCAGGCCTCATCCCACATATCGTCGAAGGCCTCTCGAGGAAGAGGCTTGCGGGTGTCGTCGCTCATCGCAACCCCATGCTTTTTCCGCAAGCGCGCCGCGGTCTGCAAGGGGGACTCCGCGCGATTGCGGCGCTCGATCGCTTCCCGCATGGCTATGACGATGGCGTCGGTAATGCCGACGCCGGCCATTTCGGCGAACTTGCGCGTCAGGGCGTCGGCTTCCGGATTATTGACGTTGATCGGCATGATCCGTCTCCATGTAGATATTCTTCGAAAACAATGTAGATTATTGTGCGGCCTTTTCCAAGGCCGTTGGCAGACGTGCTTCCTGTCATTGGAAAGGGCGGTGAAGTTCTGGAGTCGATGCTCATCAGAAACGTGCCGATCTCGGCACCGAGAAGCTGCCGAAACCTTTCCGCATGCCACCTCCATCACGACGGTTGAAAGGCGGAAGAGGCTTGTCGAGGAATACGCCACGAAGCAGGAGGCAATCCGAGGATGGGTCGGCTCCGGCATGTCAAAAGACGAACTTGAAGCGGAGCGCGTGATGGCGTCGCAAAAGATCAAGGTTCTCGAGCGAAATCAGGCTGTCATGGCGGCGGGTCTGAAGGCAGCCATCCTGGCGGTCACCACAATCGGTGGATTCAAGATGTGGGCGGCGCATTTTGCACAATATGAATCCTCGATTTCGATTCTTCGCGAACTCGGTGCGCTTCCGTCCGCCGACATTTTTCCTGGCACAGGCAGCGTTCAATGACACGGCAGACCGGAAAAAACGGAGCTGCGATCGCTCGCGACCACGCGGAGAGCTTCAAGAAATATCTGTCGGCCATCAGGCTCGCGGACATCCCCAGGTCGGGCAAACAGCTAAACAAGACCTTGATCGCCAAAGCCTGTGGTTTCGACCGCCAGGAGTTCCGGACCAATCCGGCCTGCAAGAGCATGCTGGAGAAGGTATCCAAGAAGCTTGCTGACGGCGTCCCTGATCTTGTGGTCGAGATTCGCCAGCAACAGGATGATCCCGCAAGCGCCGCCGAGGCTAGGATAGATCAAAAGTACCTTCTCGCGCTCGCGGATAATGCCGCCCTGCGAAAGCTCCTCTCACGATACCGAAACCTTGAGGCCCTCATGCTGAAGCCCGGCAAGCTCCCTCCGTCAACCCCCAATTCCCTGTTCGATTGCTCAAATCGAACACAGCCGACCGATCGATGTTCCCCGTCCCGATAGCTCCTCGGCGCCACCTGCGGGAGCAGGGTCACCCGTAGAAGGTCAAGCCGGAATTCCGGCGTCAGATCGTTATCGATCCGACCGGCGAGGCGCCGGGCACGATCGTGGTGCGGCTCAACGAGCGGCATCTCTATTGGGTGCAAGAAGGCGGCGAAGCGATCCGCTACGGCGTCGGCATCGGTAAGGCCGGCTTCGAATGGAACGGCCGCGCAGAAATCCAGTACACAAAGCAGTGGCCGACCTGGACCCCGCCCAAAGAGATGATCGCGCGCAAGCCGGAGCTGGTGAAATGGACGGGCGGTCAGCCGGGTGGCCTCGACAACCCGCTCGGCGCCCGCGCACACTGTATCTACAAGGACGGCCACGACACTGGTTATCAAGTGCACGGCTCACCGGAATGGTGGTCCATCGGCACCCAGGCTTCTTCTGGTTGCGTGCGCATGATCAACCAGGACGTCATCGATCTGTACAACCGAGTCAAGGCGTCGCCGACCAAAGTCCCGATTGTGGTGGCGTGAAAGCCTTCCGCTCGAGTTATCGTTCGACGACCAGAATTTCGCACCTGACCGGTTTCAGCGTCGCCCGCTTTACATTTTAGAAAGCTCGAATTTCTGTGAACTTGGAATCCGCTCGAAAACTTGTAAGTTGAGCGACCTTTTCCAACCTATGAGCGGCTAATGCAGGTTCTAGTACGCGATAACAATGTCGATCAGGCGCTCCGCGTCCTGAAGAAGAAACTCCAGCGCGAGGGCATTTTCCGTGAAATGCGGATGCGCGAGGCTTTTGAAAAGCCCTCTGTTAAGAGAGCGCGCGAGAAAGCCGAGGCGGTGAGCCGCCAGCGCAAGAATGCTCGCAAGCAAATGCAACGCGAAGGCCTGCTCCCGTCGAAGCCGAAAAAGAGTAGATAGCTCTCGAACATCGAGAAATAGCGCTCCGAGTTGATCTTCTCGATCGCCTTGTCGCTGCACTCGATGTCGACATCAGTTCCAACGGATCAGCCCTACCGCCGGATCCGTTGAAGGTCGGCAAGATGCCGAAGTAGCCTTCTACTCGAACGCAAAAGAGTGCCGATCGACACATTGTGCCATTTGCGGTCATCGCAATCGGATCAGCACGCTGGACGAAGAAAAAACCCGGTTGCGCACTTCGTGATGTAGGTTCATCTAACGTGCTGATCATCATAAGGACTGCTCGGGCTGGCTCTTGAACGGTATAACCATGGCCGACCGGAAGGCCATGATCTCAGATGCCGAAGTTCTGTATTGGAAATTCTTCGACATCATCAATGGGGATCGCGCCGCGATCCAAAGGATCGGCATCGGCGCGAGTACTTGGTCAGAAACAAGCTGCTAAATCTGTGAAATAGCCGCCCTTACCTATCTATCTTCCTTGAATGGATCGACGCCGAGTTCCTTGAACAACGCTTCCGTCTTCGCTCGATCAGCGCGGCTCATGTAGCCGATCCCGGTCTTGATCGCGTAGCGCCAGGCCTCTCCCCTCTCCCATGCCTCGTGCAGTGCGTCCGACAGCTCATTGAGCCGATTGGCGACATTGAGTGCTTCGAACAGGAGAACGGCCTGCCTCAAGTCCTTGTCTCGTTTCGCGGAACCAAGTGTGTCAACGACGCGGCGGCTGGCGACGATCAGCTTGTGGATCGCGTAGCGCTCCGAGCTGGTACAATCACGCTGATGCCTGACTTGTGCAGCATGACGGCTCTGATCGGCTCATAGATCAGGAAGTCCAGGAATCTCAGCGGTTCGGCCGAGGCTCCACCAAGGGCGGGCATGTCGGCCGGTTTGTCCATGTGGTCATCTGATCCCCTGTTTCCGGTCAAGTAGATGGGGAGGTGCACCGCGCGAATTCGAAAAGGTCGATACGCTGGTCGTCGCCTACGAAGCGACCGATCGCCATGTCGCCGCCGGACGTGGCCAGCGTGTTGCCCTGCGCTCGATCGCTGCGAACGGTCTGGCGACAACATTGACCTATGCAAGGCTTGCAGAAGACAGTGCCCGTTTTGCCAATGCGCTCGCCGATCTGGGGATTGTGCCGGGCGAACGCGTCTTTACCCTTCTCGGTCGCGTGCGTGCTCTTTACATCGCTGCCCTCGGGACCTGGAAAAGAGGTGCCGTGTTCAGCCCCTCTCTTCTCCGCCTTCGGCCCGGAGCCGATCAAAGCGCGCATGCAGATCGCCGAGGCCAAAGCGCTGGTCACCACCGCACGGTTCTTCGAGCGTAAGGTCAAGCCGGTTCTCGCCCACCTGCCGAGCCTGAAGACGATCATCCTGGTCGGCGGCGATGGCGGGGTGGATTTCGATGCGGCGCTCGCCGGACGACCGACAACCTGCCACATCGCTCCGACCCGCGCAGACGATCTCGCCGTCATTCATTTCACCAGCGGCACCACGGGCCGGCCGAAGGGAGCGATGCATGTGCACGGTGCGGCTGTCGCGCACAAGCTGACGGCGGCCTACGCACTGGACCTGAAACCGGATCGGTCGATGGCGAGAGATTCGGATTCTGCATCCACGATCGTGAGGTCATGCAGGCGGGCCTGCGTCCTCAACACTGCGAGCAGCTCAGGATAGTTGAGATGCGGGCTCTCGGTGGAGCAGGCAACACCCGCCGAGGAAGCATGGGCCTCCGCAGCGCGGGCGGCAGCCTGGGCGAGGGAATGAAGGCGCTGGTTCTCTTCCCGGACGAGGCCGGCGACAACCTTGCTGACCCCCGCGCTCGACAGAGTGAGCTTAATCGAGGCAGCCTGGATAGTGACATGAGCACCCGCCTGCCGCGCAAGGGAAATACCGTAGGCCAGGGCGGACGAGGTTTCGTCAGGTCCGAATTCCTTCGTCAGGCCAATCAGTATGCTTTTGATGTTCTGGACCATGTCAATTCCTCCCGACCAACGGCCTCAGAAAATAATAAGCGAGTATAGGAAGACCGCAATTGATCCAGCGCAATGTCTCAGATGACATCGCTTGTTTGCAGCGGTGTCGCTACGTCTCCGGAGTGAAGCGCCGTCAGTACCGCCACATCGATGTCGAAGGCCCATACAGATGGCATCTCCTTGGGGGAGCAATCGCTACTGGACGAGGAATAGCAGCCGGTCGCAACGCTGGCTGTTCTAGTGACGCCAGCAGATTGCTTCGCTCAAGGAGCGGAGTTTGATGATGCGTG
>NZ_JADYVD010000090.1:2500-5000 GCF_020193575.1 Ensifer sp. IC4062
CCTCGGAATTGCTCGGCGTAATTCCAATGAGGACCATATCGAACACGTCGATGGCATCTGACTGGCCTGGTTGTAAAAGGTAACCGGGCTTTTGGGCTGGCGGTGCGGACAAACGAAAGTTGTCCGCATGGCCAGATTTGGCTGCCCCATGAGCGTAAGCGAATGGGATAAGCTTAGCCAAATCCAAATAAGGATGAGCATTGGCAATGAGAACGATCAAGTGTCAAAAGGGCATTTGGTGGATGCCTTGGCATGCACAGGCGATGAAGGACGTGATACGCTGCGATAAGCCGTGGGGAGCTGCGAATGAGCTTTGATCCATGGATCTCCGAATGGGGCAACCCACCTTAAATGCTTGGAAAATTTAAGCCGTGCGAGAGCACGGCTTAGGTTTCCAAGCATTGTTTAAAGGTATCTTATTCTGAATACATAGGGATAAGAAGCGAACGCAGGGAACTGAAACATCTAAGTACCTGCAGGAAAGGACATCAACCGAGACTCCGCAAGTAGTGGCGAGCGAACGCGGACCAGGCCAGTGGCAATGAGGAATGAAGTGGAACGACTTGGAAAGGTCGGCCGTAGAGGGTGATAGCCCCTTACACGTAAAACACTCATTGTCCTTGAGTAAGGCGGGACACGAGAAATCCTGTCTGAACATGGGGAGACCACTCTCCAAGCCTAAGTACTCGTGCATGACCGATAGCGAACAAGTACCGTGAGGGAAAGGTGAAAAGCACCCCGACAAGGGGAGTGAAATAGAACCTGAAACCGGATGCCTACAAACAGTCGGAGCCCGCAAGGGTGACGGCGTACCTTTTGTATAATGGGTCAACGACTTAGTGTGACGAGCAAGCTTAAGCCGATAGGTGAAGGCGCAGCGAAAGCGAGTCTGAACAGGGCGTTCAGTTCGTCGCATTAGACCCGAAACCGAGTGATCTAGCCATGAGCAGGTTGAAGGTTGGGTAACACCAACTGGAGGACCGAACCCGCATCTGTTGCAATAGATTGGGATGACTTGTGGCTAGGGGTGAAAGGCCAATCAAACTCGGAAATAGCTGGTTCTCCGCGAAATCTATTTAGGTAGAGCGTCGACCGAATACCCCCGGGGGTAGAGCACTGGATGGGCTATGGGGACTCACCGTCTTACTGATCCTAACCAAACTCCGAATACCGGGGAGTACTAGTCGGCAGACACACGGCGGGTGCTAACGTCCGTCGTGAAAAGGGCAACAACCCTGACCTCCAGCTAAGGTCCCCAAGTCATGGCTAAGTGGGAAAGGATGTGAGGATCCCAAAACAACCAGGATGTTGGCTTAGAAGCAGCCATCATTTAAAGAAAGCGTAACAGCTCACTGGTCTAAATAAGGGTCTTTGCGCCGAAAATGTAACGGGGCTAAAGCCATGCACCGAAGCTGAGGATGTATCGCAAGATACGTGGTAGCGGAGCGTTCCGTAAGCCTGTGAAGGGATACCCGTGAGGGGTCCTGGAGGTATCGGAAGTGCGAATGTTGACATGAGTAACGATAAAGAGGGTGAGAGACCCTCTCGCCGAAAGACCAAGGGTTCCTGCTTAAAGTTAATCTGAGCAGGGTTAGCCGGCCCCTAAGACGAGGCGGACACGCGTAGTCGATGGGAACCACGTTAATATTCGTGGGCCTGGTGGTAGTGACGGATCGCTTAACTTGTCTGGACTTATTGGATTGTCCAGGCTTGGACGCGGTCCCGGGAAATAGCTCCACCGTATAGACCGTACCCGAAACCGACACAGGTGGTCAGGTAGAGTATACCAAGGCGCTTGAGAGAACTGCGTTGAAGGAACTCGGCAAATTGCACGCGTAACTTCGGAAGAAGCGTGACCCTTTTGTACGCAAGTATGATGGGGTGGCACAGACCAGGGGGTAGCGACTGTTTATCAAAAACACAGGGCTCTGCGAAGTCGCAAGACGACGTATAGGGTCTGACGCCTGCCCGGTGCTGGAAGGTTAAGAGGAGGGGTGCAAGCTCTGAATCGAAGCCCCAGTAAACGGCGGCCGTAACTATAACGGTCCTAAGGTAGCGAAATTCCTTGTCGGGTAAGTTCCGACCTGCACGAATGGCGTAACGACTTCCCCGCTGTCTCCAACGCAGACTCAGTGAAATTGAATTCCCCGTGAAGATGCGGGGTTCCTGCGGTCAGACGGAAAGACCCCGTGCACCTTTACTATAGCTTTACACTGGCATTCGTGTCGGCATGTGTAGGATAGGTGGTAGGCTTTGAAGCAGGGACGCCAGTTCCTGTGGAGCCGTCCTTGAAATACCACCCTTATCGTCATGGATGTCTAACCGCGGTCCGTCATCCGGATCCGGGACAGTGTATGGTGGGTAGTTTGACTGGGGCGGTCGCCTCCGAAAGAGTAACGGAGGCGCGCGATGGTGGGCTCAGAGCGGTCGGAAATCGCTCGTCGAGTGCAATGGCATAAGCCCGCCTGACTGCGAGACTGACAAGTCGAGCAGAGACGAA
>NZ_JADYVD010000091.1 GCF_020193575.1 Ensifer sp. IC4062
CTTCAAACAACACTGAATTTATGGAAAGGCGGGCTTGAGCCCGTTCGAGAGGCCTCATGGATCGCATCAGGATTGTAGGCGGCAACGAACTTCACGGGGTCATTCCCATTTCCGGCGCCAAGAATGCGGCCCTGCCGCTGATGATCGCCTCGCTGCTCACCGACGATACGCTGACGCTGGAGAACGTTCCGCATCTGGCCGATGTCGAGCAACTGATCCGCATCCTCGGCAATCATGGCGCCGACATTTCCGTCAACGGCCGTCGCGAGCGCCAGGGCGAGAGCTACGCCCGCACGATCCATTTTACGAGCCGCAACATCGTCGACACCACCGCGCCCTATGAGCTCGTATCGAAGATGCGCGCGAGCTTCTGGGTCATCGGGCCGCTGCTTGCCCGCGAAGGCAAGGCGCGCGTGTCGCTGCCGGGCGGTTGCGCCATTGGCACGAGACCCGTCGACCTCTTCATCGAGGGGCTGACCGCGCTCGGCGCCGATATCGAGATCGACGGCGGTTACGTCAACGCGACGGCGCCAGCGGGCGGGCTCATCGGCGGGCGCTATGTCTTTCCGAAAGTCTCCGTCGGCGCCACACATGTGTTGATGATGGCCGCGACGCTTGCCAACGGCACCACGGTGCTCGGCAATGCTGCCCGTGAGCCGGAGGTCGTTGATCTCGCCAAGTGCCTGAATGCAATGGGCGCGAAGATCAGCGGGCAGGGCACGAGCACGATCACGATCGAGGGCGTGCGCTCTCTTTCCGGCGCACGCCATCGCGTGCTGCCGGACCGCATCGAGACCGGCACCTATGCCATGGCGGTCGCCATGGCCGGCGGTGACGTCATTCTCGAAGATACCGACGCCGCTCTTCTTGATACGGCGCTCGAAGCGATCCGGCGGGCGGGCGCAGAGATCAGCCAGACGAACAGCGGCATTCGCGTCGTTCGCAACGGCGCCGGCATCAGGCCCGTCGATATCGTCACCGATCCTTTCCCTGGCTTCCCGACCGACCTGCAGGCCCAGTTCATGGGGCTGATGACCAAGTCGAGCGGTGTGTCCCACATCACGGAAACGATCTTCGAAAACCGTTTCATGCATGTCCAGGAGCTGGCGCGGCTCGGTGCGAAGATCTCGCTGTCGGGTCAGACAGCGAAGATCGAAGGGGTGAGCCGGTTGAAGGGCGCGCCGGTGATGGCGACCGATCTACGCGCGTCCGTCTCGCTCGTCATTGCCGGGCTCGCGGCCGAGGGCGAAACCATGGTTTCGCGCGTTTACCATCTCGATCGCGGCTTCGAGCGCTTGGAAGCGAAACTTACCCGCTGCGGCGCGCATGTGGAACGCGTCAGCGACTAATTTCGGGGAAGCGGGAGCAGCACCCCCGCGTAAAACCGCATCCCGCCTATTCGTCCGCTGTGCGCATGGATGGTTGAATCGGAATCGATTTAAGGAATCATTCGGAATTCAAAGCGCTACAACGACCCTTGCGCGTCCGATTGGACGCGCAGCGCTCTAATGCGCGCGGAACCGTTGCGGTTTCCGGCGCGACGTCTTATGTCCATTGCGATTGCGGCGCAAAAATATGGCGCCTAAAAACAGGGATGAATCGCATGGATGCTCTGAAGCTGCTGGCACTCGACGAGGAAGACCTTGGCGTCGTTTCCGCGCACGTGCAGGACGCAGTCTTCAAGGTGGCGGGCATTTCCTATGACGCCCGCCGTGGTCAGCTTTCCCTGGTCATCAACCGGTTCGTTTGGGAAAATGCCGACGGCAAGCGCCGCAGTTTCGAGCGGCGCCGGGCCGTGCTCTCATTCAAGCGCGTGGTCGCAGTGCGTTCGCTCGGTTTTGACCGAGGGGATGCAGAAGCGGTTCTCGACCTCTTGGCCCTGCGTTTCTCCGTAAAGGGCGAAGGGCCGGAAGGTGCGATCGAATTGGTGCTCGCCGGCGAGGCATCGATCATGCTCGATGTGGAATGTATCGAGGTACAGCTTGCCGACACGGGCGGGGCGTGGGAAACCGCGTTCAGACCCCGGCATCCCGAAGGCGCCTGAGCACCTGACCGGTCATCACCAGAAGGATATCTCGCATTGGCAATCAGGCTGAACTATCTCGACAGCGGCTTCGAACAGGCATTTGCCGCTTTTTTGACAACCAAACGGGAAGTTTCGGAAGACGTGAATGCCGCCGTTCGCGCCATCATCGACGATGTTCGCGCCCGGGGCGACGCGGCGTTGGCCGAATACTCGGCTCGCTTTGACGGCATCGATTTCGGGACGACCGCCATGGCTGTCAGCGCGGCCGAGATCGATGCCGCGATCGACGCGGTCGAGCCAGAGGTTCTCGGCGCCTTGAAGGTTGCCGCAACCCGGATCGAGGCGCATCACCGCCGGCAATTGCCGAAGGACGATATCTACGAAGACGCGATGGGCGTTGGGCTCGGCTCACGCTGGACGGCGATCGACGCGGTAGGGCTCTATGTGCCGGGCGGCACGGCAAGCTATCCGAGTTCGGTTCTCATGAATGCGCTGCCTGCCAAGGTGGCCGGCGTGCCGCGCATCGTCATGGTCGTGCCCGCAAGCGGCGGCGCGATCAATCCGGCCGTGCTTGCGGCCGCGCGTCTCGCCGGTGTCGAGGAAATCTACCGTATCGGCGGAGCCCAGGCGGTCGCGGCACTTGCCTATGGTACCGAGACGATCGCGCCGGTGGCCAAGATCGTCGGTCCGGGCAATGCCTATGTGGCGGCCGCCAAGCGGCAGGTTTTCGGCACTGTCGGTATCGACATGATCGCCGGTCCGTCGGAAGTGCTGGTCATCGCCGACTGCGGGAACGATCCGGACTGGATCGCCGCCGACCTCCTGGCGCAGGCCGAGCATGATCCCGGCGCGCAGGCGATCCTGATTACCGATGATGCGGCCTTTGGGGATGCGGTGGAGACAGCAGTCGAGCGGCAGTTGAAGACGCTGCCGCGCGCCGAAACCGCGGCCGCAAGCTGGCGCGATTTCGGCGCCATCATCGAGGTTCCGGATCTCGAGAAGGCGGTGCCGCTCGCCAACCGCATCGCGGCCGAGCACCTGGAACTGGCGATGGCGGATGCGGATGCGATGGTCCCGAAGATCCGCAACGCCGGTGCCATCTTCATCGGCCGCCACACGCCGGAGGTTATCGGCGACTATGTCGGGGGCTCCAACCATGTGCTGCCGACGGCGCGCTCTGCGCGCTTTTCGTCCGGGCTCGGCGTCCTCGACTACATGAAGCGGACGTCGATCCTGCGGCTAGGTGCCGATCAGTTGCGCACGCTCGGTTCGGCGGCCATTGTGCTCGCACGGTCGGAAGGTCTCGAGGCCCATGCGCGCTCTGTTGCCATTCGCCTCAATCTCGGGGACGAGGGATGAAGGCCGATCGCAACCTGCGCCTCTGCGATGTCGTGCTGGACGAAACGATCGGCCGCTCGACCCCCGACGTGGAGCACGAGCGCGCGGTTGCAATCTTCGACCTGCTCGAGGAAAATCTCTTCGAGCCCGTTGGGCACCCGGGGGGTCCTTATCGGCTGAACCTTTCGCTGGTTGACTCGAAGCTCGTGTTCGCGATCTCGACGGATGGCGGGGAGGATGTCGCCACGCACATCCTGTCGCTGACGCCCTTCCGGCGGATCGTGAAGGACTATTTCATGATCTGCGAGAGCTATTACGCCGCCATCCGATCGGCGACGCCGAGCCAGATCGAAGCGATCGACATGGGCCGCCGCGGTATTCACAATGAGGGGTCGCAGACGCTCATGGATCGTCTGTCCGGCAAGATCAGGCTGGACTTCGACACGGCGCGGCGGCTCTTCACGCTGGTATGTGTGCTCTATTGGCGTGGTTGATGGGGGCGATATGACCGCTACCGCCTTGCCGCAATCAAAGTCGCCCCGCTCGATTCTCTTCATGTGCGGCATGAACGCCATCCGCTCGCCAATGGCCGAAGCGCTCGCCAAGGCAACGCTGCCGAAGGGGACTTACGTCGCATCCGCCGGCGTGCGGCATGGCGAGCGAGATCCCTTCGTCGACGTGGTTCTCGCCGAAATCGGGCTGACGATCGACCGCCATCAGCCGCGCACGCTCGATGAACTCGAGGACGACTACTTCGACATCATCGTGACGCTCGCGCCGGAGGCCCACCACGTCGCGCTTGAATTGACCCGGTCCATGGCCGTCGACGTCGTCTATTGGCCAACACCGGATCCGACGGTTGCGACCGGGACGCGCGAGCAGATCGTCGCGGCCTATCGCTCTGTTCGCGATCATTTGGCGACGCTGATCGCCAGCCGTTTGGCTGCAGAGCAGGCGCGCCGCAAGGAGGCCTGACTCGCAAAACGCATTACCGTTCCGCGCAAGGGTGAACGGCATTGATGCCGATCTAGGAAGCGTGGCGTACAATTGCTGAAAAAGCCGGATCAAAGCGGTTCACAAATCCTCCCCGATTGTGTAGTTTCCGGCAAATTTTTCGCGGATGCGTGGCGCATCCCAGAATAAACACGAGAAAGAACAATCCTGCATGGCGAAAGAAGAAGTCCTCGAATTTCCGGGCGTGGTCACCGAATTGCTTCCCAACGCGACCTTCCGCGTGAAGCTTGAAAACGAGCATGAGATTATCGCTCATACGGCGGGCCGTATGCGCAAGAACCGTATCCGCGTTCTCGCCGGCGACAAGGTGCTTGTCGAAATGACCCCGTACGATCTGACGAAGGGCCGCATCACCTACCGCTTCAAGTAGGTCCCGGCGACGGCAGCGCTTACCAACCGGGAATTGACGGCTCGCTTCGATGGCAGTGAACCAAAAACTGATATTGGCGTCCGGATCGCCGCGTCGTGTGGAGCTTCTGGCGCAGGCGGGCATCGAGCCCGCGCGCCTGCTGCCGATGGATCTCGATGAGACACCGAAGCGAGCGGAGCACCCCCGCTCTCTGGCAAGGCGCCTGTCGGCCGAGAAAGCGAAGGCGGCGCTTGCCGCGATCAAGGGAGAGCCGGGCTGGGACGGCAGCTACATTCTCGCTGCCGACACCGTCGTTTGCGTTGGCCGCCGCATTCTGCCGAAGCCGGAGCTGGTGAGCGAGGCGTCGAGCGCCTTGCACCTTCTGTCCGGCCGCAGCCATCGCGTCTATACCGGTATTTGCCTCGTCACTCCGGACCGCACCATCCGCCAAAAGGTCGTCGACACCAAGGTGCGCTTTAAGCGTCTTTCCGGTCACGATATCGAAAGCTACCTGGCCTCGGGCCAATGGCGCGGCAAGGCCGGTGGCTATGCTATCCAGGGCATTGCCGGAAGTTTTGTCGTCAAACTCGTCGGTTCCTATACCAATGTGGTAGGCTTGCCGCTTTACGAAACCGTCAATCTCCTCATCGGTGAAGGATATGACGTGCACAATCGCTGGCTGGAAGGCTGAAGAGAATTGAGCGGCAAAGGCAAGAAGAGCGGTTCAAATGTCGAACCCCTGCGCGCTACTCGGCCCTGCCCGGAATGCGGCCGACCGTCCGTGCGCGAGCATTATCCGTTTTGTTCCGAGCGCTGCCGCAACGTCGACCTTAATCGCTGGCTTTCCGGTTCCTATGCGATTCCGGTCGCCGATGACGAGTCGAAGGCGGACGACGAGGATCGCTGACGCCTTTCGAGGCGTTCGCGTGGTGCTTCGATTTCGGCGGCATCTTGCGTGTCCTCTGCAGCAGCCGACCCCGTTCGCTTTCGGCGTGATGCGCTCCGAAATCGTTGCCGATCCGGCGCGATCCTGCTGAATCGTCTCAACTTTTTTGCCTTTTCCACCGCGCGCTGAATTCCTTTCAAAAAAGAGTCATTTGGTGCTGGACACGGCCGAACAAGATGTTATAACCCCGCTCGCTTCCGGGGCGAACACATCGCCCCGATGGCTCTGAAGAGAGCCGCTGCCGTCAGAGGCAGGATGCCCGGATAGCTCAGTTGGTAGAGCAGCGGATTGAAAATCCGCGTGTCGGTGGTTCGAATCCGCCTCCGGGCACCATTCCACTAGTGTCCAGCCCGAAGACATAGGTAACAGTTTGTACCTAAGACATGGGTGACAACCTCGTGCCGAACGGGTTGTCGATGGTTTGCAAGGTCCTCTGCTCCAGGTCGATATATCCCAAATCATAATGCAT
>NZ_JADYVD010000092.1 GCF_020193575.1 Ensifer sp. IC4062
CGCCCAGGCGAACGCCCAGAACGGCGGCGGCAAACCGATCTCCTCGAGCTCCTCCTCCGTTTTCAGCCAGAGTTCATGCGCTTCGCTCGCAAGATGCAGCCGGATCTCCGGCACGTGCGGCGGTGAGAGAATGCTCGTGTTGGCGCGGATGAAGCTTTCGGGATCTGTCTTCAAGAAGAATGTCTCAGCGCGGTGGTTTGTCGAGCCCGCCCATACGGCAGACCTCGATCCACTCCTCATCGGTGACCGGCTGCACCGAAAGCCGCATCGAGGTCACGAGCGACATCTTGGCGAGCTTGGGATTTTCCTTGATCTCCTTGAGAGAGACCGGGCGCGGCATGTCCATGACGGCACGGATATCGACGCAGTCCCAGCGGTCATCACCTTCAGCCGTCGAATCCGGATGCGACAGCGCACAGACCTCGGTGATGCCGACGATCTCCAGGCCTTCATTGGAGTGATAGAAGAAGCCCTTGTCGCCGATCTGCATCGCCCGCATGTTGTTGCGCGCGAGGTAGTTGCGAACGCCGGTCCACTCGGTACCCTTTTCGCCGGCGTCCTTCTGCATTTGCCAGGACCATTTGTTCGGCTCGGATTTGTACAGCCAGAAAGCCATCGCCCTCACGCCTCCGGATTGTTGAAGACCCAATTGTAGGCCTTGATCTCGACATTCGAAAAAAGACCCGCCTTGGCATAAGGGTCGGCCTCGGCGATTGCCTTCGCCTCTTCAAGCGTCTCGGTCTTGACGATCACCAGGCTTCCCGTTGGCTTGCCGTCCTCTCCGAGAAAAGGGCCGGCGATCTTGAGGATACCCTTGGCGTTGAGATCGTTGAGATAGGCAAGGTGATCGGGACGCGTATCCAGCCTGAGTTGCAGCCCGCCGGGCTTGTCCGTGCATAGAAGTGCGAAGAGCATGGTTCCTCCTGACGTTGTCGATCGGAGCGGGATGCGGCGGAAAACCGCTTTACGCTTTTGCCCATCCCGCTGGCGAATTATTCCTGAGTAATCGGGCGTGACATCAACTGCTCCAGGGCGGTGCGGACATCGAGCCTTCCGTCGATGATGGCGGCGACCGCCTCGGTAATCGGCATGTCGACACCGAGGTCGTGCGCGACGCGGGCGGCGACCGACGCGGCGAAGGCACCCTCGACCAGTTCTCCGCGCTCTCCGCTTGCTGGCCCATCCCTGCCGAGGGCGATGCCGAAGCGGAGGTTACGCGACTGATGGCTCGTCGCCGTCAGCACGAGGTCACCGAGCCCGGAGAGCCCGCGCACGGTATCGGGTTCACCGCCTTGGGCCACGACGAAGCGCGACATTTCCGCAAGTCCGCGGGAGATCAGTGCCGCGCGAGCCGAATCGCCGAGCCCTGCGCCTTCGACGATCCCGCAGGCGATCGCCAGCACGTTTTTGAGCGCCCCGCCAAGCTGCACGCCGATCCGGTCAGCCGAGGGATAGAGCCGAAACGTCCGGCCGGAAAGGGTTTCCGCGAGTTCCGTGGCGGTCTCGCTCTCACGCGCCGCAACGACCATAGCCGTCGGCAGACCCCTGGCGATATCTGCGGCAAAGCCGGGACCGGACAGCACACCGACCTTATGGCCGGGCAATTCCTCGTCGAGCACTTCGGTCAGGAGCCGGCCGGTCGATTGCTCCATGCCCTTGGCACAGGTAACGATTGTCGCATTGGTGCCGATCGAGGCGCCATAGCTGCGGGCGGCGGCCCGATGTTCCTGCGAGGGCATGGCGAAGAGGACGATATCGGCGCCCATGAGCACGGCGGTGTCAGAGGAAAAGGCAAGTCCCGCCGGAAGCGGAATGCCCGGCAGAAATGCGTCGTTCCGGCGCGTGCGGTAGCATTCCTCGACAGTTTCCTGTCGCCGCGCGAGCAATGTCACGTTGGCATTGCCGGTCGCTGCCGCGACGGCCGCGAGCGCCGTCCCGAAGGCTCCGGCTCCAACGACGACGATCTTGGATTGTTCGCTCATCTCTTGTCCATTATGCCTTGGCGCCGCGCTTGCCGGAGCCGATCAATGCCTGCGCCTGGTCGTCAAGCGGCCAACGCGAGCGCGGCGCGACATCGAGGCCATCCGCCGCCAACCCCGCCGCCAGCCGCTCGGCGCCGGCCCAGGCGATCATCGCCGCATTGTCGGTGCAAAGCTGAAGCGGCGGCGCCACGAAACGGAAGCCATTCTGGTCGCAAAGCTCCTGAAGCGTCGCCCGCAACTCCTGGTTGGCGGCAACCCCGCCGGCGACGACCAGAGCCGGCTGATCGACGGTCGCGAATTCCGCCTGGAACCGCTTCAGCCCGCGTCCGACCCGGTCCTTGAGGGTGCGCGAGATGGCACGCTGGAAGGAGGCGCAAATGTCGGCGATATCCTGTTCCGTCACGGGCTCCAGTGATTGCGCCGCTTGGCGAACTGCCGTTTTCAGGCCGGAGAAGGAAAAGTCGAGCCGTGCGTCGCCGACGAGCGGGCGCGGAAAATCGAAGCGCTTGGGATCACCCGTCCGGGCCATGCGCTCGACCGCTGGCCCGCCCGGATAGGGAAGACCGAGCAGCTTTGCGGTCTTGTCGAAGGCCTCGCCGAGCGCGTCGTCGATCGTCGTGCCCCAGCGTTCGTAGTCGCCGACACCCTTTACCAGGATCAATTGCGTGTGGCCGCCCGAGACCAGCAGCATCAGATAGGGAAAGGTGAGGCCATCGGTGAGCCGCGCCGTCAGCGCGTGACCTTCGAGGTGGTTGACGGCATAGAGCGGTTTGCCGGTCGCCCGCGCAATCGCCTTGCCGGTCATCAGCCCGACGATCAGGCCACCGATCAGCCCGGGACCACTTGTCGCAGCGATCGCGTCGATATCGTCAAGCTTGACGCCGGCGCGCAGCAGCGCCTCCTCGATCAGCGTATCGAGCGCCTCTACATGAGCGCGCGCGGCAATCTCCGGAACGACGCCGCCATAAGCGCTATGCTCTTCCAATTGGCTGAGCACGACATCACCGAGGATCCGGCCGCTGCCATCCTTTTCCCGCAGCACGACGGATGCCGCGGTTTCGTCGCAGCTTGTTTCGATGCCAAGGATACGCAGGGGCGCGGACATATGTGGTCTACTCAAAGATTGCGGTCGCAAGGAAAGGTGGGTACACGGAACTTGTGCCAGCGCCGTGCGTCTTTCAGAAGCACAAAGGAGGCTGTAACGCTTTGAACTGCTGCATGGTTTTATCTCTAAATCGGTCCCGATTTAAGGACCCATGCAGTAACAATGGATGACCGAGGATGCAAACGAAACCTTTCCGTATCGGCACGCGCGGCAGCCCGCTGGCGCTCGCGCAGACGCATGAAACGCGCGACCGGCTCGCCGCCGCTCATGGTCTGCCGCCGGAAATGTTCGAGATCGTGGTCCTGTCCACCAAGGGGGACCGGATCACCGACCGCTCGCTTTCGGAGATCGGCGGCAAGGGCCTGTTCACAGAGGAACTCGAACAACAGCTTTCGTCGGGCGACCTCGATTTCGCCGTGCATTCGTCGAAGGACATGCCGACGAAGCTGCCGGACGGGCTCGCCCTCTCCGCCTTCCTGCCCCGCGAGGACATTCGCGATGCCTTTGTCGGACGAACGGCAGCGAAACTCCTGGACCTGCCGCACGGCGCCACGGTCGGCTCGTCGTCGCTGCGACGTCAGGCGCTCATTCGTCGCCTTAGGCCCGACATCAACGTGATCACCTATCGTGGCCAAGTCGAAACGCGGCTGCGCAAGCTTGCGGAAGGCCAGGTCGACGGTACGCTGCTCGCCTATGCCGGCTTGAAGCGGCTCGGCATGACCGACGTGCCGACCGAACTGCTCGATCCGGAGGAATTTCCACCGGCGCCGGCGCAAGGGGCGATCTGCATCGAGAGCCGCGTCGGCGACTCACGGGTCAATGCGCTGCTTGCCGCCATCGACGATCCGCGCACCCACGAGGCCGTGGCCTGTGAACGCGGTTTTCTGGCGACGCTTGACGGTTCCTGCCGCACGCCAATCGCCGGCCACGCCCAATCGGACGGCACGCGTATCCGCTTTGCCGGCATGATCCTGACCCCGGACGGCGTAACCTGCCATCGCATCGCCGTCGAGGGAAAGGCGGCCGACGCGGCCGAAGTCGGACGCAAGGCCGGCGAAGAGATCCGCGCCAAGGCGGGACCGGGATTCTTTTCGAGCTGGACGTGAGTCGATGCGCGTGCTCGTCACTCGGCCGCGCCCGGCCGCTGCCGCGACGGCGCTAAAGCTCGAAGGGATGGGTCACGAAGCGATCCTGCTGCCGCTTATGCAGGCGGAGCATCTCGTCGCTGCTGTCGAGACCGCATTGAAGCAAAGCCAAGGCGCCATCGCGGTGACGAGCGCGGAAGCAACCCGAGTGCTCGGAGCGCTGGGTCGTGCGCTCGAACCGCACCTGACAACACCGCTCTTCTGCGTCGGCGAGGCGACCGGTCGCGCAGCTACGGAGCTCGGATTCACCGAAATTCATGTCGGCCCCGGCACGGGCGAAGGTCTCGCTGAAACGATTGCAGCCGCACTCGCCGATGGGCTTCCCGAACCGCTGCTCTATCTCGCCGGTTCTCCACGCTCCGATAGCCTCGAACGAGCGCTGCGACAGCGCGGCATCGATTACAGGACCGTCGAATGCTACCGGATGACGCCGGTCGCGCATCGTCCGCAGGAGCTCTCTGAGCTCCTGCGCGCGGGACAGTTTGGTGCTGTGCTTCTCTATTCCCGTGAGACCGCGCGGCAGTTTGCCGCTCTTCTCTCGCAGAGCCGTCTCAGCGCTGCTGCCTTTTCCCGGCGCTATCTCTGCTTGAGTGCATCGATAGCGGAGGCGTTGCCGTCTGACGCCGCGTCGGAAATCGCCGCGATGCCCGACGAAAAGCACCTCTTGAAGTGTCTCTGATCGACGCCCGAGGCGGCTATTTAAGGATGATCTGCCGGATAGTAGCGGCGTGAACGGGAAAGCCAACACCGATTTTCCGCGCACGTGCCGACCTTCCTTGGGGTCATCTGACCGCATTTCCGGCAAAAACGGAATTGGGGGCTTTCCCTCAAGAGTTCGCCTGACTACGTTTGTCACAATAGGCCGACTGGCAATGCAACGGTAAGAGGTCACCATGGTATCGGAAAACCCGCCGCGCCGCTCGAAATCCGAGAAGGAACCGCTGACGATCGACCTCCAGGCGGAAAAGACGGCGGCGGACGAAGCCGAATCTGTCGCGAGCCACGAATCGGTCACAGACGAGCCTGCCGAGATTTCGGCGAACCAGGCAGAGAGCGAAAACGCAGCGGACGCTGCAGATCCCGCCGATGGAAGAGAACAGACGGAGGAGGAGCGCGCCGATGCCGCCGCGGCCGCCTTCGACGAAGAGCCCCCGCACCTGAGCAACGAGGCGACGGCGCAGCCGACGCTGCAGAGACAGGCGACAAGCGCTGGCGCGCTGGCGGCCGGCATTCTCGGCGGTCTGGTGGCGCTCGTCGGCGCCGGCGTGCTGCAATATGCCGGCTATATTCCGCCACTCGGGCCGGATCGCGGCAATGCCGGCCTTGAACAAAACCTCGCCAGCGAGATCGAGGCAATCAAGACGCAGATCACATCGCAATCGGCGTCGGCGACAGATATCGGCCCGCTGGAGAACCGTCTGGCGGCGCTGGAACAGGCCGCCAAGCAGCCGGGCGCCGCGGGGGCGAGCGCTCCGCAGATTACTGCGCTCGAAGCGGAAGTCGCCAATCTGACCAAGGAAGTCGCCGGGCTGAAGGCCAGTCTTGCGGATGCCGAACAGTCGGCAGCCGCCGCCAAGGCCGAGCTTGCCGGGCGCATCGACCAGGCGGAACAAAAGCTCAACGAGCCGGTCAACGACATTCAGATGGCGAAGGCCGTCGCCGTCACTGCGCTGAAGACTGCGATCGATCGCGGCGGACCTTTCCTGGCCGAACTCGACGCTCTGCGAAGCATTGCGCCCGACGACGCGACGGTGAAGGATCT
>NZ_JADYVD010000093.1 GCF_020193575.1 Ensifer sp. IC4062
CGGCCGATCAGGGCGAGGAGACAAGCCCCGTCGGCGACGCGATCAGCGAGGCGGCGCTCGAAAAGGCGAAGGCGGGCGAGGGCTATTTCGGCTATCGCTACCGCATCCTGACCTCGCAGGGCGACAACATCGCCGGCGGCAAGTACGACTATGTCATCAACGACAACATGATCGCCGGCTTCGGGCTGATCGCCTGGCCGGTCACCTATGCCGAGACCGGCGTCAAGACCTTCGTCGTCAACCAGCAGGGTATCGTATACGAACGGGACCTCGGTCCGAGCACCGAAGCGATCGTGCCGTTCATCGACCGCTTCAATCCCGATGACAAATGGACCGTGGTGGCCGACTGACTTTATAACGACACGATATATTGATCGTTCGGTCGGGCCGCCTTTCGGGTGCTGCGGCAGCAGCGTGCGATGGGGGAAGCCATCCCTGTCTGCGGCGTCAAAAGCCAGAGGATGGCGAAGTGGCACTCACCGACGTGAAACGACGGCGCTTGCTGCTCTTTTCACCGATCCGACGGCGTGGTTGCGCCTTCCAGAAAGAATTCGTTCAGCATCGCAAGTCGATTCCGACTTCCGAAAGACGTTGAAGTGCGGATATATCGTGCGACGTCATCAAATTTCTTGCGTAGCCGCGGTCAAGTGGCGCGGGGTCTGGTAGTGGTGTCAGAGGGGAATGCCGATGCCTGAAGTGATGGGTCTCCGCGCGCGTCGCCGCAGCCTTGGGAAAGCTGGACGAGCGGCCACCGGCGCGCTGGTGGTGGCCGCCGTGCTGGTCGGATGCGCGGGGCGTCCAAAGGGCGTGATGACGCCGGTGGCGCTGACGGCGCCGACCCAGACATCCCAGGTCGATATGCTGGTCGCGACGACGCGCCAGCCTTCCGGCAATCCTGCGACCCTTTTCTCTGGTGAACGGAATGCAGCGCTTTCGCTGACGGACGTCGCGGTGTCGATCCCCCCGGATTCGAAACGCAAGCCTGGCACCGTGCAGTGGCCGCGCCGCTTGCCTCCCAATCCGGAAACCGACTTCGCAGTGACCCGCGTGCGCGAACTGCCGTCGCGCGAGGAAGCGCGCGCGTGGTTCCGCGAGCATACTGTCGGTGGGAACATCCTTTTGTTCGTACACGGTTTCAACAACACCTACGAGGATTCGGTCTTCCGGCTGGCGCAGATCGTGCATGATTCCGGGGCCCAGGCGACGCCGATGCTGTTCACCTGGCCGTCTCGCGCCCGTGTGTTCGACTACAACTACGACAAGGAGAGCACCAACTATTCGAGAACCGCGCTCGAAGACGCTCTACGGTCCCTCGCGAACGCGCCCGATGTCAACGAAGTCACCATTCTCGCCCATTCGATGGGGACATGGCTGACGATGGAGTCGCTGCGTCAGATGGGCATTCGCGACGGCGGGATCGCGCCCAAGATCAAAAACGTGATCCTCGCATCGCCCGACATCGACCTCGATGTCTTCGCCAAGCAGTTTGTGGAATTGGGTAAGCAGCGGCCAAAGTTCACGATCTTTGTGTCGCAGGACGATCGGGCGCTTGCTGTATCGAGCTTCATATCGGGCGACGTTTCACGGCTAGGCGCGATCGACCCGACGGCCGAGCCCTATCGGACGCAGCTTGAAAAAGCGGGCATCACCGCAATCGACCTCACCAAAGTCCAATCCGAAGATAGATTGCACCACGGTAAATTCGCCGAAAGTCCGCAAATCGTGCAACTGATCGGCCAGCGTATCGTCAATGGCCAGACCCTCACGGATTCCAAGGTCACCCTGGGCGACAGCATCACCGCCGTTGTTGCCGGTACCGCCAAGAATGTCGGCACGGTCGCGGCCGCGACGATCAGCGCGCCCGTGAAGGTTCTCGAGCAGCCGACGCTGCCGCCGAGGAAGCGGCCGAACCTGAACGAGACGCTCGCAACCGGCGCGCATGCGGGAGCGGCGACGAACTAGCGCGTAACGGTGTTCTGCTTGGGATTGCGTTTCAAGGAGTTAGGGCGCTCACTGTCAACGAACATCATTCCGTAATCAGCGTCGCCGAACTCTGGCGCGCCGGGGCTTCGCCGGCAGGAGCCAGCCGATCGACGGACTCCAAGACTCCGGAGGACGATGTGATGAGCAATTTGAAGCACGGAAGCACCGGGGCTCTATCAGGCCCTGTAGTCGGCAAGGCTGCTATGGCGGAGCTTCGGCGAACACCTCTGCTGGCCCTCATCGTGTTCGTGCCTGTCGTCATCCTGTTGGAGCAGACGGCGCCACAGGCGCACACATGGCTGTTTCTCCTGTCGGTGGCAGCGATCATACCGCTCGCGGCGCTGTTGAGCCGCGCGACTGAAGCGGTAGCGGCGAAAACCGGCGATACGGTGGGAGGGCTGCTTAACGCCACTCTCGGCAACCTGACCGAGCTCGTGATCTCCCTCGCGGCCCTGCAAGCGGGTCAATACCTGCTGGTCAAGGCTTCGCTTGCGGGTGCGATCGTCACCAATACGCTCTTCATGTTGGGCGGCGCCTTCCTCCTCGGCGGCTTCAAGCATCACCTGCAGGAATTCAACAGGGTGAACGCACGCTTCCAGGCTTGCCTGTTATTCCTGGCGACGATTGCCATTCTGGTTCCGTCTGTGATCAGCGAAGTGGATCGGGCTCCTGCCGCCGCCTTCTCGCAGAAGCTGAGCCTGGGACTCGCGATACTTCTGATCGCCGTTTACGGCCTGGGCATGCTGTTTTCGCTGAGGACGCATCGGGAGCTCTTTGCCAGCGTCGGTCACGCCGAAGAAAATGAGAAACCCTGGCCGCTTTCTGTCGGCATCGTCGTCCTGGTTGTCGTCACGCTGCTGGTCGCCCTGGTCAGCGAGATTTTCGTCGGTTCGGTGCAGATCGCCGCTGAGCATCTGGGGATGACGCCTGCCTTCGTCGGCTTCATCATCGTCGCCCTGGTGGGCGGTGCGGCGGAGATGACGACGGCCTTCTCCGCCGCGCGTGCCAATCGTCTCGATCTCAGCGTTGGCATCGCGCTCGGCAGCGCTGCGCAGATCGCGCTTTTTGTCGCCCCGGTGCTGGTGCTCGTCAGCTATTTTGTCGGTCCCGAACCGATGTCCTTGCAGTTCTGGCCGGGCGCGGTCGCGATGATGCTGATCGCGACGATGGCCGCCACGCTCCTTTCCAACGGCGGACGCGCGGCCTGGTACATGGGTGTCATGGCGCTTGCGACCTATGCGATATTCGGAATGACGCTGTTTCTCCTGCCACCCGCGCCGTCGTGATGAGAAGCGGAACCGCGGGACCATGTCGCCGGTTCAGCGCGGATCTAGTCGTGGTGCCGGCCTAATCCGACTCGGCGCGAAAATAGAGGCGCTGGATCACCGCCATCATCAGCGCCGTCGCCCAGCCAAAGATGATCCAGCCATTGACCGCCTCGAACGTCGCAACTTGGCGCCAATCCCTGCCAAGAACAATATCGCCGTATCCAACCGTGGTGAACGTAACGGTCGAGAAGTAGAAGGATTCTTCTAAGGTCGGCAAAGCATTTGCGAAATAATAGAACGCCGCCCATAGGCAGACATCGATTATAATGGGAAATATCAAGTATATTACCCACCCGACCGTCACCACGGTCGGGTGGCGATACACGAAAAATTTTCTCCTCTCATCCATCCGGCGCAAAGCATGCAGCCCGGCGGACATGAATATAGCCTGGATGGCGACTGTTATCGCGATCAGGCCACAGGCAACAGAAAGCCGAAATATCACGATGCCTCCTTGGAGGGTCGACTGCATGTTTTCTAGATCGTAGCCGATTTAAGGATAAAAACATCCAGCAATTCAGAATGCTGCAGCGCCCCTTGCGGGTCTGAAGAAACACGCGGCGCTGTCGTCAGTGAACATGGCGTCGCCTTCGGCGATGCTGCTCCTGCGGACGACGGTGATTGAACAGGCGAGCGCTCTTTGAATTCGACTTTAGTATGACTTATTAGTCGTCGCTTATTTTTGATTGCCTTGGCCGACCAATTGTGTAATCTCCTAATTGCGCAGGCACATCTTCAAGCATTTCCCTTGTAGTTCCCCTGCCTAGGTGAATGTCTTGAAGACATATTGCGGTGTCGGCGCTTTATTGTGTTGCCTCCTTTTGATCTCCGTGGAACTGAAGAGGCCCCGACAAAAGTCGGGGCCTCTTCAGTTTGTTGGAAAACATGTGAAACGGAGTTTAGTATTATTTGAATAAATTTTCATTTACTTCTGTTACCGAATAGGAGGCGGAAACAATACTTCCGCCACAGCAAACAGCACTCCAAGGACGGTTGGACTCTGAGAAAACGCGATATTGGTGACTGCCGGTGACGCGAAATCGTTTCGATAACAGATCATGGCGTCGCGTGGCGGGTTCCATCGACCGCGGAAAAACGCAGGCGATATTCCTTGGGCGACACGCCGAGGATCTTGCGGAAGATCTTTCGGTAGGCGTTGGTGTCCTCGTAGCCGCTCTGCCAGGCGACCTGTTCGATCGAGAGATAGGAGCGTTCCAAAAGCTCGCGCGACTTCGCGATCCTCAGCCTTTGGCAATATTCGGTCGGATTTAGGCCCGTCGCCTTCTGGAAGCGCCGCAGGAATGTGCGTTCTCCAAGGCCGGCGCGATCGGCCATCATCTGCAGCGTCACGCCTTTCGTGTTGCTGCCGTGCAGCCAGTGCTGGATCCTCAGGATGACCGGGTCGCCGTGGTCGAGCTTGGGGGCAAAGACACTGTAATAGCTCTGCTCGCGCGCGCCGGGATCGACCAGCATGAAGCGCGCGGTCGCAAGCATCACGCCGGTGCCGAGCAGCCGGTCAACCAGCTTCAGGCCGAGATTGATCCAGGCCATCATGCCGCCGGCGGTAACGATATCCCCCTCGTCGATGACCAGCTTGTCGGTGTCGATGCGCACGTCGCGGTAGCGGTTGGCGATCAGGTCCTGGTGTGACCAGTGCGTGGTGATCGTGCGGCCCGAGGCGAGACCGGATTCGGCGAGCAAATAGGCGCCGCCGCAGACCGAGCAGATCGTCGTGCCGGCGCCGTGCTGCTCCCTGATCCAGGCAGGCAGGTCGGCCATGCGCTTGCCGACCGGCAAGTCCGCAAGCGTCGGCGGCAGGATGAGCGCCCTCAGTCCGACTGACGGTCCCGGATGGGTGTCCACAGTTTTGCGGACCGTGCCATCCTCCATCAACTGCCAATGACTGACACGGATCTGAGGTGCCGCGGCTCCGCCCTGTTCGACGCTCTGCATGCCGGCCACCTGGAACATGTCCGTCAACCCGTAGATCGCCGACATCAACGCGCCTGGATAGACAACGATCCCGATCTCGTCGGGGCCGGTGCTTGCTGCCTTTGTCAATTCTGCCCCCATCGTTGTCAGCTTTGCCGGTCGTGAGGTTAGGCGGCCACGCGTATCAATTCAACCAGCGCTCCGGAACGGAGACAGCAGTTGCAAATTACACGGAAAAGGAGAGGATCATGGTACAGTCGAAAGCAGTCACCGCCGCAGCAACGGTTTCCCGCCGCAATGTCATCACCGCCGCGCTTGCGGCGGCCGCCAGCGCCGCAGCCGTTCCGGCCGCCATCCGCCCGGCCTCGGCCGCGAGTGTCTCGAATGCAACCACCACCAGCGAAGGAGCAAGGACCATGGGCAGCAGGATCACCACCCGCGACGGCGTCGAACTCTATTACAAGGACTGGGGTCCGAAGGACGGCCCGGTGGTCGTGCTCAGCCACGGCTGGCCGCTG
>NZ_JADYVD010000094.1 GCF_020193575.1 Ensifer sp. IC4062
ATCATGTGCTGGACGTGCCATTCGTTGGAGTAGCGGTCGCCGACGCGGGCGAGGTCCGGCCCCGTGCGTTTCGACCCCCATTGGAAGGGATGATCGTACATCGACTCCGCCGCCAGCGAATAGTGGCCGTAGCGTTCGACTTCGTCGCGGAACGGGCGGATCATCTGGCTGTGACAGACGTAACAGCCTTCGCGGATGTAGATGTCGCGGCCTGCAAGCTCGAGCGGCGAATAGGGCCGCATGCCCTCGACCTTCTCGATGGTGTTTTCGAGGTAAAAGAGCGGCGCGATTTCCACAATCCCACCGATCGAGACGACGAGCAGGGAGCCGACGAGCAGCAAGGTGGCGTTGCGTTCGAGTAGCGCGTGTTTATCGAGAATGGACATTATCTGCCCTCCTATTCCGCGGGCGCCGGCAGTGGCGCGGCATCCAGCGCCGCGCCTTCATCGCGCACGCGGCCGAGGATGGTCATTGTTATGTTGAAGGCCATGACGAGTGCGCCGGCGAGGAACAGGGCGCCGCCTGCGGCACGCATGATGTAGTAGGGGAACATCGCCGCCACCGATTCCGCGAAGGAATAGACGAGGAAGCCCTGGTCGTCGTATTCGCGCCACATCAGCCCCTGCTGGATGCCGGCGACCCACATAGTTGCGGCATAGACGACGATGCCGAGGGTCGCGAGCCAGAAGTGCCAGTTGACCATGCGCACGCTATACAGCCGCTCGCGACTCCAGAGCTTCGGAACGAGATAGTAGATCGCGCCGAAGGTGATTAGCCCATTCCAGCCGAGCGCGCCGGAATGCACGTGGCCGATCGTCCAGTCGGTGTAGTGGCTGAGCGAATTGACCGTCTTGATCGACATCATCGGCCCCTCGAACGTCGCCATCCCGTAGAAGGCGACGGCCATGATCATCATGCGCACGATGGGATCGGTGCGGACCTTGTCCCACGCGCCCGAAAGCGTCATCAGGCCGTTGATCATACCGCCCCAGGAGGGCATCCAGAGCATGACGGAGAAGACCATGCCGAGCGTCTGCGCCCAGTCGGGCAGCGCGGTATAGTGGAGATGGTGCGGCCCCGCCCAGATGTACATGAAGATCAGCGCCCAGAAGTGGATGATCGACAGCCGGTAGGAATAGACGGGACGGTTTACCTGTTTAGGGATGAAGTAGTACATCATCGCCAGGAAGCCGGCCGTCAGGAAGAAGCCGACCGCATTGTGCCCGTACCACCACTGCGTCAGCGCATCCTGGACGCCGGCAAAGGCGGAATAGCTCTTCGAGCCGAGGAAGGACACCGGCACCGCCAGATTGTTGACGATGTGCAGCATGGCGATGGTGACGATGAAGGCGAGGTAGAACCAGTTCGCCACATAGATATGCGGTTCCTTGCGCACGAGGATCGTGCCGAGAAAGACGATGAGATAGGCGACCCAGACGATCGTCAGCAAGAGATCGACATACCATTCAGGTTCCGCGTATTCGCGGCTCTGGGTAATCCCGAGCAGGTAACCGGTCGCCGCCATCACGATGAAGAGCTGATAGCCCCAGAACACGAACCAGCCGAGATTGCCGCCGAAGAGGCGTGCACGGCTGGTGCGCTGGACGACATAGAAGGACGTCGCGATCAGCGCGTTGCCACCGAATGCGAAGATCACCGCCGAGGTGTGGAGCGGCCGCATGCGGCCGAAGTTGAACCACGGCTCGACATTGAGATCGGGAAAGGCGAGCTGCAAGGCGACGACGACGCCGACGAGGAACCCGACGACGCCCCAGAACACCGTCGCGATGACACCGTATTTGACCACCTCGTCGAAGTATTCGGTCTGTAGGGCCCGATGACCCGCGACCGCCGGACGGAAATCAACACGGCGCATGAGCACCAACGTGCCGCCGAGCAGCACGAAGAAGAGTATCCACATATGCGCGCCGAACAGGCGGTCCTGGGCAAAGCCGGCCCCGACCAGCGCCAGGAAGGCGCCGATGGCAAGGACGACCATCTCGACTGTATGTTTCATGGTTGGACCCCCAACTCTTTTCTAATCGCTGACTGGCGCACGCCTGCACGCAAGCCGCCGAAGTCTTCTGAGAATTGCCAGAGCCGGGTCTTCGGTACCTTGATTCAGATCAAGACAGTTGGAGCGCTCGCCAGGCATGCCTCGGGGGTCGCCCAAGGGAGCCTGCAGCGAAGACCGAGACATGATAGCAATGACGCTCGTCCTCCTGCGCAGCGGTGAGTGACCACGACATCGGAAACACGTCCGCAGGCTCCTGATCGCGGGATCAGTCAGCCGGCCGTATTTCGGTGCGTGGCAGGAAGCTCTAGGAATTTGAAAGGATGCCATCTGGTCGCATCCAATGGCGCTGGCTAACGCTCGCCCTCTCCGGCTGCACGGCCGGTCATTTCCTCTATGTCCACGCAAAAGAAAATGTGTGGAGACGCCGCTGAAATCGTCTGCGGAACTGGTCTAAGTCCCCCTGGTTCCCACCAGTTGGCTTTCTTTTCGAGGAGGGACCAGGCGTGAATGCACTCGCTGCGGCGGCCCTGCGCCCCCGCTGGTAGTTCGCGGTAGCGGCCCGTAACGACCACGCTCTTCCACTGGCGATTGCTAGCAAACTCGTCGATCTGGAGGGAAATGTTGGAGTTGCTGCGCATCCAGTCGATTTTCTGGCCCGGCATGGAAAAGCAGTAGAGGCAGTTGCCGGAGTGCGCATAGGTGATCGGCACTATGTACGGCTGGCCGTCCTTGCAGCAGGCCAATCGCGCCAGATCCCCTGCCGCGACTACCGCTTGGCACTCCTCGCGGCGCATTGCCCTGACAAACATAGCTCTTGCTCCTCCCGCTAGTCGCGGATGGCCGGCACCTCCAGAGCGCCAGAGGAGGGTCTGCTATGCAGACTCTCAGGCAGGCTCAGCTGCAAAGCGAATGCAGAGCGTCCGGCTTCATGATGTCGATTGTCCGTGCGTCCCGCAGGACGATCACGCTGCGCTCCTTCAGCTTTGTCACGACGCGCGATACTGTTTCGATGGTAAGGCCGAGATAGTCGGCAATGTCTTGCCGCGACATTGGCAACCGCAACTGTCTGCCGCCGCCTTGTCGCTCGCAAAGGTCGACAAGGAATGCGGCAATCCGCTCCACCGCACATTGCCTGCCGATCACCAGCAGATGCTGCTGAGCCCGCGCCATGCCGGTCAAGGCGAGCGCGAGGAGGTCCCGCGAACGCTCTTGCATCTGTCTGCGGCCGAAGACAGCCAGTGTCGTTTCCGTGATCGCCTCGGCGAAAAAGCAATGGCTGAGACCTGCTTCGAAGCCGAACATCTCCCCCGGGAGATGAAAGGACACGACCTGTCGCCGTCCGTCCGAGAGCAGGCGGTAGACACGCACCGCTCCAGTAGAAACCTGGTAGCACTTCTCGATCAAATCGCCTTCAGCATAGATCTCACGACCGGCCCTGTAGGTGGCGACAAGATGCGGCCCAGCGATCTGGGTCGGTGCGACGTCTTCGTCGTGTTCCTTAGGTTGTGCAGCGGCGTACATCTCTTTATCCCCTGTTCGGTGTGGGGATAGATTGGCAATTCCCAGGGCCGGGAGAAATTCGGTTAGATCACTAAGGGAAATTACCTAGCCGCTTCGATCAGGCTGTTGATCACGCCGAGCAGGTCGGGGCCGGTGAACGGCTTCGTCAATATCGCGTTGCCAAGATTTGGCTGAAGGGCCGACAAGCCATCGACTAGCAGGATGCCCCGGGATCCGAGCTTCTTGAGGAATTGAGTGGCGGCCTGCGGCTCTGACCTCAGTATCTCATCGTCGAGAATCGTACAGAGCGCCCCCTTGGATGAATCTTCGGCATTTTGCACGGTGTCGTAGGACTCGGTCGAATATCCTTCGACCTCGAGCGCGAACGCCACAGATCGTCGGAGCCCCTGGTCCGCTGCAACGACGATAATGGTTCTTCCGCCTGACAATTCGAAATCTCGCTCATTTGGCACGTTTGTGGCAACCATGAACCGGCACTACAGCGCTTGCGGCGATGCGATGCATTGCGCGAGATCAACTCGACAAAAATCAGGAAGGACCGAAGCCTGCGGCGAGAGCCATTCGCACGAGATGGGCGAGGCTCTTTGCCTTCATTTTAGCCATCACATTGGCGCGGTGCACCTCAACCGTCCGCGGGCTGATATCCAGGTCATAGGCGATTGATTTGTTGGGAAGGCCGGCCACGACGGCCGCGAGCACCTGGCGTTCTCTTTCACTCAGCGTCTCAAGCCTCGCCTGGACGTCGCTGACCTGGTCCGCATCCGCTCCCGGGCCGGCCAGATGTTGCGACGCCCTCTCGATGGCCTCGATGATCACCGAATCTTCGAAAGGCTTCTCTATGAAATCCACCGCCCCCGCCTTCATTGCCTCTACTGCCATAGGCACGTCACCGTGTCCGGTTATCACGATCGAAGGAATCTTGATTTTTCGGTCGCCGAGATTGCGCAGGAGGTCCACCCCGGACATGTCCGGCATTCTCAGGTCCGTCACGAGAATCCCGTTTCTAACGTCCGGTGCAAAGACGAGGAAGGCCTCGGCCGATTGATGCATTTTGATCGCGAAGCCGTTCATCGTCAGCATGAAGGCAA
>NZ_JADYVD010000095.1 GCF_020193575.1 Ensifer sp. IC4062
GCCGACCGCCGCTCTTAGCGCGTGAGGTCGTAGGAATAATCCGTGACGGCTGTCTGCATGGTTTCGCGATCGAGCCTGTCGAAGATCGTGTCGAGGATGGTGGTCATCAGGCGCAGGCCGCCCTGATAGCCGATGAGCGGAAAACGGTGGTGATGGTGCCGGTCGAAGATCGGAAACATCAGCCGGATCAGCGGCGTGCCGGTATCGCGCTCGAGATACTTGCCGTAGGAATTGCCGATCAGCAGGTCCACCGGCTCGGTGAAGAGCAGCGAGCGCATCGCCCAGAGATCCTTTCCCGCCCAGACCTGGGCATCCTTGCCGAAGTGAGAAGAGGCGAAGAGCGCCTTCATTTCGGCTTCCCAGGCCGCCGTGCCGTTGGTGGCGAGGCAATGCCTTGGCTCGCCGCCGGTCTCCATGACGAAGCGGGCCATGGCGTAGACGAAGTCGGGATCGCCGTAGATCGCGTATGTCTTGCCGTGCAGCCAGGATTGGCTGTCAGCCATGGCGTCGACCAGCCGGCCGCGTTCCAGCCGGATCGTCTCGGGGATTTCCTTGCCGGAAATCTCCGACACCTTCATCAGGAATTCGTCGGTGGCCTGGATGCCGAGCGGATAGTGGAAGGAGGCGGTGGCCTGTTCGACCTCCCGGCAATATTCGAGCGTCTTGCGGGTATTGTAGTGCTGCAGCGACAGCGTCGCCTGGGCATTGAGTGCCGCCCTCACCGCTTTGATCGTCGTGCCCCCGTCATACATGCGGTATTCGCCGTCGGAGGGCGTATCGAACTGGTCGGAGGCATCCTGGATGAAGGTGTAGGACACGCCCATGAGGTCGAGCAGGCGCTTGGCCTCGCGATTGTTGCCGACGCAAAAGCCGTCGAAGCCCGGGATGATGTTGATCGTGCCAGCCGCTTCCGTGCGCTCTTTGCCTTTCCAGAAGTGCTCCAGGATGCCTTTGACCATGCTGTCATAGCCGTCGACGTGGCTGCCGACGAAGGCGGGCGTGTGCGCGAAGGGCACGTCAAATTCGGGAGGGACTGCGCCTTCGCTCTTGGCGTTCTCGATGAAGCCATGCAGGTCGTCCCCGATGACCTCGGCCATGCAGGTGGTCGAGACGGCAATCATCTTCGGATCGTAGAGCGAGTAGGTATTGGCGAGGCCGTCGATCATGTTTTTCAGGCCGCCGAACACTGCCGCATCCTCCGTCATCGAGGATGAAACGGCCGAAGACGGCTCCTTGAAATGGCGTGACAGGTGCGAGCGATAATAGGCAACGCAGCCCTGACTGCCATGGACGAACGACATCGTCCGCTCGAACCCGGCTGCTGCGAATACCGCCCCCAACGGTTGACAGGCCTTGGCGGGGTTGACGACGAGCGCCTCGCGGGCGAGGTTTTTTTCGCGATATTCCCAGCCCTTGGTGTATTCGCGCTGGTCGGTGACGAGCCGCTCCGGGTGCGGACATTCGAAATTCAGCTTCTTCTCCGCGAGCATCTGCCTGTATTCCGGCTCGCGGAACAGCGGAGCATGGTCGAGAATTTTCTCAGCCGATTGCGGCATAGTGTTCACCTTATGTTGAGCTGGCCTCTTCAAGGCACAGAGATGTTCGAAACGTTGCCGGTCTCCCGCCGTCCTCGTCCCGCGGAAGACCGGTCGATCATTCGGCTGCAACGGCAGCCGTCGGCACCGTCATTTTCTTCCAAGGCGCGTCGTAGAGATCCCAGACCGGATTGTTGATGGCCAGATCCATGTCGCGGGCGAAGATGGCGAAGCCGTCATAGCCGTGATAGGGGCCGGAATAGTCCCAGGAGTGCATCTGGCGGAAGGGTATGCCCATCTTCTGCACCGGGTACTTTTCCTTGATGCCGGAGCCGACCAGATCGGGGCGGATCCTCTCGATGAACTTGTCCAGTTCGTAACTGGTCACGTCGTCATAGATCAGCGTGCCCTTCTTCACGTAATGGCCGGTGCGCTGATAGTCGTCGTTGTGGGCGAATTCGTAGCCGGTGCCGACGATCTGCATGCCGAGGTCTTCATAGGCGGTGATGACGTGACGGGGGCGCAAACCCCCGACATAGAGCATCACTGTCTTGCCCTGGAGGCGCGGCCAGTACTTGTCGATCACAGCGTCGACCAAGGGCCGGTACTTGGCGATGACCCTCTCGGCCCTTTCTTCGATCGTCGGGCCGAAATGGCTGGCTATCTTGCGCAGAGAGGCTTCGATCTGGGATGGGCCGAAGAAATTATATTCCATCCAGGGGATGCCGTATTTTTCCTCCATGTGCCGGCAGATGTAGTTCATCGACCGGTAGCAGTGGATGAGGTTGAGCTTGGCCTTTGGCGCACGCTCCACTTCGGCGAGCGTGGCGTCGCCCGACCAGTTGCCGACCACGCGCAACCCGATCTCCTCGAGCAGGATGCGCGACGCCCAGGCGTCGCCGCCGATGTTGTAATCGCCGATCACGTTGACATCGTAGGGACCGGTTTCGAACTCGACCTCCGTCTTGTCGAAGACCCAGTCGCGGATGGCGTCGTTGGCGATGTGATGGCCGAGCGACTGGGAGACGCCGCGGAAGCCTTCGCAGCGCACCGGCACGATGGTTTTTCCGAGTTCGCCGGCCTTCTTGCGCGACACGGCTTCGATGTCGTCGCCAATCAGGCCGATCGGACATTCGGACTGGATGGTGACGCCGTTGTTGAGCGGAAACAGTTCCTCGATCTCGTCGATGACCTGTTCCAGCTTCTTGTCGCCACCGAAGACGATGTCCTTCTCCTGAAAGTCGGAGGTGAACTGCATCGTCACGAAGGTGTCGATGCCGGTGGTGCCGACATAGTAGTTGCGGCGCTGCGACCAGGAATACTGACCGCAGCCAACCGGGCCGTGCGAGATGTGGACCATATCCTTCACCGGCCCCCAGACCACGCCTTTCGAGCCCGCATAGGCGCAGCCGCGGATCGTCATCACGCCCGGAATGGACTTGATGTTCGACTTCACGTCGCATTCGGAGATGGTCTGGCCTTCCTCCCCGGGCTGATCCCGGTCCGAGGCGACACTGAGGTGCTTTTGGCGACGCTTGGCCGCCTTGTGCGGGTACTGCGACAGCACCTGGGTGATCAACTCCTGATGGAGCGCACTGTCATTCTCGTAATCGAGGCTCATTGGGCCTGCCCCCTTTTCGCGTGTCCTCCAAGAAGAGGCACCGTTGGTGGAATGTTGCACCGGCTCACGTTTTGATGCGGCGGCAGTCACTGGGCAGCGGTTGCCGCCGCTTCCTTTGCCTGAAGTTCTGCAAGCATCTGCTCGTCGGTCTTCATGATTCCGAAATCGAGCAGCATGTCTTCCAACTCCTCCATGGTGATCGGGGTCGGGACGGTGCCCTGGCCCGAATTGGCATGGATCTTTTCGGCCAGGGCGCGATATTCCGCCGCCTGTTTGGAGTCCGGTGCATACTGGATCACCGTCATCTTCCTGAGTTCGGCGTGCTGGACGATGTTGTCGCGCGGCACGAAGTGGATGAGTTTGGAATTGAGCTTGGCCGCCAGCGCCTCGGCGAGGTCGAGTTCGCGGTCCGTCTGGCGCTCGTTGCAAATTAGCCCGCCGAGCCGCACGCCGCCCGAATGGGCATATTTTAAGATCCCCTTGGCGATGTTGTTGGCGGCATAGAGCGCCATCATCTCGCCGGACATGACGATGTAGATTTCCTGCGCCTTGTTTTCGCGGATCGGCATCGCGAAGCCGCCGCACACCACGTCCCCCAGCACGTCGTAGGAGACGTAGTCGACATCGTCATAGGCGCCATTTTCCTCCAGGAAGTTGATCGAGGTGATGACGCCGCGGCCGGCGCAGCCGACGCCCGGTTCGGGGCCGCCGGACTCGACGCATTTGATGCCCTTGTAGCCGACCTTGAGCACGTCCTCGACCTCGAGGTCCTCCACCGACCCCTCCTTTGCTGCCAGATGCAGGACCGTGTCCTGCGCCTTCGAATTGAGGATGAGGCGGGTGGAGTCGGCCTTGGGGTCGCAGCCGACGATGAGGATCTTCTGCCCGAGGTCGACAAGGGCGGCGAGCGTGTTTTGCGAGGTGGTGGACTTGCCGATGCCGCCCTTGCCGTAAAATGCGATTTGACGCAGACCTGCCATGTTGCTTTCCTTCGTTGTTCGAACCATCGCGGTTGCCCGCA
>NZ_JADYVD010000096.1 GCF_020193575.1 Ensifer sp. IC4062
CGCCAGCGAGCGATCCTGCGACGTTCATCCATATCGATCTGGGAGTAGGTGCGTCTCATGAGCCATTCCTTGCGCGTGATAACCCATTGGTATCTATCGCAAGTCGCACTTCATCCTTGAACCCACCGCCGCTACAACAGAAGATCGCATAACATGAATTATGGAACTTCTAGCCCGCGCCCGGGGAGCTTAGCGCGACGAGATTTCTCGCGCTGGCGTTCGGTCAGGATTTTGCGCCGTGGCATGCAGATATTGTTTGGACAACAATCGCCCCCTGCAACACCTAAGGGGGAATTTCGATGAAGTTGATTATTATCCTCGGATGCTTGTTAGTCTTACTCGTTTTCTGGTTATTCCGTTTAGGACAGCAGCAGCGCGAAGCACAACAAACCGCGCTGGCAGGTCTCGGAGACTTCACACCATCAGTCACCTACACGGGAGTTTACGGCGGCGCTGGGATCGCGCTCGACGCCACGCGAAATAAATTTGCGATACTTAACCCGCTGATAGGAATAGAAACGAAGGTGTTCGATTTTGCCGATCTAGTTGCGGTGGAAGTATGCCGCGATGGCAGTTCACTGCAAAAGACAGGCCGTGGGTGCAGCGGTTGGTGCCGCACTATTGGGACCGGCAGGCTTGCTGCTCGGCGGTCTTACGGGGTCGAAGCGGAACATCGAAAAAATAAATAAGTTGTCGCTGAAGGTCTACACGAACGATCTGGTTGCACCTGTACACGAGATTGTCTTCCATGACGTCCGTGGGTCAAAGCCGGAGTCGTTCATCGTCAAAACCGCAATGGCCGACCTGGACGCATGGCACGGTCGGTTTAAGACGATCCTCCAAAAAACGAACGCTGCGGCTTAAAACAAGTGGATCGCGGTTGAGAGTGTCGCGCCTGAAAGTCTTAACTTTCGGTCACGAACCCGACGAGCGTCTTGTGGAGCACAAACACCTCCGTAAGCGCTTCCGGCTCGTTTAGGATGGCGAGAAGATTTTCCACGGTGAGATCAGCCAGTGTCACCTCGTAGACTGCCATTGCATCGAGCCGTGTGATCTCACCATCCGCAAGCAGCCCACGCCTATGCTCCTGTGCCGCCGCAAACGCGCCTTCCTTGCTCTCACTGTAAGCGAGTGTTTCATTTGACCCCGGAACGATCTGAAACCCATAAACCCGCATCATGGCCCTCCGATTCTCTTGGGCGTAACCGTACTACGGGTATTGCTCGGGCTGGTTCAACTAGCAAAAGTGTGAGTGTGGGATTCGGACAGGGCTCGGGCATGTTCAGGTACGGAACGACGTTTGTTATTGGCGCGGGGGCGAGCGCCGAGTTCGCAATGCCAGTTGGAACGGAACTCGCCGGTCTGATCCAGCACAGTGCGTTACTGGCCAATTTGGGAAGTCGTGATCCCAAGGTCGGTGACGAGACGCTGTATGCTAACTTCAGCCGGCTCTGGCCGCGAACGAACATGGACAGTCGCAAACTTGCGCTAACCGCGTTGAGTACGATCAACAAGGGTATCCATACGGCGGTCAGTATCGACGCTTTCATCGACCGCTTCAGCGACGACCCCTACATCACACAGTTGGGCAAAATGCTGATCGCGCTAGAGATTTCGAAGGCCGAGCGGGAAAGTAGTTTGTCGGACGAACACTGGCAAGTCCTGCGAGAAAACCCAAAAGCCGACATCAAAAACAAGTACGGCAAGAAATTAGTCAACCCCGATGATACGTGGCTCGGGCACTTCTTCCGCATCCTCTGCGATGGCGTCAGAAACCCCATGGAACTCGGTAACAACATTAGGATCATTTGTTTCAACATGGGGTAATGGGCAGCAGCTCTTCTCGGAGACCGCTAAGATCGGCTCCGTCATTGAAGGAGGAGACTGACCAACCGGCACCCCCTGCGGCGTTGCCATCACGAAGGTGATCAGTCCGCCGATGAGAAGCACTCCCGGAGGGCCCTGTATCAGAGCGACGGATACGTGAGTCGTATTGCCGCTCATGAAGAACACAAAATCTTCGGGGGACATAAGTCCTATCGCATCGGTCATGCCTTCAAGGAACGAGGAGAACACGCTGTGAATAAAAAAGCCCGCGGAACTTGTTCAGGTTCTTCATCATGTTCATTGCAGCCGACGAGCGCCAAACAGAACTCCTCTGACGCTCAATGATGCGCCGCCGCCGCTGTACCGCCTGGGCCGCCGTTTAGCGTTTCCGCAGGCCTGTGCGCGGAATCAAGCCAACGATCCTGTGATCCAGTATCCTTCACAAGACCCGTCGGAGAGCACGTTGAGCGAGAGCCAAGTTGTCGAGCCGTTATGGCGAGGGCGAGAGCTGGGTAGGCGGCTTTCCCTCATCGCTGTAGCCTTGCTCGCCGGTACGCCCGCCTAGCTCGCGGGACCGGCCCGATCTCAGCGCCTCGTCCTGGGCCGCGGGCACCGAGTTACGCTTGCGAGCCTCCTTCTGCGTGCGCTGTCTCAGTGGCCGACAGAATCGGTAGCGGGGTGAGAGCCCTAAGTGCCCATCCCTGCACGTCAGTCTCCCGCGGTTAGTATGCCATGAACAGCGGCACCGGGCTCTGTTTCAGAAGAGATTGCGTGACGCCGCCGAATACCAGCTCACGCAGCCGCGAGTGGACGTAGCCGCCCAAAACAATGAAATCGGCCTGGATCAGCGTTGCATGCTTGCGCAGCGTCTCGGCAACGTCGCCGTTCAGGACCGGAAGAGTCTGTGCCTTCACCTTCACACCATGGCGGCCTAGGTGTAGCGCGGCGTCAACACTGGTAGGAGCGGTGGCGGGCAGGTCCTTCTCTCCCGTCACGGCTACCACCTCCACGACCTCTGCGGCCCGCAGGAACGGCAACGCGTCGGCTGCCGCTCGGGCAGCCCGGCCGCTGCCATCCCAAGCTACGATAATTCGCTCGGCGCGGAATACATCTTGCTTGGGCGGGACCACAAGCAGTGGACGACCGCTCTTCATCAGCAGAGTTTCGATCAGGCCTCGGTCGATGGCGAGAGATTCGGATTCTGCATCCACGATCGTGAGGTCATGTAGCCGGGCCTGCGTTCTGAACACTGCGAGCAGCTCGGGATAGTTGAGGTGCGGGCTCTCGGCAGAACAGGCGACATCCGCTGAGGAAGCATGGGCCTCCGCAGTGCGAGCGGCAGCCTGCGCAAGGGAATGAAGGCGCTGGTTCTCTTCCCGGACGAGGCCGGCGACAACCTTGCTGACCCCCGCGCTCGACAGAGTGAGCTTAATCGAGGCAGCCCGAATAGTGACATGAGCACCCGCCTGCCGCGCAAGGGAAATACCGTAGGCCAGGGCGGACGAGGTTTCGTCAGGGCCGAATTCCTTCGTCAGGCCAATCAGTATGCTTTTGATGTTCTGGACCATGTCAATTCCTCCCGACCAACGGCCTTAGAAAATAATAAGCGCGTGTAGGAAGACCGCAATTGATCCAGCGCAAGATCTCAGATGACATCGCTTGTTTGGGGGGTCGAGGATTCCTGGGGCGCCTTCGATCTTCTTCGATAGCCGCAGGCTGCCAGTCAAGTAGCGGATAGTGAAGAAATAGACGGTGACTCCGGCTCTTGCCGCAAAGGCTTCGACATCTGCAGCGGTGTCGCTCCGTCTCCGGACTGAAGCGCCGTCAGTACCGCCACATCGATGTCGAAGGCCGATACAGATGGCATCTCCTTGGGGGAGCAATCGCTACTGGACGAGGAATAGCAGCCGGTCGCAACGCTGGCTGTTCTAGTGACGCCAGCAGATTGCTTCGCTCAAGGAGCGGAGTTTGATGATGCGTG
>NZ_JADYVD010000097.1 GCF_020193575.1 Ensifer sp. IC4062
GCGTATCGCCCCCGCCCGTCCCCACGATCTTCGTCATGAAACCGCTCCTCCCAGCTGAGACACGAGGCGTCCGGATAGATAAGCCGACCTGGATAGTTGTTCACCGGAGTATAGTACGCTTCTTGCAAGTTCAAGGGCAGCAATATTTGGATTAATGTGATATTGCTGTTAAATATGATCGAAATTTGAAACAAATTACTATTGGCAAAAGCACCTCGCCAGTAAAGAATGCAGCTACACTTCAGCATCGCTCCGGCGTTCGGGAAAATCGACCTGTATCCCTCGCCTTGAGTGGAGACGAACCGCGGACCCGATGTGGCCGCCCGAAAAATCGATCCGAACGGTGGTCGCGCTCCATCCGGCCAATGAGAAGCTTAGAACTCCGCTCCTCTTCCTTCAGTTCCTAGGGTCATGTTCTTTAAGGCTCGCTCAGAAGATGTGAGCGGAGTACGATGAATTCTGAAAAGTGGACTCACCTGTGCATTGACATGCAGCGCATGTTTGCCGAGAGCACCCCTTGGCAAGTCACTTGGATGCCCACTCTCTTGTCATCGCGATAGAAGCCGGCGCCCAGCTTCACGGCGGAACGGTTCTCGTTTTTCCGTACGCGCCGCGTGTGTTTTCGGGCGCCGGTCAAGTGGGTTTTCTTGATGGACATCAGGTGCTGCTGGTCACGCAGCGGGCTCGAGCGGAGGCGATCCGTGTTTGCGCACCACCGGTTCAATCCGTGCCTTAAAAGTCAGTTACCGGAGGTGACTATGTTCTTGTGCTACCCATGAAAAGTCGCAAGATCATTTTCCAGACCTCAAGAGCCTTTCTGGTCGAGCAACGGCCTCGGCCGAAATCGAGTTCGAGGATCGAGAGCTTCGCTACGACCGAACCTTGTGGTCCGGACAGCTTGTCGACGAATACCTGCGCAAAGTCGAAATAGCGCCCAGGGAGATGATTGAACTGGACGGCTTGGAGGCAATCGCGGTTCTGGTCGATCGTGGCTTGGCGCCGAACCGGTCAGCCCCGTGGCCCGAGGGCCTGAACCTGGCGAAGCTACCGCTTCCCGAAGGGGCTCCGGTCCGGGAACTCGGCCTGCTTTGGCCTGGAGGCTCTTCTCGTATGTACCTGATCGAGGCAGTTGCGGAGATGCCCCTCGCCGGCTGATCGTACGCTCGCTCTACGATCTTCACGGCTTGGGGTCAGAAAAAGGTGCGCCGGGAGACCGGCAAGGAGTAGATGGTGCAAGTTTATTGCAATGAAGGCGCAGCGACCCACACTGGCCCCGAGTCCTGCGCGGTCGGTCGTGAGGCCGCCCGTGAAGCCTGCCGGCTCGGTCGGACTGGCGGCGGCGACGATGTTAGGTGCCAGCGGCCCTCATTGGCAGCAAAGAAGCGGCAGCATATTTGCGGCATATCTCCCACCTGTTTCTCGATGTGGGTAGCAACTCACAAGATCCCGCCGGCCATACCTGACACGCGCAAGTGGGACAAGGGCACGATTGATACAAAGCTCGACGAAATAAGCGGATTGGCTGTTGCCGAGCCGGAGGATGCCTACAATAAATGGATGCGTGAGCACGGCGGCACATCAGACTTCCGGCGCCTGTAGAGACTGGAAAGACAAGAAGCTGACGCGTCACGAAAAGTACAAACCCCACCTTGGGCTTGATGCCAAGCTCGATCGCATCCTACGATACATAGCCGATCATCCGGATTGCGACACGATGGACACGATTCCGCACGCAGGTCCTGTGACAATCGAATGGCTCGTCGAGAAAAGTGCAGTTCGTGTTGTCGGAACCGACGGCGATGCTCCCCGGTATACTGACACGGAAGAGGGGCGCGCGGAATTGCACCGTATGACGAAGTGGAAGACGCTGGCCCGTAGGCCGCAAGGAACCCCTCGCCCATTGCCCCGTTCTCCTCTCCAAAGGAGAACCGCAATGGCCATCACCGACACCAACGCGAAACCGGAGCAACGAAAGCCTACGGACGTGCATCAATCCGCAGACCGCAAGAAGCACCGCAACGAGGAGTCAATCGCGCCACCGATAGTCCAGCCTCCTGGCGCCAAGGACACGAGCGAAAAACCGAAGGTGAATCCCGTTACTGGTGGGGCGATGTAGGTCTGCTGGCGAATCGACAATCGGCGCAGTGGGCGCCTCAGCCGCAATCTCCGGCGCGATCGCGATCAATGAACACTGCGACACCAATTCCAATGAACATCTCGGTTAGATTGAAGTCCATCGTGGCCTCCCGGTTAATCGTACGACGGACTGCTGCAATCTAGTTAGCGAAACAGCTGGGCAATATTCGCCGCGTTATCATTGGCGATCGACAGAGCTTGCAGACTGAGCTGCTCCTGTGCTTGAAGCGCCTTTGCGTGAGCGCTGCTCTGTTCCATGTTGGTATCGACGAGAAGACCGACGCCTTTTTCAATGGTACCCACGAGCGTCGTCACGAAATCCTGTTGGAGTCCGATGCGACGTGCGAGCGCGCCGAGCGTCGCAGCCCCGTCCGTGAGCCTTGAAAGCATTCCGTCGACGCTGTGGAGGTAGTCGTAGACTCGATCCGGATAAGCCTCGATGTCGATTTGTAGGACACCCAATTCCGGCAGCGGCTCGACATTCACCGCGAGCGATGTGATCTGTAGGTTCGTTCCGTATCCCGCATTCCGATCCACCGATGCCGGCAGGTCTATCTTGATCTTCGATGGCGAGACCACTGTGAATTCAAGATCCGGCCATGTGACCACGGACTGAAGGAGCGCAAACATGTCCTCCGCGGTGTTTACCCAACCATCCGTCGTGCCCAGAACGCCATTAACGATCGTTCGATCAATCGAGTAGGTCTGCGCCGGTTGATTGTTGACGGAAAAATCGAAGGTTAGAGCTACATCCTTGTAGATCTTAAATTTTTCAAACGTGAGCTCGATATTGGACGCTCTGGGTCCATAGATCACCGACACGTTGGTCAGCCCACCGAAGCCTCCGACCGTGGAAGTCAGATCGCGGATCTCGAAGGATGAGCCGTTAAGAGGCGACGAGCTATTGTTGTAGATCGTGAACATGTTGGGACGAGTGTGATCTGGCGTGTCCCTGTCATAGACGAATCCCGCGTATGCGTTCTTGCCGGCTAGAGCGACACTGAGCACGTCTTGCATGTCATAGTAGTCTTGAACGACTCCGTTAGCGCCCGGAAGCGCTGCATCAACTGTGGCACGGTCGATAACGATCGTATGGCTGATGCCCGTACTATATGGCCCAGAGAGGCCGGGCTCTGCCGGATTGTCGGCATCGACGATGAGTGTGAAAGAAATCTGGTCGCCAGGATTCGTGAAGGCAATCGGACCGGCGAACGTAAATGACCGTGAGCGCGACGAACAGCCCACCTTTCCTTTTGTGATCGAGGCCGCGAGATAAGCTCCTTAATCGATAGGAGCGGAACGGGATGGTTGGAGATCGCGCTGATGCCATGCTTGAAGTCATGGATGAA
>NZ_JADYVD010000098.1 GCF_020193575.1 Ensifer sp. IC4062
CTGGCGACGATGATCGAACCGCTAACCGACGAGCCGGACGTCAAGTCCGCACTGATCGAGATCGCAGACGCGGTCATCCGCTAAGGACTAGACAATGGTGGACTTCCTCGAACTCGAAGAAACGGTCGGCCGCGCCTGGCATCGCTTCATCGGCAGTACGCGCACCTGGCCGCGCTTTCCGGACGAGGCGGTCCGGCTCGAGGACGTCCAGACCGTGCTGGCAATCTACTTCCGTGGTCTTGGCGGCGAGCGGGCGGTGCAGATCGCGCCGGCCCGCGGCCGCACCTCCGCGCACCGGCTGCGCCTGCGCCAGCGCATGGGCCTTGGCGAGGAGAAGCTCGTCCAGCCGGCGCGCGATCATGCGACGCTGATGCTGCCGGGAGAGGTCGATCTCTTTCCCTTGCGGCGTCTCAACCGCGATCTCTATTTCTGGCTGGCTGCGGTCATGGCCGTCATGCCGCTGTCGTCCGTCAGTGTCGCCGACCCGCTATCACGCGATCTGGCACTCCTTGCGCGTGCCGATGAGACGGTACAGTCCGTGCTGGCCACCTATCCTGCGATGCGCCAACGCTATCGTCGCCTCTGCAGGGCGGTGCTCAACGTTCGACAGCGGCGGTCGCTTCCTTCCATCGAGCAGCGCGTCGAAAACCGCTTCCTGTACATGCTAAGACACGGCGCCGGCCTAGACGGCGACGAAATGCTGCCAATCATCTTTCCGCAGAAGGCGCCGCCCGGCTATCTGCCCATGCTTCCGATGCCGCTGTGGCCGGACGTGCTGCTGCGCCAGGAGACGGAGGGCCGCCGTGAGGACGAGCCCGCCCGCGGCGGCGGCAGAACGGAAGGAGCCGAGACGACGCGCCATGTCGCAACGCGGGAAGCGCAGCGGCAGTCGGAGCGCAGCCCCTTCATCCTCAACCGTTTCGAGAAGATCCTCGCAATGGCCGAGATGGTCAATGTCGATCGCCCGGCGGACGACAGCAGCGATCATGACGCGCAGGCCGCCGAGGAGCTCGACGACATGACGCTCGGCGAGCGTCAGGGACGGCCGGCGGCGCGCTTCCGTTTCGACCTTGATCTGCCGCCCGAGGCGCTCGACCGGACGCCGCTGACGGTCGAGCTGACCTATCCCGAATGGGACTATCGCAGCGGCAGCTATCTCAAGGATCATTGCCGTGTGCTCGCGTCGCCGGCATCTTCAAAAGGCGCCGCAGGTGAGCCGGACCCCGCGACGAAGAGCCTGATCCGCCGTGTCCGCCGCCAGTTCGAGGTGCTGCGGCCGCGGCATGAGATGCTGCGGGCGCAGATCGACGGCGCCGATCTCGACCTCGATGCGGTCGTCCGCGCTCGCACCGACCTCACGGCCGGAGGGCAGGGCAGCGACCGCATCCATATGATGAGCCGTCCGCAAGCGCACGACCTCGCGGTGACGATCCTTGTCGACGTATCGCTTTCGACTGATGCCTGGTTCGACGATCTCAGGGTTCTCGACGTCGAAAAGCAGGCGCTCCTGGTTCTGGCGCACGGGCTCTCGGCCTGTGGCGACAGCCACGAGATTCTCACCTTCACCTCGCGGCGGCGCGACTGGGTACGGCTCGAGACGGTGAAGGCCTTCGACGAGGCGATGAGTTCGGCGGTCGAGGCGCGGATCGCCGCGCTCAAGCCCGGCTACTACACGCGCATCGGCGCAGCGATCCGCCACGCCGCAGCCGGACTCGTCAGGCGGCCGAACCGTCGCAGGCTCCTTATCGTCCTGACCGACGGCAAACCGAACGACGTCGACCATTATGAAGGTCGTTTTGCACTCGAGGACAGCCGGCGCGCCGTCTGCGAAGCGCGTCGCTCGGGCGTCAACGTTTTCGGGGTGACGGTCGATCGCGAGGCGAAGTCCTATGTGCCGGTCATCTTCGGTCAGAACGGCTACGCCGTCGTCAGCAATATCGGCAGGCTGCCTGCAGCCCTGCCGGCGATCTATCGCGGTCTGGTAAGGTAGACGGGGGCAGGCCGCGAGACGGAAGGCCCGGCATGCGCGTACATGCCGGCCTTTCTGTTTTCAGCTTGAGGCGGCCTTCACGCCGCCTTGCTATGCGTCCGCCCCGATTGCTCGATATAGGCGTCGAACGCGGCGGCGGCTGCACGGATGAGGAAGCGTCCTCCCTCGCGCAGTCGTATGACGCCGTCGGCATTTTCAAGGATGCCGTCGCTTTCCAGCATGGCGAGCTTGGCATTGCC
>NZ_JADYVD010000099.1 GCF_020193575.1 Ensifer sp. IC4062
TGGCCCAGCAGACGGCTGCTGCTCCTGCCGCGCCGGCCGAGACCGCGCCGGAACCGCTGACGGATGACGAGCTCGAGGTGCTGGTTGCCCGCATAGCGCTCTATCCGGACGAACTGGTGGCGCTGATCTCCGCGGCCTCGCTCTATCCTTTACAGATCGTCGAGGCCGAACGGTTTCTCGAAGCGCGTGAGAAGAAGTCCGACCTGAAGCCGAAAGAAAGCTGGGACGGCAGCGTTGTCTCGCTGCTGAACTATCCCGAGGTCGTCAAGATGATGAGCGAAGACCTCGAATGGACGCAGTCCTTCGGCGAGGCGATCGCCAATCAGCAGAAGGATGTACTGATCGCCATCCAGCAGTTGCGCGACGAGGCGGTCGCCAAGGACATCATCAAGACGGACGACAAGGTCAAGGTGGTCGAGGAGGGCGACAACATCGTCATCCAGTCGGCAAATCCGGAAACGATCTACGTGCCGCAGTATCCGCCCGAGATGCTTTATGTCCCGGATTACGCGCCGGCGCCGATCACCTATTACGAAGAACCCTATCCTGCCTATTGGTATCCCGGAGCGGCCTTCTTTGCCGGTGCGGTCACCGGCGCGGCCTTCGCCGCCATCGTCGACTGGGACGATTGGGGCGTCTGGGGCGGTGACTGGGACGGCGACATCGATGTCGACTGCAACAAGTGCTTCAACAACATCGACTTCGACGGCAAGGTCAACTGGAACGACATCGACTGGAAGAATGTCGACCGCAGCAAGATCAATTTCGACCGCGATCAGTTGCAGAAATTCGACCGAACGAACATCAAGAACGACATCAAGACCAGGGGCGACAACAACCTGCGCAACCGCGCCGCCGAGATCAATCGCGACCGGCCGCAGGCGCGCCCGGGTGGCGCCGGCGGCGGCCAGCTCAAGGACGTGCGCAAGAGCACGCTGGAGGGACTGAAGGCGCAACCGAGACGGGATGCCACGGCGCGCCCGGCGGCGCGCCCGGGTGGCGGGCAGGCGGTGGCGAAGGCGCGTGCGGACGGCGGCAAGCCGAGCATCAACCGGCCGAAGGGCGGCAGCAAGCCCTCGGTTAATCGCCCCGCCGGCAAGAAGAAGATGGCTTCCAAGGCGCAGAACCGGCCGAAGAAGCCATCGGGGCTCGGCAACGTCAATCACGGCCGGCGCGAGGTGGCCTCGTCGCGGCGTGGCGGCCACAGCATGGGCGGCGGTCATCGCGGCGGCGGACGTCCGCAGATGAGCCGCGGTGGCGGCAGGCCGCCGATGGCCCGCGGCGGCGGGGGCCGCGGTGGTGGACGCAGGCGCTGAGCGGAGGAGAACGGCCATGACCAAACTGTTGCACACCCTTCTCCTCGGATCGGTGCTCTCGCTTGCGAGCGTCCTTACCATCGATGCTGCTGTCGCGCAGGCTGAGCAGCCGGACCAGGCGCAGCTACCGGCGGGCATCATCGACGACTATGCCGCGGCGGAAGATCCGCCGGCCTTCGACGATCCCGCCAAAGCGGTGGAGGCTTTCAAGGGGCGACTGGCCGCCAACGACTTCGACGGGCTGGCGAAGCTGCTGGGGCTCGATGCGGCGAGAGTGAAGGCCGGCGAAGGGGCGATGGAAACCTTCGCGCTCATTCGCGAAGGGGCGGCCCGCAATGTCGTCGTGCGCGATCTCGAAGGGCGCAAGGTCCTCGAAATCGGTGATCGCCTCTGGCCATTTCCATTCCCGATCGTCAAGGGCGATGACGGCAAGTGGGCCTTCGACACCCATGTCGGGCTGGAGGAGATCGTCAACCGCCGCGTCGGCGAGAACGAGCTCGAAACGATCGAGACGGTGCGCGCCTATGTCGACGCGCAGAAGGACTATGCCGCACAGGACCGCGATGCGGACGGCGTGCTTGAATACGCCCAGAAACTGATCAGCAGCCCGGGGCAAACCGACGGGCTCTACTGGCCGGCCGATCAGGGCGAGGAGACAAGCCCCGTCGGCGACGCGATCAGCGAGGCGGCGCTCGAAAAGGCAAAGGCGGGCGAGGGCTATTTCGGCTATCGCTACCGCATCCTGACCTCGCAGGGCGACAA
>NZ_JADYVD010000009.1 GCF_020193575.1 Ensifer sp. IC4062
GACAGCCATCATGCTCTTGGCCGTCTTTTTCGACCGCGTTTCGATCAGCCTGCGGAATGTCGCTCTGGCGGCCATCATCATCATCGCCTGGACACCGTCGGCGGTTGCCGGGCCGGGATTTCAAATGTCCTTCGCGGCAACCCTGGCCCTGGTGGCGGGGTATGCGCGCTGGCGCGAATACCGAATGCGGGAGCGGGAGAGAGTAAATCGTGGGCACCGGTGGGAGCCGGTGTCCAATTTTGTCATAGGTAGCGTCGCCACATCTCTCATCGGCGGCTTGGCAACGGCCGTTTACGCCTCCGCCCATTTTCATCGGTTGCCGGCCTATGGCTTGATCGCCAACGTCCTCGCCACGCCATTGATCAGCATTCTTATCATGCCGTTTGGCTCGTTCGCGATGCTGCTTATGCCGTTCGGGCTTGAACATTATCCCTTGATGGTGATGGGGCAGGGCCTGGATTGGATGCTCGCAGTGGCGCGCTACGTGGCTTCGTTCGATGGCGAATGGGTGACTGGACGGGTGGGGGCTACGGGTTTTGCCCTGGCCGCGTTCGGCGGCATCGTGCTGTGTGTGCTGCGAACGCGGCTGGCGCTCATAGGTGCGGTACTGATCGCCTTCGGCGGCACGGCAATCGCGTTGGAGCGCCAGGTGCAACGTCCCTCGATCGTAATATCGGAAGATGGCCAGCTGGTTGGGCTGATCACCGACGGCGCCATCGCAACCAACCGAACCCGGCCGCCGGACTTTATCTTCGCGCAATGGCAACGGGCGCTTGCGGCCGATAATCATGTTGCGCCAGTCGTCGAAGATACAAAAAAATCGGAACCGCGTGACCTTACGGCAAGTGTGGCGAATGCGGCTGAAATCCTGTCCTCTGCGAAAGCTGGGGGCTTTATCTGCCGCAAGGGCGAATGGTGCGTCGGCCGCAGCCACGTGGGCTGGACCATCGTTGTCGTCGACGCTCCCGAACTCTTTCCGTCCTTATGCGAGGCAGCGGACATCGTCGTAGCCGCCCGTCGGCAGTTGCCGACCTGCAAATCGAGCCGGGCACTGCTTGTGACGGCTGAGACTCTGCGGCGAAGCGGCGCTATCGAAATTTATGCCGATGAGACACAGACCGCAGCGGCGCCGCGCATGCGGACTGCGAGGTCGTTCGCGTCCACGGAGCGGCCGTGGCAACGTCATCGCCGGTATGACTGGCGCAGCAATGGCTTCTCCCCAGAGGAAGGCAGCTTCTAAACTCGCCCGATAGCGGACGGGAAAACGCGCCCGAGCATTATTCTTGATATTTTTACTCCACAAATCCTTGCCATTCGGCCATAGTTCGCCTTAAAGAGCTGCGAAGGCATACGGGCTTGCTCATCCCCGGGTTGCATTGCAGCCAGACGGCAAGGCAGGCGCACAATATGTGAGGAACGAGATGTCACACCGAACCCGGCCGGAATTGATTGTTTTGTTTGCGGCAACGCTCGTCATTTCACTCGTCGGAGCGGTTTCGACAGGATTCGCCCAAGCGGCAAAGCAAGATCCTCCCGCAACGGTTGCCGGGCAAGCACCGGGCGAGGCAGCGCCCGCCGTCACAGTGCCGGCCGCTGCCGGCGCCGGCGAAGCGAGTGGCACGGCGGCGCCAGAGCTGGGGGCGCCCGTCGAGGCCGCGACGCCGGGCACAAACGCAAACCCGATCCTTCCGCACGATCTTTCGCCGATCGGCATGTTTCTTGCTGCCGATGTCGTCGTCAAGAGCGTGATGATCGGCCTGGCGCTCGCCTCCGTCATCACCTGGGCGATCTTCCTGGTGAAGGCGATAGAGCTCGTTGGCGCAAAATCGCGGTTGAAGCGCGCGGTCCGGACGCTCACCGCCGCGAACGGCCTCGCAGAGGTCAAGGCTACGCTCGACCGCAAGGCCGGCGTTGCTGCGGAAATGGTCGCGGCGGCGGTCGACGAAATGGCCCGTTCGGAGGCGGTTCTCGATCATGCACCGGCCACCGGCATCAAAGAACGCGTTTCGTCGCTACTCGGACGCATCGAGATTCGCGCCGGCAAGCGGATGAGCGGCGGTACCGGGGTTCTGGCTTCGATCGGCTCGGTTGGTCCCTTCGTGGGGCTATTCGGTACGGTTTGGGGGATCATGAATTCGTTTATCGGCATCAGCAAAGCGCAGACGACCAACTTGGCCATCGTCGCGCCAGGTATTGCGGAGGCTTTGCTGGCAACGGCCATCGGCCTCGTCGCCGCCATCCCCGCGGTTGTGATTTACAACTACTTCGCGCGGTCCGTGGGCGGCTACAAGCTCATCCTGGCGGATGCGGCGGCAGCGGTGGAGCGATTGGTGAGCCGCGACCTCGACCATCGACACGCGCGCAAGGTACAGCCGCACAGGCGCGACGGCCATGTCGACGCTTCGATAGCGAGGATCGGATAAGGCGATGGCGAGTAAGATATCCGAAAGTGGTGGCGACCTCGACGAGAATAGCGAGATCAACGTAACGCCCTTCATCGACGTCATGCTCGTCTTGCTGATTATCTTCATGGTTGCAGCACCCCTGGCGACTGTCGACATGAAGGTGGATCTGCCGCAGTCCGTGGCCAAGCCCGCGCCGAGGGACGACAAGCCGGTTTTTGTGACGCTGAAGGCAGACTTGACGCTGGCGATTGGCAACGAGGAAACGGCTCGCGAAAGCTTCGTTTCGGAACTTCACCGGATAACGAACGGGAACGCGGAAACACGCGTGCTCCTGCGCGCGGATCGCCTGGTCGATTACGGCGAACTGATGACGGTAATGAATCTCATTCAAGGCGCAGGCTACGGCAAGATCGCTCTTGTCGGTCTCGAGGCTGCCCCGGGCCGCTAGCCACCGGCGATCCGCAGCCACGGGCTTTAACGATTTGTCGCTGCGCTTCGAGCGCCGCTCGTCTCACTGAAATCGGTTCCTTGAGCGATCCGTTCTGAGTGGCTAACCAGTCATGAGGCGCGTCGTTGCCCTCTTTCGTTATGAAGGTGCTGCGGCTCTTGTCGTGAGCCGTTGCCGTTTTCCCTTTTGGCTTGCCGAAATGTCGCTGTCGCTTGAAACTGGCGGTGTGCCGATTTATGAGCTTAGGCAACGGGCTGCGCATCGGCAGCCAGATGTAAGATCGCGCGGAATTCCAGGACACCGGCGCCGCGCCTATCCGGGACACGAGGGCAGTATCATGAACTTCGAAGCAGCGCGCATTAAGATGGTGGACAATCAGATCCGGACCACGGATGTGACCTCCCATTCGGTGCTGTCCGCCTTCCTTTCCGTTCCTCGCGAGGAGTTCGTGCCGGCGAAATTGAAGGAACTGGCCTACATCGATGCCGACATCGAACTCGTCGGTGGCGCCGAGCCGCGCTATCTGATGGAGCCATCGCCGCTGGCGAAGCTGTTGCAGCTTGCCGGAATTTCCAAGTCCGACGTTGTGCTCGAGATCGGCTGTGGAACGGGTTACGCCTCGGCATTGCTATCTCTGATTGGCGGCTCTGTGGTGGCACTGGAGAGCGACGAGGGGCTCGCCGCGACGGCGACGGCGACGCTTGCGCGCCTTGGCTATGACAACATAGCAGTGGTGACCGGCAACCTTGCCGAGGGCTACGCAGCAGAATCGCCCTATGACGTGATTTTCATCAACGGCGGTGTGGAAACGATTCCTGCGGACCTTTTCGGGCAACTCCGCGACGGCGGCCGTCTCGTGGCAGTTGAAGGATTTAGTAACGCGTCTCGTGCGAAACTTTACGTGCGCGGATTCGGCAGGGTCTCGGAACGGTCGGACTTCAACACGGCCGTTAAGCCTCTTCCCGGATTTCGCCGCGAGCGTTCTTTTGTTTTCTGAGGCACCTCATATTGGTGGCACTCAGCATAGAATTGTTGTCAGCAAAATCGCAATGTTGCCAATTGGCAACGTATCCTCTGTTTCTTTTTGAAATGGCAGCCGGGAGCGTCAGTGGACAGTTGTCGCAAGACCGAATCCGGGTTTCAAAGAGCACAGGGGTAGTGATTTGCTCGCCAACGGGTGGCACGAGCACGTCACCACAGTAGTTGTGCAGTTCGCCGGAGCGGACTTGCAGATAATTGCGGGGCGGCGCGACTGCCTCGGCTGATCGGAGGGAAGATGGTTTCGATTGTCCGCAAAGCAGCCTTGTGGGCGGCTGTCTCGACCAGTGTGCTGATCGCGCCGCACGCGGCGCTCGCAGAGACGATCGCCGGCGCAATGGCGAAGGCCTATGCGAACAACCCGGATCTCAACGCCGCACGCGCTGGCCTTCGCGCCACCGATGAAGGGGTTCCGATCGCCAAATCCGGTTTCCGGCCACAGATCGCGGCATCGGCGACGGGCACGCTAACCCGCACTGACATCGAGAAGACTGGTACCCGCGATTTTCACAGCGGTCAGATTGGCATCAGCATTACCCAGATGATTTTCGATGGGTTTCAGACGCTGAACAACGTCCGGGCGGCCGAATCGAATGTCTTTTCCAGCCGTGAAACGCTGAAGGCGAACGAGATTCAGATCCTGCTTGCAGCAGCGCAGGCCTATGCCAATATCGCTCGAGACCAGCAGGTCGTTTCAATTCGCAGGCAGAACCTGGCGTTCCTGAGAGAGCAGTTGAACGCCTCGCAAGCTCGCCTCGAGGTGGGTGAAGGAACGCGCACCGATGTGAGCCAGGCAGAGGCGGAACTAGCCAACGCGCAGTCTTTGCTGGTCAGCGCGATCGCCCAGTTGAAGCAGAGCGAAGCGGTTTACGTGCAGATCGTGGGTGTGGCTCCCACTGGAATCCGGCAGCCGGCGCCGGCTAGCAAGAGCATGCCGCGGTCCCTGGATCAGGCGGTGGCTACAGGGTTGCGCGAAAATCCGCAGATTCTGGCTGCGCAGTATGCTGTCGATTCCGCAGGCTTCCAGGTGAAGTCGGCTGAAGGCACGATGCTGCCCGGCGTCGTCCTCCAGGGGGCAGTCACGCGTAATACCGGAAACGCCGGTCAGGGCCTGGACGATACGACGGCGAGCATCACCGCGCGACTGGAAGTGCCGATCTATCAGGGTGGCGCTGAATACGGCCAGATTCGCCAGGCCAAGGAGATCCTGGGCCAGCAGCGCATCCTCGTCGATTCCGCGCGTGCCTCGGTTCAGCAGACCGTCGTGTCGGCCTATGCTCAGCTTGACTCCGCGCTCGCACGAATCACCGCAAGCCGGTCGCAGATTTCTGCCGCCAACCTGGCGCTCGAGGGCGTCATTGAGGAACGTAAAGTCGGTCAGCGTACGACCCTCGACGTGCTCGATTCGCAGCAGGATGTTCTGGACGCGCAGGAGTCGCTCGCTGCCGCGCAGCGCGACGCCGTGGTGGCGAGCTATTCGCTGCTCGCCGCCATGGGTCGGCTGACCGTCAGAACGCAAGGCCTCGCGGTCGCCGAATATCGCTCGGAAGAGCACTACGAAGCCGTCAAGGACAAGTGGTTCGGCCTGCGGACCGTCGACGGTCGCTGACCCCATGAAACTACGGCGCGGCGCGTCTCATCAGACGCGCAAGTGACGCTGTAGTACTTTGATTCACTGTATGTTTTATCCTCAAGTCGCTTAGGATTGAAGGAAGCATGCAGTAGGCGGGGCAGACGGCATCTGCCCCGAAAAACAAATCTGTGCAAGAATCCTCATGGTTGATTCGTGACGTTTGTTTCGTTCGCGAACTCACTTAAGGTCTGTTTGAAATCGGCACATGGACGCTTTTTGAGCCCGTGTTTGGCCGCACCAAACGAGGATGGAAATGGCACAGCTCAATGTCGCGCGTGAACCTTCGATGGACGAGATTCTGGCGTCCATTCGCAAGATCATCGAGAACAACGAGCCTGGGCAGATGGGGTCCTCTGTCCGGCAGGATTTCGAAGACGAAGCCGGCGACGAGATCGAACTGACAATCGACTCGGAAATCGAAGCAGTCGCGTTCGGAGCGTCTGAAGAGCCTCCTCCTTCGTCAAAGGCTCCATCGTATTTGTCGGCGGTCGACGCAACCGACGATGCGGCAGAATCGCAGACTTCGCCGCAGCCGCCGCTTTCCCTCGCTGACGTTGCTGCAAGGGTGCGGGCCGCTTCCGAACGTCACGCCGTGAACTACGCTCCCAAGGAGCAAATCGCTCCGGCGGCGCCTCCCGTGCAGAATAGCCCGGTGATCACTTCTCGGATGGCAGCGGTTTCGTCGCCAAGCGGTGGCGGGAAGGCAGAGGCGGAAGATGAGACTCTCCGGAAAAGTGCCGCAGGAAGGATATCCACGGTAGCTGAGCCTCAGGTTTCGCCGCAGCCGGCCATCCAGCAAGCGGCTGACAGCGAAGAGACGCCGCCGGGCGCGATCGTGTCGCCGGCGGTTAGCCGCCAGGTGGCACGCTCATTCGAGGACCTGGCTCATGCAGTCGAGCAAGGTCCCAGGCGTTCGTTCGACGAGATTGCTGAAGCGATGCTTCGGCCGATGCTGCAGGAGTGGTTGGATGACAATCTGCCCACGCTGGTCGAGCGTTTGGTGCGCGAGGAAATCGAACGCGTCGCGCGCGGTCCTCGTCGCTGACCGGCGCTTCTGCGCAAACTCAAAGTCGCAGGTGTAGTCGCTTGCGGCTTTTTTGCCGTTTGTGTTGACTTGCACTGGGCCTTCCGGTTTACAAAACGCTGACATCAATCTCCAAAATACTGGCCGAAAAATGCTTGATAAGACCTACGATTCCGCAGCCGTCGACCCGCGTATTGCCAAGAAGTGGGACGAAGAAAACGCGTTTCGTGCAGGCGCCGGCGCAAAACCCGGCGCTGACAGCTTCTGCATTGTGATTCCGCCGCCGAATGTGACGGGCTCGTTGCATATGGGCCACGCGCTGAACAACACGCTGCAGGACATCATGGTGCGTTTCGAGCGGATGCGCGGCAAGGATGTGCTGTGGCAGCCGGGCATGGATCACGCTGGCATCGCCACACAGATGGTCGTCGAGCGCCAGCTCGCGCAGAGGAAGCTGCCCGGCCGGCGCGAGATGGGGCGTGAGGCGTTTGTCGAAAAGGTTTGGGAGTGGAAGGCCGAATCCGGTGGTTTGATCTTCAACCAGCTGAAGCGGTTGGGGGCTTCGTGCGACTGGTCGCGCGAGCGCTTCACCATGGATGAAGGCCTGTCCGAAGCCGTCGTCGAGGTCTTCGTCAGCCTCTATAAGGAAGGCCTGATCTATCGCGATAAGCGCCTGGTCAACTGGGACCCGAAGCTGCAGACGGCGATCTCCGACATCGAAGTCGAGCAGGTAGAGGTCAATGGCCATCTCTGGCATTTGCGGTATCCGCTGGAGGAGGGCGTCACCTATAAGCATCCGGTCGCCTTCGACGAAGATGGCAATGCGACGGAATGGGAGACGCGCGACTATCTCGTCGTTGCGACGACGCGTCCGGAAACCATGCTCGGCGACACCGGCATTGCGGTCCATCCGAGTGACGTCCGCTACAAGGGAATTGTCGGCAAGCACGTGATCCTGCCGATCGTCGGGAGACGGATTCCGATCGTTGCGGATGAATATCCGGATCCAGCGACTGGCACCGGCGCCGTCAAGATGACGCCGGCCCACGATTTCAACGATTTCGACGTCGGCAAACGGAGAGGGCTTCGTCAGGTCAATGTCCTGACTGCCGATGGGCGGATCACGATCAAGGGCAACGAGGACTTCCTTGAAGGCCTCGATCACCCGGCCGCGCTCCACGGCGCCTGGGATCAGCTCGAAGGCAAGGATCGTTTCGAAGCCCGCAGGTTGATCGTCGAGATCCTCGAAGAGGCGGAGCTCGTCGATCACATCGAACCGCACAGGCACACCGTGCCGCATGGCGACCGCGGCGGCGTTCCGATCGAGCCGCGGCTGACCGAGCAATGGTATGTCGAGGCCAAGACCTTGGCCAAGCCGGCGATCGCTGCGGTCAAGGAGGGCCGGACCAGCTTCGTTCCGAAGAACTGGGAAAAGACGTATTTCGAATGGATGGAGAATATCCAGCCCTGGTGCATTTCGCGCCAGCTCTGGTGGGGGCACCAGATACCCGCATGGTACGGCCCCGACGGCCAGGTCTTCGTCGAGAAGACCGAGGAAGAGGCACTGCATGCCGCGATCCAGCATTATCTTGCGCATGAAGGGCCGATGAAGGCTTATGTCGAAGATCTTCTCGAAAACTTCAAGCCGGGCGAAATCCTGACGCGCGACGAAGACGTGCTCGACACCTGGTTCTCGTCCGCGCTCTGGCCGTTCTCGACGCTTGGATGGCCGAACGAGACACCGGAACTCGAAAAATACTATCAGACCGATGTTCTGGTGACGGGCTTTGACATCATCTTCTTCTGGGTCGCCCGCATGATGATGATGGGCCTTCATTTCATGAAGGACGCCGGCGGCACGCCGGTCGAGCCGTTCCACACCGTTTACGTCCACGCGCTTGTTCGCGACAAGAACGGGCAGAAGATGTCGAAGTCGAAGGGCAACGTCATCGATCCCTTGGAACTGATGGATGAGTATGGCGCCGACGCGTTGCGCTTCACCCTGGCGATCATGGCGGCGCAAGGGCGTGACGTGAAACTCGACCCGGCCCGCATTGCTGGCTACCGCAACTTCGGCACCAAGCTCTGGAATGCCACACGTTTCGCCGAAATGAATGGCGTGACGAACAGCGAAGGGTTCATTCCCGAAGCCACGTCGCTGACGATCAACCGCTGGATTCTGACCGAACTTTCGCGAACGATCCGCGACGTCACTGAAGCAATCGAAGGCTACCGCTTCAACGAAGCAGCCGGCGGGCTCTATCGCTTTGTCTGGAACCAGTTCTGCGATTGGTATCTCGAGCTGCTGAAGCCCGTTTTCAACGGCGATGACCAAGAGGCCAAGCGGGAGTCGCAGGCCTGCGTCGCTTACGTATTGGACGAGACCTATAAGCTCCTGCATCCCTTCATGCCGTTCATGACGGAGGAACTTTGGGAGAAGACCGCTGGTCCCGGCCGCGAGCGTGATACGCTGCTGTGCCACGCGGAATGGCCCTCCGCCTTCTACGCGGATGATGCTGCCGCCGACGAAATCAACTGGTTGATCGACCTCGTCTCGGGCATTCGCTCGGTGCGTGCGGAAATGAACGTTCCGCCGGCGGCGACGGCGCCGCTGGTCATCGTCGGCGCAAATGGACTGACGAGCGAGCGGCTTGACCGGCATGCCTCGGCGATAAAGCGTCTGGCAAGAGTGGAAAGTATCGAGCATGCCGCAGCGGCGCCGCGCGCCAGTGCCCAGATTGTCATCGCCGAAGCGACCGCCTGCCTTCCGCTCGGCAATCTCATCGATCTTTCAGCGGAGAAAATCCGGCTGGAGAAGGCGATCGCCAAGGTTGAGGTCGAGCGCGAGCGAATTCTCGGCAAGCTCGCCAACGAGAAGTTCGTCGCCAACGCCAAGGCCGAACTGGTCGAGGCAGAGCGCGAAAGGCTCATCGAGCTGGACCTGCAAAAGGATTCGCTTGGGGTCGCGCTCAGCCGCGTCTCGGAAGCGGGTTAAAGCAAAGAGAAGGCGTACGTTTTTTCGTTGAAGAACAAATGCAATCCGCGGTAGAAGTGCCGCGGATTTTCTACTATGCAGCTGGGAGCCTCGAATCAGATCTCGATCCGACGCGGTGGGAAGCTGCAATACACGCCTTGGTTTTATTGGCTGCCCGCTCAAAGATGCTTGCATCTAAACGGCGCAAAAAGCGAAATTGTTGTTCCTTGGTCACACTTCGCCGTAGAAGTGGAATATTTTTTTCAACTATCCCGAATGCATGGCCTTCATTGGAAAACCGTTCCAGGATTCCGGAATTGTGTCTAGATCTTGAAATTCTTACGTAAATCTAATGGCCGATCCGCGGCCCAATCCCACGAGTCCGCGGTTTGCCATTTCACGCAATCGTGAGGATACTCCCCGCCAAGCGCGACAAGAGCGGGATTGTCGCAAACTGAAGTGCAGGGGAGGAGCTTAATGGCTCAAAGTGGAATGAAGAAGGGCATTTTGGCGGTCGTTGCCGGAATGCTCGCGGTATCGGCTGCGCACGCTGGGGGGCTTGAGCGCAGCGGTTATAATATCGATCTGCTATTCGACCCGTCGGATTATGCCGCTGAAGCGACGGCGACCTACGTCAATCCGCAACGCGAGCTGAAGAATGTTGAGGATACGGATACGACAACGGGACTAGCGCCTGTCGGTTCTCCGGCTTTCGGCTCCGGTGGCGGTAACCTAAATAATCGTCCAAATAGCGTCGAGGACACGGAAAGTTATTGGGCGCCCCGCATCGGCGTAAAGGCTGCTTTGGGTGACAGTATTGACTGTATGGCGGACTACTCGCAGCCTTGGGGCGCCCACACCAATCCCGGCCAGAACTGGGCCGGCGCGAACAACAACATCGAAACGAAGGTCGAGAGCGACAACTACGCAGCGACATGCTCCTACAAGTGGGAGATGGGGCCTGGTATCGTCCGTGTCATCGGCGGCTCCTTCTACCAGGAAGTGGGCGGCTTTAAGGAACGGCTTGTGCAGGACTTCACGGGCACAGGGCTTCCGTTCTCGGGCGTCGGCAGGCTTGACCTCGAGGGCGACGGTTGGGGGTGGCGGACGGGCGTAGCCTACGAGATCCCGGAATACGCGATGCGGGCTAGCCTCGTATACAATAGCGCTGTCGATCTCGATAATCTTGCTGGATCAATCGACTTGAGGAACGTGTTGTTGCCTGGTCCTACCATAGGCACCAAGTACGGCGTTTCCGGTTCCGCTTCGATGCCGGATTCGCTGGAACTGAAGGTCCAGTCCGGCATAGCGCCCGGTTGGTTGGCCTTCGGTTCGGTGAAATGGACGGATTGGAGCCAGTTGCAGGTTCTTAAATTCTGCCCCGCGACCGTAACGCCGTTCACGCCTTGCACCACTCTCGACCTCCTCTATCGCGACGGTTGGACGGTCACCGGCGGTATCGGTCACAAGTTCAACGATCAGTGGAGCGGGGCAGTCAGCCTCACCTGGGATCGTGGTACCAGCCACGGCTATGGCACGCAGACGGATACTTGGTTGGTCGGTACCGGCGTGTCCTATACTCCGAACCAGAACATCGAAGTTCGCCTTGCCGGTAGTGTTGGCATTCTGACTAGCGGCAGCTCAGGACCGGTCACCTTTGATGGACAGGTAATCGGCGACGACGTGACCTATGACTTTGACAATGATTTCGTCGGTGCGATCTCAACATCGCTAAAGGTCAGGTTCTGACTCATTGAATGGAGCGTTTAAGGCCCGGTTTTTGCCGGGCCTTCCTTTATCGGCGCGAGGTGTTTTCGGCTGATGCCGTCACTTTATGAGCATTCATGAATGTGACGATTCAGCAACACATTTGCTGCTATGGTTTGCTAGTGTCGTGGCCGGTTAAACAATGTCCATTTCCCGCCACAAAATGAGAGCAGCGATGATAGCAGCAAATGTGCGATCGAGTGCAGTACCTGCGTTTTGAGGTGAATTGAGTTTGTGTGCTGTCATCACATCCCGTCGCAATTGGCATCAAACGCCTTGCCGATCCGTGATCGGCGTTGGGGGAGGAGATGCGCGGGAAAACTTAGCGACAGATACGCATGGTCGTAGCCTTGCTGGGAAGCGGTGAGCACTCGAATGGCAAGCGACCGTGCATGGATTGATGCTTGCAGCGGTGGTGAGTTTGGCGTTGCCGGCTGGAACGGAAGAAATTGATTGTGATGCTCGCGGGTGAATTCAAGTCGCTTAGGGTTGCGGTGCTCGGTGTGTCGCTGGCGGTGGGTGCCTCCACCGCAGGGCCGGCGCGAGCCTTCGACCCGGGAGCGGGCGTTTCCAAGGAATCCGGCCCGTTCGCCCTCTTCAAGTTTGGTTTTTCCGCCTACAAAAACGGCAGGAAGGATGAGGCGGTCGAAGCCTATCGGTATGCTGCCGAGAAGGGACATACGGGATCGCGCTGGGCGCTCGCCAATATGTATGCCTATGGTGACGGGGTCACCGAAAACGATCTAGAAGCGTTCAAAATCTACAGCGAAATTGCCCAGCAGGGTGTCGAACCCGGGTCCGAAGACACGGGTTATTTCGTCAATGCTCTGATCTCGCTTGCGGGCTACTATCGCCGCGGTATTCCCGACAGCCCGGTGAAGGTCGATTTGGCGCAGGCGCGACAATTGTATTTCCAGGCGGCATCGACGTTTGGTGTCGCGGAGGCGCAGTTCCAGCTGGCGCGGATGCTGCTTTCGGGCGAGGGCGGCACCGTCAATGTTCAACAGGCCAAGAAGTGGTTGAATCGCGCACGCAAGAATGGCCATGCCGGAGCCATGGGTGTGTTCGGAAACGTCATCTTTCAGGAAGGCCAGACCGTTCGCGGTCTCGCCTACATGACCGCGGCTCTCGACCAGTGCTCGCCGAAGGACAGGCCCTGGCTGCAGTCGATGCAGGAGCAGGCCTTCTCGCTGGCGACTGAAGACGACCGCCGCGTGGCGATCACCATGTCGCAGAACATGCACCTGCAGGCCGACGACGACTAGATCGGACCTGCAGCGCCTCGCATCTTATGAGGCGCGCAAAGACGCTATAGCACGTTGAATTGCTGCATGTTTTTGGCAGGCAAGATGCAGTAGCGACTACGCCGGTTCGAAGGCGAATTCGCCTGCGACCGGCACGTGGTCGGACGGTCTTTCCCAGGAGCGCACGTGTTTTTCTATCGACGTGGACACGAGCTTGTCGGCTGCTTCAGGAGACATCATCAGGTGATCGATGCGAATGCCGAAGTTTTTCGGCCAGCAACCGGCCTGATAATCCCAAAATGAGTAAAGCGGCACCTCGTCCGAAGTGGCGCGCACGGCATCCGTGAATCCGAGATTGCGAAGACGCCGGAAAGCCGCCCGTGTTTCCGGCAGGAAGAGCGCGTCATTCTGCCAGACCTTGACGTCCCAGCAGTCGTGGGCTTCCGGAATGACGTTATAGTCGCCGGCGAGGATGAACGGCTCTTCGAGCTTCAGCCTCTGCTCGGCAAAGGTGGCCAGACGTTGCATCCAACTCAGCTTGTAGGCGTATTTTTCGCTTTCGACCGGATTTCCGTTCGGCAGGTAGAGGCAGCACACGCGGATCGCGCCGCCTTTTACGGAGAAAACGCCCTCTATGAAGCGTGACTGCTCGTCCATGTCATCTCCCGGTAGGCCGCGATTGATCTCGTCTGGCCGCAATTTCGAGAGCAGTGCGACGCCGTTGAAACCCTTCTGGCCGTGCGTTTCGACGTGATAGCCGAGTGCTTCGATCTCACTCCTCGGAAATGCTTCGTCCACCGACTTGATCTCCTGCAGGCAGGCGATGTCGGGGTTCGATTCCCTCAGCCAGGCGACGAGGCCGTCGAGTCGCGCCTTGGCGCCGTTGATGTTCCAGGTGGCAATCTTCATGGCCAGCATCACCTTCTTATCGATGAATCCTTGCGGACGATTCGTTGTAGCGGCTGCAGATTCTTTTGACAAATCCGATACCTGCAACCTCGGTGGGCCGAGGGAAAGCCATCGAACACGGGCGCGAACTCGCACGCCGTACGCCGCAATTCCGCTGACGGTTGCAGGAATTGATTCCGCCTTGTCTGGCTCTATAGTCCCCCGCATGATCGCGTTCGTCGAAAATTATTGGCCGCATTTTCTTGCGCTGCTCTCCTTCGCCTTGGGCATACCGGCGATCGTCCACGCAGCGATGACCAAGGACGATGTGCGCGCCGCCGCCGGGTGGGTTGGCGTCGTCCTCCTGTCCCCGGTGATAGGGGCGGTGATCTACGCGGTTGCCGGCATCAATCGCATTCGTCGCACGTCGATCGGCCTGCAGCGCTCGTTATTGCGGCCGCGAGGTGCAGATCAATTTGGCCGTTACGACGTCACCCATGACGAAATCGCCATCGGCTTCGGACATCGCTTTGCTGCGATGAAGATGCTGGGCGACAGGGTCGCCCGGCATGCGATGTCGACGGGGAACCACATCACCATGTTGGAAGGTGGCGACACCGTCTATGCCGCAATGCTCGAGGAAATTGCCAATGCCCGCCGCAGCATCCTTATCGAAACCTACATCTTCGACAGGGATCCAATCGGCTTGCGCTTTGCCGATGCGCTGATCGCCGCCGCGAAGCGCGGTGTCAGCGTCAGGGTCCTGATCGATGCGGTCGGAGCACGTTATTCGGTGCCGAGCATCGTCAGCTATTTGAAGGAAGGCGGGGTACCGACCGCCGTCTTCAACGGCAACATCATCATGGGGCTTAGACTGCCTTATGCGAATCTCAGGACACACCGGAAGGTTCAGGTGGTCGATGGCGTCGTCGCTTTCGTCGGCGGCATGAACATTCGCGCCGGCTTCACGACCGAAATGGCGGGAGAGGCGGCTTCCTTCGACACGCATTTCCGTGTCACCGGACCTGTTGTCGCCGACATTTTCCAGGTGGCCGCGGAGGACTGGCAATTTTCAAGCGGAGAGAGCCTTGAGGGCGACGAATGGAAGATCGGAGTGCCGGAGGAGGTTCCGGATGCGCCGCGGGTCCTCATGCGCGCCGTCCCGTCCGGTCCGGACAGCACGAACGAGACCAATCACAAGATGCTGATGGGCGCCTTCTCGATTGCACGCAAGCATATCCGCCTGATGTCGCCGTATTTCCTGCCGGACAAGGAACTGGTCGCCGCCCTAGTGACCGCCGCGCGCAGGGGCGTGGAAGTGGACATCGTCGTGCCGGCGGTCAACAATCTGACGCTGATCGACCGGGCAATGACCGCCCAGTTCGACCAGGTTCTCAAGGGCCATTGCCGGGTGTGGCGGGCGCAGGGAGCGTTCAACCATTCCAAGCTGATGGTTGTTGATGAGTGTTGGACCTATGTCGGTTCAAGCAATCTTGACCCGCGCTCGCTGCGCCTCAATTTCGAGTTCGATCTCGAGGTCCTCGATGACGCCTTTGCGCAGGCGGTAAGCAACAAGATCTGTGCAATATTGACTTCGGCGGAAGAGGTTACCCTTGCGGGATTGCGCAAGCAGCCGTTCCCAAATCGTCTGGCGAACCGTCTTCTCTGGCTGGGGTCACCCTATCTTTAGCCAGAGCTTGCCTGCGAGGGTGAAGCGCTTCGTCAGATCGAAAAGCTCGTCCCGCAGCCGCAGCTTGCGACGGCATTCGGATTCTTGATCTGAAAGGACTGACCGAGCAGGTTATCGACGAAATCGATTTCCGAGCCGCCCATATAAATGAGGGACAGGCTGTCGATCAGGACCTTGGCGCTTCCCTTTTCGAGCACCAGATCGTCATCGTTCTCAACGTCGACCAGATCGAATTTGTAGGAAAAACCGGAGCAGCCGCCACCTTCGACGGAGACGCGCATCGCGCTCTTGTTCTTCTCCGTCTCGAGAATCGCGGCGATGCGCTTGGCAGCCGCATCCGAAAGGGTGACTGTTTCCTGTGTCATTGTGTGCCTCCTGCCGGGGTCAAGAACCGGAGAGATTCGTTCTCGCGCCTTGGCATTCCAGGGATTAAGCCGGAAAATCCGCCTTAAAGCCCGCTGCCAAACCATTGATCTGTCTTCAGGACCCTCTCGACAGTTCGCCGCGGCTTTCCTGTAGCGTACACTATAGGTATGAAGGCTTGAATGTCCCGTCAATGGGACGGCCGGCACAGGTGAGAAATGACTTTCGACAGACAGGCTCTGGGCTTCGGTTACGGCGAACATGCCGTCTTTGCGTCCGATCCTTGGGCTACGCGCGGCAGGCTCCATCCCGAGGCAGGCAGCCCGACACGCTCCGATTTCCAGCGCGACCGTGATCGCATCGTCCATACGACTGCGTTTCGCCGGTTGAAGCATAAGACGCAGGTATTCATCGCTGCGGACGGTGACCACTACCGTACCCGCCTTACGCATACGATCGAAGTCGCGCAGATCGCACGTGCGCTGGCACGCGCCTTGAAGCTGGACGAGGATCTCGCGGAGGGCGTCGCCCTTGTGCACGACTTCGGCCATACGCCGTTCGGGCATACCGGCGAGGACGCGTTGCACGAGGTGCTCAAGCCTTATGGCGGCTTCGATCACAATGCGCAGTCGCTGCGCATCGTCACCAAGCTCGAGCGACGCTACGCTGAATTCGATGGATTGAACCTCACCTGGGAAAGCCTCGAAGGTCTCGTCAAGCACAACGGCCCGTTAATAACGCGGGCGGGCGAGGGCACACGCGGTCCGGTCCCGCAGCCGATCCTCGATTATTGCGCCCTGCATGATCTGGAGCTTGCGAGCTTTGCAAGCCTGGAAGCTCAGGTCGCGGCGATTGCCGACGACATTGCCTATAACACACATGACATAGACGATGGGCTGCGGGCGGGATATCTCACTTTCGAGATGCTGGAGGAGGTCCCGTTCCTCGCGCGGTTGATGCGCGAGGTCCATGATCGCTATCCGGGACTGGAAAGCAGCCGATTCACCCACGAGATCATGCGGCGACAGATCACGGCGATGGTGGAGGACGTCATTGGGGTGGCTCAGGAGCGTCTTCGCGAAATCCGGCCGCAAAGCGCCGCCGAAGTGCGGCAGGCGGGCAGGGTCATAGCCACCTTCTCGGAGGAGATGAGCGAGACCGACCGACAGATCAAGCATCTCCTGATGACCCGAATCTACCGCCATCCTGAGGTGATGCGGGTGCGGCAGGGAGCGGCCTCGATCGTCACCGATCTCTACCGCGCCTTCATGGCCAATCCGCTTTTGATGAAGGAACACCACTGGATCGACCAGATTATCGGGATGGCGGAACCGGCTCGGGCGCGCCACGTGGGAGACTATCTTGCCGGGATGACGGATACCTTCGCGATCAGCGCGCATAGGCGCTTGTTTGACCATACGCCTGATTTGCGGTAGTGACGCCCCGCCCGGAGGCTGCAGGTTCGTATGAACCCGGCCTCCTTTTGAGTTTTGCGCCATTCTCCAGTTTGGCTGGAAAAAGCGGACGGATCAGATGAACCTTTTCACAGACTTCGAATCAAGAATTAAGAATATTCTAGAAGCGCTTGATATCGTGCGTGAAAAGCGATCTGAGCTTGATTTCGGGCGCATCAATATCGAGCCGCCTCGTGATGCAAGTCACGGTGATGTGGCGACCAATGCCGCCATGGTTCTCGCAAAATCGCTGGGCATGAATCCGCGGGCGCTTGCCGATCTTATCGTCGAGAAGCTGCGGCAAGATCCGGAGATCACCGAAGTTACCGTTGCCGGACCGGGCTTTATCAACGTCCGCTTGTCGGTTTCCTATTGGCAGAAGCTCCTGGCCTCCGTAGTGAGAGCCGGCACCGACTACGGCCGCAGCACCGTCGGCGCCGGACGCAAGGTGAATGTTGAATATGTTTCCGCCAACCCCACCGGTCCGATGCACGTTGGGCATTGCCGCGGCGCGGTTGTCGGCGATGCGCTGGCCAATCTTCTCGCCTTTGCCGGCTACGACGTAACGAAGGAATATTACATCAACGACGCGGGCTCGCAGATCGATGTTCTGGCGCGTTCGGCGTTCCTGCGCTATCGGCAGGCGCTCGGCGAGGATATCGGAGAGATCCCGGCGGGCCTCTATCCCGGTGACTATCTCGTGCCGGTCGGCGAGGCGCTGGCGGATGAATTCGGCACAAGTCTTCGCATCATGCCGGACGACAAGTGGATGCCGCTCGTCAAGGAGCGCGTGATCGACGCGATGATGGCGATGATCCGTGAGGATCTGGCTGCGCTGAACGTTCATCACGATGTCTTCTTCTCGGAGCGGACGCTGCACGACAACAACGCGACGCGAATCCGCACGGCGATTAATGATCTGACTTTCAAGGGGCATGTCTACAAGGGCACGCTGCCGCCTCCGAAAGGACAATTGCCAGAGGATTGGGAAGACCGTGAGCAGACGCTGTTCCGCTCGACGGAAGTCGGCGACGACATCGACCGTCCGCTGATCAAGTCAGACGGCAGTTATACCTATTTCGCGGCCGACGTTGCTTACTTCAAGGACAAGTTCGACCGCGACTTCAACGAGATGATCTATGTGCTTGGCGCTGACCATGGCGGCTATGTCAAGCGGCTGGAAGCACTGGCGCGTGCCGTTTCGGGCGGGACGGCGAAGCTGACGGTGCTGCTTTGCCAGCTCGTCAAGCTCTATCGCGGCGGCGAGCCGGTGAAAATGTCCAAGCGGTCCGGCGACTTCGTAACACTGCGTGACGTTGTCGACGAGGTCGGCCGGGATCCTGTTCGTTTCATGATGATCTATCGGAAGAACACCGAGCCTCTCGACTTCGACTTCGCCAAGGTGACCGAACAGTCGAAGGATAACCCGGTCTTCTACGTACAATATGCGCATGCACGCTGCAGCTCAGTGTTCCGCCAGGCGGCGGAAGCGTTCCCTGATCTTGATTTCTCGTCGCTTGATCTTGCCGCTGCAGTGACGGGAGCGATCGTTGATCCTGCCGAGATGCAGATTGTCGCGAAGCTCGCAGAATATCCCCGCGTCGTCGAGGCGGCGGCACTCTCGCAGGAGCCTCACCGAATCGCTTTTTATCTGTATGATCTTGCCGCAGCCTTCCACGGACACTGGAACAAAGGTAAAGAAAATCCGGAATTACGTTTTGTTAACGATAACAACAGAGAATTAAGCATTGCCAGACTCGGGCTGGTGCATGCTGTCGCCTCGGTACTGAAGTCGGGCCTGTCTATTACGGGCACCTCAGCACCGGAAGAGATGCGGTAAGTATTGTCACCATTTCCCCACAATGCACTGGCAAACGAACGCAGGCAATTGTGAGTGGAGAGTATGGCAGACAAACAATTCGCACGAAGCGGGCCGGCAGAATTCGACGTATTGGCCGACGATGATCCGTTGAGCGAACTTGCCCGCATTGTCGGTTACGATGCTCGGCCAGCCGTTCAGCAATTGCAAGAACTGCAGCGGCACCAAGAGGCCGTCCGGCGGGACCCTGCCTTCGACCTCGAGGAGGAGCTTCTCCGCGAGTTCGATAGCTATGACGCTCCACGGGCCGTTGCGGTTCACCCGGATAGCGGGCTTGTCGAGCATCCGGTCGCGGGCGTGGCGGAGCAGCATCACGTCGCGGGCGTGGCGGAGCAGCATCACGCCGACCCTTCCACCAGCATTGAGCCGGTTGCCGAACACACTGTCGCTGCTATCGAAGATCGCGTGTCTCCTGTCGCCGAAACGGCCGAAGATCGAGATGAGGATCCTGCTTCGCTTGCCGCCGCCGACACGATGGCGCCGGCCGATCCCGAAGCTGTCGACGTCGCCGAGTTCGCGGAAACCGATCCGGCGGTCGATTTGGAGCGCGAGCTTGAGCTCTCCCTCGGCTACGAAGATCTGTCGCTCCCGCAGGATTCGCGTGCGTCGGAAGCCAGCCGCGCGAACGCTAGCATTCAGCCGCACTCGTTCGACGCGCCCGCTTTTGATTCCGCACACGTACCGCTCACGCTTCATGCGGCCGCCGCTCGGGCAGCCGAGCCTGAAATGAGCTCGGATGCGCTCTTTATCGACATGGCGGACGAGCTTGCCAGGCGCAATGAGGAAACGGCCACGCCGGGTGAGGCCGCAGCACCGGCTGCGGGCTCGTCTGGTTCCAAGGACGAGGCCGACCATCTGCTTGCCGATGTCGAGCGTTTTCCTATGCCGGTCGCGACAGGTCTGGTAGCGGCGGCCGTGGAGGCCCACCCGGCGATCCATGCGTCCCCCGCTGCGCCGGTCAAGAAGAGCAGCTATCCTTTCAAGCCCACCTTCAGCCGTGCGACGCCTGTTGCCTCTCCCTCTGGCGCATCGCAGCAGCGCGCCTTTGCCGCGCCGATCGCCGAACCCCTCGTCGCAAAAATTCCTGCCGCGCCAGCCGCTTCGCCAGTGCCAACGCCGGAGCCCGTTCAGGAAGTGGCTGCGGTGGAGCCGGAACCGAGCTTCGACATCGAGGATTTCGAACTGGAATTGTCGGACCTCGCTCTGGATATAGATCCGCCCGAGCCTGAGGCACGGAAAGAAGTCCAGGCAACGGTTGAGCAGTCGGTCATTGCACATCCTGCATTAGTTGAGCCGTCGGCACAACCGTTCCTGCAGGCATTGTCCCTCCAGACCGAAGCAGAAGTCCGCCGCGACGAGCCGCAGGCGTCGACGACGGTGATTGCAGAGGAAGTGCCAGAGGAAGAAGTACCGGCCGAAAGCGCATTGCCTTTCGATCCCACAATGATCGCCGAGCCGGAAAGCGGCGTGGCGCCGATCGCGGACGTGGACGTGCCGCAGTTGCCGGTGCTCGAAGCCGAAGAAAAGCCAGCGGCCTTTGCGACGGACTACGATCTCGATATCGACGCGGAAATGGCGCAGCTTTTCAGCACGCCGGCCCCGGCGTCCCGGGGCGCTGCGCGTGTCGACGCCCACCGTGCTGATGCCGTAGCGGTGAAGCCAAGTCCTCAAGCCTTGGCGGTCGATGATTTCGACGAATTTGAAAAAGCGATGGAAGAAGACTTCCAGCGGTCGATGGCCGAGCGTCAGAACGCGGCGCAGGACGCGGAACGCCTGGTGGCGCCGCGCTTGGATCGCGCCGCGGAATACAGTGAACAGGGCTACGGCCGTCGCTCCCAGCGTACAATGCTTTTGGCCGCCAGCGTGGCGGGCGTGATCATCCTCGGTGGTGCCGGTGTCTATGCATGGATGGGGGGCAGCAGCGCCGCCCTGACCGGCGATGGTCCGAAGATCATCCTGGCAGACAAGAATCCGGTGAAGGTCGTCCCGGAAGAGAAGGGCGGCAAAACCGTACCGAACCAGGACAAGGCCGTTTACGATCGGGTTGCCGGAGCTCAGGGGGATGTACCGCGCCAGGAGGCGTTGGTCTCCTCGACCGAAGAGCCGATGGATGTGGTTCAAAAGACGCTGACGCCAGAGACTCTGCCGCTGGAAGGCAGCGATGATGGTGACGCCATGACGGCAACTCCCCCGGCAGATGAGGAGGAGGTGGCGCGTCTGCTGCCTGACGAGGACACAAGCTATGCTGCGGCGGCCGAGGAGGAACGAGCTCCTGCGGTAGCCCCGCGTAAGGTCCGTACTATGATCGTCAAGCCCGACGGCACGCTGGTCGCTCGCGAAGAGCCAGCGGCTCCGCCGACGAACGAGGCGACGGCAAGCGTTAACGATCAATCTATTCCGGCGACCGCTTCCGGTCAGGCGACAGCCTCGGGTTCCAAGGGCGCAGCGACCGTCGCCGGTGCCGGAACTGAGCTGCGTGCCAGCGAGCAACCGGCCGCCGCTGTCGAGAAGGTCGCCCTGGCTGCGCCAAGCGATGCTCCGCTTGAGGAAGTTGCTGTCCGCAGCGTGAAGACAACAGCAGTTGGCCGCGAACCGACGCCTGTGCCGCAGACGCGTCCGGCCGGCCAGGCCAACGCGAGTGCGACGGCGAATGCCCCGAAAACACCTGCCGTAACCGAACCCACGACGGAAACGGCAAATGCAGCGCCGGCCGCGCCGCTTGCGACCGCCTCCGTGCCCGCCGGCAGCTACGTGATCCAGATCGCCTCGTTGCCCTCAGAAGCCGAAGCGCAGAAGAGCTACAACAGCCTCTCCGCCAAGTTCGCCAGCGTCATCGGCGGCCGCGGCGTCGACATTCGCAAGGCTGAGATCAGCGGCAAGGGGACCTACTATCGAGTGCGCATTCCGGCCGGCTCGCGGGAGGAAGCCAACGCGCTTTGCTCTCGCTACAAGAGCGCCGGCGGAAGCTGCTTGGTCACGAAGTAAGCTCGGCAAAGATCAACAAAGCGGGGCGCGGCAGCAATGTCGCGCCTTCTTCTTTGACTTGACGACGCTTTGTCTGTGAATGATCGAAGAAGTGCGGCTTTGTGACTTCGCGCCGAACGGTGCGCGCACTATGGTTCTGGTATGAGCGAATCAAAAGCATTTATCTCCGGCTGCAAAGGCGTTTCCCTGACCGAGGAAGAGCGCAGGTTCTTTGACGGCGAGCGCCCTTGGGGTTTCATCCTTTTCGGCCGCAACATCGGTGAGGAAAATCAGATCTCCGATCTTGTCGCCGACCTACGCGACAGCATCGGCAATCCGAACGCCCCGGTGCTGATCGATCAGGAAGGCGGTCGCGTCCAGCGCATCCGGCCGCCGCTCGTCCAGCAATACCCAAACGGTGCCGCGATTGGCGAGATATATCATCGCGATCGGGAGCAGGGGTTGCGCGCCGCGTGGCTTTTGGGGCGTCTGCATGCTTTCGACCTGATGCGGTTCGGCATCACCGTTGATTGCCTGCCGGTCCTCGACGTGCCGGTGCCGGGGAGCCATGACGTCATCGGCAACCGGGCCTATGGGCATGATCCGGAGACAGTGACCGCGATCGGTCGTGCAATAAGCGAGGGCCTAAAGGCTGGCGGCATGCTGCCGGTCATGAAGCACATGCCGGGTCATGGCCGCACATTCGTTGATTCACACCACAACCTGCCCGTTGTGGAAGCCGGTCTCGAGGAATTGCAACGAAGCGATTTTCTCCCCTTCATCGCCATGAAGGACGAGGTCTTGGCGATGTCGGCGCATATGGTCTTCACTGCGATCGATCCTGACAATCCGGCCACGACCTCGCCAAAAGTCGTCGGCGAAATCATTCGCGGCTATATCGGTTTCGACGGGCTTTTGATGTCGGACGATGTTTCGATGAATGCGCTTGCTGGGGATATGGCCGCTCGCGCTCGCGGCATTGTTGGCGCCGGCCTTGATCTCGTCTTGCATTGTCATGGCATAATGGAAGAGATGAAGGCCGTCGCCGATGTCGTTCCGGTCCTGTCGGGCGATCGGCTGCGTCGGGCAACGGCCGCGGAGGCCGCGTTCCGAAAACCGGACAATGCGGACCAGAATGCATTGAGAGCGGAATTCAACGCCATGTTTGCCCAGGCTTAGGGCAAGCCGGCGGAAAGGCAAGTTGGTGAGCAATACGGGCGAATGGCAGGGACAGGCTGGAACAAGGGCGCCGATGGAGCCTTTGTGGGAAGCCGAGGCCGCCGATCGCGGACTGCATGAGGAAGCCCTCGTCGTCGATCTTGCCGGATTTGAAGGCCCGCTCGACCTGCTCCTGCATCTTGCGCGCAGTCAGCGCGTCGATCTTTCACGGATCTCCGTGCTGGCGCTCGCGGAACAATATATCGCCTTCATAGAGCGCGCACGCTCGATCCGCATCGAGCTTGCGGCCGATTATCTCGTCATGGCCGCGTGGCTTGCCTACCTCAAGTCCCGCCTGTTGCTCCCTCAACAGGCCAAGGATGAGGGGCCCTCCGGCGAGGAGATGGCTTCGGCGCTGGCGTTCCGGCTGAAGCGCCTAGAAGCCATGCGGGAGGCAGCAACAACGCTCGTCAACAGAAACCGGCTCGGCCGCGATGTCTTCGCGCGCGGTGCGCCCGAACATATCGTTGCCGAAAAAAAATCGGGTTACGACGCGTCTCTTTATGATCTGCTGACCGCCTATGCGAGCCTCAGGCAGCGTCAGGCGATAACGCAGGTGACGATCGAAAAGCGCCATGTCTGGTCGCTGGCGGATGCGCGGCTGATCCTGGCGCGGATGATCGGCGGCCTCGACGATTGGACTGCGCTCGATCATTTTCTCATCCGCTACATGACGAACCCGAAAGAACGCGCAACGGCGATCGCGAGTTCCTTTGCCGCGTCGCTGGAGATGGTCCGCGAAGGAAGGTTGGAGATCCGACAAGAGGGTGCATTCGCGCCCATCTATCTGCGGCGCGGGCCAAAGCCGATCGATGCGGCGACCCTGGCGGAAATGGAGGCAGCGCGTGGCTGAAGCGCAGAAGTACTTGCCGGGGATGCCGGACGAAGAGGAGTTGCACGAGGCGGTTACCCTCGATCCAAGACTCGAGCGGGAGGCGGAACGGATCGCGGAGGCGCTGGTCTTCGCATCGGCTCAGCCCGTTTCCGAAACCTATATCGCGAGCCGGCTTCCTCGTGGCGCCGACGTCGGGCGCATCATGGCGCGGTTGAAGGCACTTTATGCCTCGCGCGGTGTCAATCTCGTCCAGGTAGCCGACCACTGGGCATTCCGCACGGCCGCCGACCTCTCCTTTGTCGTTCAGACGGATGAACAGGAGGTTAGGAAATTGTCGCGTGCCGCTCTGGAGGTGCTGGCGATCATCGCCTACCATCAGCCGGTTACCCGCGCGGAAATCGAGGACATACGCGGCGTGCAGACGTCGAAGGGGACGCTGGACGTGTTGATGGAGGCCGGCTGGGTGCGCTTTCGTGGGCGCCGGCGGACCCCTGGACGGCCCGTCACATTCGGAACGACGCGGGATTTCCTCGATCATTTCGGCCTGGAGGAAATTCGCGATCTTCCAGGTATCGAAGAATTAAAGGGTGCCGGCCTCCTATCCGGACGTATTCCATCTAACCTGCACATTCCGGTTCCAGCCGGCGAGGACGAACTCTCCGAGAACGAGGATCCCATTACGCAAATGGACCTTGAAGAACTCGGGCTCTTGACACCGAAGGCTGAAGAAGACGATTAAAATCCTGACTAGGAGTATCGGCTTTAGACCCGGGTAACGGCGTTTCGCCGGTAGGCCTCCGGTTCGAGGAATGAATGAGCATGGTTTCAGACGCATACAACGGCGCCGTCATGGCAACGCGACGGTCCGGAGTGTCATTCGCGGCGAGCCTGGCATTCGAGGATATCAGCCACCGCTATCATTCCAAGGAAACGATCAAGGGCGTCACGCTTACGGCCAAAGCCGGTGAGGTGCTTTGCCTGCTCGGCCCATCGGGATCGGGCAAGACGACCTTGCTGCGCATTGCGGCAGGCATCGAGATGCAGACCGGTGGCCGCCTTCTCCTGAACGGACAGGAAATTTCCGGCCCGTCGGTTTTTCTCCCGCCCGAGAAGCGCGGCGTCGGATTGATGTTTCAGGATTTCGCGCTTTTTCCTCACATGACGATCCGCGACAACGTCTGCTTTGGATTGACGGCGCTGCCCAAGAAGGAGGCGCTGGTACAAGCGGATGCGGCACTGGAGCGTGTCGGCCTGCTGCACTATGCCGACCGTTATCCCCATGTGCTTTCGGGCGGCGAGCAGCAGCGCGTCGCACTTGCCCGCGCGCTTGCGCCGCGGCCTGCGGTCTTGCTGATGGACGAACCCTTCTCGGGCCTCGACTCGCGCCTCAAGGATTCAATCCGCGCCGATACGCTCGCCATTCTGCGCGAGACGCGTGCGACGGCAATCGTCGTTACACATGACGCCGAGGAGGCGATGCGCATGGCCGATCGCATCGCCCTGTTGAAAGACGGGCGCCTGGTGCAGGTCGGCACGGCCGATGAGCTTTATCGCAAACCGCGCGATCTCTTCGCGGCCGGGTTCTTTTCCGAGATAAATGTCTTTGATGCACGTGTGCGGGGCGGTCGCGTCGAAACGCCGCTCGGAGACGTGCCCGCGGGGCATTACAAAGAGGGACAGCCCTTGAGCGTCGCAGTCAGGCTCTCCGGCGTGCATCTCAAGGAGGAGGGCGGCGACATTCCTGCGCGCATCCTGTCGAGACGCTTTTTGGGCGTCGTCGAACTGTTGGAGCTTGCCGTGCCGCAATTCGAGCGTACAGTGCGTGCGCGTATCCGCGCCGATCTGTTGCCTCAAGGATTGCGTGACGTCACGCTTTCCGTTAACGAGCGCGACATATTGCTGTTTGAAAAAGACGCCTCAACATCCTAGGTTCCATCAGGAATGAGGGCCTGCCGGCGGCAAGCCTGAAATTTTGACAACGTGATGGGCCCTGATTGAATGAGGCCCCAAGGGAGTAAGTGCATGGGTTCCTTTAGCATCTGGCATTGGCTGATCGTCCTGGTGGTGATCCTGCTGCTGTTCGGCCGCGGCAAGATTCCGGAACTGATGGGTGATGTCGCCAAGGGCATCAAGAGCTTCAAGAAGGGCATGAGCGAAGACGACGCAGCTCAAACCGACAAGACGATCGACGGCAAGACCGTCGAGCACAAGTCTGACGAAGTCCGCTAACGAGCAAAAGCTGGCGAGACTGGGCGGACTATTCCACCCGGCCGATCGCGTCACGGTTTTTTAGGGCACGTTGGATGTTTGATATCGGCTGGACCGAGCTTGTAGTTATCGCAATCGTCCTGATTGTCGTCGTTGGACCGAAGGATCTGCCGCCGATGCTGCGGGCCTTTGGGCGCATGACGTCCAAGATGCGTGGGATGGCGGCGGATTTCCGTCACCAATTCGACGAGGCCTTGCGCGAAGCCGATCTGGATGAGGTGCGCAAGACGATCAGCGATGCGCAAAGTCTCAATCCGACCGCGGCGCTGCGGGACGCCATGAATCCGCTGCGCCAGCTTGGAAACGAGATCAAGTCCGATCTGCAAAAGGCGGCAACGCCCGACACTCCGGCGCAGCCGGAACCGGTGCAGCCTGTGGCCGAGGCGGTGAAGGCCGATGCTCCCGTTGAAGCCGTGGCGAAGCCCGCCGAAGTAGCTGCTGCAACAGCAATCGAACCGAAGATAGAAGCGAAGGCGGAGAGCGTCGGCAAGACCAGGGCCGCGCCCGCGCCGTCGAAGAAGCCTGCAGCCGCAACAACCAAGAAAGCGGCGACGAAGCCGCCGGCAAAGAAAACGTCGTCAACTGGCGAGCGGCAGGCTGAGACCAAGACCAAGACGCAGAAGGCGCGTGCGACTTCGCGCAAGAAAGGTGACGCATGAGCGGCGATATCGAGGACCGGCCGCAGCCGCTGATCGAGCACCTCATCGAGTTGCGCACGAGGCTGGTGTGGGCGATCGGCGCATTTTTTGTCGCCTTTCTCGTCTGCTTCTATTTTGCCAAGCAGCTGTTCAACTTCCTCGTCCTGCCGTTCAAGTGGGCAGTGAGCTGGGCCGGCCTCAGCCACCGCAATGTTGAGCTTATTTACACGGCGCCGCAGGAGTTCTTCTTCACCCAGATCAAGGTTGCGATGTTTGGCGCTCTGGTGATCGCCTTTCCCGTGATCGCCTCGCAGATCTACAAGTTTGTTGCGCCTGGTCTCTACAAGAACGAACGCGCAGCCTTCCTGCCATTCCTGATTGCTTCGCCGATTCTGTTTCTCATCGGCGGCGCGCTCGTCTATTTCTTCTTCACGCCGATGGTCATGTGGTTCTTCCTGGCCATGGAACAGGGCGGCGGCGAAGGGCAGGTTGCAATCCAGCTCCTGCCGAAAGTATCGGAATATCTGAGCCTGATCATGTCGTTGGTGTTCGCCTTCGGCCTGGTCTTCCAGTTGCCTGTTGTGACCACGCTGCTTGCGCGTGTCGGCTTCGTCACGGCCCAGGGGCTTGCCGAAAAGCGCAAATACGCAATCGTCATCGCCTTCGTCGTCGCGGCCGTTTTGACGCCGCCGGATCCTGTCTCCCAGATCGGTCTTGCGCTGCCAGCCATCCTTCTCTACGAAATTTCGATCTACACGGCGCGACTCGTCGAAAGACAGCGCGAGAGAGACGCTCTCGCAACTTCGCAGGAAAGCTCCTCTGAGACGACCGGACCCGCGAAGGGCTGACTGTCTAACGTTCTCGCGTTGTGGCCCTACAGCGCCGCGCATCAATTCAGACGCGCGCCAGTTGCTGTAGCACTCTGAATCGCCGCGTGATTTTCCTTGAATCGGACCTGATTTGAGGAGAACTCATGCAGTAACAACGCGTGGGACGATTATGCTCGATATCAAATGGATCCGTGAGAATGCCGATGTGCTCGACGCCGCCCTGGCGAAACGGGGCGCGGAGCCGTTGTCTGCGTCCTTGATCGCGCTCGATGAGCGTCGTCGCGCCATCCTTCAATCGCTGCAGGACATGCAGTCGCGCCGCAATGCCGCCTCCAAGGAAATCGGCGCGGCTATGGCGCAGAAGAACAGCGAGCTGGCCGAAAAGCTTAAGGCCGAGGTCGCCGATCTCAAGAACACCATGCCCGCGGCCGAAGAAGAAAGCCGGCGCATCGATGCCGAGCTTTCGGATGCCTTGTCGCGCATTCCGAACGTCCCGCTCGACGATGTTCCTGTCGGCGCCGATGAGGCGGCCAATGTCGTGACCCGGATTGCCGGCGCAAAACCGACCTGGAACCACAAGCCGCTCGAACATTTCGAAATCGGCGAGGTGTTGGGGCTGATGGATTTCGAGGGCGCCGCGCGGATCGCAGGTTCGCGCTTCACCATTGTGAAGGGGCAGCTTGCTCGGCTCGAGCGGGCGCTCGGCCAGTTCATGCTCGATCTGCACACACAGGAGCACGGATATATCGAGGTGCAGCCGCCGCTGCTCGTCCGTGATGATGCGATGTACGGGACCGGGCAGCTGCCGAAGTTTGCGGAGGATCTCTTCCGCACGACGGATGAACGTTGGCTGATCCCGACGGCGGAAGTTCCGTTGACGAACATGGTTCGCGAGCAGATCCTCGAAGGAGAGAAGCTGCCGTTGCGCTTTACCGCATTGACGCCGTGCTTCCGTTCGGAGGCCGGATCGGCCGGTCGCGATACCCGCGGCATGCTGCGTCAGCATCAGTTCAATAAAGTGGAGCTGGTCTCGATTACCGATGCGGAAAGCTCGATTGACGAGCACGAGCGGATGACCGCCTGCGCCGAGGCGGTGTTGAAGCGCCTGGGGCTGCATTATCGTGTCATGACGCTCTCGACCGGCGACATGGGCTTTGGCGCGCGCAAGACCTATGATCTTGAGGTGTGGCTGCCGGGCCAGGATACCTACCGCGAAATCTCGTCCTGCTCGGTCTGCGGGGATTTCCAGGCGCGTCGCATGAACGCGCGCTACCGCACGAAGGAGGAGAAGGGAACGAAATTCGTTCACACGTTGAACGGCTCCGGTGTTGCGGTTGGCCGCGCGCTGATCGCCGTCATCGAAAATTACCTGAACGAAGATGGCTCCGTCACGGTGCCGGATGTTCTTGTTTCCTATATGGGTGGCCTGCGGCGCATCGAAAAAGTCGCCTGAGCGCGAGAAAGCGGATGAAAACCGGAATGCGCATCCTGCTGACGAACGACGACGGCATTCACGCCGAGGGGATCTCCGTGCTGGAGCGGATCGCACGGACGATTTCCGACGATGTATGGGTTGTTGCCCCTGAGGTGGACCAGAGCGGTCTCGCCCACTCATTGACGCTCTCCGAGCCTCTGCGCCTGCGCCAGGTTTCGGACCGGCGTTTTGCTCTTCGGGGAACGCCGACGGATTGCGTGATCATGGCGGTGCGGCAAATTCTCGACCGGAAGCCGGATCTCGTCCTTTCGGGAGTGAACGTCGGAGCTAATCTCGCCGACGACGTTACCTATTCGGGAACCGTGGCCGGCGCTATCGAAGGCACGCTGCAGGGAATCCGTTCGATGGCGCTCAGCCAGGCCTATAGGCATACGATAGACACGGCCGTACCATGGGATGTGGTCGAGACCCATGCACCTACCCTCATCCGTACGCTGATGGATGTTGCGTTGCCCGACGGAACGTTGATCAATCTGAATTTTCCCAATTGTCCGGCCGACGCGGTGGCCGGAACCGACGTCACATCTCAGGGTAAGCTCGAATTCGGACTGAGCATCGACGAACGCGTCGATGGCCGAGGATTTCCCTATTTCTGGTTGCGCTTCGGCGAGCGCGCCGGCGATTTTCGTGCCGGAACCGACATTCACGCTTTGCGCGAGAACCGAATTTCGGTAACCCCGCTTAAACTGGATATGACCGACTATACCGTCCAGGATCGCATCGCACGCGCATTGCGGGAAGGGACTGTCGCTTGAACGGACGCGTTTCGCAGCAGGAAGGCTTCGCAGCGATGGTGCTGCGCTTGCGCGGCGAAGGAATGGCGAATCATGACCTGCTGAAGGCGGTGGAGCAGACGCCGCGCAGCCATTTTGCTCCGCCGCAATACCAGGTCGAAGCCTATTCCCAGCGATTGATACCGCTCGATTGCGGGTCGTTCATGGAGGGCTATGATTTCGCAGTGCGGCTGCTGCACTGCCTCAACATCAAGCCGGGGCAGCGTATTCTGGAGGTCGGTACAGGCAGCGGCTTCACCGCGGGCGTCATGGCGCGCATTGCCGAACGCGTGTTGACGATCGATCGATATCAGACGTTGGTGAGTTCGGCGCAAAAGAACCTAGAAAAGGCCGGCATTCGTAATGTCGTCGTCAGGCAGGCCGACGGCAGCGCAGGCGTGCCGGGCGAGGGCACGTTCGACCGCATCCTGATCACCGCGGCGTTCAACAGCCTGCCCCGCATGTTTTCCGACCATCTGGTCTCCGGCGGCACCTTGCTGGTCCCAATCATGATGAGCGAAACGCTCTGCCGGATCGTTCGCGTCAATCGCACCGGCAGCCGGTTCGATCGCGAGGACCTGTTCGACGCGCCTTATCTTCCGGTCGTGCCGCAGCTCGCATCATTCCTCTGACGCGCCTGGCCGACCTGAGGCTGGCCGCACTCTACTGTGGCGCGGGACTCGATCGCGTCGCCGTCTTTCACGACTGGGAAGGCGGGCCATTTCAGGAATAGAGCTCGGAAATCATCGTCGTTGCCGGCTAACTCCCGGGAGCACGTTGCTCCTTACCGCTACTCTGAGCGAACGGTTAATGGATTTTTAACCAAATCCAGCCTCGGGCAAGCTTGCCGCCATAGGCCAGAACGGCACGACGAGGCGCGATACGCGCGTGTTCTGCTTTTCTCGTTAGATCGTGCATATGGCGGAGACGGCGGATGCAGATTGCGAACAGGTTGACTGCGGCAACGGCCGGCGATGGCTTGGGCAATCTCGCCGGGCGTCCGGCCGGCCAGGTCGCGACCGCGAATAAGGATGAGAACGGCGCGCAAGCCGCGCAAACGGGCTTCTTCGATCCAACACCGCGTATCTCCCTTTCGGTTGACGCGCTCCTCTATCTCAGTCGAACGAAAAAATCGCCGGAACGATTGCCGCCTCTGACGACGGACGAGTGGAACAACAATCCTTCGCCCCAGCTGGCATCACGCGAATACCAGGCTTTTGGCAGGTTTGCCGAGACCGGTGACTATAAGGCTTATTATGGAGCCTTCATCGACTATTACGATAGTCTGCGTCCAGAGGACCAGAACAGCCTCCGCTATTTCGGGACACGCGAGGCGGCTGTTGCCGGCTTGCGATCGCTTGAATACGACGCCGAAAGCGGCCTCGATGTAGAAGCCAATTTCCAAGCCTTGGTCAGCGTCTTCCTCGATGAGGATAAGGCAGTTCACGCGGAAATCCCGCCGTCGGCTCCGCGGACGGAGGACGGGGGATTTGACTGGAACAAGGTCAACATCAGCTATGAAGATCAGACGCCCGAACCCAGGTCCGTGTCGGAGATCGAAAGGCTTTATTCCGAGCTCTTCTAAGCCGTGGTGCCGGGAGGCAATGCGCGCCGGCTATGGTTAGCATTTCGTCAAATTAGGTACAGCCCTTAACCGGGCGGTAACTCTAATGCGCTTTAATCATTCCACAGCGAGTTGCGTTCGGAGTGGGTAAGCGTCATGCGTAAATTTGTATCTCCCAGTGCAGGGAAGTCAACGATCCGCCTGTGTGCGGCGATCTTGCTGGCAGGCGCTGCCACCGGTTGCAGCTCGGATGTCAGCCGCTTCAGCGGGCTTTTTTCGAGATCCGACGACATAACGACCAGTTCCATCCCGCAAGATACGATGCCGGTGCCGCGGGGTGATGTTGCCACCGGGCAACTTGCGGCGGCTCCGTCTGGTGGGGCCGGTGCGTCGTATGGTCAGCCGTATCCGGTCGCTGGTCAGAACGCCGTCTATAACCCGGCGCCCGTCTCCAGCGCGCGTGCTGCCTCGACGCCGATGAGTGTTCAACGCACAGCGCTGGCGGATCCCTCCACGACAGCTTCGCAACAGCAGGCGCTTCCGACGCAACGGCAAGCGCAGCCCGTCGCCGTCGCCAAGGCGGAGACTCTGCCTGCAGCCGCCAGGGAGCCGGCGAGCAAGGGCGGTTGGGGCACGCAGAACGCGCCCTCCGTCATGGTTCGCCAAGGCGATACCGTCGCCACGCTCGCGAAGCGCTTTGGAGTCCCGGAGAAGGAAATCCTCAGGGCAAATGGGTTGAAGTCGGCTGGGCAGGTGGAGCCCGGTCAGCGGCTTGTGATCCCGACGTTCGGTGTTGCGAGCAGTGCTGCAAAGGCGGCCGCGTCGAACTCGATCGCCGATATCGAGGGCGGCAAGCAGCGTCCATTTCCGCTGCCGGAGGACAAGCGCGAAGCGGCGATCCTTCCGGGCCAAACGCAATCGCGCGACAAGAACGAAAGTCGCAGCGATATCGCCGCAGGCAAGCTCGCCTCCAAGGGCGAAGGTAGTGGTGGCGACGGCCTCTACACCGTCAAGCCGGGCGACTCGTTGAACCGCATTGCCAAGGCGAACGGCGTATCGGTCAGCGCCTTGAAGCAGGCAAACGGTCTGACGGCCGAGGGGATCCGCGTCGGCCAAAAGCTGAAGATGCCGGGTGCCGCGAATACCGCGACCGATGCGATGGCAACGGCTTCAGTGCCGACCAAGAAGGCAGAGACCAAGGTCGCTTCGCTGGACCAGGGCAAACCAGCCGAATATAAGCCGCCGGTTGCGAAGGAGAGCGTTTCGGAGGTCGCGACCAAGACGGACATCGACGAGGATCTGCCGAAGTCGACCGGTATCAGCAAGTATCGCTGGCCGGTGCGTGGTGCGGTCGTTGCGGGATACGGCGCGAATGTCGACGGCAATCGCAACGACGGCATCAACATCTCGGCACCCGAAGGAACGCCGATCAAGGCGGCCGAAAACGGTGTGGTCATCTACTCCGGCAGCAGCTTGAAGGAACTGGGCAATGCCGTTCTGGTGCGCCACGACGACGGCACGGTCACGGTCTACGGCAATGCCTCGGAACTCAAGGTGCAGCGCGGACAGAAGGTGCAGCGCGGACAGACGCTTGCTGCCTCCGGCATGACCGGCAGGGCGACCCAGCCGCAGGTGCATTTCGAGGTGCGCAAGAACGCCACCCCGGTGAACCCGACAACCTATCTCGAATAGAGCAATTTCAGAAATTAACCTGGACCGCCGAAATCACGCTGGATCTTCGAGCTGTCGACGAAGCCTGCCGGCCAAATCCTGAATGAACTGCCACGCGACGCGGCCGGATCTCGATCCCCGCGTCGTTGCCCATTCCAGGGCCTCAGCGTGTAGCGTCTCTTGCTCGACATTCAAGTCGTAATAACGGGCGTATCCGTCGACCATCGCCAGGTAATCATCCTGGCTGCACTTGTAGAAGCCCAGCCAAAGGCCGAAGCGGTCGGACAACGAAACCTTCTCCTCCACCGCCTCGGATGGATTTATCGCAGTCGATTGCTCATTTTCCATCATGTTGCGCGGCAGCAGGTATCGGCGGTTCGAGGTGGCGTAGAGCAGAACATTGGCGGGGCGGCCTTCCACGCCGCCATCGAGAACCGCTTTCAGGGACTTGTAGGACGTGTCGTCATGGTCGAAGGAAAGGTCGTCGCAGAAGACGACGACCGGCATGGGCGCCGCTTTCAGGATCTCCATCAGAGCCGGCAGAGTTGCGATGTCTTCGCGGTGCACTTCGACGAGTTTCAATGCCTTGCCGGTTTCGTGCGCGACCCGCGCGTGGACCGCCTTGACCAGCGAAGACTTTCCCATGCCGCGCGCGCCCCAAAGAAGCACGTTGTTTGCTGGATAGCCCTCAGCGAAACGAAGCGTGTTGTCAAAAAGGATGTCGCGAACGTGATCGACACCTGTGATGAGGGCAAGATCGATGCGGTTCGGCTTTGCGACCGGCTGCAGATGGCGATTGGCCGGCGCCCAGACGAAACATCCCGCCTGGCTCCAGTCGTTGACGGCCGGCGCCGGGCCCGCGATCCGCTCGATAGCCGCCGAAAGCTTCTGCATCTCGTTGATCAGAATGTCGATCTTGTTTTCCTGCATCTGCTTGTCTCCGGTACTCGCTCTGCGCTTTGCCTGGCGCTGCGTGCGTCTGTAATTCTTTGAATTGCCGTAGGGTTTGCCTCGGAAATTGTCCGTGACGGAAGCCGCTCGGCAGGTTTTTTTCGGTAGCACGACGGTTTGCGCTGGAAAAGGCCAACCGCGAGTGCTCAGGGGGTTCTCCTCCCGCGGAATTTGTGTCAGAGGCAGGGGAAACGGATAGGGGCAGCCGATTTGCGTCGCCAATGGCATCCCTATATTTCGGCGGATTTCGCGCGGGAGAATCCGTGCAATTTGAACTTAAGGAGCGATCGATGTTCATTACCGAAGCTTTTGCGCAGACCGGTGCCCCGAGCGCGGGCGGTGCAGACATCTTGATGTCCATTCTGCCTTTCCTCCTGATCTTTGTTGTCATGTATTTCCTGATCATCCGCCCGCAGCGCGCGCAGATGAAACGTCGCGAAGAATTGCTGAAGAACATTCGCCGCGGCGATCAGGTCGTTACCGGCGGCGGCATCGTTGGCAAAGTTACTAAGGTTGTCGATGATGCGGAACTCGAGGTCGAGATCGCAGACGGCATCAAGGTTCGCGTCGTCCGCAGCGGGATTTCGGAGGTTCGCGTGAAGGGCGAACCGGTCAAGGAATAATCCGGGCACGAAGCGTAACCGGCAGAGCCGGCGAATGGAGCATTTAGAGCATGCCCAACTTCTCGCCGCTGAAAAACGCGATCATTTGGCTCGTCGTCTTGGCCGGCTTTGTTTTTGCTCTGCCGAACCTTTTTTCCAAGGAAGAGGTTGCGGAATGGCCAGCCTGGGTTCCGCAACGGCAGGTGCCGCTCGGACTTGATCTCCAGGGCGGTTCCGACTTCACGCTGAGGGTCGTTCGTGACGATATCATCGCTGCACGGCTCGAGACTACGATCGACGCGATCGGCAAGGCGCTCCGGACTGCCGACATCGCCTATACGGGCCTGTCGGGCAGCGGCCAGGCGATCCAGTTTCGGGTTCGCGATGCGACGAAGGTCTCGGCTGCACGCGATGCATTGCGCCAACTGACCGCTCCCGTCGATAGCGCCGGCCTCATTCGCAATCAGATCCAGGAACTGGTTTCGGAAGGGGCGGAGCAGGGCGATGTGGTTCACCTTAGGCTCACCAACGAGGGAATAGACCTCAGAGTGGCGTCGGCGGTGACCGAAGCCATCGACGTCGTGCGCCGGCGCGTTGCCGAAGTCAGTCTCGCAGATCCGTCGATACGGCGGCGCGGCAACGATCGTCTCGTCGTTCAAGTGCCCGGGTTGGACGATCCACAGCGACTGAAGGATCTCCTCAGCCAGCGCGCCGAGCTCACCTTCCGGTGGCTTGATCCTTCGATGCCGGTGCAACAGGCGGTCGATATGAGCCCGCCGGCAGCAAGTGAGATCCTTTATTCGCTCGACGATCCACCGGTTCCCTATCTGGTCGAAAGGCGAGCCTTCGTCGCGGCCGAGGATTTCGCCGAGGCGCAGCCCGACTACGATCCGACAACCGGCGAGCCCGTCGTCAGTTTCAAGCTCAACGCCGACGCGCTGGCGCGCATCAAGCCGCTTGTGGAGACCGAATCCAAAAGGCGGTTCGCGATCGTGCTTGATGGGCAGGTAGTGTCGACTCCACGGCTTGCCGAAGCGGTTACCGGCGACACCGGCCGGATCTCTGGAAATTTGTCCGAGGATGGCGCCAACAATCTCGCCGCCTTGCTGCGCGCGGGACCGCTGCCAGCCACGCTGACTGTGGTCGAGGAACGTACCGTCGGCCCTGGTGTCGGAACCGACGCGATCGCAAGCGCGCTCGAGGCCGGCATGATCGCAGCACTCGCGGTGGCTGCGTGCATGATCGTGTTCTATGGCTTCTTCGGTGCGATTGCGGTGATCGCGGTCATCGTGAATGTGGTGCTGATAATTGCGGTACTCTCCCTCATCGGCGCGACTTTGACCCTGCCGGGGATCGCGGGGATCATTCTCACGATCGGCATGGCGGTCGATTCGAACGTTCTCATCTACGAGCGCCTTCGCGAGGAAGCGCGCGGCCCCGGACCGTTGCGAAAGGCACTCGACACCGGCTTCTCACGCGTCTTCAGCAGCATCGTCGATGCCAACCTGACGATGGCGATCGCCGGTACCATTCTTTTCTACTTCGGCTCCGGCGCCTTTCGCGGTTTCGCCGTGACGCTTGCGATCGGAAGCGTGACGACGATCCTGACCGCCCACAGCCTGACGCGACGTTTGGTCCGCGGATGGTATCGCCGCCGCCGACCGTCGCGATTGCCTCGGGGCATTCGCACCGGTTTCTTCAGCGAAGCGGACATTCGGTTCATGGCGATCCGCAATCCGGTCTTTATTTTGATGGCCGCGCTGTCGCTTGCTTCGCTGATCTTGCTTGTCAGCCTGGGGCCTAACTTCGGAGCGGATTTCAAGGGCGGGTCGATAATCGAGCTTCGCGCGAAGTCCGGTGTGGCCGACAGCGCTGATATCAGCGCTCGTCTCGACGAGTTGAACCTGGGGGAAGTCCGTGTTCAAGAACTCGGCACGGAACGAGACGTCCTCGTCCGCGTTCCTTCACAGGAGGCCGGTGACAATGCCGAGCAAACCGCGATTGGATTGGTTCGCGCTGAGCTGGAGGACCAATATACGTTTCGCCGGGTGGAGGTTGTCGGACCGGCGGCTTCCGACGAACTGACGCGAGCCAGCAGCCTCGGTATCGGCGCAGCGGTACTGGCCATTCTGCTCTATGTCTGGATACGGTTCGAATGGCGATTTGCGCTCGCCGCGATGGTAGCAACCGTGCACGACGTCTTGCTGACCGTCGGGTTCCTGGTCGTCACGCGTACAGAGTTCAATCTTGCGAGCATTGCCGCCTTGCTGACCATCGTCTGCTATTCGTTGAACGATACCGTGGTGATTTACGATCGCATCCGTGAGAATTACGCGCGCTATCGAAAGATGTCGCTCTCGGTACTGATCGATACGTCGATCAATCAGACGCTTTCGCGCACGATACTGACGGCTGTAACGACGATATTGGCGCTTGCAGCACTCTACCTGTTCGGCGACGGTCTGCTTCGCTCTTTCAGCATGACATTGCTTTTCGGCGTGGTTGTCGGAACCCTCTCGTCGATTTATATCGCGGGCCCGGTTCTCATACTCTTCAACCGCCGAGGCGGCCGAGCCGAGGGCGGGCAGACTCCGGCTCCCGGTGACGACGAGCCGAACGCGGCAACAGGGACGGCCTGACAATGGCAAAAGGCATCGAAATTCGCGAAGCGCACTTTCCCGGGCGTGCGCCGATAGACGCTTATGGAAACGGCGGCTTCCGCTTCGCGGACATGTCTCACCGCGGCTCGGTCCTGATGTTGCCGTCCGGTATCTATGCGTGGGACGCGGTTGAGGGGGATCCGCTTTCGTTGGACCAATTCAAACGTGTGCTGGACGAAGCGCGTGAGATCGAAGTGCTGCTTGTGGGGACGGGTCGCGAAATCCGCCCCTTGCCGGCCGAGCTGAAGGCTGCTTTGCGCGCGCAGAACATCTCCTCCGATCCGATGAGCACGGGGGCGGCGGTTAGAACCTATAACGTGATGCTCGCCGAATCGCGCGCCGTTGCCGCGGCCCTGATTGCGGTGTGATTTCGAAGGAAGCTGTGCGTGCAAGAGGCCGATACCCAGATTCTCGCAAACTTGCGGGACGCAGATCGTGATCGTTACCTGGCCTGCCTGCTTTCCCCACCTGAAAAGCGACGTTCACTAGTGGCTCTTTATGCGTTCTACGCGGAAATCGCCCGGGTGCGCGACTTGATACACGAACCGCTTCCCGGTGAAATTCGCTTGCAATGGTGGCGTGACATTCTCTCGAACGAACAATCGCGCGGCGAGGGGCATCCGGTGGCGGAAGCGCTTTTGCAATGCATTCGCGAACACCATCTGCCCGTGGCGGTGCTCGAGAACATGATCGACGCGCGGATTTTCGATCTTTACGACGATCCCATGCAGGACAGATCGGCGCTGGAAGGTTACGCTGGTGAAACGGCGTCTGCCCTTATACAGCTTTCCTCGTTGATCCTCGATCCGTCGAACGCCGCGAAGTCGGCTGAGGCCGCCGGACATGCCGGAGTCGCGCAGACGATCGCCGGCCTGCTTTTGCTTTTGCCAATTCATCAGCGGCGTGGCCAGATTTACCTTCCTGCAGATCTCTTGCGTGCGACCGGGCTGGAGCGGGAAACTTTTCTGGCCGCCAATGACAGCGAAGCCGTCGGTAGGGCGATCCACGCATTCTGCGCCTTGGGCAGGGATCATCTTGCCAAGGCGCGGCAAGGCATCGGCTCCATCTCCTCGGCAAATTTCTTCGCTTTCGCCCCAGTGGCATTGGCTGAGCCGGTGTTCGAGCGGGCGGAAAGGGCGGGAGCGCGTCTGTTCCAGCAACCCATTCAGCCGGCACAATGGCAGCGGCAATGGCGCATGTGGCGCGCGATCCGGCGCAAATGGTTCTGAGCCAGCCCCGAGGTCAATGGTCAAGCTGGCGCAAGTCTCACATCGTATAGGCAGGAGCTACCGGATTCATGCCGTCCGAAAGGGGCCAGTGTGATGTTGTGGCTGTTGCTCATCGTGTTGATCGTCGCCGTCGGAGCGTTCTACGTAAGGATGAATGCCCAGGCCGAACGGGATTTCGACAATCCTGACGCGGGCTCGGCGATGGTCGAGTTTGGCCGCGCTTTCCCCGATGAAGCAATCCGAGCCCTGCATTCGACTATCGACAGGAAGGCGATCTTCCTTCGACTACACGACGGCAAAGCGGGCTTTATCCAGTCGCACGGCACGCACTACGTCTGCCACGTCATTCATCCGGGCAAGGTGCGGGTGAACAGCTCCGAAAGCGGACGCGGATTGATCGTGCACTTTCCCGATTTCGCCTATCTGGATAACGACTTCGAGTTCCGGACCGCGGCCGAGGCGGCGGAGGTCTCGCTCTGGCTGCTCGGCAGCTTCAACCCGAAGTCGGAATTCACCGATGAGACGGCGGCCCAGGCGGCCCAGGCGAGTGACTAAGCCCTCGTCAGGGCAGGAACGGCGAGCCAGCTTGCGCAATCGGCGAGAGCGCGGGATGCAGTCGCCTGCTTCTTTGCCAGTGCCTTCTCCTTGCCGCGAAAACGCTTGGCGCCATCCGGCTTCGTCAAGGCGCCCGGCTCCAGCGGCGGAAACAGACCGAAATTGACGTTCATCGGCTGGAAGGAGCGCTTGCCCGGTTCGTCATCGGAGACGATGTGTCCACCGGTGATGTGGTTGAGAAGCGCGCCGAAGGCGGTTGTTGCCGGCGGCGGCACCGGCGTTTCGCCCTTGCGCTCGGCTGCCGCGAACCGGCCTGCAAGCAGGCCGATGCTGGCGCTCTCCACATAGCCCTCGCAACCGGTAATCTGGCCGGCGAACCGAAGGCCCAGCCGGGACCTGAGCGTCAAGGTCGAATCGAGCAACGTCGGCGAGTTGATGTAGGTGTTGCGATGCAGGCCACCGAGCCGGGCGAACTCGGCTTTCTGAAGCCCAGGGATCATCCGGAAGACTTCGGCCTGGGCGCCATATTTCAGCTTCGTCTGGAAACCGACCATGTTGTAGAGCGTGCCGAGCGCGTTATCCTGGCGAAGCTGTACGACGGCATAGGGCTTGACCGCGGGGTTATGGGCGTTGGTCAGTCCCATCGGCTTCATTGGGCCGTGACGCAGCGTTTCGCGTCCCCGTTCGGCCATGACTTCGATCGGGAGGCAGCCATCGAAATAAGGTGTGCCTTCCCATTCTTTGAAACCGGTCTTGTCGCCAGCGATCAAGGCATCGACGAAGGCATTGTACTGCTCCTCGGTCATCGGGCAGTTGATGTAGTCCTTGCCGGTGCCGCCGGGGCCGACCTTGTCGTAACGCGACTGGTGCCAGCAGATATCCATGTCGATCGTATCGGTGTAGACGATGGGGGCGATCGCGTCGAAAAACGCGAGTGCATCGGCGCCGGTTTCCGCGCGGATCGCCTCAGCCAGAGCCGGCGCGGTGAGGGGGCCGGTGGCAATGATCGCGAGATCCCATTCCTTCGGCGGCAGCCCGGTGATCTCTTCACGGACGACCGTGATCAAGGGGTGACTGTCGATCGCGGCGCTAACGGCTGCGGAGAAGCCGTCGCGATCGACGGCGAGCGCTCCACCGGCCGGCACCTGGTTGCGATCGGCAGCCTGCATGATCAGCGAGCCCGCGAGCCGCATTTCCGCATGCAGCACGCCCACCGCATTGCTGGTCGCGTCGTCGGAGCGGAACGAATTTGAACAGACGAGTTCGGCGAGGCCGTCAGTCTTGTGGGCATCGGTGCCGCGCACGCCGCGCATTTCGTGGAGGATTACCGGCACGCCCGCTTGGGCAATCTGCCACGCGGCCTCCGATCCGGCGAGGCCGCCGCCGACGACATGAATAGGGGAGTAGGAAGTGTTCGCTGTCATGGGCGGCTTCCTATCACACCCGCCTTCCGGTTCCAATTGCGAAGAAACGAAAACGGCGCCACCAGGCGCCGTCTTGGATGTCTTGGATCGTCGCTTCGATTAGCGGAAGGAACGGGCCGCAATGTTGCGGATATCGTAGCGGGTGATGCCGATATCGCTCAGCGCGTGGTTGGAGAGACTGCCGAGCTCGGCAACGGTGCGGCGATAGTTGATCCAGGTTTTTGCAATGCGAATCGGGTTCATGGTCGTGTCCTCAAGATCAGTTTGTCGCGACAGTGATTTGTCTGCGTCGTTGAGGTTCTTATACGCTTGTCTAATTGGAAGATGGAGTGCAAAGAAAATGCATCTGCTATGCGTTTGTGCAGTGTATCGCCGATTTCGTAAGCACCGCGCTCTCGCCGCTCGAAAACGCGCCACACGTTAAAAGTTGGCTAAATTGCTCGATCGCGCGTTAAGTTCTTGTGTTTCGGGCAGTTTTCGCGCCGAGACCGCATTGATACCGGCAAGCGACAGCAACCGAATAGCACGCGGAGAATAGCCTTTCGCGGTTGCGAAACTGCCGTGTTCCCGCGTCAGTCAGGAACGAAAGAAAAAGCGCCCTCCGGTGGGGCCGGAGAGCGCTTCACAAATGCGAATTCGGTGGGCTTACTTGACCGCCTGGCGAGCAACATAAGGAATGTCGCCGCGGCCGATGCCGAGGTCGTTCAGCTCCCGGTCGCTCATGCGGCCGAGTTCGTTGCAGGTCTGACGATACTTGCGCCAGTTGTTGAAAGAACGTGCGAGCTTCATGATCCTATCCTTTCTAGGGTCGTTTGCCAGCGCTCTATCTCTCTTGCTGGCCGTCATCTGATGGTTCGAAATATAATCGATTTGATCGGCATATACAGAGACAATGCTGCATCGCACCCATGCATCGATTGCAATCCTTCTTCCTGCCGTTGACTCGCCCCTCGACGTCACCGCTCAGCCAGCGTCGCTGGCCTGCGCTGGCGGTTGCAGGAGCACGGATCCAAAAAGGACAAGAGCCAAAAAAACACCGCTGGGGGAGGAGGTCCAGCGGGCGTTGCTTTGTTTTGATTGGCAACCTGGGAGGAGGAGTGTCGCCAATCCGTATCGGGGAGCGCTGGGAGGAGGAGTGCGCCGCCCCGATCGATGGTTGTAAGGTAAGCTGCGGTACCCGTTTTGTGTAGAGGCGCGCGCTGAATGGCACCCATGCATTTCGCGCATGGGTTGGGCCGCAACACCGCGAAACTGCTCCAATAGTGTGCAATTATGCAGCCGATCGCGAGCTCATGGACAGGCAGGAGGGGGCAAAAGCAAAACGCCCGCTGGGGGAGGAGGTCCAGCGGGCGTCATGTAAGTGATTGGCAACCGGGAGGAGGAGTGTTGCCAATCTTATCGGAGTAGCGTTGGGAGGAGGAGTACGCTGCTCCGAATTCGTCGAGCTTCCGCTCGGGTCTTTCCGGGATTCCGGAGGGCGGGCGACCAATCCCGCCAGCGTCCGTTCGGCTCGTCACCTCTCGTCGCCTTTGATGGTCTGAATATAGTCAGATTAAATCGATTTGTGCAGTGCAATATATGCATGGAAGATATGCGGCGCGCGCAACCCCGTTGCAGGTCCCGAAAAGCGAAGTGATCTCGCGGCCGGCAAATGAAAGCCCCATTGTTTTTTTCTCGCCACTTTAACTGATTTGTTATTCTCTAAATTCGGTCGAGGCGTCGGGAAGGCGCGGCCGGGAGCACAGGTCCGGAGGGGAGATGTATCGCGGACGCATGGAACGAGATCTGAAGCGCTGGGTGGATCTCGGCCTGCTTCGCCAGTCGTCTGCAAGTGCGATGCTCGCAGAATATGATGCGCGCGAATCCACTTTCAGCGTGGGCCGGGTCCTGTTGGCAGTGGCGGCGCTGTTGCTTTCGGCCTCGCTGTTGCTGCTTGTTGCGGCGAATTGGGAAGCATTGCCGCGTCTTGCCAGGGTTGCAGGCGTTGTCCTGTTGATCTGGCTCTTCCATTTTCTCGCCGCCTATTGCCTCGGGCGCGCAGCCAAGGCGGTTGGCGCCGCTCTGCTCATTCTCGGCACGATGTCCTTCGGTGCCGGCATCGCGCTGATTGGCCAGATGTACCATCTGTCGGGGGACGCGGCAGATGCGATGCTTCTCTGGTTCGGCGGGGCGTGCCTGTCGGCAGCAGCCTTCGCGTCGGCAGCCGTCGCCACTATTGCCGCGTGCCTTGCCTGGGCGTTTCTTATTACACTGTACGAAAGCGGAAGCCTTGTTCCGGTAATTGAGTCCTATTTCTGGCTCGTACCGGTCCTGGCGGTCATCGTGCTCACGCTGGTCCGCTATACCGATGCTGGGCGTACGCGCCACCTAGCTTATCTTCTCTGCGTCGCTTGGCTAGGCGCGCTTTACCTTGACAACCCCGAGATCTGGCTCGCAATCGCCTTCTTCGCCGCCGGTTTCGTCGCCTTTCTGCTCGCGTCGTTGCCGCGATCACCGCTATACGGAGTGGCTTCCGAGGCTGGTTCCGCGCCTTCGTTCTATTCCTTCGCAGTGGCCGTCATTGGCCTTGTGGCTCTGCAAAGCGAAGCGGAAGGCGCTTGGGCGGAGACGGCGGTCGGCGTCGGCCTGCTTGCGTTAGCCCTCGCAGGCATCGGTCTTGCCGGCGCGCGTAACGGTGCAGTTCGCTACCTGGCCTACGGCGTATTTGCCGCGGAAATTTTGTATCTGGCTTTCGAGACGCTCGGATCGATCCTCGGCACATCGGGTTTCTTCCTGATTTCAGGGGTGGTCGTTGCGCTTGTGGCATGGCTCGTCATCCGCGTTGAGCGCAGGCTTGGGCGAGTGGGAGAGGCTTCTCAATGAGTGGTGTTTTGCCTGTCGCCCGTTGGCGCAATCCCTTTGTCGCGGCTCTCGTCGTCGCTGCTCTGCAGACCGCTGTCCTTGGATACATGATCGAAAGCCGCGCTTCGATCCTGCGCAACGGCAAGGATGTGCTTCTGAGAAGTGCACCCGTCGACCCGCGCGACCTCTTGCGCGGTGAATATGTGATCCTGACATACGATATCTCTCGCATATCGCCGGACATCGTCACAGGCGGCTTGCCCGAGGGGGCAGCAAAGGCGGAGCTATTCGTGCGGCTCAAACAACAACCGGATGGTTTCTGGGGACCGGTCGAGGCATCGTTCAGCCCGCTCGCGCAAACCAGGGACAGCATCGTCATCAGATCGCTGCCGTTCTCGTATTATCCTTCGCCAGGCGCGCCGCCGCCAACGCTCTACCCGAATTTCGGTATCGAGCGCTATTACGTGCCGGAAGGCGAGGGCCGCGTCCTCGAAACCGCACGCAGCGCCCATGCGCTTTCTGTCAACGTGAGTGTGGGCACGGATGGGCGCGCCCAGATCCGGCAGGTTTCCATAGATGGAGCAAAAGTCTACGAGGAGCCGATCTACTGATGGCCCGCACCGGCGCGAAGGAACTTCATTTTGTTGCCGGCTTCTTGGTCCAAAATAATCCAGGCAACGGCGAAGACGCGGGCGCGCATTATCGCGCATTTTCCCTTTGATCCGACAAAAACGAGTGATATAGAGACGCCGCGCTCGGGAAAGCCCGAACCCTTCGCATGTCCAGAATATCCGCGGTGCTTCCGCTGGTTGTCTGCGGGAAATGCGATCAGGCGGTGTGGTTGTCTGAACGCGGGTATGGTGAAATTGGTAGACACGCCAGATTTAGGTTCTGGTGCCGCAAGGCGTGGGAGTTCAAGTCTCTCTACCCGCACCAGGACAACAACTTGCCAAACGTCGGAATTCGGCGGTGAAGAGGGTAGGCGGAGTGCCATTTTGCTTGCAAAACGGTCAAGGAATTGCGTAAAGCCACTCCCGGCAAATGGATCGGCTCACGTGCTCGCCAAGCCTTTCGAGGCAAGAGCACTGTCAACGTGAAGTGAAGGTTTGAACATGCAGGTTATCGAAACGCTCGCTCAAGGGCTGAAGCGCGAACTCAAGGTCGTTATCCCGGCCAAGGACATGGAAGCTCGGATGAACGAGCGCCTGGCCGAAGTGAAGGACCGCGTCCGCATCAACGGCTTCCGTCCGGGCAAGGTGCCGGTTGCGCATCTGAAGAAGGTCTACGGCAAGTCGATCATGGCTGATCTCGTCAATGAGATCGTTCGTGAGAAGCCGACCGAAATCCTGTCGGAGCGTGGCGAGAAGTCGGCAACCCAGCCGGAAATCGCGATGACCGAGGACGAGGCGGAAGCCAACAAGATCCTCAATGCCGAAGCCGATCTCGAATTCACTGTTGCCTACGAGGTTATCCCGAAGTTCGAGCTCAAGGACGTAAGCGGCATCAAGGTCGTCCGGGAAGTGGTCGATATCGCTGAAGACGAGGTTAACGAACAGATTCTGCGCATCGCCGAAAGCGCCCGTACCTATGAATCCAAGAAGGGCAAGGCCGCCAATGGCGACCGCGTCACCATCGACTACCTCGGCAAGGTCGACGGCGTTGCCTTCGACGGCGGCAAGGACGAGGACGCGGAACTGGTGCTCGGCTCCAACCGCTTCATCCCGGGCTTCGAAGAGCAGCTCGTCGGCGCCAAGGCCGGTGACGAGAAGACGATCACTGTAACCTTCCCGGCCGACTATCCGGCCGCAAACCTCGCCGGCAAGGAAGCAACCTTCGACATCACCGTGAAGGACGTCGCTGCCGCGGCTCCGCTCGAGATCAACGACGAACTCGCCACCAAGCTTGGCCTCGAATCGGCCGACAAGCTGAAGGAAATCGTTCGCGGCCAGATCGAAAGCCAGTACGGCTCGGTCACCCGCCAGAAGGTCAAGCGTCAGATCCTCGATCAGCTCGACGAGCTCTACCAGTTCGAGACGCCGGAGCGCCTCGTTGACGCCGAGTTCGAAAACATCTGGCGCCAGATCAACACCGACCTTCAGCAGGCGGGCAAGACCTTCGCCGATGAAGAGACGACGGAAGAGGAAGCTCGCGCCGAGTATCGCAAGCTTGCCGAGCGTCGCGTCCGACTCGGTCTCGTCCTCTCCGAAATTGGCGAAAAGGCCGGCGTTCAGGTGAGTGATGACGAAATGCAGCGCTCGCTGTTCGAACAGCTGCGCCAGTTCCCGGGCCAGGAAAAGCAGATCCTCGATTACTTCAAGAACACGCCCGGCGCCGCCGCTTCGCTGCGCGCGCCGCTGTTCGAAGAGAAGGTCGTGGACCATCTGCTTTCCGAAATCTCGGTAACCGACAAGGCGGTCACCAAGGAAGAGCTGATGGCTGACGACGAGGAGGCCGAAGACAAGTCGACCGCCAGGAAGGCGCCTGCCAAGAAGAAGGCTGCGGCAAAGGCCGAGGCTGCCGAAGGCGAGGAGGCCGCTGCACCGAAGAAGAAGGCTGCGGCCAAGAAGAAGGCTGCTGACGAGAGCGCCGAATAAATTGGTTTCTTCTACGAGTTCAAAGGCCGCCCTTCCGGGCGGCCTTTTTCTTTGGAAATGAAAGCCGCCGAAGCGGCGGCTGAGGAGAGCGAATTGCCAAGGGCCGGTTAGGCCGTCTTGATTTCGCCCATGCGGTTCCACGCATCCAGACCGGCAATCTTGTAGGCTTCGGCGAGCGTCGGATAGTTGAACGTGTTTTCGACGAAGTACTCGACGGTGCCCTTCAGATTGAGAACTGCCTGGCCGATGTGCACGAGTTCGGTCGCGCCTTCCCCGATGATATGGACACCGAGCAAACGCCGGGTCTTGAGCGAGAAGATCATTTTCAAGAGGCCTGAATCGAGCCCCATTATGTGCCCCCGCGACGTTTCCCGGAACCGTGCGATGCCACATTCGTAAGGAATGCCGCGCTCCTTGACCTCTTCTTCTGAGAGGCCGCAGGTGGAGATTTCCGGCACGGCATAGATGCCGTAGGGGAAATATTTCTGCGGCTCCTTCGCAATCGCGCCGACGGCCACGCGAGCGGCGACGCGCCCCTGTTCCATCGAGGTCGAAGCAAGGCTCGGGAAGCCGACGACGTCGCCGGCGGCATAGATGTTGGGAACCGAGGTCTGGAACGTTTCGGGGTTCACCTTCAGCCGCCCGCGGCTGTCCGCTTCGAGCCCGGCTGCGGGGAGGTTGAGCGCGTCCGTCGCGCCGATGCGGCCAGCAGCGAACAAGACCATCTCCGTCGTAATCTTGCGGCCATTATCGAGTGTAAGCAGGACCTTGCCGTCTTCTAACCGCTCCACCTTCTCTGCCTTCTGACCGAGATTGAGCTTCATGTTGCGATCGCGCAATTGATAGGTGAAATCCTCGACGATTTCCTTGTCGATGAAGTCGAGCATTGTCGTCTTGGGATCGATCACGGTGACCTGCGTGTCGAGGGCGCTGAAGATCGTGGCATACTCGATGCCGACCACGCCGGCGCCGATGACGACCAGCGAGCGCGGGAGTTCCTTGATGTCCAACAACTCATCGCTGTCGACGACGGTGGTGCCGTCAAAGGGGATGTAGTCCGGGCGAAAAGGTTTGGTCCCGACGGCGAGCAAGACGCTCGTCGCGGACACAGGTATGCTCTCGCCGTCGTCCTTGAGGATCTCGAGCGTTGTCGGGTTCACAAAGCTTGCCCGGCCGCGGATATGCTGGACGCGGTTTCGCGCGAACTGGTGCTCGAGCACCTCGACCTCGTGGTTGAGGGTGATGATGAGACGGCGGCGCAGATCGTCGGCGCTGATTTCCTGCTTCACCCGATAGGAGCGGCCGTAAAAGCCGCGCTCGCGCCACCCCGACAGGTTGAGCGCGGTCTCGCGAAGGGTCTTTGACGGAATAGTCCCGGTGTGGACGGAGACGCCGCCGACGCGCTTGCCCTGCTCGACAACGAGAACCTTCTTTCCTAGTTTCGCGGCCTGGATAGCACCCCTGCGACCCGCGGGGCCGCTTCCGACGACGATGAGATCGAACTGGTTCATGAACGCTTCCCGTATGCGGAACAGAATCGTTGTGCGATGCGCCAAATTTCATCGCAGGCGTTTATAGCGTCAATTGCACCGTTTGATGAAGCGCCGTGCGCATTGTTCTATCGTGGATGCGCCTGTGGCGAAATAAAGCTATGTTTGTGTATGGCGTCGCCCGTCTGTTTTCTTACGCGGCAAAGCACAGGTGGAGTCCAGGAATGGCATCAGGAGCGATGGCGATCCCCGGCCATGCGGCTGGCGTGACAAAGGCCGAGACGGTCCCATCCACTCGCCCAGGGGTTGTCGCCGCTGCTGTCTACCAGAACGGCCAGCGTCTGCGTGACATAGAGATCGAAGAGGCAGGACAATGGCGGGGCCGGGAAAACGTCGTCATCTGGATCGGCCTGCATGAGCCGGATGAGGCACTGTTGCACCAGGTTCAGGCTGAATTCGATCTCCACGACTTGGCGATCGAGGACGCCGGAAAGGCGCATCAGCGTCCGAAGCTGGAAATCTACGGCGACGCGATCTTCGTCGTCGCGCGCACGGCCCACATGGCCGATCACCAAATCTCATTTGGCGAAACGCATCTCTTCGTCGGTCGCGGCTACATTGTTTCCGTTCGCCACGGGGCATCGACCTCCTACATGGCGGTCAGGCAGAGATGCGAATCCTCGCCAGCAGCACTCGCCCATGGTGAAAATTACATCCTCTATTCGATCCTCGATTTCATCGTCGACAACTACATGCCTGTGGTCGAAGCGATCCACGGCGAGGTCGAGGAACTCGAGGACAGGCTGCTGCGCGACCGGTTGACTAAGGCGGATATCGAACGGCTTTATCTGTTGCGCCGAAATCTCTTGCGCCTGCGCAATGCGGTCGTGCCGTTGGTGGACGTGTGCCGACGGCATGAACACCTTGAGCTACCGGGCATGGATGCGGCGATGCAGCCCCTGTTCCGCGATGTGACCGATCATGTTCGACGGGTCCAGGAGGACATCGATGCGCTGCGTGAGGTTCTTGCCTTCACTTTCGAGGCAAGCCTGATGATAGGCCAATCGGAGCAAACGGAAATCTCGCGCAAGCTCGCTTCGTGGGCAGCCATTCTGGCAGTTCCGACGGCGATTGCCGGAATCTACGGCATGAATTTTGAGGATATGCCCGAGCTTAGGTTTCGCTACGGCTATTTTGTCGTCCTGGCCGTGATTGTAGGCCTATGCGTTACGCTCTATCGCTTCTTCCGTCGTGCCAGATGGCTTTGATGGAAGGGCTGGTGGTGTTTTTCAGTCGCAGCACACGCTAAATCAGCCGAAGTCCCTTGAGGCTCGCATGCCCGTCCTTGCCGATGATGATGTGGTCGTGAAGAGCGATGCCGAGCGGCTTGGCAGCCTCGGCAATCAGTTTGGTCATCTCGATATCCGCACGAGAAGGCGTCGGGTCGCCGGAGGGATGGTTGTGGACCAGGATCAGCGCGGTTGCGGACAGCTCAAGTGCACGCTTGATCACCTCGCGAGGATAGACCGGCGTGTGGTCGATCGTGCCTCTCTGCTGGACTTCGTCGGCAATCAGCACGTTCCGCTTGTCGAGGAAGAGGATGCGAAACTGCTCCTTGGTCTCATGCGCCATCGCCGCATGGCAATAGTCGATGACTGCGCTCCAGGATGACAGGACCTGCTTGTCGCGCAACTCGCTCTTCAGCATTCGGTGGCTGACGGTGGCGATGAGCTTGAGATCAAGGGCGACCGACTCGCCAACGCCCTTGACCTCCTGCAACAGATTGACCGGCGCGCCGAAAACGCCTGCGAGCGTTCCGAAGCGGGCGAGCAGCGCCTTGGCGATTGGCTTCGTATCGCGACGGGGGATCAGCCGGAACAGGATGAGTTCCAGCACCTCGTAATCCGCGAGTGCTGCATCGCCATGCTCGCGGTAACGGTCGCGCAGACGATCGCGATGGCCGTGATAATGTGCTTCCACGGGAGGAGCAGAGTTTACGTCCGCGTCGCCGACGCGCGGCATTTGCTGTGCAAAGAACTGCCGCTCGTCCCTGGGCTGCAGTTCGCCTTCGGAGAGGGGCGGGGTTCTCGTCACGCGTTGCCCACCGCAGCAATGCCGGGCTTGAACAGGCCGGCTGGCGAAAGCGTGAAGATTTCACAGCCATCCGCAGTGACGCCGATCGTGTGTTCGTATTGTGCCGAAAGCGAACGGTCGCGCGTGACAGCGGTCCAGCCATCCGACAGAACCTTCACATGCGGCCGACCCAGATTGATCATCGGCTCGATCGTAAAGATCATGCCTTCGCGGAGCTCGGGGCCTTCATTGGCGCGACCATAGTGCAAGATGTTCGGAGCGTCGTGGAACAGCCGGCCGACGCCGTGGCCGCAAAAATCGCGCACCACCGAACAGCGTTCGGATTCCGCATAGGCTTGAATGGCCTCGCCGATTGCCCCTGTGCGTGCGCCGGGCCGCACAGCCGCGATGCCGCGCATCAAACATTCGTGCGTGACATCGAGCAGCCGCTCTGCGGCACGCTTGACCTCGCCGACGGGATACATGCGGCTGGAATCGCCATGCCAGCCATCCACGACATAGGTTACGTCGATATTGACGATATCGCCTTCGCGCAAAGGCTTTTCGTTTGGAATACCATGGCAGACGACGTGGTTGATCGAAGTGCACGACGACTTTGTATAACCGCGATAGTTGAGTGTGGCGGGAAGCGCGCCGTGGTCCATGCCGAATTCGAAGACGAAGCGATCGATCTCTTCCGTCGTTACGCCTGGCCGTACGCGGGGCACAAGCTCATCCAGGCAACGCGCAGTCACCTGACAGGCCTTGCGCATGCCTTCGAAACCATCCGGCCCGTAAAGACGGATGACGCCGGTGTTCTTGTAGGGGGCAGCGCCGGCCTCGATATAAGTCACCATTACAGAACTTTCATTGTTTCAAGCGCATGTCATAAATCAGCGAGAGCGGGTTCGTCCACTGCCATCGCCGCCGTCGGTACTATTTGCGAGGGCGATATGGCGCATTTGATGGCATAGGCCTCGACGCCGCGTGTCGCAGCGCGTTCGAACGCACGAGCATAGACCGGATCGAGTTCGCGGCATATCCGGAAGGCATCGCAATCGTGTCTTTGGACAAGGTAGAGCATGATTGCGCGATGGCCGTTTTCCACCATGTCGCCGAGTTCCTCGAGGTGCTTGGCGCCGCGCGCGGTCGGGCTATCGGGGAATTCGGCGAGGCCGCGGTCTCGGCTGAAGTGGACGTTTTTCACTTCCACATAGGCAAGACCCTTCGCTGGGTCGCTGAGAAGGATGTCGATCCGGGAGTTGCGGCCGTATTTCTGCTCCCGCCGAAGCATCTGGTAGGTATGAAGGTCGCCGACGAGTCCGGCCGCGATCGCTTCCTCGGCAAGCCGGTTCGGCAGCCCGGTGTTGATGCCGACGAGTGTTCCGTCCGCTTCGACGATCTCCAGCATATGGCGGTATTTCCGCGTCGGGCTGTCGTGCTCCGAAAGCCAGATCGGCGAACCCGGGGTTGTCAATCCGCGCATCGAGCCGGTGTTCGGGCACGAGCCGGTAATCCTTGTTCCATCGGCGAGAACAGCGTCAAAGAGAAAGCGCTTGTAACGCTGCACAAGCGTGGCTGGAACGAGCGGACGGGAGAAGTTCACGAGTAATCCGATCAGGCCCGGGCGCGAACGTACGAACCCGGCGCTTCCTCAAGCGAGTTGAGCGGCCCGCCAGGCTTTCGGGCCGGAACGCGTTTCTTGTCGAGCTTTTCAACCCAGCCGTGCCAGTGCGGCCACCAGGAGCCCGGTGTCTCCTTTGCCTTGCCTAGCCACTCGTCGACGTCGCCCTTGGCAGGGCCACCTGTCCAGTATTGATATTTGCCTTTGTCCGGGGGATTGACAACTCCGGCAATATGACCGGAACCCGACAGAACGAAAGTGACCTTGCCGCCGAAGGAGCTGCTGCCGAGGAACACCGATTTCGCAGGCGCGATGTGATCTTCCTTCGTTGCCAGATTGTAGATCGGGATCTTGACGTCAGCGAGCGAAATCTTCCGGCCGGCCAGCACCATTTCGCCTCTGGAGAGCTTGTTCTCCAGATAGCAGTTACGGAGATAGAAAGAGTGGTTGGCTGCTGGCATCCGCGTTGAATCAGAGTTCCAGTAAAGCAGGTCGAAGGGCAGGGGCTCCTGGCCCTTCAGATAGTTGTTGACGAAATACGGCCAGATCAGCTCGGACGCCCTGAGCATGTTGAAGGCGGTGGCCATTTTCGAGCCCTCAAGGTAGCCGGTCGCACTCATGTTCCGCTCGATCTGTTGGATCTGGTCATCGTCAACGAAGACCTTGAGGTCGCCCGCGTGGGTGAAGTCCACCTGCGTCGTGAAAAGCGTCGCCGAGCGGATACGGTCATCGCCTTCGGCGGCGTGGAGTGCCAGCGTGGCAGCAAGCAATGTGCCGCCGACGCAGTAACCGATCGCATTGACTTCCCGCTCGCCGGTCGCCTGCTCAATGGTGTCGAGTGCAAAGCCGATGCCTTCGCGAGCATAGGCCTCCCAGTCCTTCGAGGCATGGCGTTCATCCGGGTTGACCCAGGAGATGACGAACACGGTGTGACCCTGGTCGACCGCCCATTTGATAAAGGATTTCTGCGGGTTGAGATCGAGCACGTAGAATTTGTTGATCCATGGCGGGCAGATCAGCAACGGCCGCTTGAGCACTGTCTCGGTGCTCGCCTCATACTGGATGACCTGGCAGACCTCGCTTTGGGCGATTACCTTGCCCGGCGTGATCGCGATGTTTTCGCCGATGGCGAACTTGCTCGTATCCGTTTGTCGCAACCTGAGATCACCCCGGCCGGCCGCGATGTCTTCGGCAAACATCTGCATGCCCTTGACGAGGTTAGCGCCGCTTGACGCCACGGTTTCCCGATAGAGCTGCGGATTGGTCGTTATGAAATTGGTCGGCGAAAGTGCGCTCGATATCTGGCGGACGTAGAAGGCCGCCTTGTGTTTGGTGTGATCATCGAGCCCTTCGGCATCATTGACCATTCTCTCCGCCCAGTCCGAGGTCGCGAAATAGGCCTGGCGAATGAAGTCGAAGAAAGGATTTCTCACCCAATCCTCGTCTGCGAAGCGCTTGTCGGTGCGCTCGATATTTGTTGGATTCGTGGCGACGTCGCCGGCCATGCGGTGGAGCGTTCGCGACCAGATATCGAAGAAGCTGCCCAGGAGATGCGTCTGGGCTTCCAGTGTCCGGCGTGGATCGGAAAGCCAATACTCCGAGATCTTGGAGAGCGTCTTGACCATGTCGGACACTGGCTCGGCAAAGGCATCGGTCTTCTCGCCGGTTTCGCGCGGAGCCAGCCATGCGGACGCTGCTTTGCCGAGTTGTTCTGCTGCGCGCGCCAGGTTGACGGCCAGGCTTTCGGGATCCTTGACGATGTAGGGCTCGACCGACTTCGGATCAAAGCCGGCAAAACCATTCTTACCACCGCCGCCCTCGGCCTTCCTGTCTGCTGTCACCCGGCGTCCTCCACAGCATCTTATTTGTTTTGCATTTTTACATTCTGCCCGAAAATGATTACAAGGGCTAGAGCGTTCAGCTTTCCAATGGAATCACAGGAAGCGAGTAAATCGCTTTGAATTCAAGCGGTTAAAGTGTCATCGGCATGTCTTTTTCGGGCGTGCGGTGCACTGGTCATCGTCGCGCCGGAAAAACAGGGGTCATCGCCAGCATGCTTGTCGTCGGAAAACAGGGCTCGGTTTCTTGGGTTTTGGGATTGCTCCTTGCGGGTGCTCTTGCCGGATGCAGTTCGACTGCCAACCTGGCTACCTTTCCATCCGTCTATGGGCAAAAGCCGGCCGCGGCTCCCCAGATGACGGATGAAGAGGCGGTCTCAATGCAGTCCCGGTTGACGGCGCTTGCCGCGGCCCGCCAATCCGGCTCGATCTCCGAGGCCGAATATCAGCGGCGCTTGAAGGAACTGCAGTTGCTGGCCGAGCAACACGGAGACGACACGCTGAAACAGATCGCGAATTAGCGCTTGCCTTTCAGGTGATTTGGACGCAAAGCGTTGAATGGCCGCGATGACGGCCGTTCACCACCGCGTTTGCTTCCGCGAAAGCCGAACGGCTCGTGGAGGCTTGCGCCAAACGAGGTTTGGAGATGGAAGAGTTTCATAAAGTCCGGCGTTTGCCGCCCTATGTTTTCGAACAGGTCAACCGTTTGAAAGCAAGCGCGCGAGCGGCCGGTGCTGACATCATCGACCTCGGCATGGGCAATCCGGACCTTCCGACCCCGCAATCGATCGTCGACAAGCTTTGTGAGGTTGTCCAGGATCCGCGCACGCATCGTTATTCGTCGTCGAAGGGCATTCCCGGGCTGCGACGTGCACAGGCCGCCTATTATGCCCGTCGCTTCGGCGTCAAACTCAATCCCGAGACTCAGGTTGTTGCGACGCTCGGTTCCAAGGAAGGTTTCGCCAATATGGCGCAGGCGATCACTGCGCCCGGCGATGTCATCCTGTGCCCGAACCCGACCTATCCCATCCACGCCTTCGGCTTCCTGATGGCAGGTGGCGTGATCCGCTCCATTTCAGTGGAGCCGGACGACAGCTTTTTCCCGCCGTTGGAGCGGGCTGTACGGCATTCGATCCCTAAGCCGCTGGCGCTGATCCTCAACTACCCGTCGAACCCGACGGCGCAGGTCGCCTCGCTCGACTTCTACAAGGAAGTCATCGCGTTTGCGAAGAAGCACGACATCATTGTGCTCTCGGATCTCGCCTATTCAGAAATCTACTTCGATGAGGCGCCGCCACCCTCCGTGCTGGAAGTGCCCGGGGCGATCGACGTGACGGTCGAGTTCACGTCGATGTCGAAGACGTTTTCCATGCCCGGCTGGCGCATGGGCTTTGCTGTCGGCAATGAGCGGTTGATCGCGGCGCTGACGCGGGTCAAGTCCTATCTCGACTACGGCGCGTTCACACCCATCCAGGTTGCCGCGACGCAGGCGCTCAACGGTGACGGCAGCGACATTGCCGAGGTGCGCAATATCTACAGGCGCCGCCGCGACGTGATGGTAGAAAGCTTCGGCAAAGCGGGCTTCGAAGTGCCGCCGCCGCCGGCGACCATGTTTGCCTGGGCAAAGATCCCAGAGAAGTTCCGTCACCTGGGTTCGCTCGAGTTCTCGAAGCTTCTCGTCGAAAAGGCGGATGTCGCCGTCGCCCCCGGTATCGGCTTCGGCGAGCAGGGCGATGACTATGTCCGCCTGGCACTCGTGGAGAACGAACACCGCATCCGGCAGGCTGCACGCAATATCAAGCGCTTTCTGTCAGCGGCTGATGAGACGATGCACAACGTCATCTCGTTTAACGCACACCGGTAGGAAATCGGGTAGGTCCGATTTCTGAACCAGAATAGCCCCGCCACATCTGGCGGGGCCTCTACATGTTAGGAACTTGCTATGTCAGATGCCCTCAAAATCGGCATTGCGGGCTTGGGGACCGTCGGTGCCTCACTCGTGCGGATTCTCCAGGATCGTCATGAGATGCTGGCAACCACGTGCGGTCGGGCGATCGAGATCATGGCGGTGACGGCGAGGGACCGATCCAGGGACCGCGGCGTGAACCTCTCGAACATCAAGTGGTTCAGTGATGCGGTTTCGCTGGCGTCAGAAGCGGATATCGACGTCTTCATCGAGTTGATGGGCGGTGCCGGGGACCCGGCCTATTCGGCCGTGAAGGCTGCGCTGCAGCGGGGCATTCATGTGGTCACAGCCAACAAGGCGCTGCTGGCTGCCCATGGCATCGAGCTTGCGGGCATTGCCGAAGAGCATGGCGCACTGCTCAACTATGAGGCCGCGGTTGCCGGCGGCATTCCGGTCATCAAGGCACTTCGCGAATCCATGACGGGCAACACTGTCTCGCGCGTCTACGGCATCATGAACGGCACCTGCAACTACATCCTGACGAAGATGGAGAGGGAGGGGCTTTCGTTCGAGGACTGCCTGAAGGAAGCACAGCGGCTTGGTTATGCCGAAGCGGATCCGGCCTTCGACATCGAGGGCAATGATACGGCGCACAAGCTCTCGATCCTGACCAGCCTCGCTTTCGGCACCGCAATCGCCGCCGATGACATCTATCTAGAAGGCATCACCAACATCTCGATCGAGGACATCCAGGCGGCCGCCGACCTCGGCTACCGGATCAAGTTGCTCGGGGTCGCGCAACGTACCGAAAGCGGCATCGAACAGCGCGTTCATCCGACGATGGTGCCCTACGATTCCGTCATCGCGCAGGTCGACGGTGTAACGAACGCGGTCGCGATCGAGTCCGACATTCTTGGCGAGTTGCTGATGGTCGGCCCCGGCGCCGGCGGCAATGCGACCGCTTCGGCCGTGCTCGGCGACATCGCCGATATTGCCAAGAGCCGTCCGGGCGCACAACATGTACCGGCTTTTGGGCGACCGGCGAACGCACTGTTGCCCTACAAGCGGGCCCGCATCCAAAGCCACGAAGGCGGCTATTTCATCCGGCTGAAAGTTCTCGACCGTACCGGAGTCTTCGCCAATATTGCGGGGCATATGGCCGAAAACGATATATCGCTCGAATCGATCATGCAGCATTCCAAGCATTATGTGGATCCTGCCGAACCGAAGACGATCATCCTGGTCACGCATGCCACGCATGAATCTTCCGTGCGCAAGGCGATCGTTGCCATCAAGGGCGAGGGCTATCTTGTCGGGGAGCCGCAGGTGATCCGTATCGAGCGGCCAAAGGCGGGCTGATCGCCGCCTGGCACATTAAAACTGTTGAGAAACGGCTCCGACAGGCCTCCGGCCCGCCGGAGCCTTCTTCATTCGGGTTCTTCCAGCCGGAAATGTCCGCTAAGAACGGGGGACTGCAGGCGGGCGATTAGCATGGACGTATTGGCGGATCCGATCCAACGGGCATTTCTCGGCGTCGAGCGCTCGGTCAGCGGGCAGCGCTGGGTGTCGCGTCTGGATCAAGCCGGGCAAAATCGGGCGTTGGCGATCAGCCAGGTCCACGGCTATTCCGAGATAATCGCCCGCGTGCTAGCCGGCCGCGGTGTAGCGCTCGACGATGCGGCCGCGTTTCTCGATCCGACACTTCGCGCGCTGATGCCGGATCCGGACACGTTGACCGATTGTCGTAAGGCGGCCGAGCGGCTGGCACTGGCGACACGCCGCTGCGAGAAAGTGGTGGTATTCGGGGACTATGATGTCGACGGCGCCGCCTCTTGCGCGCTGATGGTCCGCTTCCTGCGCCATTTCGGCATCGAGGCCGACGTCTACATTCCGAACCGCATCTTCGAAGGCTACGGGCCTAATCCTCAGGCGATCGAACAACTGGTCGATAACGGCGCCAATCTTATCGTCACCGTCGACTGCGGCTCAACCAGTCACGAGTCCCTCGCTGTTGCCGCCGACCGCGGCGTCGATGTCGTTGTCATCGACCACCATCAGGTGGGCTCCTCTCTCCCGCCGTGCCATGCGCTCGTCAATCCGAATCGCGAGGACGACCTTTCCGGCCAGGGGCATCTTTGTGCTGCCGGCGTCGTCTTTCTCGTTCTTGTCAACACCCTGCGGGTGCTGCGCGGCCAAGGGGGCCCACGTGCCGCGTCGTTCGATTTGTTAGCGCAGCTTGATCTTGTCGCATTGGCGACTGTCTGCGACGTGGTTCCCCTCAAGGGGCTCAATCGCGCCTATGTGGTCAAGGGTCTGATCGCCGCGCGTCATATGGGAAATCCGGGCCTCGCGGCGCTCCTCCGCAAGGCCGCAATCGGCGGTCCCGTGACGCCTTATCACCTGGGATTCCTGATCGGCCCGCGTATCAATGCGGGTGGGCGAATCGGTGATGCCGCCCTCGGCAGCCGGCTGTTGACGATCGACGATGCGGCGGCCGCTGAAACGATCGCCGGCCGGCTCGACGAGCTTAACCGCGAGCGCCAGGCCATGGAGGCTGCGATGCTCGCCGAAGCCGAGGCGGAGGTGCTGGCGGAGTACGGGACCGGCGAGAGGGCCTCGGTGGTCGTCACAGCACGGGAGAATTGGCACCCGGGGATCGTCGGGCTCATAGCAGCACGCATCAAGGAAAAATTCCGTCGGCCGGCCTTCGCGATCGCCTTTGATCCGAGTGGACGGGGAACGGGATCAGGACGTTCTATCAATGGGTTCGACATGGGCCGGCTGGTGCGGGCGGCGGTCGACAGCGGCCTTCTCGTCAAGGGCGGCGGTCACGCCATGGCTGCCGGTTTGACGGTCGAACGCGCGAATCTCGGCAGACTTCGTCAATTTTTCGAGGAGCGGGCCGAAGCGGTGGTACGCGATCTGGTGTCCACGGAGACCCTGAAGGTCGATGGCGCGCTTGGCGCATCTGGTGCGACGATCGAACTGGTCGATCTCCTGGAGCAGGCCGGCCCCTACGGCTCCGGACATCCGCAGCCGATCTTCGCCTTTCCCCAGCACCGGCTGCGCGACTGCCGACAGGTCGGCTCCAATCACGTCAAGGTAACACTCGAGGGCCAGGATCGCAGCCGGGTCGACGGCATCGCCTTTCGCGCCATGGATACACCTCTCGGCGACTTCCTGCTCGGCAGCCGCGGCTCCACCATTCATGTGGCCGGATCGGTTTCGGCGGACCTCTGGCAGGGGACCCGCCGCGTCCAACTGCGTGTGACGGACGCGGCAAAGGCGATCTGACGAATTCGTGCGCTATTCGCCTGATCTAAGGCCCTTTCGGCGACCCGATTTGCCCCAGGAGCGCGACCGCACCTACCGGAACTGGAAACCGCCCGGCGCACCGGCCTGCGGCACGATGGTTGGGTCGGAGAAATTGCGGTAACCGAGCAGCGGAACGTCGCATTTCAGATCAAACTGGCCGATGGGTGCCTTGCGGACACAATCATTCACCGTGCGGTACGGATGGCCCGCTGTCTGATGGGTTCCAAGCGTAGGCTCGATGCTATCGGTCGTGACGGTGCACGAGGCGAGCGCTGTACTGGAAAGCACGCTGGCCGTAATCAATGTTGAAGCGCGACAAGTCATCAATGCCCCCCGTTTCGCTTTCCGGCTGGTCAGTAGTCCGGGTCAGGGCTCTCAATATATCAGAAAGTGCTCAAGTATAGGCGCAAGGCGAAAAACTCCTCAAGGCGCTCGGCTATTTCGGCCGGAACCTTCGATCCGCTTGGGTCAGACCTGTGTAACTATAAGACTTAATTGGATTATGGCACGCCCAACGGGACTCGAACCCGTGTTTCCGCCGTGAAAGGGCGGCGTCCTAGACCGCTAGACGATGGGCGCCGAAGACGAGGTGGCTTATAGTGAGCGCCTCGGATTCCCGCAAGTGACGAAGAGCCATTAAATTCAAATTTTTTGCGGAAAAGCTCGTGTAGATTTCGGCTCAATCAAGGCGGCGACCTTTCGCTCGCCGCCACGTTGCATCGCCAATGGGTGAATTGGGATTGGTACGCCCAACGGGACTCGAACCCGTGTTACCGCCGTGAGAGGGCGGCGTCCTGACCGCTAGACGATGGGCGCGCTAGACGAATTGCACATATAGCTCAAGCCGTCGAATTTCCCAAGCCCCAGCGCAAGCGACAATGCTAAAAAGGCTCGGCAACATTCAGTGCGAGTACAGTACTCCCAGTGGATTGCGGACGTCATTGCTGCAGCCCCGGCTCGCGGGCATTCTTTCTTGTTCCAAAGGAGGGAACCAGAGCCGCTGTCGATCGGGCCATAATCCAAGCCGCCGTGACAGCGGATGCTCAGTCGAAGGAAACAGGTGGTCTTGGCGGAGACGCGGCTGGCAAGTAATTATGTCATACAACTCGCTCACACGCACCGCTGCGGCCGCGTCGGTATCCTTGAAAGAGTAAACAAAAGACCGATGCTGCAGAAATGCAGGAGCAGGCCAGGAATGGAGCAAAATGACTACAAGCGTTTTAGCAGCCAGCGGCGGCATCAAACAAGTGATCTGCATCAATTGGGGAACGAAGTATGGAGCCCCGTTCATAAATAGGCTCTACGCGATGGTGGCTCGCAACATTACGCCGCCTTTTACCTTCACTTGCTTTACCGACAACCGTGCAGGTTTGAACCCAGGAATACTTTGCGAAGACCTACCGCCGCTCGGCGTAGAGAACATGCCAACAAATACCAGAGGCATCTGGCCGAAGGCTCGACTCTGGGGGGCAACGTTGGGAAAGCTGAGAGGTCCAGTTCTCTTTCTCGATCTGGATCTCGTGATCGTTTCCTCTCTCGACGGTTTTTTTTACCTCGGCGAGGCGGATGACATCGTCATGTCGAGAAATCAAACGACGCCCTTTGAGCGCCTCGGGCAAACGTCGCTCTTCCGCTTTCCCGTTGGGAAGCTCGTGCCGCTGCAGGAAAAGTTTCGATCCGATCCACAGGGCGTGGCCGACGAGTACCGTTACGAGCAGCGCTTCGTAAGCCGCAACGCACCCGGGGGCATAACATTCTTTCCACGAAAATGGGTTCTCCATTTTCGCCAGGACTGCCGTTGGCCATTCCCGCTCAACTATTTTCTTGCCCCGCGTCTGCCAAGCGAAGCGCGCGTCGTTATTTTTCCGCGTGGTCTGCATCCACAGCACGCGATCGAAGGGCGCTATGGAACGAAGGCTCCCCACAAGACGGCGTTCACACACATCGCGGGCGTCTTCGACCCGAAGCAAAGGAAGAACAAGGGCGCTCTGCGGTACCTGCGACACTATATTCGTCCAACGCCTTGGGTGGCCGAGCACTGGCGCGAATAAGCGTGAAGCCGCACGACAGCTCCGTGCGTCTTTTCAGACGCGGAAAGGACGCTGCAGCAGCGTCTTATGAGCGGTTGAGCTGCGAACGGATTACCGAGGCGATGCGGCGCGTTTCATCGAGTGGCGCGTAGCTGTAGGGTTCAATCCTGCCTTCGAACGGCCGCGTCAGCTGCAGAGTTTCGCGGAGGTCCCGGTGATAGCGCTCGAACTTGTCCAGTCGCGGACCCACGACGGGGGTTAAGTCAAGAGTAAAAACCGGCTTGCCGGTGGCCAGAGCCTCGCAGGGCATTGTTATCGAGTCCTTTGCGATCAAGAACGCGTCGGCGGCGGCCATGTAGTCGAGATAGGGGTTCTCGCCTCGTCTGTCCCACACGGCGATGCTTTCGCTGTTGAGTGCCGACAGGGCCTGCTGAGTGTGGTCTTCAGATCTGCGTGAGACCGACACAACGATGCGCCAGCCCTCCTTCTCCAACTGCTCGATAGCGCGCTTTATATTCTGGTGGGTTCTGTCGTCGTAAACATATGCGCCATTCGAGCCGCCGACGAAGACGGCGGCTATCGGGCGTCCGTCCGGTGAAAATCGTCTGCGCGCAGCATCCCTAAGAGGTCCCAGCCGTGCCCAGGTAATCTGATGCGGTACTCCGACCATTGAATGATAGTTCGGCCGCTCGTTCAATTCGTCGACCCAATCGTGACGAGAGACGAAAACGAGATCATATCCTTCGATGCGCGGCCGTTGGAGGTGCACTGTCAGAGGTTTGCCGCCATAGGCCGCTTTGATGTCAAGGACGGCCGGTTCAGCGCGGAAACCGCAGGAGATCACGAGCTCGGGGCGCGGTTCCCTTTGGCGAAATAGTTTGGGTTCGAACAACTTCCTCAAGCCGCGGCTGCGACTGATCAACTTGACTACCGGCTCATGGTGAAACTCTTTTCCAACGCCAAGGCACTGCGTAAGCGTTCCCGCCTTGCTTTCTGCCACCGCCCACACGCAGCTCTTGTCCGGCGTCTTCATCGTTTTGTCGTCGTTGTCTTGCAAACCTGAACTCCGATCTGACGCGTAGTTCGTTCCGTGCGTGCTTTGCGCCAGTTGAGAATCATTGACCGAGATCGATCCCATTTTCGCCGATGAATTCGAGCATGCTGCGGTCTTCGACGACGTTGGTTTCGATATAGTTGATGGTGGCTGCTACCTTGTTTCGGTACTTCTCTGCGGATCCGTCGAAAGACCAGCCTCTGTCTGTCTTTTCCTTCAGTTCCTCGATCGACTTCGCGTAATAGTGGTTGAGCTGTATGAACTCCGCCGAGTAAAATTCGGCAGCCTTCCGCTTTTTCTTTGATACCACTTTCCCCGCATCATTTGCGGTTCTGTCGCCGTGGGAGCGTGTTTGGAAGTGATGCACGCCCACTTTCGTGACCTCGACCGGATCGATAATGCATTTGAAATTGCTTGCGTCGAGGTTCTGCCGCATAGGATCGGAGACCCGCATTTTGTAATTGAGGCATACGGGCCCTGTTGGCCGCGAGACATGACCGCTGTGGCCGAACATGTGCCAGGGCAAGGAAATATTCGGAAACCCGCGTGCTCCTCGTAAGGCTTCCTCTAACGTTCGACCTTTCTTGGGAAGCAAAAATTCATCGACGTCGATGAACGCCATACGATCGTATCTTCCGCCAAAGTTTAGAATCGCATGTGCGAAGGCAATCGTCTGTCCGTTCAAAAACTCACCGCTTTCCTCATCCCGCATGCGCATTTTCCAAGGGACGACGGTCAATTCCCGAGGCTTCAACGCCCGCTGAAGCACATCGAGCGTGCCATCAGTAGAGCCGTCATCATAGAGATGAAAATGTCGAACACCGACGGCCTGGTGAAAACGTGCCCACTCCTCGATGTAGCTAGCTTCGTTTTTCACGCAGGCGACAATCGCAATGCCCTGTCGGTTTAACTCTGCTGCCGGAGGCGTGATGGCAAGTTCTCTCGTAAGATGCCGTTTAGCCTTCAATCCAAACATCTACGTCCCTTGGTTGCTAAACATGAAGTCGGCTCCTTATTCTTCGCGACCTAAGTCGGCGCAAAGGATGGAGACTTTCAGGACTCTTGAACATGCATTTCCCCGACTTATCAAGCGTGCCTGCTTTGATTTGGAACGCATCACCCTTTATAGAGGGAGCGAGCCGAACTTGGAATCCAAGGCTCAGCAGTCTGGAGAAGTCGCGCGCTGAAAGCACGCTGAGGTTGGGATGAGTGTGCATGGACTTTCCCGCATCCGGAGCGACGGAGAAGTTGACGACAACGGAACAATGGCGTGCTCTGTTTTCCGCTTTCTCACATATCATCCTTGTCGCCAACAGCGACGAGGTTAGCGTCAGGGAACTTCAGGCGGAATATCCGCGGACGGCTCTCTTTATATTCTTCAACAAGGTGTACAAGGTTCTTGATGAACAATTTTCCGGCCGTTCTCTGCTGATATCACGCGCCCAGCCGAGAGGCGCCAACATTGTCTACCGACAGGAGGTCGCCGACGTCGTCAAGCTGTTCGCGCCCCAAGAGTTCCTGGGCATCATGAACATCCGCCTGGCGGCGAGCGAGAGATTGAACACAAGCTCGGACTATTTGGGGACGCCCACCGGGCACTTGGATTTGACGGGCTTTTGCGCTGACTTTTACCCGCAGGCTAAAGTCCCCACGAGTGGCTTCGCCATAGCCCTGTGGCTGGTGGACCAGGCGCTTCCGGCCGAGATCGTTCTGGCGGGGTTCTCGGCAAAGCGAAGCGAAAAATGGCGGGTGGTGTCTGTTCACGACTGGACTTTCGAGCAGGTCTTCTTGCGCCTCTTTGCAAGAGTGGGCAAGCTGACGATGCATGGTGGTATCGCGACAAACAGTTACACATCGCTTGCTTCGCGTTTCCCGGAGTTGCCCGCGGCCGAAATCTCCTCGACGATCGCTGAAGTCCTGTCATCGCGACTGAGCCAGACCGACGCGCAAGTCGACAAATTGACCTCTCTAACAAACGTATTGCGGTCCATTGACGAGCTATTACGGCGGCTGAAGCCGAGGTTTCTAAAGAAAACGAAGGCGTAGTAGCATCAAATTTCCGAGTAGAGATTTCCGGTGAGGATAAATGGGGTCATGGATCTCCGACGCGCGCAAGCGCATATACCGAAATGTGAAGTACCGTATAATGCGCCCGGATCCGCCGGCTGCCCCATTTCGATTCAATAACCCAGTCGTGGTCGTCGGATCCGCTCCTATATCCCATAAGCCGGCCGGATTGGACGCGAGCTTCAGGATCATTACCGTGAATGGCTCCCAATCGGTCATCAGCAAGTGGGGCGTCGATGCGCCCGATATCACGATGATGATGTTCAACCAGGTCGAAGGAACGACTCCGAACGCGGTTGAAGTCAGGCGTGTGCTAACGGGACAACGCACCGGGACGCTCTATGTCTTTCTCTGGCGAAAGGATGACCGCGCGCGGCTGGAAGAAGGATTGCGGGCGTTCGATTACCAGTACGACCGGCTGGAAATCGTTGATCGGTACGAGCGGATGGCGTTGCTGGACCGCGTGGCCAATTTACGTTCCCTTGAGATGGACGCAGATTCTAAATGCTCAAATGGAATGAACGCGGTTCTCTTTGCCCTTTATAATGGCGCTCCTGCCGTCATCATCACTGGGGTAAACCCGAACTCAACGGGCCATGCCTACAATTCAGCGGGTTTGACACGACTTCATGTCCACATGGATAAAGTACTCGTTTCCAGGCTGATTAGTGAGGGTCGTCCGATCTTCACGGCGGATCCGCCGGTTTCGGAAGAGCTCGGTATTCCATTGTGGACCGGGCCAAGCCGCTGAATTTCTTGATACTCGCGCTCTTGCCATCTTGGCCTACTCAACGCCTGCGATAGAGAAGTCAATGGGTAACCGTCCCTTTTCCCGTTCTTGCATCAAGATCGCCGTTCGTCTGCTTTTAGGACGCTCCAGGGCGCATGTGCAGGACTGGTTTCCCGGCCTCAAGCTCGAGCGTGCAACTGCAGATCGAAATGGCATGATCCAGTATCGCGGCATGGCGGTGGGACACCTCACGAGTCCCTCGCGCGCCCTGAAGGCAAGACCATCGAGGGTACTTATCGTCGGGTCCGGCCCCTCGATCAGGCAATGCGATCTCACCCGAGCGGATGAGTCTTCCTGCCTTCTCCTGAACGGCGCGTTGCATCTTTTTCCCGGCGTAATACCAAAGCCGTTGGCGGTGGCAATTGAAGACGAGCGGTTTATCTGGAGGCACTTCGATATCGTGAAGCGGATCACGGCCGGATGCGTGTGTCTCCTGTCGGTGAGCGTCATAAGGGCGATCTGTGAGCTGGACAGCACATGGTTGCGAGACAAACCGATCGTATTGATCGATAACTTGCGAAAGCCATATGGGCTGGTGCGCCGAGACACCGTGGAACTGCGCAAGCTATCCTATGTGCGGCTGAGCGAGGACGGTGACATCGGCTTTTCTGAAGACCCCTCTGCCGGCATCTTCCAAGCAGGTTCGGTCGCCGTTTCAGCGGCACAGTTTGCCGTCTCCTGGGGGCCTAGCTCGATCGGGCTCTTGGGGATCGATCTTAGTAATGCCAATGAACCCAGGTACTACGAAACAACCGATAAAGCCTACTCGGGAATCGTCGCGGCCCAAAGGCGGATCGTCGACCACCTGGTAATGGCTCGGAGTATTGCCGCAGAAAGCGGCATCGAGATCGTAAATTACTCGCCTGTCTCGGCTCTTGCCGGGATGGGATTTGGCTACGACGCCACCTTTGCCAAAACTGACGTTTGAGCAATTTCAGGAAAAGCGTGCTGGGATTGGGCGCTGAAGGTGCGTCGGAGCACCTACATCGAGGCGTGAGGCAACCAGCGGCGCCACCGCCCCGATAAGATTGGCTCGTGGTCTCGAGCGATTAAGCAGAGCGCTGCGTTACATGAAGAACGCGATCACGTGCAGCGAACCATTCCTCGGCGTAGTCATCGTTCTTATATTCGTCGAAATAAGGCCCGCCATCCGTGAAATGGACGAGCTTTGCATCCGGCGAATATTCGTACTCGTTGACGAGCCAGTTCCAGCTCGCTGGCAGCTCGCCGATGAGGTCGTCGGAATCCAGCCATTTGAACTGATGCAACTCCAGCCCAGTCGCTGTATTGACGTAATCCAGATTCAGCTTTCGGCACTTGGCATTGTTGAACAGGATCACGCTCGACCAGTTCTTCTTTTCGTACTTGGTTTGGACTTGCCCTAGGAACTTCGTTTCGATTTTTGGAACGTAGTTGTGTTTCACGCACATCGCCGCGTAGCGATCGTCTCTTAGTTCCCACAACTGGGCGATGTCAGTTCGCATCAGCATGTCGCAGTCGACGAACAGCGACCAACCGTCGTAGCCGCTCAGATAAGGCACAAGGAATCGAGAAAAGGAAAATTCGGTAGATTGGAGAGGATTCCGCTCGCGCGTAAAAATCCTCTCGACGCTGTTCAAGGATATCGGCGTGAACGAGACCGGGATGGAGCTCTTTTCCAGAATACTTTGGCAAAGAACATGATAGGCAACGACTTCCTTGCTATCGAAGCCGATGTAAATATTGGCACTTTGCGTCATCACACCTCCGATTATAGGCAGGCTTCAAAGAGTCTCGGGCCCGGCTTGTTCCTCTGAGCGGCGAAAAAACTTGAACTGACTTTTGATCTGCGTCTCAACGCGATGCTTGGTTTAACCAAAAAAGGCGTCGCCGTGAAGCCATTCCCATCGGATTGGCCGACTTGAAGCCGACGATGATCTCAGTTCCGTACAAAGACGTCTACGCTCTTGCCTATGTTTGGGCGGACTTCCGCTGAAGCCGTTCCCGGCCGATCGAACCGCCCGTGTTGCCGACGATATCGCCCCTACCACGAACGAACGGCAGGCCGATATGCTCAGAGAGTTCCAACTCGGTCGTGAAGACATTTCCTCGATCTCTCAAACGCGTCAGAACGAAGGTGTCTTCGGCGATCTGCCGCCGAATTTTCCCCTTGTCGTCGTAAGAATGCCCCATCTTGGTGACTGAGAACCCAGCGAGGGTCGCAGACGGTACGCCCGTGAAAAGTGCGTAGCAGAGGGCGGCAACTCCGTTCGTTACCTTGCCGACCTCTCCAATGTCGGAGGGAACTCCGCCACTCACGATATCGACGATCGCCTCGCGCTCTACTTTGGTGGCACGCACTAGGCTCTTGTAACGCACATGCGGCTTTGCCAGGAGTTGCAGGTACATCACCCAAAGAGGCTTCGTATGGAGCCGTAGGAGACCTCGCGTCCGTACATAGGGATGCTCATCCCACGGTTTCTTCCGCTTTCGGAACGTCAAATCGGCGGGCGGGAGACCTAGTGCGTTGGCCGTCTTGCCTGAGTTGTTAATGTCAACGCGTGCGCAATGTCCAATCAGGTCCGGTGGAATCGTGGGTGACGGCGCGGAGCCGAGAATCAACCAGGGCCTATCCAGAATGCCAAGTCGTGAGAGCCAGCGACGGTGCTTTTCTCGCAATGTTTCGAGCGCATCAGGTTCAATCCTCATCGCGAATCCATTGACCAAGTAGCGAGGCGAGATTTACTTAGCGGTTGCGATTTGTTCTCGCACAAGCTCGGCTACGTGTCCATTCGCCGTTGGGATCATCGTCTTCGGGGGCGGTGTGCAAATTTCTCGATTCGTCTGTGATCACGCGCCAGAGAGCGTGGAAACACTCTCTAAACGCAATTTGGCCATCTTGATTTGATTTCGAGGGTTTCACCGCCGTGCAACACCCGGCGCAGTCTCGAAGATACCTGGCCGAGCGGATGGTTGCGAGCCGGTGTCCTAAGTAGAGCACCATATTATTCTAAGGTGAACGTAAGTACCACGCTGGCTTTCGGCGAGGGGTCATGGAAATGGGGAGCAGCGTGGCAGTAGCCCACCGAGACTTCGAATATCGGCCGGACCTGGACGGTTTGCGAGCCGTTGCGATCTTGCCGGTGCTCCTCTTTCACGCAGGCTTCAGGTCGTTCTCGGGAGGATTCGTCGGAGTTGACGTTTTCTTTGTCCTGTCCGGGTTTTTCATGGCGAGGATTATCCTAACCGAGCTCGAGCGCGGCAGCTTCAGTTTTGGGGCGTTCTACGTTCGGCGGATGAGACGCATCTTCCCGGCTCTGTTCTCGATGATCGCTGTTTCGACGGTGGCTGGGTGGTTTTTGCTCATGCCGCAAGAGTTCCGCTATTTCGGCGATAGTGTCCAAGCCGCGGCCTTATTCATTTCGAACATTCTGTTCCGTAGCGAAAGCGGTTATTTTGATGTCGCCGCAGAGATGAAGCCATTGCTTCATACCTGGTCTCTGGCTGTTGAAGAGCAGTTCTACCTGATTTTTCCCGTCGCGGTGTTTCTTTGCTTCAAATTCGCACGCAGGCACATTCTCACGATTGTGTTGGCGGTGGCGCTCCTGTCCTTCGGGGCAAGCACTTGGGGAATCGCACACGCTTCGGAAAAAGCCTTCTACTTGCTTCATTTTCGCGTTTGGGAGTTGCTAATCGGAGTTCTTGTTGCCATTGCTCCGCGACCAGCCTATGCCGCCCGCTGGTCGCAGGTACTGGCGGCACTCGGACTGTTCGCAGTTTTCCTCGCGGTTTTTACCTATACTTCCGAGACGCCCTTTCCCGGTGCTTATGCCGCAGTGCCCTGCCTTGGCACAGCTCTTGTTATCCACGCGCATTGTCGGGGCGGGTTGATTGCGCGGTTCCTAAGTAATTCGGTTTCTGTGTTCATCGGACGCATTTCATATTCTCTCTACCTCTGGCATTGGCCCATAATCGTGTTCTTGCGTTATGGCCTTGGCCATGAACTGACAACCGCATGGGCGCTGGCCGCCGTGGTGATGTCCTTCGCGCTAGCCTATGTTTCGTGGAGGTTCGTCGAGCAGCCTGCGCGTTATGGCGGACTGATTTCCTCGCGCCGCGCGATCGTCGGCGTGAGCGGTGCTGCGATATCCTCGGCGGTCGCTTTCGGAGCCATCGTCAACGGTCTGCAAGGCATTCCCCAAAGGTTGCCCGAAGACGCCCGCGCGCTTTACCAAGCCACTTATGATGAGAGCCAATTCTCCTCGGAGCGGTGTTTCGCCGATTCAAATGGAGAAGGTCTGACACCGGCTCAGATAAGGAGAGGCAATCTTTGTCGGGTGGGCGTCGAGACTGCAAGGGAGCCGCAGTTCCTTGTATGGGGAGATTCTCATGCCGCGGCCATCGCTCCTGCTATCGACGTCGCAGCTCGTCAAATGGGCATGTCGGGCATGTTCGTGGGCCGGGGATCGTGCCCGCCTTTGCCAAATACGGAATTCGGCCGTCCGGCAGCGGTTAAGCGGTGTAGCGAGCACAATTCCGCCGTGATGTCGCTAATCGCGCAGAAGAGGTTCGCCTTCGTTTTCATGGTGGGCTATTGGCCGAAGTATGTTCACAGGGCAGAACTTCCGGGCGAGGGCGTCTTTTTTGATCCTCGCGTCGAACCCTCCAGGACAGATTGGTCCGCGCCGGTCAAGACGGGGCTCGACGCGACGTTGACTAAGCTCGCCCGGCAGGGAACAACGGCGGTTCTGGTGATGGATGTGCCAGAGATGGGACACGAGGTCCCCGAAGCCCTCGCACGAGCCGTTGTTTCGGGGCGCCCGCTCGACATAGCTCCTCCTCTTGAATACACGAAGACGCGGCAAGCGTTGGCTCGGCGGGTTTTGGAGGAAGCGGCAAAATCCAGCGGAGCTTTGGTCGTGGATCCGATGAGCGTGATATGCGACGCCTCGAAGTGTCATGCTATGCGCAACGGCACGGTTCTCTACAGGGACGGAGATCACCTGTCAGCGAAAGGTGCGGAAAGTCTCTCAGGGCTCTTCCTTCCCGTCCTGAACATAGTGCGAGCGGGTCCCCAATCTTTGATCGCCGAACCGAGATCTTGATCGTCCTTCCTCAAAGAACGAGCTGAAACGGTACTCGTGCGCGCGTTGTCGTCCGATGGTCGACCGAACGGGGCCGTCTCGGTCATCTAAGGGCTGATTGCACCCATCAAGACTGCGAGTTTAAATTGCAAACAATAAACGCTGCTGTTAATCTAACAGCAAAAGTGCAATCAACCGGGGACGGAAGTTTGCATATCGACGATGACCGGCTACGGGTCGCGACCCTCTAGTTTCTGGTAAGAGTCCTTGTAACCAGCAAAGTCAGGGACAACTCTTTTGCTGACCTGAAGCATGACGTTCTCAGTGCACTTGAACGTATACCGCTGCAATCCGCTGCCAGCGAAGTTGAGCGGGCCGAGGTCAGAGCAAGGATGCATGCCGAGGCTGATGCAATTCTGAGCTGGGCAGAGCGTGGTCCGACGACCACGATTTCACCGATTGAGGGTAGGCCATTGTCAGGTTCGCACTATCGCCAGTGGCGTTAGTTGGTACTGCTGCTGCAGCCTGAAAATTTACGAACACTTCTCCCTGCAAGCTCTGTAGAATGATCACTGCCGGTCCCATCTCACATGAAGCCAATGCGACGTAAGTGCTGCCGGTCAAATCTTGGAGTCGTCGGCGGAGCTCGCAGGGCAGTGCTCGCCTATGAGTGGTAATTTCATCACCAGCTTCGGCGATTTTTCCCGCAGACGCTCGTCATTTCAAAAAACGACAGGTTGGCTTGACTAGGAAAAACGCACTTGAAGACGGCGGTTCTCATCAACGATACATCCACGAAAGCCCATCTGGGATGTCGCGTTGTTGTCAGTCAGATAGCCCGATTGGCGGCATCGGCAGGCATCCAGATCGCCGCATCCGCCTCGGTTCATACCGACTGGCGAGAGCATCAAGGCCTAATTGCCACTATGCGCACGGCGGATATTGTGATCGTCAATGGCGAGGGAACTCTTCATGATGCCAGCAGGCAGGCCAAGGCGCTGGCTGAAGTCGGACCATTCTGCCGAGATGCCGGTGTACCAAGCGTTCTTATAAACAGCGTCTTTGAACGAAACGATAGCGAGATCGCAACGGCTTGCCAGGCTTTCGATAGGGTCTATGTCAGGGAGTCTATCAGGGCCCAGAAAGCGAGAGAGGCCGGCCTGAGAGTTGAAATCGTTCCAGACCTCACGTTGTCGAGCGAAGTCATGCGTGTTTTCCAATCGGCGCCGAGGGGGTCCGGGATAGTTGTCACTGACAATGCAGACCGGGTCGTCGGACAACGTGCGCTGGAAGAGGCCCTGTTGAGGGAGAACGTCTCCTTACTGCACCTCGAAACATCGGAACCCAACAATCCGTTCATGGGGAATGCGCTATCACCAGAGTTCGTATTTATCAGCACGGGACGCGTAGCCCGGCCGCCTTCTCCTCTTCCAAGAAAGATCACAGCATTTCGAATATTTCGAAAGTCGTTGTTTAAGCCGCAGATGCTCAGACGCATGAAGATGCTGCACGAATTAAACAAGCCTCTTTCGTCCGCGCAGATACTTTCGCGGATTGCCACTTCTAGAGGTGTCGTAGCTGGACGCTTCCACGCGGTATGCATGTCGATGTTGTCAGATACGCCCTTTGCTGCGATGTCATCGAATACTTCCAAAATGAAAGGCTTGTTGACCGACGCCGGAGTTGCACGGTTCCTCACCGACGATCCGAAAGCAGCCTTCTGTGCAGTAGATGACTGGAAGGATGCCGACAATATTGCTGTCGCGGCTTACGTTCAAAAAGCTAGGCGAGACGCGAAAGCGATGTTCGATGATATTGCAAGCTTGACGTAATCATCACGCTCTAGCTGCCGACGCGGATGCTGATCTGCCTCCACGGATCTAAAATCGAACAATAGTGGAGTGACCGGCAGTCCCCCTGGCGGAGAGACGACTGCGGGTACCCCGATTTAGACATGGAACACGCACCAATTCAGTGCAATGGCGTTCTTTGCGCATCTGATAAGACGCGCGGCGCCGTATGAACTTGTGCCAAGCGGCTTTGGTGTTGCAACTAAGGAACGTCGCTTCCGACGCTGAGCGATAGGGCTCCGCTAAGACTCGCCAAAATTGCTGTGTGGCACTATAGAGATCCAGAGCAGTGCCAGTGCACAGAACGCTATGGATGGTGGCAGGGACGGCTTTTTGAACGTCAAGGATCGAAAACAGCGCGAGGTCGATTCCGAGACGACCACCGGGATCCTAAAGCGTGTCATTACCGAAAACGGCCGCGACCATATCCGCGGCTATGCTTTTGCCGTGGCCTGCCTGATGGTCGTGGCTGCGACGACGGGCTTCATCGCCTGGATCAGCGAAACTGTGGTTAACGAAGCTTTCGCCAACAGGCGCGGCGACACCGTCCTTCTTATCTGCTTTGCGATTTTTGCTGCCTTCGTGTTGAGAGGCTTGGCGACTTACGGACAAGCCGTCACTTTATCAAAAATCGGCAACAGTATTGTCGCACGTTATAAGCGCCGGCTTTATGTGCACCTAATGGCGCTCAGCGTTGGCTATTTCCAAGAGAAGCGCTCGGCACAGCTTATCGCCAAAATCAACCAGAACGTCTCCGGCATCCGCGACGTGCTCAATATGACAGTCACGTCGATCGCCCGCGATTTGCTGACGTTGATCGGCCTCGTAGGCGTCATGGTCAGCAAGGATTGGCTGTTGTCGCTTATCATCTTTCTCGTGGCTCCGCCGTTGCTCCTCGGGCTTCGCTACATTTCCAGGCGGCTGCGTCTGGCGACGCGCGAAGCAGTCGAGGCCAACAGCAACGTGCTAGGAGCAGTGCAGGAAACCATTCAGGGCATTTCCATCGTCAAAGCCTTCACGATGGAAGATGAGCTGCGCCGCAGGGTCGAGGGGATCATCGGACGCGCGGAAAGCCGCGCCAACCGTATCGCGCGCTTGAGCGAGCGCACGGCGCCATTGACGGAGACCTTGGCAGGGCTAGCAATCTCGAGTGTGCTTGCCTATGCCGCTCTCCGCACGATCTACAGCAACGTGCCCCCGGGTGCCCTGTTTGCCTTTGTAACCGCACTTCTCATGGCCTATGATCCCGCCCGGCGCCTGGCTCGCCTGCAGTTGTCGCTGGAGCGCGCCGCTGTCAACGCCCGCATGCTCTATGAAGTTCTGGATACGGTTCCGCATCAGCGAGACCTGCCCGGCGCCAAGGAGCTGACCTTCAGCAAAGCGACCGTCGAGTTTCGGAACGTACGGTTCTCCTATGGCAATAGCGAGGAGATCCTGAAGGGGGTCAGCTTCCAAGCGGAAGGTGGCAAGACGACCGCGCTCGTTGGGCCATCCGGCGCCGGCAAGTCGACGATCATCAGCCTCATTCCGCGCTTCTACGATCCGCAGTCGGGTGCGATCCTGATCGACGGGCAAGACATAGCAACCGTTACCAAGCAGTCTCTGCGCAGCGGACTCGCGTATGTCTCGCAACAAGCTTATCTCTTCGAAGGTTCAATACGCGACAATATCCGCTATGGCCGACCGGAAGCGACGGATGCGGAAGTCGAAGAAGCGGCGCGGCTTGCGTATGCGGATGATTTCATCCTCGCGCAACCACAGGGCTACGATACGCCCGTCGGCGAGCAGGGCATGACTCTTTCCGGCGGCCAGCGCCAGCGCCTCTCGATCGCCCGTGCGCTCCTACGCAACGCGCCCGTCCTGCTTCTGGACGAGGCCACCTCGGCCCTTGATACCGAATCGGAGGCGGCTGTCCAGAAGGCACTCGATCAAGCGATGAGCGGCCGCACTGTCATCGTCATCGCCCACCGGCTTTCCACTGTCATCAATGCGGACAAGATCGTCGTGATGAAGGAGGGCATCGTCGTCGAGGAGGGGACGCACGAGGAACTCGCGCACCGTCCAGGCGGTCTCTACGCTCGCCTCCACAAGCTACAAGGTGGTGCGTTGGAATTGACGATGGGAGCCGATGTCACTTAGCTCGTGCTCAAAATTTCGCTGACGAGCGATGTCGGGGGCACGTCTCTAAGTCTTTGATTAATAAGGATAGTGGCACGCCCAACGGGACTCGAACCCGTGTTTCCGCCGTGAAAGGGCGGCGTCCTAGACCGCTAGACGATGGGCGCCCAAGACGAGGTGGCTTATAGAGAAGCCTTTGGGTTCCCGCAAGTGATCAGCTGTCGCCAAATCAATTTTTCTTGCGGAAAAGTTCTTGAAAGTTTCCCGTCTGATTCAGGTAAGCATAAACGCGATGCGGCGCCGCAGCACTGAAGTATCCGGCAACTATATCGAAGAAGGAGTGGCACGCCCAACGGGACTCGAACCCGTGTTTCCGCCGTGAAAGGGCGGCGTCCTAGACCGCTAGACGATGGGCGCCCAAGACGAGGTGGCTTATAGAGAGGCCTTTGGATTCCCGCAAGCGGCTAAATTCATTTTTCTTCAAAAAAATGACAGCGCGATCGAACGAGCTTTCTTAATGCTCCGTCAGCGCCCTTGGCACCTTACTGTTCGGCAGCCGTCAGCCCTTGCGCCGGCGGCAGCGCCAGTTCCAGTCCCGCTCGGGGCCGATATCGATGTGAACCGATTCCGTGTGGCAATAGGTGCCGACGCCGCCGCGGCCCGGAATGCTGCGCAGGAAGCTCGCGAGTTCCCACTTGTTGACACCCTTGACCTGAATGTCGGCGGCTTCGCATCGCGTGTGGAGAGATTGGCGTTTCCGGTTGACCTTGATCGCCCTCAGTCCGGAGGTCACCATGACCTTCTGTCCGTAGTGCCGCTCGACCGTCTTCAACATCTCAAGAAGTTCCGGCTTGAAGCAGCCGGTTTCCACTCTCTCCGTCTGCAGGATGAGACCGTTTGGTGCGAGACGGGCGAGACCGGATAGTGCTGCCGTTTCGACCGGTGCGTCCTCCTCGTCGGCGACGTGATCTTCGTGCTCCATACTAAAAAGCGGATTCATGTTGACGCCGGGCAACGAGGTGTAGGCGAGCGAGGCGACTTGCGGCCTGCTCGCATTGCTAGCCGTGATGGTCTTCTTCTCCGTCTGCCGGACAGCACGTTCGTCGCCGGCGCGCGGCTTCTGTTTTCGCTTCGGCGCAAAGAGGCTCGCGAGCGTCCAGGTCTTGGTCGTTTGCTGTGTCTCGCTCTCTCTTTTCACCGGATCGACAGGTCGATCGGAGTTCGCTTTCTGAAGCGTTGCTGGATCCACGGAGGCAACTTCCACCGGCTGCAGTTCGACCGGCATTTTACCGGACAATGCCGCTTGCGCGCTGAGTGGCAGCGGAACGACGAGCGGGAGCTCGTCTCCGGCCGTTGTCGTCGGCTCGCTTGCGACGGTCTGCGCTGCCGCTGGCGTCTCGTTGCTGGCGCCTTGCTGCGGCGGAGCGGCAGGCTCGATCGTGGTTTGCCCTTTGCTGAAGAGGCTGTTGCTCGTCGCGTTGATCGTTGTTGGTTGCGGCAGGATGGAATTGCTGGGCGCTGCATCCGCCGCCTGGTTGGCATCCGTTTGGACATCAGGCGTGGTCGTGGGGGTTTGCCCGTAGATGCTGGACGAGGTGGCGCGCAGGCCGGTGCTCTGCATCGTCAGGGATTGCTGTGTCGCCGCCGGATCAGTCTGGATAGCAACGCCGGCGGCTTGCAGCGCGGCAGGTCCGGAGTTGGTCGCGACTTGTTCTTCGCCGGCAGTGCCTTCGGTCTCCGCCTTCTCAGATGCTGTCGCCGATTGTTGCGGCTTCAGGGAAGCGGCCTCGTCGCCAGTCGACGACATACAACCTGCCAGCGCAAACAAGGATACGGATAATGCAGCCGCGCGTCCGAACACTACGAACGCGCATTTCCCCTCCAGATGTTGCAACGTCTTATCCCCGCTCTCCGTGCACGTCGGAGGCTTTCGCCATCACGCATGCATTAAGTCTCAGTTCCGAAACATCGCCCCAGAACAAACAACTCATTTTCCTCGCGGTGAGCAAAAGCCGCACCACGGGAAAAGTCAGGCCAAGTAAAGGGCTTTGACGCCGCAATTGATTGCGAAGCAGAACCCCGTTTCAACGTCTGGTGCGCAAAGTAATGAACATCGCGCAATTTGTAAACCTGCACTAACCTTTTTGTGCCTTCGCAATAGATACGCAAAGGCCCGGCTTCCTGACCGGGCCTAAGATCATTCGTCGAAGTTTCCGATCTTTGGGCTTCGCCTTGGGCGCCGCGCCAGACGGACCGAGCAAATGGCACGGCTGAACGCTAGTCAGCCCAAATTGCGCGGAGCTTACCAACTGCCCGTATTGGCCATCGAAGCCCAGGGCTCCTGCGCGGGCAGATGCTCGCCCTTTTGCAGGATCTCGATCGAAATTCCGTCCGGTGAGCGCACAAAAGCCATGTGCCCGTCGCGCGGAGGACGATTGATGGTCACGCCATTGTCCATCAGATGTTTGCAGAAGCCGTAGATGTCGTCCACTTCATAGGCGAGATGGCCGAAGTTGCGGCCGCCGGTATAGTCCTCGGTGTCCCAGTTATAAGTGAGCTCGACGCAGGGGGAGCCTCCGTTCTTGGCCTGGTCGATGTCGCCGGGCGCAGCAAGAAAGACCAGCGTGAATCGGCCTTTTTCGTTTTCGTACCGGCGGATTTCCTTGAGGCCGAAGAGCGTGCAATAGAAGTGAAGAGCCTTGTCCAGGTCCTTTACACGAACCATCGTGTGCAGATAGCGCATTGGGTTGTCCCTGTTTCTGAGAATATGGCGTATACTTAGCCTGCAGCAAGCCAGAGGCAAGGCTGCGTCCCCATAAATGACCCCGGCCAAAATATGTCGAGGGACTTGCGCAGGCGCGGCGGGACGATGTTATTCTGGTCACTAAGAATCAGTTAACCGTATCAAGAGTTGCGCGTAAACGAGGGGCTGGGAGAATGGCGGATAGAACATCTTCGAAAGACGTCATCCATAATGACGACTTTGGCAATGACGCCCTTGACCTCATCGAAATTACCGGCGTTATCAAGTGGTTCGACGTTGCTAAGGGCTTCGGCTTCATTGTGCCCGACAACGGCATGCAGGACGTATTGCTGCACGTTACTTGCCTGCGGCGCGATGGCTATCAGACTGTTCTCGAGGGAGCGCGCGTCGTTGCCCTTGTTCAGAAACGGGACCGCGGATACCAGGCTTTCCGCATTCTTTCCATGGACCAGTCGACGGCCGTTCATCCTTCGCAGCTCCCGCCGGTCAGAACACATGTTCAGGTCACGCCGACCAGTGGCTTGGAGCGCGTGCTCGTCAAGTGGTTCAACCGCACCAAAGGTTTTGGCTTCCTGACAAGGGGCGAAGGGACCGAAGACATCTTCGTGCATATGGAGACGCTGCGTCGTTTCGGGCTCACGGAACTGCGGCCCGGGCAGGTGGTGCTGGTTCGCTTCGGCGACGGCGAAAAGGGTCTCATGGCTGCAGAGATTCATCCCGACGGCCCGACGCCAACCAACCGGTCGCACTGATGGTTTCCTCTCGCCGCATATTTGCAAGAAGCGCCGTCGCGGCGCTTTTTTTGTTATCGCTGTTCGCTTCGGCCGTGTTCGCCGATGTTTCTTTTGGGCGCGACAGGGTCCGTCTTTTGACAGGGGCGGGTGCCCACGACCTGACGGTCGAACTCGCGGTCGATCCAGGCCAGCGCGAGCAGGGGCTCATGTACCGTCGCCAGATGGCGCCCGATCACGGCATGCTGTTCGATTTTGGCGAGACGCGCCGGGTGATGATGTGGATGAAAAATACCTACCTGCCGCTTGATATGCTTTTTGTCGCGCGTGATGGAACGGTTCGCACGATTCACGAAAATGCGGTGCCGTTGTCCGAAACGATCATCGATTCCGGAGAGCCGGTGGCGTTTGTGCTCGAGCTCAACGCCGGTACGGTCAAACGGCTCGGCATAAAGCCAGGCGATCGTCTCGAGGGTTCCCTGATCCCGGCCGCAAACTGAGCGCGCTGGGGACTGCCGCGCCGTTCCGCTCGGCGCAAAATTCATGTTGCAGGCAAGAGGCGAAGCGTGTATCTCCGGGCCTCGTTGGTGCGGAGTGTAGCGCAGTCTGGTAGCGCATCTGGTTTGGGACCAGAGGGTCGGGAGTTCGAATCTCTCCACTCCGACCATCTAACTGGCGAAAATCATTGATATTTCAACGTTTATTCGCGCGCTCGAATTTTTGCCTTGTGGGTGCATTGCGGGTGCAAAGAGCTGCCTCGTGGCCCGCTTTCGCTGGTTCGCAGACAATCGATTCGCCGTGCGTGCGGCGCATTTTCAATGCTGCACGGCACACCGTCGGAAAAGCGTCATTTTCCCATCATCGGTCATTCCGTTTTACATCAATCTGCGCTAAGGGAAGACGCACAGCCGCCCAAAGCCGGCTGCGCTGCTGCACAATTCCTTAATTGGTGTCGATCTAAACTCAGGAATCATGCAGCAAGCAAAACATGTTTCAGCGATCGTTGGCTTGTGAAAGCCGCGGCGCTGCGATGGATAAACGGGAGCCGTTCGTAACAATGTCCGCGAAGATCTATCGTCCCGCAAAGACGGCCATGCAATCCGGCAAGGCCAAGACGCATCTGTGGGTGTTGGAGTTCGATCAGGAAAAGCCGCGTACCATTGATCCGATCATGGGATATACAAGCTCTGGCGATATGCGCCAACAACTGCGGCTCACCTTCGAAAGCGCGGAACAGGCAATCGCCTACGCTGAACGCAATGGCATCGACTACCGCGTGATCGCGCCGAAAGATTCGACGCGCAAGAATGTGTCCTATTCGGACAATTTCCGTTTCAACCGGATGCAGCCCTGGACCCATTAAGGTTCCTAGCAGTCCGGAAGAGGGCAACGCCCGACGGCCCCTTAGCTCAGCTGGATAGAGCACCTGCCTTCTAAGCAGGTTGTCGCAGGTTCGAGTCCTGCAGGGGTCGCCATCTACCTTCTTGATTTGGCAGGGAAATCGCTGAAATGTGCCGTGAAGTCCACGGTGGACAACCGCAGGCGCTACTGCATTCCATAGATCGGAATCGACCTCACGACAAAAGCATACAGTAGTTCAAGGTGTTACAGCGATCTTTGCGCGTCCAATTAGACGCGCGGCGCTGTGGACTACTTCAATGCCAATGAAGCGGCCTCTTTCTGAATGCGTTGCCACCGCTCCAGTTCGAGCCTTGCGTCCGGTAGGGCGCGATGGGGAGCGACTGCGGGCTCCATGGCCTTGACGACCGTTGATACGAGCTCAGCGACAACCACGTCCGCGATGTCGTGACCAAGGATCGCGCGAGCAGCGTCGGCGAAGGCCTCATGGGAATGGTTGAGCCTAAGAGCATGACGGGGAAAGCCCGCAGCGCGCAGGAGCACGCTTAGCCACTTTCCGTCCCAAGACGGCGCGCTCGCATACAGTTGATGATCGGACAGGCTCTCGACCATTTCCTTGGCGATGATTTCAACGGGTACGCCCTCTGTCTCGAGCAGGCTCTTCGATATGCCATGTATCGATTCAGCATCGGCGGACCAGTCGTCCCATCCGGAAGCTGGCCGGATGAGGCTGGTGCGGGCCGCGCCGTTCTGGAACACCCACGCGACTTCAACCGGAAAGCTTGCTTTGGCGAGAGACGATGCTTCAAAATCCACGAATACGATCATGCTTATGACGTAGAGCGGTTTTCCCGCGCAGCCACTGTGGAGGATTTGTCTCCAAATCGGAATCGATTTGAGGACACATCGGGCAGCGATTCGAAGTGTTGCAGCGAGCTTTGTGTGTCTCAAAAGACGAACGGCGCTGTAGTGCCACCAGCACGGCCCGCCTTCGCGGGCTCCGTTCCCAATCAGAGGCGAGCTGGAAACGTCCGGTGGACGATCTGGTGTATGATTCCACGACGCCGCCGACAAAGCTGCGAGATGTCCGCGCCGGCAGCATTCCGTTGAATTAAGCATCTTTTTGTTAGCCGGCGCGTTCGGAATAGAACAGCCGTACATCGAAGGCATCTACCGCATGGAGGACAAAGCAGACACACATCACGAGGACAGCGACGGCAAGGTTGGTGAGACTGTCAGCTTTCCATTTGATCGGATAACCGTCCAACGCTTTCGCGAGACGTTTCCGCGCGCTCGATGGAGCGAGGAGCGCAAAGCCTGGTTTGTTCCCGGATCCACCGCAGCGCGCAGGATCGATCGCTGGCTCGCGAGAGAAACATCGAGAAGAGATCCCTACGCAGATCAGAAGGGCCGCGATGCTTACGCCTTCGAACCCATTCTCAGCCCTTACCTGAAGGTCGACAACAACGGCTTCCGGGTGCGCACACCGTATTCACGGAAGATCGTCGACGAACTCCGTCAGGTGCCGTTTGCACAATGGCAGCCGGAACTCAAAGCATGGCGGTTGCCGTTCGGCTCCTACGACGACCTTCGGCGACATTGGCAGGTGATCGAGGAAGAGGCAAAGCGCAACGAACCTGAAGAACGGCGCAAACGCGCTGAGGCGCGCAAGGGAACGGTGGAGGAGAAGGCGACACGACGCCGATCTGCGGAGAGGCGGCGTCGCCGTATCCCGCTGTCTGCCGGCGATTTGCCACCAATCGGTAAGCCGGTCTCGACCGCCAGCTATGGCATCATTGTCATCACCGAGGTTACCGGAGAGGTCGTCGATCGAGATCTCGTCGCCGATGTTTACCGCGAGGTCACCGAGGAGCACATTTGGGGAAGATGGCGTGCGCCCAGCCTGGACGAGCTCGTCCGAACCTGGCCTTCGAAAACCAGGCCTGGAACCTATGAGGTTGAACGCGGTTGGTGGCAACCAACGATCGAGGAACTGCGCGAGGCCAGGAGGCAGGCGAGGGCGAAGGAACGAAAAGCTCGAACTGCGCAGCGACCGATAGGATAGAGCGTTCCCAGAATCGTTGTCGAAATGGGCCTCGTTCGTTGTCACCTGGCATTGAGCGGCAACGCGACGCCCGGGCTATAAACCTCTTCGAGCCGGCAGATTTGCACTTTCCACCTCCGGCAGCTCTCGTATCGCCAACAGGCAGCTCGTCACCTCGGAATGCTCTCTTAGTCGAACGAAGTGAATCCGTTGCAAGGTCTCGCTGCTACTATCGCGCTTGATTGGGCCTGCCAGCTCGACGTCTGGCATAGCTTGAATCTTGCTGAGCACGCGAGCTCGCTGCTCCACGCTCACGCCCGCCCGGATGGTGAACACGATGTCCGTCATTGGTTTATGCCGGCGATGAGCTGTTCCAGGTTTAGACGACCATACCCGAAATCGGGCGTGAAGTCTTGGTTACCCATCGCGGGCACCTTGTCGGCGCTTGAAGCCAGTGCGCTTCGAATCACGGCAGGGTTTCGTTCGCCACCATTCGCGATGTAGAGCGCTACAGCCGCTGCAACATGCGGCGTTGCCATCGAGGTGCCTGGCCATGCGTCATAGCCCGTTTCGCGAATGTCGGCCTTTCCCTGTCTCCAACGCCCGTCCGATCCTCGTTCTGCCTTCCAACCCATCTGCCCCGGATAGGTCGGGAGCGTCGACCAGATTGCCTCACCTGGAGCTGCGATCGTTATGTGATTGCCACGGTTGGAAAAGTTGGTGACGCGATCCTGCAAGTTTGTTGCACCGACGGCGATTACGCCCGGGATGGCTGCAGGATATGAGATCGGACTACCTTCACGTCTGTCATTCCCCATGGCCGCAACAACGGTCGTTCCATTCGCCAGCAGCTCCTCGAAGGCAGCGCTCTCTGTCGGGTCGGGCGCTCCCGCACCACCGATCGAGAGATTGATGACGTCGATGCCCGCATCCGCGCAGTCGAGAAGCGCTCGTAGATACATGACCGGATCTACGAAATAGGCATACTCCGCCGTTCCATCCGGGTACGTGAGCAGGTCGGGGCGGTCATCGAAGATCTTCCAGGCATGGATTCTCGCCCGCGATATCCCATTGATGCCGAGATCGTTGTTGATGGTTGCCGCAATGGTGCCCGCTACATGGGTGCCATGTCCGATGAAATCCTGAGACGAGCTGGCGCCGGGAAGATCCGGATGCTCATAAGTGTACTGAGCCACCTGCTCAATGAGGTCGGGATGGGCGGCGTCTATCCCGGTATCGAGGACCGCCACCTTAACGCTGCCCGCATCGTCGTATCCGTTCAGATTTCTCGCCTCATCCCACCTGATCTTGCGCAGATTCCACATGGTGTGGGCTGGGGGAGGTACCACGGCAATCCGGCCGCGAGGCCCTGCCGCCGATGTTTTCTTGGCCGAACCAGCCGATCTGCGCGGTGACCTCGCGGCAAGATAACGAAAGGGGACCCTGGAAACAGATGCGACGCTCGGATCGCCAGCGAGAGCAAGCTGAAGCTGTCTAATGTCCGCATCGCTTGCGAGCTCAATGAGACTGGTCGCTCCGCCCGGAGTCCGTCCATCTAGGGCAGCGTTAAGACTCAACGCCGATGCAGACGCCCCTTCTTCATCGCTGACAGGAATTGTCCGTGGCCCCAGTTTGAAGCCCGGCTCCCTTGCCGGTCGCACCAGCATGCGACTGAAGTAGTGAGGGGACGAACGAGAGACGGGCGTCACACGCTTTACCAGTCCAGCCCGCTCACAGAAGATCAAAGCCTCCAGACCCGCGGTAAGTGGAGAGCGGGAAGCAGCAATGGCGGCTTCCAAGCTTCGGTGATGCGGCTGAGGCTTCATTCGCACAAACAGCATTGCCTCGTGATACGCTGGCAGTCCGGCATTTATGAACAACGGTCCCATACTTAAGATCCTCCTGAGGAACACCGCTTTGCCCCTCGCAATACTCTTCTCAACCGCTCAGCTGGTCGCAACGACTCAGTTGGTCTCCTTGCCACTGGCTGGCACTTGCCGACGTCGATGGTGGCAAGGTCCTCTGCTCCAGGCCGATATATCCGAGATCATGGTGCATGAAGCTCATGAGCCAATGCCGAGTTTTGGCCTGCCAGCACCGATGTTGATTTTCTTGCGAGGGATGCGCATGCGGCCGCAATCGGTCAGGGGCGCGTTTCTGTAATGCAGAAATGTTCGATCCCCGGCAGGCTGCTATAGCGCCGCGCCCTCCGAGCCTGCCAATCCGAGAGCCAACGTCACATCGTTGATTATTCCAAAGCGGGCTTCAATCACTGCAATTTTCGCGGGAGTGTCGGCACAAGACGCCTCGATTTCCATGAACAATTGCTCGAAACCTCCTGGCGTGACGGTGCCGAACATCTGGCCCGGTTCGTCGCCTATGTTTCGCCAACTGTGTCGCACATGCGGCGGCAGAACGACCACTGTCCCTGGGGGTGCGTCGAACTTCTCATCACCGCATTGGAAACGATAGAGTCCCCGGATAACGCGAAACACTTCGGTCTCTCGTGTGTGAGTGTGAGGAGCCGGGCCGTGCCCCGGCGGCGTGAAGGTTTCCCACATTCCGAATGCGCCGGAGGTCTCGGCGGCCGTGACATGGATAACAACCTTGGCCCCGAAAGGCGTTCTCGCTGTGCGCTCTCTGCCAGGCAAGGAGACAACTGCAGTCCGAAAAGACGACATGGCCACCCTCTCCAGTCGGTTGTAATATGTATAGCAGGTTGCGGAACGGTAGTTAATCCACCGGTGCGGCCAGGCACGTAGGCAGCCTTCGCGAGACGCGTTTATCCATGTGCTCGGCCTCGACCACTAAAATCTGAGAGTTGAGCCCTGGCGATCGAACCGCCAATATATCTTCCGCCTAATTCGGGAGATGACCATGGACGCCGATCTGACCGAGTTGTTTATGGGAATAGGTGCGGCATTGCTCGTGCTTGTAACATTGGTCGCAATCGCACCGGAGGTTGGGGCCCCGACCGACTCCATCGCGGTCTCTATCGCATCGGCCTCGTAAAAAGTCGCTGGCATTTCGATCTGTTGGTCGGCGTCAAACCGCCCCGTCTGTAGCGTGGTTCAGCTCCGGTTTTTCGCTTATGTCCTTTACGCGCTGCTGAACCGTGGTCGCACGATCCATTCTGCGCCGTGGTTTCATGAATTGCGCGAGGACGGCGGCGCGACGATGGGGCGTCATCTGTGATCACTCTGCCAGCGGCACCCACCAATCAACAAAAAAGGCCGGGCTAAACCCGACCTTCCTGCAGCCATTGCCAGTACATCCGTGGTCAATGGCGATAGGCCTATATCCTTAGTGGCGGAACGTGACGAGAGCGTGACAATGCGTGATGCGATAAGTCGTCCCCTGGGGACTGTTGGGGCGTCGCCTTGGATCACCGGAGTTTAGGCAATCCGCGCCTTGGGCTCAACTGCTGCAAGATGTGTCGAAAGGGAAATTCCGCAACGCGATCGGACCTATGGCTGTGCCGCGTCGGACTTAGGTCCGATACCTGCCCCTATTTGGGCCGCCTTCGCCCACGTCGCCGGAACACTCTTGAACCCAGCGGGTTCGGCATAGGAAGGGATTTTTACTTGGAGTACTTCCGATGAAAGGTATTCTCATAAAGAGTGCAATTGCGTTGAGCCTGGGTGTAACCTACACGCCGGCTCTAGCGCAGACCGAGCAGCCGGCACAGGGGCAATCCACCGAATGCCCGGCAGGCACTGAATGTCCGCAAGGCGGTGCGCAGGGCCAGCAGCCCGATGCACAGGGCGGCGTAGAGCAGCCGGGTGGCGAAACCACCGGGCAGGGCCAGCAAGATCAGCCCGCGGACCAACAACAGCCTGACGCTGAGCAAGGCGGGACTGAGCAGCAGCAGCAACCCGATACAGGTACCTCGCAGCAACAGCAGCAGCAAGATCAGGCCGCTCCTGAAACGGAACAGCCAAATCAATCCGACCCCGAACAGCAGCCTAAGGAAGGACAAACAGACAGTCAGCAACCCGATCAGGGCCAGACCGAGCAGCAGCAGGGCGGAACCAGTCAGCCCGCTGAGGGTGAATCGCAGCAGACCCAGCAGGGCCAAGCCGGTAGTGATGTCAACGTGACGGTTGAACAGAAGACGGAAATCACTCAGATCGTCAAAGAAGAGAATGTCGAGCCCGTCGAGGTTGATTTCAACGTGACGGTCGGTGCGGCCGTCCCCGAGACCGTAGAGCTGAGACCTCTGCCGCCGCGTATCGTGAAGATCGTGCCAAAATACGAGGGCTATCGCTTCTTCGTCTTGGCCGATGGCCGGATCGTAATTGTCGAACCCTCGACGCTTAAGGTCGTCGTGATCCTGGCATAACGCTTCCGAACGACGAGGTCGTTACAGTTTGCAACGAACCTACCATTCCTCTGCCTTTGTGGCAGTCGCGGGCCGGAGACCTTCCGGGGCTGTAGTCTTGTTAGTCTAGTCAGGAGGAGCGCATGCCCCCGCCAAAAGAGATGGATTTCGTATTGGCCAGTCTTCCTTTGCGGATAGGGACCTACGTCCCCGATGACCTCATTGAAGACTGGTTTGGTCCGGGCATGGGAATGAATCCGCCGGCCCAAGCGGCACTAGCCGAAGCTGCGTCTTACGGTCGGCGGTTCGAGTGTGAATTCAAGCATTATCCCGAGCGGAAGGAAGGCGTTTTCTGGAAATGGGTACCAGCGATTTAAATCAGACCACGCTAGAGGCGAAAGCGGTCGCTGCGGTTACCGAGGAGCTTGAACGGCAGGCAGCCGAAAATCCCTCGAAACTCAGTGTCCGCCGAACCACAGGCAAACTCACCGTCAATGGTGAAGTCGATGTCGACGCGGTGGTGATGGTGGTTGTCGGATCGATGGCGGGTGGCCCGTAGCGCGCGGCATTGAAGGCGGTCCGAGAGGTCGACCCGCCATTGTGGTCTCCACGACCGGGCTTGGGGCGACCGCATGTGGAACTTTATCCGCTTCAGCACCGTTCAGCTTTAGCAACATCTTAATAAGGACATGGAGGAGAAGCCATGAACATCGGCAAGGTTCTCGCGACCGGACTAACAATGGCCGGTGCCCTTATGGTCCTGCCATCTGCTTCGCCGGCCCAGTCTCTAGACTTGTATCTTGGCCCGGGCGGGCCCGACTTGCGAATGCGCGATCGAGATTATGACCGCGACGACTATCGCTCGTATCGCGGTTGTAGCGAACGCCAAGCCATTCGCCGCGCCTATAGACTGGGACTAGATGATCCTGAGATTGAATCCGTGACCCGCAGGCAGGTCGTCGTTGACGGCGTCGGTCGCAGCGGGCGATACACAACCGTGTACTTCGCAAATCGACCAGGCTGCCCGCGCATAGGCTGAGGTCGTATCCCGATCTCCTACGAGCTGGCCGGTATCGACAAGCCGCGGCGGGTCAAATGGTGCGCCGGCCGCGGCGCTTGCGCCAGGATTACTCTCCGCCAGGGCCGTTCATGCCAGGTTCAGTCACGGGAAGGAAAGATCGCCCGATCGGAAACAGATTCGGTGATATGAATGAAGAAGATCGGTGTATTGGTCCTCGCGGCGGTTACAGCATTGACTAGCTACGCACCGGCTCAGGCCATGCCCTTCGCCCCAGTGTCGCAGTCGAACCGGAGCGGGATCGAGTTGGTCCATCACAAGCCCTGGCACCATGGCGGACCGCGTCACGGTTGGCGCGGGGATGACGGGCCCCGTTACGGTCGTTACAACGGTTATCGCGGTTACCGCTATCGTCGCGACGGATATCGCCGACACAGTGACGGATGGTGGTATCCCCTGGCGGCATTCGGAGCGGGCATGATCATTGGAGGTGCGATCGCAGCGCCACCGCCGCGACGCGTCTATACCGACGCGAGCCGCGCTCATGTCGATTGGTGCTATGCGCAGTACCGCTCCTACCGAGCGTACGACAACAGCTTCCAGCCTTACTACGGGCCTCGCCAGCAGTGTGTCTCGCCCTACTACTGAGTTTGCCTGAAACTGCTGCATGTTTAAGAACATGCAGCAGTTCAAAACGTTACAGCGCTGCGCGTCTAAATAAGACGCGCGGCGCTGTAAGTGTCGCCTGATTTTTCCTGAAACGAGTGAGCAGTTCAAAGTGACAAGCACTGCACGTCCCAACAGACGTGCAGTGCGGTCTCATGCAGCAAGCGAATGCAGCGAGAAGTAAGCCTTACTGCGCCGGAGCGGGCTGCTGTGGCGTCGCGGGTTGCTGTGGCGTTGCGGGCTGCTCTGGTGCCGCGGGCTGCTGTGGTGTCGCTGGTTCCGTCGTCGTCGGAGCAGGAGGCGTTTCGGTCGTCTGTGGGCCAGACCCTGGCATTAGATACACTACGGCAAGGATGATGAGTGCGACAACGATGATGCCGATGACCACATTTCTGTTCATGGCGACTCTCCTCAGGTTGGTCGTCTCAGCGTGAGTATTGGGCCAGCAGTCGGATTTTTCAACCAGTAGAATTGAAGACGTCCCCAATCTACCGAAGACTGCAGCCGCGTTCGGCATGCGAGTGGTAAAGTGTGGTCCTGCGATTGAACCGCGTGGAACGTCCGCCGCGGCCGCTCAACCGGAGATAGGCTCTCACTCGGTCTTCGGCGGAGCTCGCCGATCCAAGAGTTTCTGGAAGATCTCCGCCTGTTGTTCCGCAGCTGAACGAATCGCGGCGAGATGGTCGAGCATCGAGCCGAAGGCTACCAGAATGAGTCCGCCGGCTATTGCAGGGAACGCCCAAGGGAGCACGGCCAAGAGGGTTTTGATATCGAGAGAGGGTATCAGCGTCATTGCAAGCAGTGCGAGCGTGCCGATTGCGATGACACCGCCCAGAATTTCGAGAAACTTTCCCATTGTTCCTCCCGTTTTCGATTGCCTTCGTCCGTTGCTCCCGGTCCATCTTGCCTGGCGTATGCCTTCCGACTGGTGGTTCCCGTGTTCTCAGAAAAACCCCCCGGTGATGGGGCCGGGGGGCGTCGATCAAAGCGATCTCAAGCGTCAGAATTTCACCCCGACGCCGATTGTGAATTGATGTTGGTCGAGATCGACATCGACGCCGCCGACATCTTTGTCGCCGAAATCATTGTAGCGATACTCGGCACGACCAAAGACGCTGTTGGTGAAGCCATAATCGACGCCGGCTCCGATGGTCCAGCCGTTGAAGGTCTCCTTCTCCTTCGGCGCGCCGGCAACATCGACGAAGCCGCGAGTCACCGCCCAGCCGCCGGTCGCGTATAGTAAGGCTTTTTCGTTCAAGGTGTAGCCGACGCGCCCGCGCACCGATCCCGACACGTCGGTTCCGACTTCGGTGTTCGCACCGAAGACGTTGAAGGTCCTGTCGTTCCAGTTGTAGGCGACGTCTCCTTCGATACCGAGAACCCAATCACCTTGCTGGTAATTGTAACCGGCGAAAGCGCCGAAAAGGCCGCCCCTGAAGTCCTTCGAGGCGCTTGCGCCGGGGATGCTTAAATCGCTGTTGAGCCATCCGCCCCCGCCCTGGAGCCCGACATAGCCGCCGGTCCAGACGAATGTGGGAGCTGCTTCGACAACCGGCGCTGGCGCTGGAGGCTCCGTCAGGTCTGCTGCGTTGGACGTTCCCGCCAGCAGCGACGCGCCGAAGATCGCAACAAGCACGGTTCTGCTCATTCCAGATACCTCCTGCTGTCTAATTCCGGAGAGTACCAACTAATAGGGAACGAGTCTGCCAAAAATCAGATCGGTGGAATCGCACGCATCGCGCAAAAAAAACGGACCGGCGGGTTTGGGTTCCGACCGGCCCGTCCCGGAAAAATCGCGGAAAGGGGAACGTCTCTGCGCGGGGCTGCAAAATGCCGCGCGAAGGGAGATCGATTGCCCGCCGATAATGCCTCAACGGCGATTTCGGAATTGACATATCACGCACAAAATTTGACGTTATCCGCATGTCGCAGCGCATCGAAAAACAATCTCCAATTGAGGTCGTGGTCGTCGTCCTGCCCGAGTCATCGATCATGTCGCTGGCCTCGGTACTGGATCCGATGCGCGCCGCAAATCGCGTGGCTGGCAGACAGGTCTTTCGCTGGCGGCTGCTGTCCGGCGATGGAGAGGCGACGATGCTGACCTGTGGCCTTCCGATCAGTGTCGAAGGTCGATTCGTGCCGCCGCTCGGCGGTGATCTTCTCCTGGTGATCGGAGGCTTCAATCTCCACAAGCACGCCGGCAAGCGGTTTGTCGCGACGCTGCAGGAGTGCGCCCGTCATTTCGATATCGTGGCGGGGATCGAATCCGGCTGCTGGCTGCTCGGGCGGTCGGGGCTTCTTAATGGCCGCAAGGCAACTGCGCATTGGGAGGAGCTCGAGGATTTCAGCCAGACTTTTCCCGCGCTTACCGTCATGGGCGACCGCTTCGTAACCGACGGCAAATACTGGACCTCCGGCGGCGCTTCGCCGACATTCGACATGATGCTGCATCTGATCACCGAGAGGTTGGGACCGGCTTTGGCGCTCGATGTGGCAAGTATCTTCGTTTACGACCAGATGCACAGCGCCACCGATGTACAGCCTTTCGTGTCGCTTGGCCGCATCGAGGCGCGCGATCCGGAGCTTGCCGGGGCGATAAGGCTGATGGAACGCACGCTGGAGCGACCGTTGACCGTCGCGGCTTTGGCGCGGCGGCTATCGATCTCGCGCCGCAAGCTCGAACTCCTCTTCGCGAGGGGGCTCTCGATCAGTCCCGCTGCCTACTATCTCCGCCTTCGGCTTCAGGTCGCGCACCGGCTTGTTCGCGATTCGGCGATTCCGATACGGGATATCGCCCTGCGTTGCGGCTTCGACAGCCTCTCGGCGTTCTCTCGCGCTTACAGCCGCGAATATCAATCGAGTCCGTTGAAGATGCGAAGTGTCACCCGCGGAGAAACTTCTCTGCGCGCCGAAGTGGCTGATGCTCGTAAGAGCGTTTCGCTCCCGGTTTCAGACGCAGGATGAGGCGTCAGCGGGACGATTTGGCTGACACGCTCGCGGCGCAGGCCTGTTCGAACTCCTTGACCGTTTCGGGCGTGTTGTCCTCGGGCAATACGGCATCGGCGGCATCGGCCTGTGCAGTGGAATCGCCCTCATATACATAGGACTGAATGTAATAGGCTATCTCACCCTTCCAGACTTTGCGGCCGTCTATCTGCTCGCAGGCGACGGCGTGTTCGAAGTCCGCCTGCAAGTCTTCCACCGTGGCGCCATTGGAAAACACGGTCGTAGGAGCCAGGAGCGAAGCGAGGAACAGGGCGGTATACATGATGGCTGTCCTTTTGACGCTGGCTGCGGGGGAAACAGTTGGAGGGTTCGTTGGTTCCATTTGATAGAGAACGGATTGCGCACTCACGGAAGAGCGAATTTGGTGAATCCGAGCTTTATCCGCCCCGCGATGTGTATGAGCCACAGTTCGAGATTCGTCGAATGTTGGGCATCGCCAAGTGGCCCTGCGGCGAGGGGTACCAAAGAACTTCCCCGTATTTTGCCTGCGGTGGCGAGGGGCAGCACCCGGTAGCGGTGAAGGCTCGTGGTCACCCAAATGTCGCGCCGATGCGAAAACAAAGATGACGCTTTACGTGAACTATCTTCGGTAAATTATTGTTTTTGGTGAGCGCGCAGGGATTCGAACCCTGGACCTACTGATTAAAAGTCAGTTGCTCTACCGACTGAGCTACGCGCTCCCGCGCCGCGGCCGCAAAGCCCGGCGGAAGTGGGCGGACATATGCACGCGAGCTTGGCTGCGGTCAACCTAAAAAATGCATGTACCGCGCTTATGCATTCGGAGCGAAGCGAGCGGAAAGCGAGAATGCAGCCGATTTGCATGAATGGCGTGGCTGTATTCCGCTGAAGCGGCTTTCCATCGATCAAACTTCGGTCAAAAGCCAGGAGCGTGCGGCAAAATGATCGCCAAAAGGTGATTGGTTTCGCTGTATACGTATACGTATAGAGAGGCCGATATGCCGAGTGCCGGAGTGCTAACCGTTGTCGATTGCCGATATTTCCATCTGGACCGCGATCCTTGCGGGCGCTCTGTCTTTTCTTTCGCCCTGCGTCCTGCCACTGGTCCCACCCTATCTCTGCTATATGGCCGGCGTCTCTGTCGACCAGTTTCGCGGTGGTGATGCCGTCGCAATCGCCAGCACCCGGCGCGCCGTCCTGCCGGCGGCCCTGTTCTTCACGCTCGGCTTTGCAACCGTCTTTGTGGCGCTAGGGGCGGGGGCATCGTCGATCGGCCTTTTGTTGCGGCAATACGTGGACCTGCTGTCTCGCATCGGCGGCATCATCATCATCGTCATGGGATTGCATTTCCTTGGCGTTTTCCGGATAGGGCTGCTTGCCCGCGAGGCGCGGTTTCAGGGCGGCGGCAAGCCTGCGACGCTGTCCGGGGCATATATCATGGGCCTTGCCTTCGCATTCGGCTGGACACCCTGCATCGGCCCTGTCCTCGGTACCATTCTGGGGGTCGCCGCCGCGCGCGATACCGTAAGCGACGGCGCTCTGTTATTGGCGATCTACTCGCTTGGCCTTGCCGTTCCGTTCTGGATTGCGGCCGGGTTTTCCGGAGCGTTCATGCATTTTCTCTCGCGCTTCCGGCGTCATCTCGGTCTCGTCGAGAAACTGATGGGCGCGTTGCTCGTTGTGGCGGGACTTGCCTTCCTCTTCGGCTTCATCAGTTCGGTCGCGATCTGGTTCCAGCAGACCTTTCCCATCCTGATGCAAATCGGCTAAGCACCGCCGCAGGCGAGGAGAGGGGACATGACGGAAATTGCGGGCCTGGTGCTGCCCTTCTTCGGGCTGATCTTTCTCGGCTATCTCACTGCACGCCTAGTCCATCATCCCGGCGAGGCGATGGGCTGGATGAACACGTTCATCGTTTATCTCGCCTTGCCCGCGCTTTTCTTCAAGCTGGTCTCGCGTACACCGGTCGAACAGCTAACGCGGGCAGACTTTATCCTGACCAGTGTCGGGACGACCTACGTGGTCTTTTTTCTGATCTTCTCCGTCGGCCTGTTTCTTCGACGGAACACCGTTGCGGAGGCGACGATCCAGGGATTTGCCGCCGCCTATGGCAATATCGGCTATATGGGACCGGGGCTGGCGTTGCTTGCGTTCGGCGAAGCGGCGGCCGTTCCGGTTGCCCTGATCTTCTGCTTTGAGAACGCGGCGCACTTTACTGTCGCGCCAGCAATGATGGCTGCTGTGGGCGGTCGCAAGGAGCCGCCCGCCGTCCTCGTGCTCGCCATTGTGCGGAGGATCGCGCTGCATCCCTTCATTCTGTCGACATTTGCCGGTGTCGTCGCGGCGTTCCTCGCGGTACAGCCACCAGTGCCGGTTCAGCGGCTGATTGACTATCTGGCGCAGGCGGCTGCTCCTTGTGCGCTGTTTGCGATGGGCGTTACCCTGGCACTGCGGCCAATCAAGCGAATCCCTGTCGAAATCGGCTACATCGTTCCGGTTAAGCTCGTTCTCCACCCTGTGATGATGTACTTCGCGCTGAGTCTCGGCGGTGGATATGATCCTGTCTGGCTGCAGACGGCCGTGCTGCTCGCATCGCTGCCGACCGCGACGAACGTCTTCGTGATCGCGCAGCAGTACCACGTCTGGCAGGAGCGCGCCTCGGCGACAATCCTCATCACGACGCTGCTTTCGGTCGCGACCGTAACCGCCTTGCTTTTCCTGATTCGGTCAGGCGCTCTTCCGGCCGATCTTTTCCCGTAGGCCCTCCTTGAGCTCATGAATGGCGCTGCCGGGATGAATGCCTTCACGCATCAGCAGCCCGCGAAGCGGGCCGGCGGACGAGAGCAGGTGCAAGCCGATCGCGCGCAGCGCCTGAACCGGAAGGAATTCGGAGAGCAGCGAGCGGTTGAGAAGATCCACGCTCGCGGTTCTGCTGACGATATCCATGCGCCTGCGGCTGTCGAACCGATCGCCCGTTTCGGCCGGCAGTCTGCTGCCGGTCGAAGAGCCGACGAGCTCGACCAGCGTCATAACATCGCGCAGGCTCAAGTTGAGTCCCTGGGCGCCGATCGGCGGAAAAGCATGGGCCGCCTCGCCAACCAGCATGGTGCGCCCCTTGCCGAAGCGACGGGCCGTCATGCCCGAGAGCGGGAAGGACTGCGGGATACCCTCTGCTGAAACCTTGCCGAGTATCGATTGCAGCCGATCCTCGATCGTCCGCGAAAGCACGTCCGGCGCGAGCTTCAGCGTCTCTTCCGCATCGCGCGGCTTCTGGACCCAGACAAGGCTCGAACGATTGCCCGGAAGCGGAACCTGCGTGAACGGACCGGCTTCGGTATGGAACTCGGTCGACACGTCGTAGTGCGGAAGCTCATGGGAAAAATTCAAGACGATAGCCGTCTGCGGATAGGACCATGTGAGCACGGAGATGCCCGCCGCCTCGCGCACGGTAGAGCGCCGGCCATCGGCACCGATGATCAGATCGGCAATAATCGTTCTCCCGTCGTCGAGCCCGATCCGGACTCCCTCTTCTTCGAAGTCGAAGGTCTTCGCCGCCACAGGCATTCTGTCGAGCGTCGGCAAGCCGGCTTCATGCTTCTCCAGAATCTCGAGGAAGGGCGCATTCGGAATGTTGTAGCCGAAGGCATCCAGTCCGACTTCCGCCGCCCTAAAATTGACCGGCGGCGCACGGAGCAGCCGCCTTGTGCCATCGATGATATGAATGGCGACGAGCGGTGCCGTCAGCGACACGGTCTCATTCCAAAGATCGAGCTTCTTGAGGTATTCGATCGATTGGTCCATGAGCGCCGTCGTGCGTCCGTCGGCGATCGCAGGCTTCGGGCCGATCAGCGCGACCCGGTGGCCGTTTCGCGCCAGCGCGATCGCGGCGAGCGAACCTGCAAGGCCCGCTCCGATGATGACGATGTCATAATGATCCATAGCCGACGCATCCCTGCGCATTCTCTTAAAGTCGGTAGTCGTTCTACTCGCATAGTTCGTTGAAATAAATGGGCTGAATCGGCGCGGAAGCAAGCGCCGCGTGTCCACAGGACAATTCCTTTGCGATGATTTTGCAGTTGAATTTTGCTGGCGATGCATTGCAAACGGTGCATATTACGGCCAAAGCGCCGGCATGCGGTCGAGGTGTGGCCTCTTGGCTGCGAAAAAGGCGGGATGTAGGGGATAGGCGGCGTCGCCCATGAAGTTCTTTAACTACAGAAGAGTTCCCTATGCGGAAATCAGGGCCTTTTCCGTACACATACTGACGGCCTCCGGTTCCTTCCTGGCATTCCTCGGGGTCGTGGCGGCCGCTGAACATCGCTTCGTCGATATGTTCTGGTGGCTCGGGCTGGCGCTGCTCGTCGACGGCATCGACGGGCCGATCGCGCGCAAGGTGCAGGTCAAGGAAGTGCTGCCCAACTGGTCGGGCGACACGCTCGACAACGTCATAGACTATGTGACCTACGTCTTGCTGCCCGCATTCGCGCTCTATCAAAGCGGCATGATCGGCGAGCCTTGGTCCTTCGTGGCCGCGGGCGCCATCGTCGTGTCGAGCGCGATCTACTACGCGGACATGGGAATGAAGACGGACGAGTACTTCTTTTCCGGCTTCCCGGTCGTATGGAACATGATCGTCTTCACGCTCTTCGTCATCCAGGCGAGCGAAGTGACGGCGTCGATCGTCGTTTTCCTCTCTGTCGTGCTGACGTTCCTGCCGATCAATTTTCTTCATCCCGTGCGCGTGGAGAGGCTAAGGCCTCTCAATCTCGGCGTCTTCCTGGTCTGGTCCGCGCTCGGCATGTATGCTCTGCTTCTGCATTTCGAGACACCCGACTGGGTGGCTGTTGGCGTCGTGGCGACCGGGCTCTATCTCTACGTCATCGGTTTTGTTCTGCAGATATTTCCCAATCTCGGCCGCACGAGGAGTTGACCATGGCACAGGCGATCGTTGTTCGCGAACTCGGTGGACCCGAGGTCCTGAAGATGGAAGGGGTGACGCTGTCGGCACCAGGGCCTGGCGAGGTCCAGATCCGGCAGGTGGCAGTTGGCCTCAACTTCATCGACGTCTATTTCCGCACCGGCCTATATAAGTCGGCAACCGGCTTGCCGTTCATTCCGGGCAAGGAGGGAGCAGGTATCGTCACTGCCGTGGGTGACGGAGTGAACCTTTTCTCGATCGGCGATCGCGTTGCCTACGCGTCGGCCGATGGCGCCTATGCAAGCGAACGCAATGTCGAGGCATCGCAATTGGTGAAGGTCCCCGACGGGATCAGCCTGGAGACGGCGGCAGCGATGATGCTCAAGGGCATGACTGCCCAATATTTGCTCAATCAAACCTTCAAGGTCGGCCCGGAGACAACATTGCTCTTCCACGCGGCAGCCGGCGGCGTCGGTCTGATTGCCGGCCAGTGGGCGAAGGCGCTGGGCGCGACCGTGATCGGCACGGCCGGCTCGCAGGAGAAGATCGATCTGGCGCTCGCACACGGCTATGACCATGTCATCGACTATCGGACTGACAATTTCGTCGCGCGCGTCAAAGAGTTGACTGGCGGTCGTGGCGTCGATGTCGTTTACGATTCGGTTGGTCGCGATACCTACCCGGCATCGCTCGACTGCCTGAAACCGCGCGGGCTCTGGGTTAGCTTTGGCAACTCTTCCGGGGCGGTAGAGGCATTCAGTATCGGTATCCTCGCGCAGAAGGGCTCGCTCTTTGCCACGCGTCCGACTCTCTTCAGTTATGTCTCGACGAGAGCGGCGTTGGAGGCATGCGCGAATTCCCTGTTTGATGTTGTGCAAAGCAACAAAGTGCGTATCAATATCAATCAGACCTATCCGCTCGGCGAGGCCGGTCGGGCGCATACGGATCTGGAAACAAGAAAAACGAGTGGAACGACGTTGTTGATTCCGTGATCGAAACCTGAGGTGGGCGGGGATCAATAGAGGGGAAAAGAGGGCAGCGTGCCTGGTAAGGGACAAACTGCTAGCGGTCCGTTGTTGGCCGTGAGCAACCTGACGAAATTGTTCGGCTCGTTCGCAGCCTGCAACGCGATCAATCTGCAGATAGAGCCCGGGGAAATCCACGCCTTGCTCGGCGAAAACGGCGCGGGCAAGTCTACCCTGGTGAAGATGCTGTTCGGCGTGCTGGCGCCCACGGCCGGCGAGATCGCGTGGCAGGGTGAACCGGTGCGCATCGGCAGCCCCGGTGACGCGCGCAAGCTCGGCATCGGCATGGTTTTCCAGCATTTTTCCCTGTTCGAAGCGCTGACCGTCGCAGAGAACATCGCGCTTTCGATGGATCGGAACGTCTCGCTTGCCCGCGTCGCAGACGAGGCGTCGCGGCTTTCGCACGCCTATGGCCTGCCTCTCGATCCCAAGGCGCATGTCGCGGATCTCTCGGTCGGCGAGCGGCAGCGGATCGAGATCGTGCGCGCGCTCTTGCAGAATCCACAGTTGATCATTCTCGACGAGCCGACCTCGGTGCTGACGCCGCAGGAGGCCGACCGCCTGTTCGAGACGCTTTGGAAACTGAAGTCGGAAGGGCGCTCGGTCCTCTATATCAGCCATCGCCTCGAGGAAGTGCAGCGCCTTTGCGACCGGGCGACGGTTCTGAGACACGGCAAGGTGACGGGCGCTTGTGATCCCCGCGCTGAGACACCGGCCTCGTTGGCGCGGATGATGGTCGGAAGCGATGTCGCGCCGGTCACCCCGGAGGGCACGAACACCAAGGGCGATGTGCAGCTAGAGGCGCGCCATCTTTCGGTCGCAGCGCGCACGCCCTTCGCAGTTTCATTGAAGAACGTCTGCCTCAAGGTTCGGGCCGGTGAAGTGCTGGCAATCGCCGGCGTGGCCGGCAATGGCCAGAGCGAACTTTTCGACGCCTTGTCGGGGGAATATCCCGTCGCGGACGACAACGCAGTGCTGATACGGCAGAGGCCCGTTGGAACCAGGAATATCAATGCGCGACGCCTGATGGGCGCCGGATTCGTTCCGGAGGAGCGGCATGGGCATGCGGCGGTCGCAGCGCTTTCCTTGTCGGACAATCTGGTCCTGGCACGCAATCGTTCCGACAAGCGAGCGTTTCTCGGTGGCGGATTCCTCAGGATCATTCGCCAGAGCGCGGTGAAGGCGGCGACGAGGCGGATTTCCGAAGCGATGGATGTTCGTAAGAGCGGCGAAGACCCTCCGGCGGGTTCACTCTCGGGCGGCAACCTGCAGAAATTCATTGTGGGCCGCGAACTCGATCGCCAACCATCGGTGCTCGTGGTGAACCAACCGACCTGGGGTGTCGACGCGGGGGCGGCAAGCCGTATTCGCCAGGCTTTGGTGGACCTTGCCAAGGCAGGTTCCGCGGTGCTCGTCATCAGCCAGGACCTGGACGAAATATTCGAGGTGGCGACCGAGATCGCCGTCATCAGCGAGGGGCGCCTTTCCGATCCCTATCCGGCACGGGAACTGTCACGCGAGAAGATCGGGCTATTGATGGGGGGCATGTACGGCAAGACGGAAGGCGCGGGAGCGGCACATGCGCATTGAACTCGAAAAACGCGCAAAGGTCTCGGCGCTGTTCTCAATCCTGTCGCCATTCATCGCTTTCGCGCTGACCATCTTCTTTGGCGGCATCATGTTCGCGCTGCTCGGCAAAAATCCGGTGACGGCGCTATACAGCTTCTTCGTGGAACCATTGATTGAGGTCTGGTCGCTGCACGAATTGGCGATCAAGGCCGCGCCGTTGATCCTGATCGGGGTCGGGCTCTCCGTCTGCTTCCGTTCCAACAACTGGAACATCGGTGCCGAGGGCCAGTTCATCATGGGGGCGATCGCGGGATCGATCCTGCCGGTCGTTTTCTACGACTGGCAATCGCCGCTGGTGCTGCCGATGATGATGCTTTTCGGCATGCTTGGCGGCGCACTTTTCGCGGCGATACCGGCCTTCCTCAAGGCACATATGAACACAAACGAGATCCTGACGAGCCTGATGCTGGTCTATGTGGCCCAGCTATTTCTTGACTGGCTCGTACGCGGACCCTGGCGCAATCCGCAGGGCATGAATTTTCCCGAAACCCGCACCTTTGCCTCCGATGCGATCCTTCCCGAAATGCTCGCTTCCGGACGCACGCATTGGGGCTTCGCCTTCGCCATCATTGCTGCGGTTCTGGTCTGGTTCATGATGCGTTATACGTTGCGAGGATTCGAAATCACCGTGCTTGGCCAATCCGCGCGGGCAGGGCGCTTTGCCGGCTTTTCGTCGCGCAAGATGATCTGGTTTTCGATGCTGTTCTCGGGCGCATTGGCCGGGCTGGCCGGGATCGCGGAGGTAAGCGGCGCCATCCAGCAATTGCGGCCGGTAATCTCGCCCGGCTACGGCTTCACGGCAATCATCGTCGCTTTCCTCGGCCGCCTAAATCCACTCGGCATCATCGCCGCCGGCCTCGTCCTGGCGCTGACCTATCTCGGTGGCGAGGCGGCACAGCTCTCGATCGGCGTATCTGAAAAAGTCACGCGTGTCTTCCAGGGGCTGCTGCTGTTCTTCGTGCTGTCCTGCGACACGCTCATTCACTATCGCATAAGGCTCGTGTGGGAGAGACTCGCCGCGATCAAGACGGATGGAAGCCACTGATGGGCATGGTTGAAGCAATCCTGTTGAGCGTCATCACAGCGGCGACGCCGCTCGTCCTTGCCGCTGCAGGCGAACTTGTTGCAGAGCGATCCGGCGTCCTCAATCTCGGGGTCGAGGGCATGATGATCATGGGCGCCGTCAGCGCCTTTGCCGCGACGCAGCTCAGTGGTTCGCCCTATGTCGGCCTGCTTGCCGGCATCGCCTGCGGGTCGCTTTTTTCGCTCCTTTTTGCCTTCCTTACGCTGACGCTTGTTGCCAATCAGGTGGCGACGGGTCTGGCGTTGACGCTCCTGGGGCTTGGCGTGTCGGGTATGCTCGGGGAGAGTTTCCTCGGGATGCAGGGCATCAAGCTGCAACCGATCGCCATACCGCTCCTCTCCCAGATTCCGTTTCTCGGGCCGCTGCTGTTTCGACAGGACGCCATTTTCTATCTGTCGATCGCAGTGGTTGCCGGTATCCATTGGTTCCTGTTCCGGAGCCGCGCGGGTCTGAAGTTGCGCGCCGTGGGCGACAGTCACGCCTCTGCCCATGCACTCGGCGTCGATGTCATCAGAACACGGTATATGGCCGTCTTGTTTGGCGGTGCCTGCGCCGGCCTCGCCGGTGCGCAGCTGTCACTCGTCTATACGCCGCAATGGGTAGAGAACATGTCGGCAGGGCGCGGCTGGATCGCGCTTGCCCTGGTGGTCTTTGCGTCCTGGCGCCCCTGGCGCGTCGTCGCTGGCGGATATCTGTTCGGCGCGGTTTCGATCAGCCAACTTCACGCGCAGGCTTTCGGCATCGGGATTCCCTCGCAGTTCCTTTCTTCGCTTCCCTATGTTGCGACAGTTGTCGTACTTATCCTTATCTCACACAACCGGCGCATGACCCTGATCAACACGCCGGCATCGCTCGGCAAACCGTTTGTGCCGGACCGGTGAACAACAACAAGCCAGACGGAAGTTCTCAACCGACAGAGGTAAAAATGAAAAAACTACTGCTTGCCCTCGCAACCACAACTGCCGTGCTCGGCTTCACGTCGGCGGCAAGTGCCCAGGAAAAGGCCAAGATCTGCTTCGTCTATGTTGGCTCCAAGACCGATGGCGGCTGGACGCAGGCGCATGACATCGGTCGCCAGCAGCTCGAAAAGGAACTTGGCGACAAGATCGAAACGCAGTTTCTCGAAAACGTGCCGGAAGGTCCTGACGCCGAGCGCGCCATCGAACGGCTGGCGCGTTCGGGCTGCGGGCTGATCTTCACGACGTCTTTCGGCTTCATGGATGCGACGATCAAGATTGCGCAGAAGTTCCCCGACGTGAAGTTCGAACACGCAACCGGCTATAAGACCGCTCCGAACGTCGCGACCTACAACAGTCGCTTCTACGAAGGCCGCTACATTCAGGGCCAGATCGCAGCGAAGCTTTCGCAGAAGGGCGTCGCCGGCTACATCGCTTCGTTCCCGATCCCGGAAGTCGTAATGGGCATCAACTCCTTCGTGATTGGCGCCCGCTCAGTCAATCCGGACTTCAAGATCAAGGTCGTATGGGCGAACACCTGGTTCGATCCCGGCAAGGAGGCCGACGCCGCCAAGGCGCTGGTCGACCAGGGCGTCGATATCCTGACGCAGCACACCGACACGACCGCGCCCATGCAGGTCGCTGCCGAGCGCGGCATCAAGGCGTTCGGCCAGGCATCCGATATGATTGCGGCAGGCCCTCAGACGCAGCTGACGGCCATCGTCGACACCTGGGGGGCCTACTATGTGAAGCGCACACAAGCCTTCCTCGACGGAAAGTGGGAAACGACGTCGAGCTGGGATGGTTTGAAAGACGGCATCTTGACCATGGCGCCCTATACCAACATGCCGGACGACGTGAAGGCGATGGCCGAGGCAACTGAAGCCAAGATCAAATCCGGTGAATTGAAGCCGTTCACTGGTCCGCTCAACAAGCAGGACGGCAGCGCCTGGCTGAAGGCGGGTGAAAGCGCCGATGACGCCACGTTGCTCGGCATGAACTTCTACGTTGAAGGCGTCGACGACAAGCTGCCGCAATAGGCGGCGAAATCCTGCTCTACAGCGCCCTGCGTCTTTTCAGACGCACAAAAGGTCGCTGTAGTGCTTTGAATGGCTGCATGTTTTGTCCTTAAATCGGCAACGATGTATGAAACACGCAGCAGGCGGTAACGTCATAGCGCTCTAGAGCATCCCGCTTTCAAGTGACATCACTGAAGTCGGATAAGATGCTCTAGAATCAAAGTGCTAGAGCATCCTTTGTGCGTTCATTTGAACGCATGGGGCTCTAGTGCCGGCAAACCCCGCGTCGCCACGCGGGGTTTCGCCAATTTGGGCGGTCGTCATAGGTGCGACAAACCGACCTTCGCCATGGTGTCGGACCGACTTTGAGGAATCGCTTATTCGAATTAGAGTTGAATTACTTTCGCGCCGTGGACGAAGATGGCGGTTGAACGCCACCCACCAATTGACGAGCGCGGCCTCCGCGGAGGTATTCTTGGGAGGGGGAACGGGTTGAGCAAGAGCCTGTTTGAAACTGTGATATCCGGCGCGCCGAAGCGCACGAGCCATGCGCAAGTCGTGGACCAACTCGGAAAAGCAATCGTTTCAGGGGAATTCCCGGTCGGCAGCATTCTGCCCGGCGACCCGGAGCTGGCGGCTCGCTTCAGGGTCTCAAGGACCGTTCTGCGCGAAGCGATGAAAACCTTGGCGGCCAAGGGGCTTGTGGTGCCGCGCGCCCGGATCGGCACGCGTGTGAGGCCGAGAAAAGACTGGAACCTCTTCGACAGCGACATCCTGACCTGGCATTTCGTAGCCGGCGTCGACGACGAGTTCCTCTATCACCTCAGCGAGGTGCGGCTTGCGTTCGAGCCGCATGCCGCAGCGCTGGCGGCGCGAAACGCGACCGATGCGGAAATCGCTGGCATGATGCGCCTTGCCGTCGCCATGGGCGACGTGAATCACACCGCGGAAAGCCTCGCTGTCGCCGACCTCAAGTTTCATCTTTCCGTTCTGGACGCATCCGGAAACCCATTCCTGCGAACGGTCGGCGGCTTGATCGAGGCGGCACTTGTTGGCGTATTCAAGTTGAGCTCGCCCACCGCCGAGAAAAACGGCATCGACGAGGTTGCCCGCAACCACATTCGAATTGTCGAGGAGATCGGGAGACGAGATGAGGCGGGCGCGCGTTTGGCAATGGAGCATGTCATCAAGGTCGGGCGCGATCGCGTTCGACAGGCGCTGCACGCGGATACCGCATGAGGCCGATCGTCGCTCGCCACGAAATTGTAGCGTGACCTTGCCCGATCTCCGCATGTAGCCTATCTGGGAGATGGCCGTTCCGTGCGGCGCGGCCTTGCATCAACGGCGACCTGGAGACCATGTCCGAGATTTTTGTAATTTTCGCTTTGCTCTTGATCAACGCTTTCTTTGCGCTTTCGGAAATGGCAATTGTCTCGGCAAGCAAACCGCTGCTTCGCCAAATGGTCAAACAGGGAAATCGACGGGCGGAGGCCGCATTGAAGCTGGCCGAGGATCCGGGAAAGTTCCTCTCCACGGTGCAGGTCGGTATTACCCTCGTCGGCATCCTGGCGGGTGCCTATGGCGGCGCAACGATCGCCGCCAAGATAGCACCGTTCTTCGATGAGGTGGCTTGGATCCGGCCCTACGGCCATACCGTCGCCGTCGGACTGGTGGTGACACTCATCACCTTCCTTTCGGTGGTCATCGGCGAACTCATTCCGAAACAGCTTGCGCTCAGGAATTCCGAGGCGCTTGCGATGTTCGTTGCAACACCGATGACGTTGCTCTCCCGCATTTCGGCACCCGTCGTCTATCTCTTCGAGACCGCCGCTGCAGTGGCCATCCGCCTGTTCGGCATGCGTCCGGACGATCCGGATCACGTGACGGAAGAGGAAGTTCAGGCGATCATGGCGGAGGGCGTCGAAAGCGGCGCGATTGAAAAGACCGAGCATGAAATGCTCCGCCGGATCATTCGGCTTGGCGACCGCAACGTAAAGTCAATCATGACTCACCGGACGGAGATGCGCTTCATCGACGCCAATGACGATCTCGAAACCATCCGGCGCAAGGTCCGGGAGTTCGGTCACTCTCGCTATCCGGTCGTGGACGGTCCCACAGGCGATGTTCTCGGTGCGATTCTCGCCAAAGAGGTTCTGAACATGCCTGCAAACGCCTCCTTCGATCTGCATGGCCACATTCGGGATATCCTGACCTTGCCGGAGACCGCCTCGTGCCTAAAGGCGCTCGATGGGTTCAAGACAACGAGCATCGATATGGCGATGATCGTTGACGAGTACGGCAGCACGGAAGGGATTATCACAACGGCTGATATCTTAGAGGCGATCGTCGGCGTGCTGCCGTCGAACTACGATGATATCGAGCATGCGCTCATCCGGGTCCGCGAAGACGGCAGCTATATGGTTGATGGGCGCACACCGATCGACGAGATTCATCTGGCAATTGGCATCGAAGGCATCGATGCGGATGGCAATTTCGAGACGATCGCGGGTTTTCTCGTTCAGCAGCTGCGCAAGACGCCGGAGGAAGGCGACATCGCCGAGGCCCATGGCTACCGTTTCGAGGTTGTCGACATGGACGGACGACGGATCGACAAGATTCTCGTCTCGCGCTGCGTTGACGATGCAGCCTGACGCGGAGCGCATCGCAAAAACGCAAAAGGCCGGGCGATACCCGACCTTTCCTCAAACTGTCCTGGCGCCTGCTAGTTCATCCGTAGTCAGCCGCCGGGACAGATGATTGAGCGAGTTCCTTGCTATACGCTTTGCATGTCTGTCGTATGACAAGGCGGCGGAAATCTCTGGAGAGCGCGACTGCGGGGGGCTCGCTGAGGCTTCAGCGCAGCCGCAGGACGTTGCATGGATCGCCGCTTGAAGCGGCTGCGGCATGCGGCGCGCGAACGATGAGCCCGTCGGATTGCGCGAAGATATTCATCATCGAAGAATCCTGACGCGCGAATGGATGGGCGAGGAGCGAGCCGTCCGGATCGACCGTCAGTCGCGCGCGGACATAATCCTGGCGGCGGTCGTTGGCGGGCAAGGGGGTCGCAAGTCGTGCCGTCGTCATCCGCGAACGAGGCGGTAGATGGGCCAGATGCCGTGTCAGCGGCTCAAGAAAGAGCAGCGCGCACACGAGGCTCGAGACAGGATTTCCCGGTAAGCCGAGGACGGTCATGCCGGCGAGCTCGCCGACCATCAGCGGCTTGCCCGGGCGCATGGCGATGCGCCAGAAATCCAGCACCATGCCGCGCGATAGAAGAGTCGATTGAACGAGGTCATGGTCGCCGACGGAGGCTCCGCCGAGCGTCACCAGGACATCTGCGCCGGCCGCTTGAGCCTTGGCGACAGCAGCCGAAATTGCCGCCTCGTTGTCCGGCACAATGCCAAGATCAAGGAATTCGCCACCGTTTTCGCGTGCAATGGCGGCCACACCATAAGTATTCGATGCGATGATCTGGTCCGCACCAGGGGAACTTCCCGGTGGCAATAACTCGTCGCCGGTGGCGATGATAGCAATCTTCGGTCTCTCGAACACCCGCAGGCTCTCATGGCTCATGCCTGCGGCGAGCGTCAGTCGCCCGGCGTCGAGCACGCTGCCTGCGGCCAGACCGATGTCGCCCTCTACGAAATCCTGCCCCGCAAGCCGGATATGACGACCCCTTGCCGGGGCGAACAGCGTGCGGATCTTTCCGCCCGAAAGCTTTTCGGTGTCCTCCTGGATGATGACTGTGTCCGCACCGGCGGGCAGGGGGGCGCCAGTAAAGATACGAACGGCCTCGCCGGCACGAACCTCTCCCCGAAATCCATGCCCCGCGGCCGACTGGCCGGTCACAACAAGCTGCGCGCCTATGTTGACGATGTCCTCGTGGCGAACCGCATAACCATCCATCGCCGAATTGTCGAAAGCGGGATGGGTGACCCGCGCGGTGATATCCTCAGCCAGCACGCGGCCGAAGCAATCGTGCAGGGCGAGCTTTTCTGTCCGCCGATGCGGGCGAGCTTTGTCAATTACCCTGGCGAGTGCGTCCTCAACCGAAAGCAGCGACATCAGCTGTTGTCTCCTTGGCGCCGGTAGTCACCGGAACGCCCACCCGATTTGCTGACCAGCCGAACGCCGCCGATCTCCATTTCGCGATCCGCGGCCTTCGCCATGTCGTATATCGTCAGGCAGGCGATGCTGACGGCGGTTAGAGCCTCCATCTCGACGCCTGTCCGCCCCGTCAGCTTTGCCATCGCCTCGATGCGAAGTCCCGGCAGGGCGTCGTCCGGCATGATATCCACCGAGACCTTCGTCAGCATCAGCGGATGGCAGAGGGGAATGAGATTGGACGTCTGTTTCGCGGCCATGATCCCCGCAAGCCGTGCGGTGCCGATGACGTCGCCCTTCTTGGCATTGCCCTCAAGAATCAGCGCGAGCGTTTCCGGGCGCATTCGCACATAGCCTTCGGCGACGGCGACGCGCACGGTCTCGGTCTTGTCGCCGACATCGACCATGTTGGCTTCGCCGGCGCTGTCGATGTGGGTGAGGGACGGACCGCTCATCACTCGGCCGCCAATACGTTTCCGGAGCCCGTCAGCAGTGCCCGCGTCGCTGCCTCGACATCGTCCTTTCTCATCAGGCTCTCGCCGACGAGGAAAGTGGTGATGCCGCTCCGTTCCAATCGCCGGCAATCCTCATGGGTAAAGATGCCGCTCTCACCTACGAGTAGGCGGTCCGACGGAACCATCGCGGCGAGTTGTTCGGACACGGCGAGATCGACTTCGAATGTCCTGAGATTGCGATTGTTGATGCCGACGAGCGGAGAGTTCAACGTTAGCGCCCGTTCCATCTCGCGGGCGTCATGCACTTCGACGAGGACATCCATGCCGAGCTCAAGGGCCGAGTCCTCAAGGCGACGGGCATCATCGTCGCTTAAGGACGCCATAATCAACAGGATGCAGTCGGCCCCCCAGGCGCGCGCTTCAAACACCTGATACGTGTCGAACATGAAGTCCTTGCGCAACGCCGGTAACGCACAGGCCGCTCGCGCCGCCGTCAGGAACTCCGGCGCACCCTGGAAGCTAGGCTTGTCCGTCAAGACGGATAGGCAAGCTGCCCCCCCGGCCGCATAGGCTCTGGCAAGCGCCGGGGGATCGAAGTCGGGACGGATCAGCCCTTTCGAAGGGCTTGCCTTCTTGATCTCGGCGATCAGGCCGAATTCGCCTTTTTCGCGGCCCAAGGCGAGGGCGGCGTGGAAGCCCCGCGATGGCGATTGATCCGCGATCTGCGCTTTCAACTCCTCGAGCGGGACGCGCGATTTCGCTGAGGCGATCTCATCGCGCTTGTAGGCTTCGATTTTGCGCAGGATATCCGTCATGGGACCATCTTCTCCTCAAGCGGCATTGGAGACGCTGATCAGCCGCTGCAGGGCAGTTTTCGCCGCACCGCTCGAGAGCGACTGCCGGGCGAGCGCCATGCCTTCGGTGAGGTCTTTGGCGCGCCCCGCTATCATCAATGAAGCGGCGGCGTTCGCAAGCGAAATGTCCCGATAGGCATTCTCCGCGCCGTCGAGAACGGCCTGCAGCGCAATGGCATTGTAGGCTCCATCGCCGCCTTTCAGCGCCTCGAGCGTGGCCGTCTGAAGGCCGAAATCGGCCGGCGTCAACTCGAAGCTCGTGATCTTGCCGTCCTGCAGCGCGGCGACTTTGGTTACGCCGGTCGTCGTGATTTCGTCGAGTCCTTCGCCGTGGACCACCCAGACGTTCTCCGAGCCGAGATCGCGCAGAACTTCGGCAAGCGGGTCTACCCATTGCGGCGCATAGACGCCGACGAGTTGCCGCTTGACGCCGGCCGGATTCGAAAGTGGGCCGAGCAGGTTGAAGATCGTTCTTGTGCCGAGTTCGACCCGCGTGGGGCCGACATGCCGCATCGCGGAATGATGCTGCTGGGCGAACATGAAGCCGATGCCGGCCTCATAGATGCAGCGCGAAATCGCTTCCGGTCCGATCTCGAGATTGATCCCGAGGCAAGAAAGCGCATCGGCGGCTCCGGATTTGGAACTCAGCGCCCGGTTGCCATGCTTTGCAACCGGCACGCCGGCGCCGGCGACGATCAAAGAGGCGAGCGTCGAGATATTGTAGGTGCCGGTGCCGTCACCGCCGGTGCCGACGATGTCGACTGCATCTTCCGGAGCCTCGACCGGCAGCATGCGTGCGCGCATTGCGCCAACCGCCCCGACGATTTCGTCGACGGTTTCTCCGCGCACCCGAAGCGCCATCAGGAAGCCGCCGATTTGCGAAGGCGTCGCAGCTCCGGACATGATGATCTCGAAGGCGGCCCGTGCGTCTTCACGATTGAGTGCCTCGCGAGTTGCCACTTTCGCGACGAACGGCTTCAAATCACTCATGAGTTCGTCCCCCTGTCCGCAGCTTTTTTGTCTGTCAGCGTTGCGCCAATGCGGTTTCGGCGAGTGTCTGGTTGATCGCCACCCCGTAGGCCGTCTGCAGAGTGGAGACCATCTGATCAAGGATGTCGTCTCCGCTGGCGCGAGCAATGGCCTCGACTTGACGGCTATCGTTGTCGAGGGCGCTTGCGGGATCGCTATCGTCCACAGCCGTTACCTGGAGGAGGACCTGGCCTTCGCCGCCAATGCCCGGCGCGTTCGCAACATGTCCGTTGGCGCCGCCAAAGGCCGCGGCTACGGCCGCTGGGCTCAATGCAGCATCTTCGGTCGAGCGGGTCAGGCCGGCTTTCGTTTCGACGACCAGGCCAAGTTCGCTCGCAATGTCGGCAAGCTTCGCACCCTTCTCGACGCGTTGCTTGAGTTCGGCCGCCTTGGTGGCAAGCGCCGCCCGCTGTTGTTCGGCAGTCCAGTCTGCCGCAACCTCGTCGCGAACCTCATCCAGCGTGCGGTCGCGGGCGGGGATGATCTCTTCAAGATCGAACCACGCAGAGCCGTCACGGCCGATGTTGACGGAAAGGGTGTCGAGCCCCACTTCCGCCTTGAAGACTTCCTGGAGAAGTGCGCGCGGCTCAGGAAGCCCCTGAACCTCATCGCCGTTTTGGTCCTTGCCGGTGGCGTCGATCGCGTCGATCGTGACAAGCTTTAGTTTCATCTGATCAGCCACTTGCCTGACCGTGGCGCCGGCGGCGCGCTCGTCCTCGATCCGATCGTGAAGGTTGACGACCTCTTCGCGTGCGGCCGACAGCGCGATTTCCTTCCGCAGTTCCTCCTTCACCTCGTCGAAGCTGCGAGTGGTCTCCGGTTTGATGTTGGTCACGCGCAGAATAACCGGGCCGAAGGCACCTTCCACGACCGGCGTAACACCACCCTCCGCTGGAACGGCGAAGGCGGCATCGGCGATCTTCGCGTCGGGCATGCGCTCCTTCGTGAATTCGCCGAGGAGAACGTCCGCCGCGGTCTTGCCCTCGGCTTTGACCAGATCGTCGAAGGAGGTGCCGGCCGAGAGTTTGCTTGCCGCAGCGTCTGCCGCCTCACGGGAAGGGAAGCGGAGCTGTTCGACGGTCCTCATTGCCGCCGAGCGGAAGCTTTCCTTGCGCTTCTCGTAGTCGGCGCGCAACTCCTCCTCAGACACGGTCTCGGTCGCGACCAGATCTTCCGGCTCCAGCTTGATATAGCTGAACTTGCGATATTCGGGAGCGCGATAGTTCGCCTTATGGCTTTCGAACCAGGGCGCCAGCACGTCGTCGCCCGGCGCTTTGACCGCATCGATGTTTGCATTCGAGAGCAGCAGGTAGTCGATCGAGCGCTTTTCGTGGCGATATTTGCTGACGGCGTCGGTCAGTACCTTTGGAGCGGTGTATCCGTCGGACAGCGCGTCAACGATCTGCGACCGGACCGCAACCTGGCTGCGGTTGTTGATGTAGTCCTGCTCAGTTAAGCCGGCGTTGCGCAACACGCTCGAGAACGTCAGCCGGTCGAACTGGCCGTTGACGCTGTGGAACGCCGGATCGTCGCCGATGAGCTTCGCAAGCCGATCTTCCGAGAGACCAAGGTTCATATCCAGTGCGAGCTGATCGAGCGCGGCACCGGCGACCAGCTGAGAATACACCTGCGACTCGATGCCGAAGGCACGGGCCTGCTGGCGCGTCAGCGGTGTCCCGAGCTGCCTCGAAAGCAGGCTCAATTGGCGCTCGTATGCCAGGCGAAAATCGCTTGGAGAGACCTTGATATCACCGACCGTCACCACCGCGTTGGGAGTGCTTGCCACCATCAACGTCTGACCGCCCCATACCATGAACGACATGACGAGAATGGCCATCAGGCCTTTTACGATCCATGTCTGGGAAGCTTTTCTGAGCGATTCGAGCATAGGGGCAGAAACCTTGTTGCAGTACGGTGGCATCACGCCAAAAACGAATTCGTTCCTTAGAACAAACCAAAGAGGAATTGAAGGGCGCTTCGTGGCAAATTGCGACACCTCCGCTCGGGCCGCCGGCGTTCAATGCTCGCGAACGATTTGGTGATGCGCAGCATGAGGCGATGTGCTCGCTCAATCGGAAAATCACGCGGCGCAGCAAGATCGGGCGCGAACAAGAAAGTGGATGTCGGATTCGTTAGCCGGCAACGGAAATCGATCTGCAAAATTGTCAATTTCCGAGCGCGTTGGTATTGCGACGAATTGGGAATCCTGTGCTCGATAATAGGGTAAAATGTCCTAGTTTCAGTGCCATTACGGGAACATGCCATGCAGTCAACGATCGTGATGATCAATCTGTTCGGTGCGGTAGCGCTGCTCTTGTTCGGCCTGTCGCTCGTCAAGGATGGCGTCACGCGTGCGTTCGGATCGAGGCTGCGGACTGGTCTCGCACAGGGGACGAGCGGTGCAGTTCGCTCGTTTGTGACAGGCCTTGTGGCGACCCTTTCCTTGCAGAGTTCGACGGCCACGGCCTTAATGACGGCTTCCTTCGTAGAAAAGGGGCTGGTGCGCGCACGAATGGCGCAGATCGTGCTGCTTGGCGCCAACGTCGGAACGGCGATGACGGCCTGGATCGTTGCCATCGGGATCGGATGGCTGTCGCCGGCAATTATTCTGGCGGGCGTCTTCGTCCACCGGATGAGCCGGTCGAGCGCGCGTCAGGGCGCCGGCTTCGCCCTTGTCGGCATCGGTTTGATGTTACTGTCGCTCGACCTGCTCTCCGCCGCAACGGAACCGATGCGGGAATCTCGCGCGCTCGCGGCGTTTCTAGGCATGCTCGACAGCGCCTGGCCGGTTGCCCTGATCATCTCGGCGGGCCTGGCCTTTGCGTCGTCGTCCAGTCTGGCGATCGTGATGCTTGTCCTTTCGCTTTCGTCTGCGGGGGTGCTTTCCGCGGGGCTGACCGTCGCATTGGTCCTCGGCGCCAATCTCGGGGGAGCCATTCCTCCGGTTATCGCCACCCTAGGTTCAGCCCCCCCTGCGCGCCGCGTCACACTTGGCAACCTCGTCGTGCGCGGCATGGGCTGCCTCATAGCGCTTCCGATCGCAGGGATCGGGGCTGAGTGGCTGCAGGATCTGCCGTTGCCGCGGCAGAACCTGCCGGTCGACGTCCATCTTGTCTTCAATCTCGTAGTTGCGATTGTCGCCTGGCCCTTCGCAGGACTACTCGCGCGCCTGATGAGCCGGTTCGTTCCCGACGAAGAAGCTGGCGAGACGGGGCCGCGTTATCTCGACGAAGCGACGCTTGACACCCCTGTGATGGCGCTTTCCGGGGCGACGCGCGAAGTCTTGCGTGTCGGGGATCTGGTGGAGGCGATGCTGACGCGCGCATCGAGCGCCTTCAACAACAACGATCTCGCTGAACTGCATGACATCGGAAAAATGGAAAAGCAGGTCGATCTCCTTCAGCAGGAGGTGAAGATATTCCTGTCCAGGCTCGGACGCGACGGCCTCGGCGCCGAGGACGGTCGCCGATCGATCGTCATCATCGATTATGCGATCAATCTCGAGCACATGGGCGACATCATCGAAAAAGGCCTCTGTGAGCAGATCGGCAAGAAAGTCACCAATGGATTGAAGTTTTCCGAAGACGGCTATCAGGAGCTGAAAAGCCTGTTCAACCTGACGATCGACAATCTGCGCATCGCTCAGACGATCTTTGTCAGCCGCAATGCGGACCTCGCTCGCCATCTGGTCGAGGTCAAGGTCGATGTTCGCCACATGGAGAAACGCTCGGCGGAGCGGCATCTCGAGCGCCTTCGTGACGGCCTGCTTCAGAGCTTGCAAACGAGTTCGCTGCATCTCGACATGTTGAGGGACCTGAAGCGCATCAACGCGCACATAGCATCCGTGGCCTATCCCATTCTTGAGGAAAGCGGCCTCTTGACGGAAAGCAGGCTGCGTCCGGAGGCTTGAGTGTGCGTCGGGCGACCGTCGCCAGGTTTTAACCGAGGGTTACGCGACGTGATTGTGAGAATTGTCTTTCTCGCAATATCTTGCCTATAAGAACACCGTCGAGTCAGGCGATGGGGCATTCGCCTGCGATCAATACCAAGGAGAAATCAGAATGGAACGGACGTGCCTGGCAATCATCCTGGCGGCTGGCGAAAGCACGCGGATGAAATCGTCCGTATCGAAGGTGCTGCATCCGGTGGCGGGCAGGCCGATGATCGCCCACGTCGTCGACGCTCTATCGAGCGCCTCTATTTCGGACGTGGCGCTGGTCGTCGGCCGCGATGCCGAGGCTGTCTCCGACGCCGCCCAAACTGCCGGCGTTACCGTGACCTCGTTCCTGCAAAAGGAACGGCTCGGCACCGGGCACGCCGTGCTCGCGGCTCGCGAAGCCATCGCCAGGGGGTATGACGACATTCTGGTCGTCTTTGGCGACACACCCCTCATCACGGCAGGGCCGCTCAAGGCGGCGCGAGAGGGGCTGGCCACAGGAAATGACGTGGTCGTCATCGGGTTCGAAGCCGCCGATCCGACGGGTTATGGACGCCTGATCGTCGAGGACGGCGTGCTGGTCGCGATCCGGGAGCACAAGGACGCCTCAGAGGCGGAGCGTCGGATCACCTATTGCAATGGCGGGCTGATGGCGGTCAATGGCCGCAAGGCTCTCGATCTTCTCGGTCGCATCGGCAACGCCAACGCCAAGGGCGAATACTATCTCACCGATCTCGTTGAAATCGTTCGTACGGTCGGAGGTAGGGCGGTCGCTGTCGAAGCGCCAGAGGAGGAACTGACCGGCTGCAACACACGGGCGGAACTCGCCTATATCGAGCGTCTTTGGCAGCAGCGCCGGCGGCACCAACTGATGCTGGCGGGCGTATCGATGATCGCGCCGGAAACGGTTTTCCTTTCCTGGGATACCGAGCTTGCCCAGGATGTCCTGGTGGAGCCGAATGTTGTCTTTGGGCCCGGCGTCAGCGTGGAGAGCGGGGCGATCATCCACGCCTTCTCGCATCTCGAGGGCGCGTATGTCCGAGCCGGCGCCACGGTCGGACCGTTCGCACGACTTCGTCCCGGCGCCGATCTCGGCCCGAAATCGAAAGTCGGCAATTTCTGCGAGGTGAAGAAGGCTGAGATCGGTGCCGGTGCCAAGGTTAACCATCTGACCTATATCGGCGACGCATTCGTCGGTGCCGGATCGAACATCGGCGCGGGAACCATCACCTGCAACTATGACGGGGTGAACAAGCATTTGACCCGCATTGGCGAGAATGCCTTCATCGGATCGAACTCGTCGCTTGTGGCTCCGGTATCGATCGGCGATGGCGCGCTCGTTGCGTCCGGCAGCGTCATTACCGACGACGTTCCCGCGGACGCAGTCGCCTTCGGGCGCGCACGTCAGGACATCAAGCTGGGCAGGGCGCGGATCCTGCGCGAGCGCTACGAAACCGACAAGGCCGCCAGGAAGAAGGCGAAGGCCGCCGAATAGATCTCGTTAAATATTGAAATTGAAAGTGAAATCGCACGGGATTGCCTCACGCGGCAATTTCGCTACCAAAGCCGAGGGGCGGCAAGGTGTAGGCTAACCACCGCGCCGCGATAGGCGTGAAGAATTCGGAGAGGGATATGTGCGGTATTGTTGGCATCGTCGGGAATGAGCCGGTATCGGAGCGGTTGGTCGATGCGTTGAAGCGGCTGGAGTATCGCGGTTATGATTCGGCCGGTGTCGCAACCATCGACGGCGGCCGGTTGAAGCGCCGCCGTGCCGAGGGGAAGCTGTTCAACCTCGAAGCGAAGCTGGACGAGGAGCCGTTGGCCGGCAACATCGGCATTGCCCACACGCGCTGGGCGACGCATGGCGCACCGACGGAGCGCAATGCACATCCCCATTTCACCGACGGCGTTGCCGTGGTCCACAACGGCATTATCGAGAATTTCGCGGAACTGAAAGATGAACTTGCTGCGTCTGGCGCCGAGTTCCGCACCGATACCGATACGGAAGTCGTGGCGCATCTCCTGGCGAAATACCATCGCGATGGTATGGGACGCCGCGAAGCGATGCACGCGATGCTGAAGCGCGTTAGCGGAGCCTATGCGCTTGCCGTGCTCTTCGAAGATGATCCGTCGACGATCATGGCAGCGAGAAACGGGCCGCCGCTCGCGATCGGCCATGGCGACGGCGAAATGTTCCTGGGGTCAGATGCAATCGCCTTGGCGCCCTTCACCAATGAAATCACCTATCTGATCGATGGCGACTGGGCCGTTATCGGCAAGGCCGGTGCGCACATCTTCGACATTGACGGCAATGTCGTCACGCGCCCGCGTCAGATTTCGATGGCTGCGGCCTATATGGTCGACAAGGGCAATCATCGCCACTTCATGGAGAAGGAAATCTACGAGCAGCCGGAGGTCATCTCCCATGCGCTCGGCCACTACATCAACTTCATTGAAAACCGGGTGACGGCCGTTTCCGGTGCCATCGATTTCGCCAAAGTACCGAGTCTTGCGCTTTCCGCCTGCGGTACCGCCTATCTCGCCGGGCTGATCGGCAAGTACTGGTTCGAGCGTTATGCACGCCTTCCGGTTGAAATCGATGTCGCTTCAGAATTCCGCTATCGCGAGATCCCGCTCTCGCCTCAATCGGCCGCTCTCTTCATTTCGCAGTCTGGCGAAACGGCCGATACGCTGGCATCGCTCCGGTACTGCAAGGAACACGGCCTGAAGATCGGCGCCGTCGTCAATACCCGCGAATCGACGATCGCGCGGGAGTCTGACGCGGTCTTCCCGATCCTCGCCGGCCCCGAGATCGGCGTGGCGTCGACCAAGGCCTTCACCTGCCAGCTTGCCGTGCTAGCCGCGCTTGCCGTCGGCGCTGGCCGTGCGCGAGGCACGGTCAGCGAGCAAGAGGAGCAGGCGCTGGTGAGAAGTCTTGCCGAAATGCCGCGCATCATGGGCCAGGTGTTGAACAGCATCCAGCCGAAGATCGAACTGCTGTCGCGCGAGCTGTCGAAGTGCCGTGACGTGCTCTACCTCGGCCGCGGTACCAGCTTCCCGTTGGCGATGGAAGGTGCACTGAAGCTCAAGGAGATTTCCTACATCCATGCGGAAGGTTATGCGGCCGGTGAACTGAAGCATGGCCCGATCGCATTGATCGACGAGAACATGCCCGTCATCGTCATCGCGCCGCACGATCGTTTCTTCGACAAGACGGTCTCGAACATGCAAGAAGTTGCCGCTCGGGGCGGGCGCATCATCCTCATTACGGACGAGACGGGAGCTGCCGCGTCGAAGCTCGACACGATGCATACGATCGTGTTGCCGAACGTGGACGAGATCATCGCACCCATGATCTTCGCATTGCCGATCCAGCTTCTTGCCTATCACACGGCCGTCTTCATGGGTACCGATGTCGATCAGCCGCGTAACCTGGCCAAGTCGGTAACCGTCGAATGATCATCCGGCCGGAGCGGAGCGACGATCACGAGGCTATCCGCGATGTGACTGCGGCCGCCTTCGCCGGTCATCCGCATAGCGACCAGTCGGAAGCGCTCATCATCGAGCGCTTGCGCGCTGCCGGCGCGCTTACCATGTCGCTTGTTGCGGAAGATGCGGGCGAGGTGATTGCTCACATCGCCTTTTCGCCGGTAACGATCACCCTCTCCGCTGCCGGTTGGTATGGTCTTGGTCCAGTTTCGGTGCGGCCAGACAGGCAAGGGCGCGGCGTGGGCAGTGCGCTCATCCGTCATGGCCTTGATATCTTACGTGGATCCGGTGCGTCGGGCTGCGTCGTGGTCGGCGAGCCGGCCTTCTATCGAAAGTTCGGATTTGCCCACGAGCCGGCTCTTGTTTTTCCGGGTTGTGCGCCGCAATATCTCATGGTTCTACGCTTGTCGGAAACGCGGGTTTCCGGCACGCTCAGCTATCATCCGGCCTTCGAGGCGGGGTGACGGGGTCGATGGCAACGGCATGACGGACGGTTCCAAACGCGGCATCATCGCAGCCCGGCTGCGCAATTACTTTCTCACGGGGCTGGTCATCTGCGCACCCGTGGCTATCACGGTTTGGCTGGTTCGCTCTTTCATCGAGTGGGCGGATAGCTGGGTGAAGCCCTACCTGCCGCGCTTCTACAACCCGGACAATTATTTGCCGGTGGCGATCCCAGGCTTTGGCCTCCTTATTGCAATCGTCGTCATCACGCTCGTCGGTTTCCTGACCGCGAATCTCGTCGGCCGGTCGATCGTCAATTTCGGCGAGTCGCTCCTCAATCGGACGCCGCTCGTCCGCACAATCTACAAGTCCTTGAAGCAGATTTTTCAAACTGTGCTCCAGGACCAGTCCTCATCTTTCAAGACGGCGGGGCTGATCGAATATCCGAGCCCGGGCCTTTGGTCTCTTGTCTTCATCGCCACCGACGCGAAGGGTGAGATCGCCGCCAAATTCAACGAGCGCGGTATGGACATGGTCGCTGTATTCCTGCCGCCGACGCCGCTTCCGACCGCCGGATATCTCTTATTCGTGCCACGGGAGAAGATCATTCCGTTGCAGATGAGCGCTGAGGACGCAGCCAAGCTCCTGATCTCCGGCGGTCTCGTGGCGCCAGATCACCGGCCGCTGGCCAATGCGCCACGGCCGGTCGCGCAGCAGAAGACTGCCTGACCGTCGTTGGTATTAGCCGGCCCGCAGGAAACGGATCGCCTCGTCGCGTCGGTAAAGATAGAGGAGCGTTCGCAGCGCTTCACCACGCTCTGACGTCAGTTCCGGATCTCGCTCTATGACATAGGCGGCATCCCTGCGGGCGATTTCCAGAAGATCACCATGCGCCTCAAGGCTTGCGATGCGGAACCCAGGCGTACCGGATTGGCGTGTTCCAAGAAGTTCGCCTTCGCCGCGTAGTTTCAGGTCCTCCTCGGCAATCAGGAACCCGTCCTCGGTCTCGCGCAGAATGGAAAGGCGCGCGCGGCCCGCTTCGCTGAGCGGGCTCTTGTAGAGGAGGATGCAGGTCGACGCCTCATCACCTCGGCCGACGCGGCCCCTCAACTGGTGCAGTTGAGCCAGGCCGAAGCGCTCCGCGTGCTCTATCACCATGATCGTCGCGTCGGGAACGTCTACGCCGACCTCCACGACCGTCGTCGCCACGAGCAAGCGAACCTCGCCGTTCTTGAAGGCAAGCATCACGGCGTCCTTGTCCGGACCGGACATGCGGCCGTGAACGAGACCGACGTCATTGCCGAAGCGCTGGACGAGACTCTGATAGCGCTCATCGGCGGACATCACGTCGCTTTCCTCGGACTCCTCCACCAACGGGCAGATCCAGTAGGCTTTCTTGCCTTGGCCGAGTGCCGCATCGAGCCGGTCGACGATCTCATCGGTGCGCTCGGTAGGTATCGTCACCGTCTGTATCGGCTTTCGCCCGGCCGGCTTCTCGGTGAGCTTGGAGACGTCCATGTCACCGAAGGCGGCGAGCACGAGTGTGCGCGGAATTGGTGTCGCCGTCATGACGAGCATGTGTGGGGAAATGCCTTTCGCGGTGAGGCGCAGCCGTTGGTGAACGCCGAAACGATGCTGTTCGTCGACGATGGCGAGCACGAGTTGATGATAGTTCACCGCCTCCTGGAACAAAGCGTGCGTTCCGATTACCATCTGCGTTTCGCCGGAAGCGATCCGTTCCAGGATCGCATCGCGCTCCTTGCCCTTCGTGCGCCCGGTCAGAACATCGATCCCGATACCGGCCGGCGCGGCCATTTTCGAAAGCGTGGCATGATGCTGCCGAGCAAGGATTTCGGTTGGCGCCATCAGCACCGCCTGGCCGCCCGATTCGATCGCGGCCAGCATGGCCATCAGCGCCACCGCCGTCTTGCCGGAACCGACGTCGCCTTGCAGCAAGCGCAGCATGCGATCGCTGCCGGACATGTCTGCAAGGACGTCGCGGATCGCGGCCGACTGGCTTGCTGTGAGCGAGAAAGGCAGCGCACGAATGACCGGCTCACTCAATTTACCTGTCGGATGAACGGGCGTTCCGGCGATCTTGCGCAGCCGCTGGCGGACCAGCGAAAGCGACAACTGCCCAGCGAGGAACTCGTCATAGGCGAGCCGCCGCCGCGCGGGAGCTTGCGCATCGATGTCGGTTTCATCGCGCGGCTCGTGCAGCCGGTGGAAACTTTCCCTTGCGCTTTGGAAGCCTTGCTGACGGAGCAGGGCCTCGTCGAGCCACTCCGGTAGATTCGGCAGCCGCTCCACCGCCGCCTCGATGGAGCGCCGCAAGGTTCGCGGGGAGAGGCCGGCAGTCAGCCCATAGACGGGCTCAACGAGCGGCAGATTTTCCGCCTCGGCGACCCTGACCATATAGTCGGGATGCACCATCGACGCTCGACCGTTGAACCGATCCACCTTGCCGCTGACGACCACGGTCTCATCGACCGGCAGTGCCTTTTCCAGCCAGTTTCCCTTGACGCGAAAGAAGGTAAGCGCAAGTTCGCCAGTATCATCGTGCAGGAAGACCCGGTAGGGTACGTTCGGTCTGCCGCGAGGTGATGGCTGGTGTCGGTCGACGCGGCCGGTGATGGTGACGACCGACCCTTGCGGGGCGTAGGCAATGCCCGGCTGCTGGCGCCGATCGATCAGCGAATGGGGTGAATGAAAGACAAGATCGATCACCCGGCAATCGTCGATCGTTTCACGGCCGAGCAGACGCGCATAGAGTTCGCCGGTTTTCGGACCAATGCCGGGCAGCGTATCGAGAGGCGAAAACAGCGGGTCGAGGAGGGTAGGGCGCATGATGATGAAATTGCGACGATAATTCCGGCTTTGGCAAGGCTGACAACGCGCGTTCCAGCGTTTATAGACGCCAGTGACTGAAAACCCGCCGCCTTGGCAGCGGGCGGCAGGAAGGATTTTCCATGACCGGCATCACGCGTACCAGCGCCGATCTCGACCCGCGTCGGCGCAGAATCCTCTTTCGTTCCTGGCATCGCGGCATTCGCGAGATGGATTTGATTCTTGGGCAGTTCGCCGAAACGGAGTTGGCGAGCCTGACGGATGTGGAACTCGATGAATTGGAAACGATCATGCGCGAGGAAGATAACGATCTCGTGCGATGGATCACCGGCGAACAGCCCTTGCCGGAGCGTTATGCGACGCCGTTGTTTAGCCGGATCGCGGCTTATCGTCCCGACTTCGACAAGCTTCGCCAGGAAACGAAATAGACACGAGCAATGATATCTGGCCTTGATCCGAAAAAGATCCTTTCAGCTGCACGGGAGGTGACGATCGGCCCGGTGCCGTCCGGCGCCGAGGCACTGATCCTTGCCGAGTTGGCGCGCGCGGGGAGCCCCGTCGCTTATATCCTTTCCGACGGTCAGCGGATCGCCGACCTTGAGCAAATCCTCGGCTTCGTGGCCTCGGACATTCCGGTTCTCACCCTGCCGGGCTGGGATTGCCTGCCCTACGACCGTGTATCCCCGAGTGCAGACACGTCCGCGCGAAGGCTTGCCGCATTGAGCGCGTTGATAGCACACCGGGCGAAGCCGCATCCGGCGATCGTGCTGGTCACCGTCAACGCGGCCCTTCAGAAAATTTCGCCGCAGGATGTGATCGAGAGCCTCGCCTTTTCGGCAAGGCCAGGCAACCAAGTTCGCATGGATGATATTGCCGCGAGGCTGGAGCGAAACGGATTCGAGCGGGTGCCGACCGTGCGCGAGGTCGGCGAGTTCGCCGTCCGAGGCGGCATTCTCGACGTTTATGTGCCAGGCAGCGGCGAACCGCTGCGCCTGGATTTCTTCGGCGACACGCTCGAGACGATCCGCTCCTTCGATCCGGCGAGCCAGCGCACGACCGGCCAGGTGCGCTCGCTCGATCTCAACCCGATGAGCGAAGTGTCGCTGACGCCCGAAACGATCAGCCATTTCCGCAAGCAATATTTGTCGCTCTTCGGGGCCGCGACGCGGGACGACGCGCTCTACCAGGCGGTATCGGAAGGGCGCCGCTACGCCGGCATGGAGCATTGGCTGCCGCTTTTTTACGATGGCCTGGAGACGGTCTTCGATTATCTCGATGGTTTCCGCGTCGTCACGGACCATCTGGTGCGCGAAGCGGCGGCGGAGCGGTCGAAGCTCATCCTCGACTATTATGATGCGCGCCTTGCCTCCGCATCGCCGGGCAAAAGCCAGATCTCCCAAGGCACGCCCTATAAGCCGGTGCCACCGGAGTTGCTTTATCTCAGCGCCAAGGGTTTTGGCGCGATGCTCTCTGAACTTAACGCCGTCCGCCTGTCGCCATTTCACGAGCATGAAGGTGAATCGCGCCAGGTCGTCGCCATCGAGGCGCGACAGGGGCTGCGCTGGGCGAAGGCGGCGGGCGAGATCGAAGGTGACGGCGAACGCGCGAATGTGTTCGATCAAGCCGTGAAGCACATCGCCGAGAAACGGGCGAGGGGCGCGAAGGTCGTAATTTCGGGGTGGACGGAGGGTTCGCTCGATCGTCTTCTGCAGGTTCTTGCCGAACACGGGCTTGCGAACATTCGTCCCATCAAGGCTTTGTCGGATGTGCGCTCGCTTAAGCCGGGCGAGGCGGCCTCTGCGGTCCTCAGCCTCGAAGCCGGCTTCGAGGCCGGCGATCTGGTGATTATCGGCGAGCAGGATATTCTCGGCGACAGGATGGTGCGCCGATCGAAGCGCCGCAAACGTGGCGCCGACTTCATCGCGGAGGTGACCGGCCTAGACGAGGGCAGTTATGTCGTCCATGCCGAACACGGTATCGGCCGTTTCGTCGGCCTGCGCACAATCGAGGCGGCCGGCGCACCGCATGACTGTCTCGAGCTTGTCTATGCGGAGGATGCCAAGCTCTTCCTGCCCGTCGAAAACATCGAGCTTCTGTCGCGCTATGGCTCCGAAGGCACCGATGCGATCCTTGACAAGCTCGGCGGCGTCGCTTGGCAGGCGCGCAAGGCCAAGCTCAAGAAGCGGCTGCTCGATATGGCCGGAGGCCTTATCCGCATCGCTGCCGAACGACATACCCGCCACGCGCCTGTCCTGGTTGCCCACGACGGGGTCTATGATGAGTTCGCCGCGCGCTTCCCTTACGATGAAACCGAAGATCAGATGAATTCGATCGACGCCGTGCGCGACGATCTTGGCAGCGGTCGTCCGATGGATCGCCTGGTTTGCGGCGATGTCGGCTTCGGGAAGACGGAAGTGGCGCTGCGCGCCGCTTTCATCGCGGCGATGAATGGGGTGCAGGTTGCGGTCGTCGTCCCGACGACGTTGCTTGCCCGGCAGCATTTCAGGACCTTCTCCGAGCGGTTCCGTGGTTTGCCGGTCCGCATCCAGCAGGCTTCCCGGCTCGTCGGCTCGAAGGAACTGGCGTTGACGAAGAAGGAAGTGGCCGACGGCAAGACCGACATCGTCGTCGGCACGCACGCGCTGCTCGGCTCCTCGGTCAAGTTTGCCAATCTCGGCCTGTTGATCGTCGACGAGGAGCAACACTTCGGCGTCAAGCACAAGGAGCGGCTAAAGGAGCTGAAGTCCGACGTGCATGTGCTGACGCTATCGGCAACGCCTATTCCACGTACCCTGCAGCTTGCCTTGACCGGCGTTCGCGAATTGTCGCTCATTACGACGCCGCCGGCCGACCGCATGGCGGTGCGCACCTTCATTTCGCCTTTCGACGCGCTGGTGATCCGCGAGACGCTGATGCGTGAGCATTATCGCGGCGGCCAAAGCTTTTATGTCTGCCCACGCTTGAGCGACCTTTCGGAGATCCACGATTTCCTGAAATCCGACGTTCCAGAACTGAAAGTGGCGGTGGCACACGGCCAAATGCCCGCAACCGAGCTCGAGGACATCATGAACGCCTTCTACGAAGGGCGTTATGATGTGCTTCTCTCGACGACGATCGTCGAATCGGGCCTCGATGTGCCGACCGCCAATACCCTGATAGTGCACCGTGCCGACATGTTCGGACTCGCTCAGCTCTACCAGCTTCGCGGACGTGTGGGGCGGTCAAAGGTTCGCGCCTTCGCGCTCTTCACGTTACCGGTCAACAAGACTTTGACAGGGCCGGCAGAGCGCCGCCTGAAAGTGCTGCAATCGCTCGACACGCTGGGTGCCGGCTTCCAGCTCGCCAGCCACGATCTCGATATCCGCGGCGCCGGTAACCTGCTTGGCGAGGAACAGTCCGGCCACATCAAGGAAGTCGGCTTCGAGCTTTACCAGCAGATGTTGGAAGAGGCCGTCGCCGAGCTCAAGGGCGAGGAGGAGATCCACGACACCGGCTGGTCGCCGCAGATCTCGGTCGGGACCCCGGTCATGATACCGGAAGACTATGTGCCGGACCTGAACTTGAGACTCGGGCTCTACCGTCGTCTGGGCGAATTGACGGACCTGAAGGAGATCGATGGTTTCGGCGCGGAGTTGATCGATCGCTTCGGGCCGCTGCCGACCGAAGTTCAGCACCTTTTGAAGATCGTCTACATCAAGTCGCTGTGCCGCACGGCAAACGTCGAAAAACTCGATGCAGGGCCGAAAGGAGTGGTTGTTCAGTTCCGCAACAAGGAGTTTCCGAACCCCGCGGCTCTCGTCGGTTACATCGCCAAGCAGGGAACGCTGGCGAAAATCCGCCCGGACCAGAGCATTTACTTCCAACGCGAACTGGCGACGCCGGACAAGAGGCTTTCCGGCGCCGCCATGGTGATGACGCAGCTTGCTGGCCTTGCAAAGCCTGCCTGAAAGCGAAGGTGCCGCCGCGGCTTGCGCGGCGGCATCGCGATCTCACTAATGCATGTCGCCCAGAAGTGTGCAGCGGTTTTGGGACAACGACATGCGTAAAAACAAGGACCTAAAGCGCGTCGCATGAGTCCGATTGAACGCGACGCGCTTTAGTGCGTGGGGCCGCTGGCTTTCATCTGCGCGATCTCGCGCAATGCATTCGTCAGCACATCGACCGATTGGGCGCCCATCACTGCATATTGCTGGTCAATGATGAAGCAAGGGACGCCACTGACGCCCATCTCACGGGCAACGTCGATCTCCTGTTTCACCGAATCCTTGTCCGCGTCGGAGGTTAGAAGGGCCGCGATGACCGGAACGTCGAGGCCTGCTTGCTCGGCAATCTCCAGAAGCACTGCGTGATCGCCGACATTTCGACCTTCCTCGAAATTGGCCTTGAACAGCAAGCGGACGACCTCCGCCTGGGTTTCCTCGCCATTGGTTGCTGCCCAGCGGATCAGCCGATGGGCATCGAGCGTGTTGGGGCTGATCTTCACTGCCTCGAAGTTGAAATCGATGCCATCTTCTCGGCCAAGCCCTTCGAGCGTCTTGTGGGCCCTATCGACAGCGTCCTGGCCGCCGAGTTTTGCGGCAAGGTGACGCTTGTGGTCAACACCTTCTGCCGGCAGGTCCGGGTTGAGCTGATAGGGGCGCCATTGGATCGTCACATGCACGACGCCGGCGACATTGGCAACGGCTTGATCGAGGCGCCTCTTTCCGAGGTAACACCACGGACAAACAACATCCGAGACGATATCGATTTTGACGGTTTCCATCGCACCAGCCTTTCTTGGTTCCTAAACCTGCGAGATAGGCCGGTACGGCGACAGTTTCAATGCGTTACCAAATGGGAACCTACTGCATGTTTCCTTAAATCAAAGCCGATTTGAGGACAAAAAACATGTAGCAATTCAAAGTACTATAGCGACCGTTCTGCGTCTGAAGAGGCGCACGGCGTTGTAGTTACTGCGCGCGCTCGTCCCACCAGGTCGGCAGTTGATAGCCGTAAAGCGGAACCGTCGCCGGGCGCCCGATATGCTTCCATCGCGCGATCCATTGGGCATCGAGATGGTAGAGGGGCACTACATAGGCATTTGATACTAGCAGCCGGTCGTGGGAGCGGACTGCGGCTGTGAAATCTTCGGTCGTCCGCGCCTGCAGGATATTGCTGATGAGCTTGTCGACATCCTTGTCGGCGACGCCGGCAAAGTTCTCGCTTCCCTGCCTGTCCCGCGATTGTGATCCCCAACGCCCGACCTGTTCGACGCCCGGAGAGAGCGAGGACGGGAATGACTTGATGATCACATCGTAGTCGAAAGACTGGCTGCGCTGCTGGTACTGGGAATCGTCGACCGTGCGCACGGTTGCCACGATTCCAAGCGGTGCGAGGAACCGCGCGTAGGCGAGGGCGATCTTTTCCTGTCCGGCGTTCTGGCTCATGATTTCGAAGGCAAGCGGCGTGCCCTTGGCGTCGACCATCTTGCCATCCTTGATGGCGTAGCCGGCTTCGCGAAGCAGCGTCACCGCCTCCCGCAGCACATTGCGGTCACGACCGGACCCATCGGTGACGGGGAGGCGATAGGTCCCGTCGAGAATGGTCGGATTGATCCTCTCCCTGACGTCGCCCATGAGTCCAAGCTCACGGTCGTCCGCGGCGGCGCCGAGGAATGAAAGCGACGAGTTCTGCCAGTAACTCTGCGTTCGCGTGTAGGCACTGTCGAAAAGGTTCTTGTTCACCCATTCGAAGTCGAAAACGAGCGCGAGGCCCTGGCGCAGCTTGATGTTGTCGAACATCGGCCTGCGCGTGTTGAAGACGAAGCCGAGCATGCCGGAGGGGGTTCTCGGCGTGAAGGTGTCCTTGATCACATCGCCGGAGCGCACCGCCGGAAAATCATAGCCGCGTGCCCATTTGGTCGCGCTGCCTTCCGGATAGACATCAACCTCGCCCTTCTTGAACGCCTCGAAGAGGGAGTTCTCCTGCAGGAAATACTCGACGGAGATCTCGTCGTAATTGTCGAAGCCGATCTTGGAGGGCAGGTCCTTGGCCCAGTAGTCGGGATTCCGGCGGTAGACGATGCGTTCGCCTGGCCTGACGTCGGCAACGCGGTAGGGGCCGGAGCCGAGCGGCGGCTCGAGCGTGGTCCTGTCGAACGTGTCGACGTTGATCGCATGTCTCGGCAATACGGGTGAAAGCGCGAGCAGCAGCGGGAATTCTCGGTCGACATCGTCGTTGAAGGTAAAGCGGACACTGCGGTCGCCGACCTTCTCCATCTTGGAGACTTTGGACAGGCGGTTACTGAAGGGCGCACGCCCCTTGTCACGCATCAACTCGAAGGTGAACATCACGTCTTCGGGCGTCACCGGCTGGCCGTCGGCCCAGCGCGCCTTGGGGTTCAGGTTGAATTGGATGAAGGTGCGGTCGTCGTCCCACTCGACGGTTTCGGCGAGCAGTCCGTACATTGTGAACGGCTCGTCCTGGGAGCGCTGCATCAGCGATTCATAGACGAGGTTGCCGAAAGCCGGGTCCCACATCCCTCGCGCGGTTGTCCGCATGCTCTTCAGGATGAAGGGATTGAGACTGTCGAACGTGCCGACGACGCCATAGGAAATCTTTCCGCCCTTCTTCACGTTGGGATTGACGTAGGGGAAGTTCTTGAAGTCAGCGGGCAGGGCGGGATCGCCGTGCATGGAAATGGCGTGCACCGGCGCGGCCAGGGCTTCATTGCCGAATGTGCTGGCGGCCACAAGCATGGCAAGGCCGGAAAGAACTGCGCGCAACTTCACCTCCCGAGGGATATCTACAGGCCGATTCCCGTCAGGTTACCAATGCGTGCTGACATTTCCAACCTTCGCGGGAGCGGGATCAGGAAAAGTGTGACGCGGTCTCTGTCGGTCGCGCCCTGACTTTGATGCAGATTCCGTTCGGGGCGACCTTCGTGATGGCGAAGCACCGGCTGAGCGATTCTTGCTGCGCCGGACTGCAACGATCGAAAGACCCGGGATTTCCGCCGTCGGCGGTTGCAAAAAATGCAACGAAACACTGGATAAACGCCGCGAGCCAATGTAACAGGTGTTTCCGGAAACGGGGCCATTCAAAAGCCTCATTTGGCCAACAGGACAACGGCGGCTGACGATACTCACCATCGGAACAGTTTGTTCCCGAACCGGATTTCAGGAGACGGAATCACAATGAACTTCAAGTCGAACTTCACCAATCGCGCGGCAATGGCAGCGCTGGCGCTTTCTGTTGCAGCCGCCGGTGCGCCAAGTGCTGCTTTTGCGCAGGCAGGCAAGCCGCCGCAGGGTTGGTTCAAGGTTTGCACCAAGCAGGAAGACAATGACGTCTGCATCGTTCAGAACCTGCTCACCGCCAACAATGGTCAGCTCATCACTGCTGTCGGTCTCATCACCGTCTCCGGCAAGATCAACCGCAAGGTTCTGCAGGTTTCCGTACCTTCTGCTCGGATGATTCCGCCGGGTGTTCAGATGCAGATCGATGGTGCCAAGGGCGTTAAGCTCGACTATGCGATCTGCATGCCCGACAAGTGCGTTGCCGAAGCCCCGCTTTCCGATGCGCTGATTGCCAACCTGAAGAAGGGCAACGAAGTCGTCTTTACGTCGGTCAACTTCCAGCGCGCCCCGAACCCGATCAAGATGACGCTGGAAGGTTTCACCGGCGTGTTTGACGGCGAGCCGATCGAACAGTCGCAGTTGGAAGAGCGCCAGCGCCTGCTGCAGGAAGAAATGCAGAAGAAAGCGGAAGATGCCCGCAAGAAGCTGGAAGAGGCCCAGAAGGCCGCTAAGCAGCAATAAGCGCGCTCGTTTCCTGGATCAAAGGACGCCCGGTATTTGCCGGGCGTTTTTTGTTGGGTGACCCGCGCAACAAGACGCTCCGGGACCGAAGTGCCGGAGCGTCTGAGTTGGCGATCGAGGGAACGCCCCCTTTAGTGCCGATAGCTTGCCTTCGGCTTGTAGTGCCCGACGGCGTCCTTCTTGAACAAGGCACTCACCTGCGGGTGGCGGATCGGCCTATCACTCTCATCGGAAACGAGGTTCTGTTCGGAAACATATGCGACATACTCGGTGTCGTCGTTTTCGGCGAAGAGATGATAGAAGGGCTGGTCCTTGCTTGGCCGAATTTCCGGCGGGATGGCATTCCACCATTCCTCGGTGTTGGCATATTCCGGATCGACGTCGAAGATGACGCCGCGGAACGGGAAGACCCGGTGGCGAACCACCTGTCCGATCTCAAATTTCGCGTTTCTTTGTTTCATGACGCAACACATCCTTTCAGACAGTAATCTGGGTTGCCGCGTGCCGAACATCAATAGGTCTGCGGTGAACCGTTCTTCGGGCATTGCTCATGAAAACGGCGGGCTTCGAACGAGGCCCGCCTTCTTCCATTGTCGTAAGCGGACCGGATATGTTTGCCGACCGCTCCATTTTCTTTAGACCGAGTAGTACATGTCGTATTCGACCGGATGCGGCGTCATTTCGAAGCGCATGACCTCCTGCATCTTCAATTCGATGAAAGAATCGATCTGATCGTCGTCGAAGACGCCGCCGGCCGTCAGGAACTTGCGATCCTTGTCGAGGCTTTCAAGCGCTTCGCGCAGGCTGCCGCAAACGGTCGGGATTTTCTTCAGTTCCTTCGGCGGCAGGTCGTAGAGGTCCTTGTCCATCGCCTTGCCCGGATGAAGCTTGTTCTTGATGCCGTCGAGGCCGGCCATCAGCATGGCTGCGAATGCGAGGTAGGGGTTCGCGCTCGGGTCGGGGAAGCGGACTTCGACGCGCTTTGCCTTCGGGTTGCTGCCAAACGGAATGCGGCAGGAGGCCGAGCGGTTGCGGGCCGAATAGGCGAGCAGAACCGGCGCCTCATAGCCCGGAACGAGACGCTTGTAGGAGTTCGTCGAGGGGTTGGTGAAGGCGTTGAGGGCCTTGGCGTGCTTGATGATGCCACCGATGAAATAGAGGCAGGTTTCCGAAAGGCCGGCATATTCGTCGCCGGCGAAGGTCGGCTTACCGTCCTTCCAGATCGACAGGTGCACATGCATGCCGGAACCGTTGTCGCCGAAGACCGGCTTCGGCATGAAGGTTGCGGTCTTGCCGTAGGCGTTGGCAACCTGGTGCACGACGTATTTGTAGATCTGCATCTTGTCGGCGTTGCGAACGAGCGCATCGAACTTGACGCCAAGCTCGTGCTGGGCAGCGGCCACTTCGTGGTGATGCTTTTCAACCGTGACGCCCATTTCGGCAAGCACGGTCAGCATTTCGGAGCGCATGTCCTGGCTGCTGTCGACCGGCGGGACCGGGAAGTAGCCACCCTTGATGCGCGGGCGGTGACCGAGGTTGCCGGTCTCGTAATCTGTATCGTCGTTGGACGGCAGTTCGGTGGAATCAAGCCTGAAGCCGGTGTTGTACGGGTCGGCCTTGTACTTCACGTCGTCGAACACGAAGAATTCCGCTTCCGGACCAACGAAGACCGTGTCGCCGATGCCGGAGGCCTTGAGATAGGCTTCTGCCTTCTTCGCTGTGCCGCGCGGATCGCGATTGTAGGCCTCGCCCGAAACCGGATCGAGAATGTCGCAGAGGATGACCATGGTCGACTGAGCGAAGAACGGGTCCATGTGAGCCGTTTCCGGGTCGGGCATCAACACCATGTCCGACTCGTTGATAGCCTTCCAGCCGGAAATCGAGGAGCCGTCGAACATGACGCCATCGGCGAACATGTCTTCGTCGACGCAGACGACATCCATCGTCACGTGCTGCAGCTTGCCCTTCGGGTCGGTAAAGCGCAGGTCGACGAACTTGACGTCGTTGTCCTTGATTTGCTTCAGAACTTCACTCGCAGTCGTCATTTTTTGTAAGTCCCTGTTTTGAGATGACGAGGTTTGAAAAATCGGGGCCGGACGGCCCCCAAGGATTTGATGGCGAGACTACGTGCTTAGATGGCGTCGAGGCCAGTTTCGCCGGTGCGGATTCGGATGACTTCTTCCACGTTGGACACGAAAATCTTTCCATCACCGATGCGGCCGGTCTGCGCGGCATTGCGAATGGCCTCGATGACGGCCTCTGCGTTTTCGTCTGCCAGCACGACTTCGACTTTTACCTTCGGCAGGAAGTCCACGACATATTCGGCGCCACGGTAAAGCTCCGTATGTCCCTTCTGTCGCCCGAAGCCCTTTGCTTCCGTGACGGTGATCCCCTGCAAGCCGACTTCCTGAAGGGCTTCCTTCACTTCGTCCAGCTTGAAGGGTTTTATGATCGCTTCGATCTTTTTCATGAGAAAATGTCTCTCCGCTTCTCCCTTTAAAGCAGGTTCATGCCCGCTCGGCCTCCAATATGCACGTACCGTGCCAGTTTTGCCGCAGAATGAAACCCCGGATGGTGAATTTTCACAGCTTGATCCACATAGTCGGGATTGCGCTCCGCTTCCTCGGCCATTCTGCCTATTTTTTATGAAGTATGATCGTTTGAGGCTGACGATATTGCTGCAGCGGGCTCCATGCGCACGTTATTTGAGCACCAATAATGTGCAAATGCATAAAAAATGCTCATTTTGTTTAATGGCGGATCTGCTTGCCTTGAGGCCTGCTGCGCGGTTAGATCTGGTTCATGCTTGATGCGCTCCGAGACGTTCTGGTGACCCCGGCGGAAATGACGGCGATCGACGATGCGGCCGTCGCTTCCGGCATCGATAGCTTCGCGTTGATGCGTTCAGCCGGAATGGCGGTGTCGGCAGGCGCCTTGCGGCGCTTTCCGCAAGCGCTTCGTTTCGTTGTACTTTGCGGGCCTGGCAACAACGGCGGCGACGGCTATGTCGCAGCTTCCGCACTCGCGGACGGGGGGGCCGACGTGGCCGTGTTCGCGCTCGGGAATCCGGAGATGCTAAAGGGCGATGCAGCGCGAGCACTCGGCGCATGTCCGCTGGCAGTGCTGCCGCTTGCCGCCTATCAACCTCAGCCCGGTGACGTTGTCATCGATGCCTTGTTCGGGGCAGGGCTTGCGCGCGATCTACCGGAACAGGCGCAAAGAACCATTGCGCAGGTGAGCGAAAGCGAGATACCGGTAATCGCCGTTGACCTGCCCTCGGGCGTCGACGGGCACACGGGAGAGATCCGCGGCGCGAGCTTCACTGCGGTACACACCGTCACATTCATGGCTCAAAAACCCGGCCACGTTCTCATGCCCGGGCGCGTCCGCTGCGGCACCCTGGAGGTGTTCGACATCGGCATTCCAGCGCGGCTGGTCCGCGAGGGGGCCGGTGACTTGCGGCTCAATACACCAGTCACATGGGGACTGCACGCCATCGCTCTCGATCCGGCTGCGCACAAGTATCGACGGGGCCATCTGGGCGTGCTTTCAGGCGGTTCTCTCTCGACAGGTGCGGCGCGCCTGTCGGCAACCGCCGGTCTTGCGGCAGGCGCCGGTCTGGTGACGCTGGCGTCACCGGCCGAAGCGCTCGCGGTCAATGCGTCCCACCTTACCGCAGTGATGCTCAAGGAAATTAAGAGCACGGAAGACCTTGCGGCCTGGCTCAAGGACAAGCGGGTGAACGCGTTCGTGCTCGGGCCTGGCTTCGGTATCGGCAAGAAGGCGAGGGATTTTGCCCTGATGCTTTGCGATCGCAGGTTGGTCCTCGACGCCGATGGAATGACGTCTTTCGAGAAGGACCGAACGGAACTCTTCGAACGAGCCGCCAGCGGGGGGCAGTTGGTGATGACCCCGCACGAAGGCGAGTTCGCGCGGCTGTTCCCTGAGATTGCCGCGGATGCCGCACTGTCCAAGATTGAAAAGGCGCAAGCTGCCGCGCGAATGAGCGACGCGGTCATCGTTTACAAGGGACCTGACACGGTCGTCGCCGCGCCATCGGGCCGGGCCGTAGTCAACGCCAATGCTCCGCCGTCGCTTGCCACGGCGGGATCAGGGGACGTCCTTGCCGGGATTATCGGCGCTCATTTGGCTCAGGGCATGCCGGCCTTCGAGGCCGCCGCCGCGGCGGTCTGGCGTCACGGGGAGGCCGGGACGCGTGCGGGCCGCGGCATGACGGCTGAGACGCTGATCGACTGCATTCCGCCGCTTCCGTGACTGCCGTTTGTTTCCTTAAATCGCAGCCGATTTGAGGGTAAAAGCAAACGTCCCTTGCGCGTCTGGTAGGCGCGGTGCTGCAGAACCGAGAAGGAGCCTCAGCCGCGCGTGCCCTTGGCAATCGGCTCCTGGTAGGTGAAGCCCATGTCCCAGGGGAAATAGATCCAGGTGTCCTGGCTGACTTCCGTCACGAAAGTGTCGACGAGCGGGCGTCCCTTCGGCTTTGCATACACGGCGGCGAAATGGGCCTTCGGCAGCATTGCGCGCACCTCGGCAGCGGTCTTGCCAGTGTCCGTCAGGTCATCGATGATCAGCACACCCTCGCCGCCATTCTTGGCGATTTCCGGGGAAATGCCTTTGAGAACCTTCATTTGGCCCTGCGTATCATAGTCGTGATAGGAGGCGATGCAGACGGTCTCGATCATGCGGATGTTGAGTTCGCGGCAGATGATCGCAGCCGGAACGAGCCCTCCGCGGGTGATGCAGACCATCGCGCGCCATTCCTGTCCGTTGTCGGCCAGCCGCCACGCGAGCGCGCGGGCATCGCGGTGGAACTGGTCCCAGGATACTGGAAAGGCTTTATCTGGAAGAGACATGTGTGGGCTCCGGCTTCAAGTCGAATACAGGCTGCGAAGCGCTGCGGCGGACCAGGAGGTCACACAGCGCGCTTCGTCACCATCTGGATATGCAATACTGAAAATGAAGCCCGGAGCGCAAGGGCCGGCAAGGCTTGTCCGGGGCCTCCGTCCAATCATACACGGATCGTCGTGGCGCTGATCCGCTAGCGAGAACGGGCGATCGTCTCGATCATCGCTACGACATCGGATTCGGCCGCGGCGAGCACCGCAGCCTCGCGAGCGCGGATGACGATATCGGTCGAGAAGTTCTTGCCGTCGAACTTGGGGTAGGAGCCTATGCTCGTTTCCGGATGTTTCTTCTGAACTTCTGCCAAAGGCCCGCCAATATCGCCCTCGCCATAGGGCGAGCGCACAGTGCATGAAAGGACGGGTGCCCCCGTCTGGAGAGTGGGCAGCAAGCTATCAAGCATCGCCTGAAAGACCTGGGGCACGCCCGCCATGACGTAGACGTTGGCGATTCTGAAGCCGGGCGCCGTCGATACGGGATTGGAAATATGCGTGGCGCCAACCGGCATGCGCGCCATCCGTCTGCGCGCATCGGTAAACTCCATGCCACGGCGTTCATACATGGCGCCAAGCAACGCCATTGCCTCCGGATCGTGGATGCACTCGACGCCGAACGCCTTGGAGACGGCGTCGGCGGTTATGTCGTCGTGTGTCGGCCCGATGCCACCGGACGTGAAGACATGGTCATAACGGCCTCGCAAGGCGTTGACCGCGTCGGCAATCGCCTCTTCGTCGTCCGCCACGATGCGAACCTCACGCAGATCGATGCCGACCATGGTCAGCATGTCCGCTAGGTGGCCGATATTCTTGTCCTTCGTTCGGCCGGATAGAAGCTCATCGCCAATAGCAAGCATGGCGGCGGTGACGGTCGTTGCAGTGGTCATTGATGCTCCTGACTAGTTGGCGATTGTCCGGTGCGATCACATCGCTGTTGAAGCTTGACAGTCTGTTGATCACGTTCTGGCGACCACACGGGTTTGATAAATCCTGCGCCCGGCGACGATCAAGCGAAATTGCCTGAGGGAAGATCATGATGGGCGCTTCGCACCAGCCGTCGGTCGCCGAACTCGAAGCCGCCCGTTGCCAAGGCGCGTGTCCCGAAGATCGCTGCAAGATTCGCCTCCTGATGCGTCCGGACACAATACCCCTTTGGCGCGGTACTGCGAGGACTGCGCCTCGAATTTTCGCGAAGGCTCCGAAAGGCGGCCAAAATCATCGCAGAAGTGGCCCAGTGGCGTCATTCTGTGCTAACATCGGCGCCGTTCGGCATGCAAATGCCATTGGTGAGGAGGAGTAGCAAGGACCGTGCGGCAACGGTCCGCCGGGGGCAGCAACTGTCCCGGGAAATCCACGGGAGTGAAGAATGGCGCGGATCACATATTCGATCGTTCCACACGACGGAGGCTGGGCCTACAAGGCCGCCGACGCGTATTCAGAGCCCTTTCCCAGTCGCGAGATGGCATTGGCGGCCGCAAAGGCCGCAGCGGCCGAACAGCAAGTCGGCGGCGACGACGAGGAAATCAGCTTCCAGGATGAGAAGGGACATTGGCATTTCGAACACGCCGATGGGGGAGATCGACCTGAAGCAACCGTCGAGGATGGCTGAGGATAATTGAAGGGGCAGATGGGTCCGAGTGTATTCGCCCCTGACGACGCCGTCCCCGTACGCGGCGACAAAGCGACGGAGGATTTCCAGTGCATTACAGCGTTCAAATCTTCACCTGGACCGCCCGCTTGGGCGTTCATCAGGTCGGATCGGTTATCGAAGTCGATGCGCCCAATCCGAAGGCAGCGGCGGTCTCGTTGCTTGGGTTGCGGTTGGACGACCACGGAAAATCGTCGAAACTGGCGGTCAGAGTCTGGCGCGGAGAAGACGCCTACAAGGCAGACTGCGATTGCTTTTACTACCATTAAGACTCAGAATCTCAACCGCGAGATGTTGTGCCGTGTCGGCTCGCGAAAGCGTGATATTCCCGCCATTCGTTGCCGAGTGAATGACGGGAGGTCGATGACGGGATGTTTTGTGCGCGGCGGCTGCGCCGCCCGGCTTGAACCGCCCGGCGTACAGACCCTGAGGCGGTGACCGTCCGGATCGAGAGCAACGAATGTTCGGCCGAAGACCGCCCTCATCAGTTCCTGCTCCATTATCACGCCCTCTCGTCGCCAAGCATCGTAAAGCCGTTCAACGGCGGCGTCGTTAACACGAGTTCGGTGCGGTTTCCTTCCCCGGAGGTATGGAAGTTCTCCGCGTTCATCGACCACAGCCCCAAACTGAGGCCGCCATCGACTTCGAACGCGAAATAGGTGGAAACGACGCCGACGGTTGGCGGCCGAGTACGCGCGAGTAGAGGCGGAGCTTTTCGCGGGATCCTGGACATACAAGAGAATGAGATTGGGCTTGAGCACAGTTGTCTCCTTTTTCCGGTAGCGGGGTTATAGGAGACCATGCTGTCAGTTTCTGTCAGCATTCTCGTGTGGAAGCAAAAATGGTTCCGGCGGGGATGCGCCTATACGACGTATCCTCTCTGATGTCGCAACACCTTGGTGTTCAACATTTTTTCAGGACGCAGGCGATCCGTCAGCGCCTGATTTCTTGCCGAGAAGGAGCTCCTTCCAGGCGCCGCGCCGGTCGCGAATTTCCCGACCATGCAGTTCGGCTTGACGTGCCGCGATGGCGCTTGCAAAAGCTTCCTTCATCGCATCGATGCGCCGGCGTCTTTCCTCCGGTCCGTCGCGACTGAGTGTAGCGTCGGTCATCACACCAGTCTCCTGGCCTCGTGCGACCTGCTCACGAACAGGCGTCCAGCCGTGAGAAGATGAAGCTCGTTGGTGGTTCCGGCCTGATAGGCCTCGATCAGCATTCTGCCGTACCTTTGCGCGGGCGCACTATCGCGGGGCCATCGATGCTCGTCGCAGAGGCGATTGAATACACGCTGAAGCCTATCCAGGTCTTCCGGAAACAAAGGCACATCAGATGACGCTTGCAGTGGACGCACGCCAGTACCCTCTGTCAGCAATGCAAGGACAAATTTCGAGGCAGCCTAGCTTGCCAGCAAAGGACGACGATTGAACCCCTGGCGAATCAGGGGTTCGCGCAATTTTTCTCATCGGGTGATGACGCGGCATTCGGCCGGCGCAACCGAGCGGCCTCAACGACCCGGACAGATCGCGGAAAGGACCCTGTAGAACTGAAGGACATGAGCCGCAAAACATTCCCTTGACTGAATCTTCTAAGTGTTTGATCTAGGCCCCAGGCGGACGTGGCGAAACTGGTAGACGCAAGGGACTTAAAATCCCTCGGCCTTGGCCGTACGGGTTCGATCCCCGTCGTCCGCACCAAGGCCTCGCGTGCGGCCGAGTCGTCCCTCAATCGGCAATTTTGCGCAAGAGCGTTTCAAGCTGACCGAGGTCGGGGATCTCGTGAAAACGTGGATGGTCTTCCGGTTTCTCGTGATGTTCGAAAGACCAGGTGAGGGCGTGCGGGACGTACACGCCCCAACTGCCGGCTGCCAGCGCAGGGACGATGTCGGACTTAAGTGAATTGCCGACCATGAGGCTCCTCGACGGTCCGTCACCGTGTTGCGAGAATATCCTCTCATAGGTGGATATGGTCTTGTCGCTCACGATTTCGATGGCGGCGAAGAAGTCGCCGAGGCCGGAGGCGGCGAGCTTCCGTTCCTGATCAAAGAGGTCGCCCTTGGTGATCATCACGAGGCGAAAGCGTCCGGCGAGAGCCTCGAGTGTCTCTTGGACGTTAGGGAGCGGCTCGACGGGATGGCCAAGCATCTCCCGTCCGGCGGCGAGAATTTCGGCAATCATGGATGGCGGCGGGTTGCCGCCGGTTACCTCGAGCGCCGTCTCGATCATAGATAGGGTGAAGCCCTTGATGCCGAAGCCATAGAGGCCGAGATTGCGCCTTTCGGCCGCAAGCAATCTCGCAGGTAACTCCTTGGGATCGGTGTGGTCTTTTAGCAAATCGACGAAGCGCTCTTCGGTAAGGCGATAGAATTGTTCGTTCTGCCACAGCGTGTCGTCGGCATCGAAACCGATTGTCGTAATTATATTCGGCATGGATCTATTGCGCGGCGATCTTGAAGGGCTGGTCGATGCTTGCTTTCTTGCCGCTATTGATATCATTGAAATGGAAGCGCAGGACGTAGTCACCGGCAGGCGCGCCAGTCACGTCGATGGTCAGGGTCGAGTAGATTTCCTGGTTGCGCATGTAACCCGTGAAGGTGAAATCGCCGAATGCCTTCTGGCTGGCGAGGATTTCGCCCTTTGGGTTGAGGATATCGAAATCCACCGTGAAACGTGTCTGGACCTTGCCCTTGACGCTCGCTTCCTTCCAGGTGAGTCCAACCGGCTCGACGTAGGATACGATTGCTTCTCCGGCCTTGAAAGTCGGATCGGCTTTGGGCTCGTACATCGCGTAGCCCGCTGGCTCGGCCGTGACGAAGACCGCCTTGCCGATCGCGAAGGGAAGTGTTTGGGAAAAATCGCTCACCGCCTGCCGCAGCGTCTCCCGCGCACCCGCCGCATCTCCCGAGGTCGCCTGCTGTTCCGCTTTCGTGGCGGCATCGGAAAGCGGACCGGCCAGAGCCGCCGCGTCGGTGGTCGCCACGACCGCGGCAGTCATTGTTGCAAGCAAGAGCAGGCGTTTCGTCATTGTATTCCTCCCCTGTGCCCGTTGCCTTAAGACTTTCGGTATTTGCCACGCCAAGTCAAGGCATTGCCAAGCAAGGCTGACGAAGCCGCTCAGTGCTTCCAGAAGATCGGGGTTAGAATGACGAGAACGGTTAGGACCTCGAGACGTCCGAGTAGCATCATCAGCGACAAAAGGTAGAGCTCGGGATCCTCGAGTGTCGAGAAGTTGCCAGCCGGACCGATAATGCTGCCGAGGCCGGGACCGACATTGGAGAGGCAGGTGATGACGGCGGAGACGGCGGTGACCATGTCGTAGCCGAGCGCCGCCATCATCAGGCTGCCGAAAACCCATAGCAGAATATAGGTAATGAAGAACAGGAAGATGGCGCGCTGCGTGTCCGCGTCGACGGTGCCGTTGCCGTAGCGCACCGCGTAGATTGCATTGGGATAGACGAGCCTGTTCAACCCGGAGCGGATCGCGTTGAAGAGCACGACAAAACGGTACGCCTTGATGCCGCCGGCAGTCGAGCCGGAACAACCGCCCATGAAGGTGGCGATAAACGCGGTCATGACGACGAAGGGCCCCCAAAGACTATAGTCTTCGCTGGCGTAGCCAGTGGTCGAAAGGAGCGAGGTAATGTTGAAGAAGGAGTGTGCCAGCGCGAGATGAAATTCGACGCCATTCGCCAACCGGTGATAGACAGCTACGGCCACTGAAAACACAATGAGGTAGCCGAGAAAGACGCTGATTTGCGGGTCGCGCAGCGCGTCGAGACGCCCGCGGACGACAAGCACGATCAGGATGGAGAAGGGGAGGCTGCAGAGCGTCATGAAGAAGGCGCTAGTCCATAGCAGTGGAATGCTGCCGAAATAGGCGAATGACGCATCGTGGGTTGAAAAGCCACCGGTGGCGACAGTTGTCATCGCGTGGTTGATCGCGTCGAAGCGATTCATGCCGGTCGCGCTGTAGCCGATCGCGCAGAGCAGCGTGATCGTCACGTAAATGGCGAGGAAGGCACGGCTGAAGCTTGCGATGCGGGCGAATGGCTTGTCGCCCGTGTCGGAGGATTCCATCTTGAAGAAGGACATCCCGCCCACCCGCAAGTAGGGAATGATAAAGAGGCCGAGAACGACGATGCCGATGCCGCCGAGCCAGCACAGGAGCGAGCGCCAGAGGAGAAGGCCAGGCGGTGCATTGTCGAGCCCGACAATGACAGTCGAACCGGTTGTCGTAACGGCGGAAACCGATTCGAAGAGCGCCTGAGCGAAATCGAGGTCGAGCGAGGAAAGCCAGAGCGGGATTGCGCCCACGAGCGAGAAGACGAACCAGAGCAGGTTGACCAGAAGGAAGCCGAATTTTTTCGAGAACGGCGGAGGTCCCGAGCGGGTCGCCAGGAAGGTCGCCGCAGAGAGGCCACCAGTCAGGAAGGCCGTTACGGCGAAGATCTCCCAGTCCGCATGCCCGTAGTAGAGGTCCACGAGAGCGGGGATCAACATCGCGCCGGAAAGGTAGAGACCGAGGATCGCCGCGATGTGGACAGCGTGCCGGAAAAGGGTTGCATTCAAGCTTCGATTTCCTGGAAACAGTTGTCGAACAGGCCGGTGGCTGCCCATGTCATAGTGGCTTGCCCAATCGATTCGTGTCAAATCGATGGCCTCACACGAGGCAATGTGCGATAGCGTCAGGCATCGGTAAACGCAACGGACGACCCCACGTTATGAAGCAGGATGTTGAAAATGCAGCGATCGCGCTCCGTGAAATTTTTCCGGCAACGCCGCTGCAACTCAACGATCACCTCAGTGCCCGCTACGGCGCGACAGTCTATCTGAAGCGCGAGGATCTTTCGCCCGTACGGTCCTATAAAATACGCGGCGCATTCAATTTCTTCCGTAAGGCTCTTGCCGCCGGGGCCGCGGGGAAGATCTTCGTCTGTGCTTCGGCCGGGAACCATGCGCAGGGCTTTGCTTTTGTCTGCCGTCACTTCGGAGTTCCGGGCGTCGTCTTCATGCCGGTGACGACGCCGCAGCAGAAGATAGACAAGACCCGTATGTTTGGTGGCGAATTCATTACGATCCGCCTCGTCGGCGACATTTTCGACCAGTGCTATCAGGCGGCGCGCGATCACGTCGAAGCCATTGCCGGCGTCATGGTGCCGCCTTTCGATCATGCGGACATCATTGAAGGCCAAGCGACTGTTGCCGCCGAAATTGCCCAGCAGCTGCCGGGAGGCGTCACTCCCGATCTTATCGCCCTCCCGGTTGGCGGTGGTGGCCTGTCCGCCGGCGTCACCGGCTATCTCGCCGACACGCTTTCGACTGATCGTTTCTTGTTTTGCGAGCCGGCGGGAGCGCCAAGCCTGAAGCGGAGCCTCGAGACCGGCAGCTTGGTCACACTCGACCAGGTGGACAACTTCGTCGACGGAGCGGCTGTCGCGCGCGTTGGCGAGCTGAACTTCGCGGCGCTGGCGGCCTTTGCGCCTGAGCAGGTGATGTTGCTGCCGGAGAACGCGGTTTGCCTGACGATCATAGACATGCTGAATGTCGAGGGTGTGGTTCTGGAGCCCGCCGGCGCCCTTTCCATAACAGCGCTGGAGATCCTCGGGCGCGAGCGGCTGGAAGGCAAGACGGTGGTTGCCGTCGTATCCGGAGGCAATTTCGACTTCGAGCGCCTTCCCGACGTCAAGGAGCGGGCGATGCGGCATGCCGGACTCAAGAAATATTTCATCCTGCGAATGGCCCAGCGCCCCGGCGCGCTGCGCGATTTCCTCAATCTGCTTGGCGACGAAGACGATATCGCGCGGTTCGAGTATTTGAAGAAGTCGGCACGCAACTTCGGCTCCGTCCTCATCGGCATAGAGACCAAGCACGCAGAAAACTTTCCGGCTCTAAAGGCGCGCTTCGATGCGGCTGGCCTGCGCTACCAGGACATTACCGAGAACGAGATTCTCGCCAATCTCGTCATTTGATCTAGGCATCGCATAGGTTGACGGCATTGCCACGCACTTAGCCTTTGACAGCGCCGGCGGCCACGGCTAACCATGAGACATGGCATCGTTTTTCTCGAAATTGTTCGGCTTCTCCGGTGGTTCCAAAGAAGAAGCGGCGCAGGCCGCCGGCAAGACGGAATCCTATGGGGATTGCTTGATCCGTGCGACCCCCATGCGGGAGGGGCCGCAATATCGCCTGGCGGGCAGCATCGAAAAGACGATGCCTGATGCCACCGTGAAAGTGCGCACCTTCATTCGCGCCGATCTTTTCGCCTCCGAACAGGATGCCATCGATTCGGCTCTGCGTAAGGGCCGACAGATCGTCGACGAGCAGCGCGCCGCGCTCTTTCAGGACGAGTCGCCATCCAGGCCGGTATGAAGCCAGCCTTTGGCTGGGGCTGCTTATCGACGAATATTCTCGTACAACGGCGGGTTGGAGAGCTTTTCTCAGAGATTGAATGAGCTCCATAAGATAATCAACGCGAGTACAGGCGAGGCCACGTCGATGGGCCTGCATCGGCCCACCGACGCGCGCCGCATCTCATAGCCTGATGCGGAACCGGGCGAATCCCTCCGCGCCTTCGCCGGCGTCTTCGATCGCAACGGCTTTCACCTGCGACAGGAACTGTCTTGCCTTTGGGCTGCTGTCGAAAAGTACGCTCGTATCCTTGAGCGGCACAAATCTCCAATTCGCATCGGCCGACGGGTTGATCGTTCCTTGTTCGACAATGTAACGGACGATGACATCGCGGTTGGTATCTGGCGCGACGAAGATCACCTTGTCGGAAGCGATGTCCGGGAAGTTGCCGCCGCCGCCAGCCCGATAGTTGTTGGTCACAACCACGAACTTTTGCGCGGGGTCGATTGGCTTGCCGTCGAACTGCAGGTTCTGGATGCGCTTTGCCGCGGCGCTCACCAGATTGCCGTCCTTGTCGAACTTGGCCGGTTGCGAAAGGTCGATCTCATAGGTGACGCCGTCGATAACGTCGAAATTATAGGACGGAAACCCGGCGCTGATCAGTTCCGCGTCGACGGTTCCTGGAGCAACCTGATTGAAGATGCCAGCCGACATCTCCAGCCAATTGGCCACCTGGTCTCCCGTGATGACGACGGCCTGTACCGTGTTTGGATAGAGGTAGAGATCTGCAACGTTCTTGATGGCAATGTCGCCCGCCGGGACATCGGTATAGTACTCGGCGCCGCCGCGACCGCCGGCCTTGAAGGGAGCCGCCGCGGACAAAACCGGCAGGTCCTTGTGCTCCGTGTCCTTGAGCATGTCGCGGATGTACCAGGTCTGCGCCTGGCTGACGATTTGGACCGAGGGGTCGTCTGCAACAAGGGCGAAATAGGAATAGAGCGGTGCCGAGGTCTTGCCAACGGGGGTGCGAACATAGGCGAGCGTCGCCTCGTGGTCCTTTACTGCAGCTGCCAGCACCTCCGGCTTGTCGCCGACTTCGGCGATAACCTTCTTCTCTTCCCTCCGATAGATGGGGCGAGCTTCGCTCGTCGAACTGATCACCCGCCACGCACCGCCATCACGCTCAAGCAGCAGGTCGATCAAACCGAGATGGGAGCCCCAGAAGCCAGCCATCACGCCCGGTTTGCCGGAAATCAGCCCTTTCGTATTGTCGACACCGGCGAAGCCCTCGAATTTCGGTCCGGGAAAGTCGAGGTGGCTGTGACCGGTCACGATGGCGTCGATACCGTCGATGGCAGCCAGAGGAACCGATGCGTTCTCGAGGTTTTCGGCATAGTTTTGCTGTCCCATCCCAGAGTGGGAAAGTGCGACCACGATGTCGGCGCCTTCCTCGCGCATTTGCGGCACCCAGGCTTCCGCCGCCTTGACGATGTCGCGTGCATTCGCCTTGCCCTCAAGGTGCTTTGCATCCCAGGTCATGATCTGCGGTGGAACAAACCCAATCAGGCCGATGCGAATTGCATGTTCCTCACCGGCGCCGTCCTTTACCTTTCGGTCGAGAATGACGTAGGGCTTGAGGAAGAGCGCGTCCTGACGTGCGTTCGCCGCAAGCGCACCCTTGGTCAGGTTGGCACAGACGATCGGAAAATTGGCTCCGTTCAGCACGTTGAACATGAAGTCCAGGCCGTAGTTGAACTCGTGATTGCCGAGCGTGCCGCAATCATAACCGAGCACGTTCATCGCCGCGATGATCGGATGCAGATCGCCTTCATTCATGCCGCGCTTGTAGGCGATGTAGTCTCCCATCGGGTTTCCCTGCAGGAAGTCGCCGTTGTCCACGAGCACGGAGTTGGTTGCCTCCGCTCGGATCGCATCGATGAGGGATGCAGTGCGTGCGAGCCCTACCGTGTCGTTCGGCTTGTCGCCGTAATAGTCGTAGGGAAATACGTGGACGTGCAGGTCCGTCGTTTCCATGATGCGCAGGTGTGCCTGGTTGGCTGCGGCGCGTGCGGAAAAGGGATGAAGCATCGCGAGCGCAGAGGAGGCGGCGAGCCCGCCGAGCAGCGAGCGGCGCGAAATGGGGTGAAGAGCGGTCATCGACGGCATCGCTGTCTCCATATTGAAAAACCTCTCCGCGGACGCGGTGGCAGGCCTGCAGTAAAATCTGGAATACGCTTGGAATACAAGAGACTATCGCTGAAAGCACCTGCAAGGCAAAGCGGCGGAATCTTGCCTATTTGATGCCACCTCGACGCGGAATGCGTAAAGTTTTCTTCAAGGTTTAAATCTAGAGACTGGCGAAACGAAAAACGGAAATCTCGGGCGCATGCCAAACGCCAATCTCATCCTCTTCCTCGGCGAGGCATTGATCTACGTGGTGGCAATGATCTGGTTGCTGCACCTGCGTGGGCGCCTGGGGCTTGGTGTTTTCGTGGCGGCACTCGGGGTGATGCATTTCATTGAGACCTATCTCGCCGCCGTCTTCTATGTTCAGCTGCCGTTCGGGGTTATCTCTCCGGGCTCTGCCGTGTTCTTTTCCGGCAAACTCATGATGATCCTGCTCCTCTATGTGAAGGAGGATGCGGCGACAGTTCGTCAGCCTATTTACGGACTGCTCGCGGGAAACTTTCTGATGGTGACGCTCAGCCTGCTGCTCAGGTTGCATGACACCGTATCCGTCGTTCCCAATCGCGTCGCCGACATCGCTTTCATCGATGAGATGGGATGGCTTATGGTCTGGGGCACGACGCTGCTCTATTTCGATTCCCTGGTCATCATTCTGCTCTACGAGAGGCTGGGACGCTGGCTTCGCCAATTTGCCACGGCTCGGTTCCTGATCTGCGGCGTCGTGGTCCTTACCCTTGATCAGCTGGGATTCTATGCGGCGCTGCATTGGCTGAACGATGCGCCGGCGGACGTGTTCTGGGGCGGCTGGATGGCGAAGATGCTGGCAGCGCCGTTCTACGCGGTTGCCATCGGGCTTTATCTCAATGCATCGCGCCACCCGTTTTTTGCGATCTCCGATCGGCCTCTCGGTGATGTCTTCAATGACTTGACGTTCCGCGAGCGCTACGAGGATTTGTTGTCGCGCTCCGGCCAAGATACGTTGACCGGCGCGCTCGATCGAAGCCGCTTCGAGGCCGAGGGCCAGCAGATGCTGCGCGATGCTGCCGCGAAGAATGCTCCTGTCAGCCTGATGATCATCGATGTCGATCATTTCAAGAGCGTCAATGATCGCTTCGGGCACATCGAGGGCGATCATGTGCTGCAGAACCTGGTCGCTACCGTAAAGGCGACGATCAGGCCGATCGATCGCCTGTTCCGCTACGGCGGCGAGGAATTCGTCGTTCTTTGCCCCGGGCTCGCCTATCCGGACGCGCTTTCGCGCGCCGAGGACATACGGCTCGCGGTCTCTGGCCGTGTGACGAAGCCGAACGGCGATCCGGTGACCGCCAGCATCGGCCTGTCATCGGCATTCGGGGACGGAAACGGCATTCGCGAGTTGTTGTCGCAGGCGGACTTGCGTCTCTATACTGCCAAGAGCGGTGGCCGCAACCGCGTGGTCGGACGATAGTCGGCAGCGAGTGGTGCCGAAGACGTTCAAATGCCGACATTCGGCCGGTCGATAACTTCGCGAAGCGAGAAGCTGGAATTGATCTTTACGACATGCGGCAGGGCCGACAGCCAGTCCCGGTGGATCCGCTCGTAATCCTCCAGGTCCCTGGCCGCGACGCGCAGGATGTAGTCGTATTCTCCCGACATCAGATAACAGACCAGCACATTCGGGCAGAGTTTTACAGCAGCTTCGAATTCGGCGAGCGTTTTTGCGAATTGGCCCGACAGCGAGATGTGCACGATGACCATGATCTTGTAGTCGAGCGCTTTGTGCGCAATGCGTGCGTGGTAGCCACTGATCGTACCCGATTTTTCGAGGATGTCGACGCGCCGGGAGCAGGCAGAGGGGGAAAGGCCGACCTTCGCCGCGAGATCCGCATTGGATATCCTGCCGTTCTGCTGAAGGATGCGCAGAATCGCATGATCAATGGTGTCGAGCTCGCTCATTCGGGATTTCCTTCATCATCTGCGTTCAGTGCGCAATAATATTCGAAAGCAATGCGCTGTAAGACATCTCTTTGCAAGGACATTCGCACGACCATCTGTTTTGCTGGGCTCGTCATCAATGCGGCGCAAAGCCCACAAACAGGAGAGGAACGCTCAGATGCGTGTCGGTTGCCCGAAGGAAATCAAAAACCATGAATACCGTGTTGGTCTGACCCCCGGTTCCGTACGGGAATATGTCGCCCATGGTCACGAGGTGATCGTCGAAACGAAGGCCGGGGCAGGGATCGGGGCAGACGACGATGCTTACCGTGCTGCAGGAGCGCGGATCGTTTCGACGGCCAAGGAAGTGTTCGAAAAGTCGGACATGATCGTCAAGGTCAAGGAACCGCAGCCTTCCGAATGGACCCAACTGCGGGAAGGCCAAATTCTCTACACATATTTGCATCTGGCGCCGGATCCCGAGCAGACGAAGGGATTGCTCAACTCGGGCGTCAGCGCGGTCGCCTACGAAACGGTGACGGATGAGCGCGGTGGGTTGCCGCTGCTTGCGCCGATGTCGGAGGTCGCCGGACGGCTCGCCATCCAGGCGGGCGCGACTTCGCTTCAGAAGGCGAACGGCGGCCGTGGCATCCTCCTTGGCGGTGTGCCGGGAGTGCTGCCGGCCAAGGTTGCGATCATCGGCGGTGGCGTTGTCGGCCTGCATGCCGCCAAGATGGCCGCTGGTCTCGGTGCGGACGTTTCGATCCTCGACCGGTCGATCCCACGTCTGCGTAAGCTCGACGATATCTTCAACGGTCGCGTTCACACTCGCTACTCGACGATCGATGCGCTCGAGGAGGAGGTCTTTTCCGCCGATCTGGTAGTCGGCGCCGTGCTGATCCCAGGGGCTGCCGCTCCCAAACTCGTCACACGCGAAATGCTTTCCGGCATGAAAAAGGGCGCGGTCATTGTTGATGTCGCGATCGACCAAGGCGGTTGCTTCGAGACTTCGCACGCGACGACGCATTCCGAGCCGACCTACGAGGTGGATGGCGTCGTGCATTATTGCGTGGCGAACATGCCGGGCGCGGTGCCGGTGACCTCGGCACACGCGTTGAACAATGCCACGCTTTACTACGGCCTGCAGCTCGCAAACCGTGGTCTCAAGGCCATCGCCGAGGACCGCCACCTTCGTGCCGGTCTGAACGTTCATAGGGGCCGCGTGACGAACGGGCCCGTGGCAGAAGCGCTTGGCTACAGTGCCTACGCGCCCGAGGCCGTTCTCAACGTCGCCTGAGGCGATCGCTTTGCTACGCCCGGCGTCCAAGACGCCGGGCCTATTGCATGTTTCCCGTGGACGCGTCGCCGTAGGCTCAGGCAATCTCGATGCGGCATTGATAACAGTTGTACTTGGCGGAACGCACGTGCACGTAGGCAACGTCCGTCCGAGCCAACAGTTCTTCGGCGCGCTCTGTTAACCTTTCCGCGGCAATCACGCCACCGGTTCCATAGACGATGCGATCATCGCTCGCGTACCCCCGCAATAGATACTCCTTGCTGGATGCGAGGATGGGCGGCAGGGCGTGTCCATCGTGTGCGGAGCAGTCGTCGGCGTGCACGAAGATCGGTCCAGTCTCTGCGTAAGCTTGCACTGAGGCAAAGGGTCGATAAGCCAGGACAAGATAGGGCTTGCCGCTATCGACGTTGCGCAGACAATGCCGGCAGGGAACGCCGGCGCCATCAGAGATACGCCGCTCAGGTTGGTTCCCATAGGCATCAAGACCGCCACCACGCAGTCGTTCTGCGTCCTCGTCGGGCATGGGGATGTAGCGAAGCGCCATGGCGGTTCTCCTCGTAAGAAATCTCGGGAGGAGATGGATGCGCCCTTTCGGGCCGTACCGACACCCGAAACTTGCCTCGTGCATGTTTCGGATCGATTGTTGAAAACCATGCAGGAATTCAAATTGCTATGGCGTCGTGCGCCTCACGAGACGCACGGCCTTGTAGCGGTCAGAGTTTTTTCGCCAAGGCAAGCAACTCGGCGTCACTCAACGGTTCGACAATTGCCTCCCGCGTTGCGACCGGCGAAAAACCGAACTGCTGATAAAGCTGAAGGGCGCGCGGATGGTCGAGACTGTTCGTCGTCACCATGACCTTGCTCGGGTTCATCGCCCAGGCCGCGAGCAGCGTCTGCAACAGGAACCACTTGCCCAGGCCGAGACCGAGCGCATGTTCCATGAGGCCGAAATGGGTAAGTTCAATAAACTCGTTTTCGCGTTCGTGTAGTTCGAAGAAACCGGCCGGTGCACCGTCGACGTAGAGTACCGTGACCGTCGTTCCCTTGTTGTGGAGCACGCCCGCCAGTTCCTCGTCGCTCATCCGCAGGCGCTCGGTCCAATGCCAGCGCTTGCCGACACGAAGGTAAAGGAAGCGGTAATAGGCGAGGGGGATGTCCGATACGCGCAATACGGCAGTATGGATATTGACGGGCATCGGCAGGCTTTGTTTCGGCGGTGACGTCATTTCGAGTTCGGTAACGTGCGCCGTGATCGCTGCAGGTTTCGATCCTTGCATGGCATTCACTCTCTACCGGTCGCTACAGGGGTATCGGACCGTCCGCCCCATTCCGACCAGGAACCATCATAGAGCGTATTGTCCGTGTGCCCCAGCGATTGCAGCGCAAGAGTTATGATTGCCGCTGTGACGCCGGACCCGCAGGTGGTGACGACCGGCTGCGTCAGGTCGACGCCGGCATCACCAAAGGTTTGCCGCAAGCCGTCGAGGCTCTTGAGCTTGCCTCCTTCAGAAAAAACACCGGATGGCAGGCTTTTGGCTCCGGGCATATGCCCCGAGCGCATGCCGGCTCGCGGCTCCGGCTCCTCGCCGGTGAAGCGGCCAGCGCCGCGCGCATCGGCAATCTGCGCGAGCCGGTTCTCTACTACCTCCTTCATGCGCTCGAAGGAGGTAACGGCGGCCGCATTGAACGTGGCGTTGAAGACGCGTGGCGTCGGCTTAAGGACTTCCCTGGTCGTCGGCCGTCCCTCCGCCCTCCAGCCATCCATCCCGCCATCGAGAACGAAGACGTTCTTTGCGCCCATGATCCGGAACATCCACCAAACGCGCGGCGCGGTGAAGATGCCTGGCCCATCGTAAACGACGATTGTATCGTTCTCACCGATTCCCATGGCGCCCACGGCTTGAGCGAAGGCTTGCGGCGAGGGGAGGGTGTGCGGCAGTCCGCTTGATTGATCGGCGATCGCATCCTGATCGAAGAAGATGGCACCAGGAATATGCGCGGCCTCGTATTCCGACTTCGGATCCCGGTTCTGTGCCGGTAGATACCAGGCAGCGTCCACGATCTTCACGGAGGGATCGGCAAGACGCTGCTGGAGCCAGTCCGCAGAAACGACAAAAGCGCTCTTGTTCTCATTCTTGTTGTTCATTGTCGTCACTCCCAAACTTAAACAGCCGCGCGATCTTCCGGCGTTCCGAAGCGTATTCGAAAACGCCGGTTCTCCTTGCCCTTCTTTTCGATCTTGGCGATGTGAATCGCTCCAACTTCCTGGGTCTCGGAAACATGCGTGCCCCCGCAGGGCTGGCTATCGACGGCGGAGTCTTTTCCGATGCAGACGAGGCTCACTCTGCCGAGACCGACCGGCGGGCGGACATTCTTCGATTTGACGATGCCAGGGTTGGCCGCGAGTTCCTCGTCAGTGATCCATTGCACGTAGACGGGGTGGTTCTCTTCGACGAGTTTCATGAGCGCGGCCGTCACTTGGTCCCTGTCAATCGTCTCGCTCATGTCGAAATCGACGCGGCTTTCGTCCTCCCCGACGGCGGCGCCGGTGATCGGGAAGGGGCAAACGACGGAAAGCAGATGGCAGGCGGTGTGCATGCGCATCAATCGGTATCGGCGCGGCCAGTCGATGTGGAGGACGAGCTTTTCGCCGATCGCCGGCGAAGGCTGGCCCTCTGCCGGGACGTGTATGATGACGTCTCTGGTCGCGCCGTGCCGGGTGCTTGCGATCGCGATTCGGCTTCCGTCGCCACGTTCGAGAAAGCCGGTATCGCCCGGCTGTCCGCCGGAGGCGGCGTAGAAACACGTCTGATCAAGCTCGATCCCGCCATCCTCGAGAATTCCGGTCACGCTTGCCTCGCAGGTCGAGAGGTAGAAATCTTCACGGAAAAGGGCGGTAACGGTCTTGGTCATCGCAAATTTTATCCGACGGGTTCGTAAGGCACAGTGATGCTCGAGGTGGTCTTCAGCCAGTTCGGCACCGGCAGGCCCTTGGAAGTCAAAAAGTCAGGGTTGAAGAGCTTCGACTGGTAGCGGTTACCATAGTCGCAGAGAATCGTCACGATCGTGTGGCCGGGGCCGAGATCCTTAGCGAGCCGCACCGCGCCGGCGATGTTGATGCCGGTCGAGCCCCCGACGCAGATCCCTTCCTTTTCGATCAGGTCGAAGACGTAGGGCACGGCCTCCGAATCCGGAATCTGGTAGGCGAAGTCGGGCGTGAACCCTTCAAGGTTGGCGGTGATGCGGCCCTGACCGATGCCCTCGGTGATCGAACTTCCGCTAGCTTTGAGCTCGCCATGTGCGTAGTAATTGTAAAGTGCTGCCCCTTCCGGATCGGCAATACCGATCTTGACGGCTGGATTCCTTGCCCGCAACCCTTGAGCTACGCCGGCGAGCGTGCCTCCAGAGCCGACGGCGCAAATGAAACCGTCGACTTTGCCGTCTGTGTCACGCCAGATTTCCGGCGCGGTCGTTTCCACGTGCGCGTCGCGGTTTGCGACATTGTCGAACTGGTTTGCCCAGATCGCGCCGTTCGGTTCTGCCTTGGCAAGTTCCGCGGCCAGCCGGCCCGAAATCTTCACGTAGTTGTTGGGATTTTTGTACGGCACTGCGGGAACTTCGACCAGTTCGGCGCCGAGCAGGCGCAGCGCGTCCTTCTTCTCCTGGCTTTGCGTTTCGGGAATGACGATGACCGTGCGGTATCCGAGCGCGCTGGCTACGACCGCAAGCCCGATACCGGTGTTGCCGGCCGTGCCTTCCACGATGACGCCGCCGGGCTTCAACTGCCCGGATTTCTCCGCCTGGCGGATGATCCACAGGGCTGCGCGGTCCTTCACCGATTGCCCCGGATTGAGAAATTCCGCTTTGCCCAGGATGGTGCAGCCGGTGGCTTCGGAAACGGCCTTGAGCCGGATCAAAGGCGTATTGCCGATCGCTTCGAGCACGGACGGAAGAACGGTCATTTTGAAAACCTCACGCTGGACGGAACGGACGCCGGGTCTGAGCCCAGCATAGTCCCTGATGAACGGCGATCCGATAAACATTTGGTTTACAGGCAAGATCGCCGAAATATTGGCGTGTTTTCGGCTCAGCCTGTGCACTAGGCAAGAAATAGCGTTTCGCAGCTAACCTGTCCCGGGCAAAATTCGTCTCGGTCGTCAAGTAGGCGGTCGAAAGTGCGAAACCTGGGAAGGCGTTGCCGTCGGAGAGGCATTAAACCGGGCAGGGGGAGGCAGCCACGGGATTTGGAAGGCGAAGTCCTTCCCGATGGACGCGAGGACGACATGACGACTGCATTCACAGCTCGACCGGATGATGGACTGGTGTGGATAACGGGGGCGAGTTCGGGTATCGGGCGGGCCGTTGCCCTCAGACTGGTCGAGGAGGGGTACTCTGTCGTCGTTACGGCACGTAGCCACGAAAGACTGGTGGCGCTCCAGCATGAGGCGTCAGGCCCCGGCAGGATTGTCGTTCTCGATGGGGATGTCACGGATCCGAGCGACATGGAGCGTTTGCTGGCGGCCATCGAATACGATCAGGGCCGGGTGGCCTTGGCCTTGCTCAATGCGGGTGTCGTCATTCCGGTGCGGGGCGACGATCTTAGCCGGGAAGCCTTCGACAAGAGCTTTGCCGTCAATCTTCATGGCGTGGTCAATTGTCTCGTGCCCGTCGTCGAACACATGAAGGCGAACGGCCATGGCCAGATCGCCATCATGTCGTCGGTGGCAGGATACAGCGGCCTGCCGATGAGCGCCGCATATGGGGCGACCAAGGCGGGGCTCATCAATATGGCCGAGAGCTTGAAATTCGACCTCGATCGCATCGGTATCCGCCTGCAGGTGATCTGTCCGGGCTTCGTCGACACGGTCGCTTCGGCGAAGGGCAAGTTTCCGCGACCGGCCCTGGTAAGCGTAGAGGAGGCGGCGCAGCGCATTTGCCTCGGCCTGAAATCAGGGCGCTTCGAGATCACCTTCCCTAAACGCCTTACCTATGCGGTTAAACTGGCGCGTTTCCTGCCGTACAGCGCCTACTTCGCGCTTCTTAACTGGCTTGTCCCAGGGCGTGTGCCCGCTAGCACGGCAAAAAAGGCGCAATCCAGCACGAAGGGGCGGCCACGTCAGGCGGTATGAAGCACGAGAACCGCACCGAAGACGAGCGACAGGCCGAGCCAGCCGACGGGTTTCAGTTTCTGACCGAAGAAAAGGCGCCCGCAGATCGCTGTGCCGAAGATGCCGGTGGCGCCAAGCACCGCATAAGCGATGGCAAGTTCCATACCTTTGACCGCCTCCGCGAGAAGCGCGAACGCCGCAAGTACCAGGACAATCGAAAGCACACCCCAGCCGCGCCGTGAAAAGCCGTTCGACTTCGTGGAAGCCAGATTCGCGGCAACGTCAAGGACACCGGCCATAACCGCGAAAGCGAAATAGAAGCCGTCGGCGCTCATCGGGCAGCTTCTCCCGCTGCGTCTTCCTCCTGTGCCTCGCCGGCGTTCACAAGGATTATCCCGACAACGGCCATCGACAGGCCCAACATTTCGCGGCCGCTCAATGCATGGCCAAAGACGAACACGGAGACGAGCGTGATGAGGGCTACACCAGATCCCTCCCAGATGGCATAGGCGACGCCGACGGAGATCGTCTTCACGGCTTTGGCAAGGAACACATATGAGAGCGCAATTGATGCATACATGATCGCATGTCCGGCATAGGAGTCGAAGGTGGACGCAGCCTTCATCGCGGTGAGGCCGGCAACCTCCGTCGCGATCGCGAGAGCCAGGAAAAGCCATGCAACACGCATAAGGAACCTTCAGAGACCTGACTGCATTGACAAAAGAAAAGAGCCACTCGGGCTGTCACCGCGAATGGCTCTTTGAAACTGGCTCCCCGGGCCGGATTCGAACCGGCGACCTATCGATTAACAGTCGAGTGCTCTACCGCTGAGCTACCAGGGATCATCTGCGCCGCAGAAGTGAGGCTGCTAATACAAATGCTTTTTCGATTTGCCAAGCGGTTTTTCAAAAAAAATGACAACGTCGCTTGCGGGGCTGTGGAGAAGGCCCCAATTCTGGGGCGGAGCATGAAAGAGGAATAATGACGAACAGCAGGAAAGAACGGCATTTTGGTATCGATCCGCAGACACGCGAGATTGTGCTCGGAAAATGGCGCATTAACTTGCCGGATTCGCCGGCACTGCGAATCCTGGTCGGTACGCTTCTCATCCTGGGCGGCGTCTTAGGTTTCTTGCCGGTGCTCGGCTTCTGGATGATTCCTCTGGGGCTGCTTGTGCTTTCTCACGACATACCGGCGATCCGCCGCCGCCGCCGCAAGCTGGCGATTTGGTGGGCACGTTGGCGCGGGCAGCAAAATTCTTCCCGCAAGTCCTGAACGGCGCCCGCGCGGCGGCAGAAGTCGATGCCTGAAGGGCAGCGCGGGCGCCACGTCGCAGTCGTGCTTCGATGTTTGTCGTCGCAGCGTCGCCTGAGTTCGCCGATGGCACTGTTGGCAGGCAAAGCTGTCGTTAGAAACAAAAAAGTCCCGAGATGGACTGCAGTTGGTGATCGTTGCGGAGAACGGTGAATGACTTCGCGCGTTCCATCTTTTTCGCGCCTTTCCCCCTTGCGCTCCTCATAGATTCGTTCTAAACGCCGGCCATCGCTTGATCGATTGAGCGCGAGAGGCCTCGTGGCGGAGTGGTGACGCAGAGGACTGCAAATCCTTGTACCCCGGTTCAATTCCGGGCGAGGCCTCCAAAGAGATCCCTATAAAACCAAAGCTATAGAGCAGGCATTCCGGGTACATGAAAGCCCTTCCGCCCGCCCAGGATGCACCGGCGGGCAACCACTTTTGGTGCCGTTGGCCGGGATGCATTTGGTTTGAAAAATGACCTTCCCCTCGACCCTTGGGTAAGCGCAGGTTCCCTCAGCCTGCGGCGACGGGTGTAGCCGTCCTCGCCACTATCGGGATGAACCGCCTTTTCGACGACGTCCACAGCTTCGATGCCCGCCTGCTTTCGTCTACGGCGGATCGTGGGAGGCAGCAAACCTTGTTGGACATGCGAGAAGGCGTTGTGCACTTAGTGTGTCGTCGTTACCTTGACCCCTCCCGTCCGTTCAAGAACGTCGACGACGACCTGGGATCTGGAGCGTCGCAGCGCGATGTCGACGAGTCCTGAACCGGTCCGTAGGCGCCTCAGCACGACCTCATCGAGAAAGCGCGGCAGCGTCGGTTCGTTCAATGTGACATGCCCCCTAGCGGGATCGAAGCCGAGGCCGATCATTGCCTGAAGTAGATACAGCGGTGCTGCTGCCGCCCAGGCCTGAGGTATGCAGGAAACCGGGTAGAACGTCGGACCACGGGCGCGCTGGCGTGGGAAGCCGCAGAAGAGTTCGGGCAGACGTCTGAGATCGATGTAGGTTGATGCCGAGAACAGCCCCTCGAAGAGGCTGGCAGCTTCGGTACGGAAGCCATAACGCACGAAACCCGACGCAATCAGCGCATTGTCGTGCGGCCAGACGGAGCCGTTGTGGTAACTCATCGGATTGTAGCGCGCCTCCGAGGTGGCAATCGTGCGCACACCCCAGCCGCAGAAGGAGGATTGCTCCATCAGTGTCGAGACCACTTTGTCGGCGCGTTCCGGCAGCGCGATGCCGGTGAAAAGTGCATGTCCGGCATTGGAGGAGCGGACGCGGCAGGGCTTCTTCTCGCCGTCGAGGGCCAGCACATAAGTTGCAAGTTGCTCGTCAAAGAAAGCATCGTCGAAGCGGATGCGGATATCTTCCGCTCGTCGTTCAAACCGCAACCCATCCTCGACATGGCCGAGCTTGCGCGACAGGCGAGCGGCCGCCTGCCAGGCGCCGAAGACATAAGCTTGTACCTCGGCAAGTGCGATCGGCCCCTCGGCTAATCTCCCGTCGGCATGAAAGATTGAATCGTGGCTGTCTTTCCAGCCTTGATTGACCAAGCCCTTCGCGCTTCGGCTTCCGTATTCGACGAAGCCGTCCGCGTCGCGATCGCCGAAACGCTCGATCCAGTCGAGTGCCGCCACCACATGTGGCCAGAGCTGCCGGACCGTCTGCAGATCGTCGGTGCGATCGAGATAGGCGCCGGCGAGTATGATGAAGAGCGGTGTCGAATCGATGCTGCCGTAATAGCGCCGGAAGGGCACCTCGCCGAGTTCCGCCATTTCGCCATAGCGCATTTCATGTAGGATCTTGCCCGGCTCCGCATCGGCGGCAGGATCAAACTGCGTCGCCTGGTTAGCTGCGAGATGGTTGAGCACGCCTTTGGCGATTTCCGGATCCAGCCACAGGGTCTCGAGCGCGGTGATGAGGGCATCGCGCCCAAAGGCGGTGCTGAACCAAGGGATGCCAGCGTAAGGGTAAGGACCTTCGGGTGTCTCCGTGATCAACATGTAGAGATCGGCGACGCTGCGCCTGATGGCTTCGTTGAACACCGCGTTGGAGGTGACGATAGCGGCGGCGCGCGAGGACGAATAGCGTAGGGCCCTCCTGGCATCGCGAAGCGCGAGAAAGAAGGTGAGGGCCGGAGGGTTCCGGTGCTCCTGATGGGCGTTGCAGATGATCTCGACGAAGATTGATTGCGCCTGGTGAGGCGCCAGTTCGACGATGAAGCTCGCCTCGCGTCCGGAGAGAGCATTCGGCTGCGGGTCGAAACGGAGCAGCGTGCTGCGGGTCTGACCGTCGAGGCCGTCATAGGCCAACAAGACCCGGTCGTTGCCGACCAGCGGACTATGATGCATGCCGCGGCGCCGGCGCGACGTGCCGCGCACTTCGAAGAGGTCGGCGAAATCGGCGGCGAACACTATCTCGACCTTGAGCGTTCTCGGCACGTCATCGTAATTGCGAAGCATGAGGCGCTCGTAGCAGGCCTCCTGCCACAGAAAGCGAGTGCGCCGCACATGAATGAGGTCGTGCATCAACACCTTGCCGTCACCAAGAACCAGACCCGGATTGGTGAGATCACAGTCGAGCGTGGCGTTGTCGTCCCGCAAGGTAGAACTCAGCAATAGCGGCCGAGCGCCATCTAACGACAGCACGAATTGCGAGAGATGGCGAGTGTCGCGGTGGAAGATTCCCTCCGGGTTGGCCGGGGAGGAGAACGCATCACCAAGATAGTCGAACACGGCGAAGGTATCGCCATGCTTTAAAGATCTCGAGCTCCGTTCGTACCGCGAGACTGCTGCAGGCACGAGGTTGTCGGCATCGTCTGGACCGACTTCCGCCGGCCCCCCATAGATATCGGCTGCCATAGGTTCGGCCTCCATTACATCAGACGACTTCGGTGAAATCAGTGCCAAACCCGCTGTCGCTCATAGCGGGGATCGACATGACCTTTTGACGTCCGCCCGCCAGGCTGCGATAGATCTCGAGATAGTCACTTGCCATGCGTTGCGCAGTGAAGCGCTCCTCGAAGGTCGCCCGAACAGCGCGGCGATCGATGCGGTCGAGGCTTTGGACCGCCTTCACCGCCTCCTCCATGCTGTCGACGACGAAGCCTGAAACGCCGTCATCGATGATTTCCGGCACGGAGCCGCAACGGAAGGCGATCACCGGCGTGCCGCAGGCCATGGCTTCGATCATCACCAGGCCGAAGGGTTCCGGCCAGTCGATCGGGAAGAGAAGAGCGCGCGCATTTCCGAGAAATTCAGCCTTCTGGTGCTCATTGATCTCTCCGATGAATTCGGCATTCGCAGACCGCTGCACCAGCGGTTCGATCTCACTGCGCCAATAGCGCTCGTCTACCTTGTCGATCTTAGCGGCGATCCTGAGCGGCAGATTGACACGACCAGCGATTTCGATCGCTCGGTCGGGCCGCTTTTCGGGCGAGACGCGGCCAAGGAAGGCGAGATAACCGCCCTTCGGATGGCTGTTAAACGGCAGCACGTCCGGCGGCAGTCCGTGGTGCACCGTGCCGACCCAGTTCACCGGCGGCATAGGTTTTCGCTGGTCGTCCGAGATCGAAACGAGCGGCATATCCGGGAAGAAGTCGTAGAACGGCTTGAGGTCGGGCAGATCGAGCCGCCCATGCAGCGTTGTCAACGTCTTGTTAGCGAAGCTGCGAACGACAGGGAAGTGCAGTAGGTCAATGTGGAAGTGCAGGACATTGAAGCTCTTCGCTAGCCGGCGCACCTGTTCAATCATCATCACGTGATAGGGGATCGGATCCTGGATGGTCGGGTTCAACCTCAATGCCGTTTCTGAGCAACGTATGAGCTTCGCTGATGTCATCGAGTCGCCGCTCGCGAAAAGCGTGACCTCGTGGCCTTGTCGAACGAGCTCTTCCGTCAGGTGGTGGACGACCCGCTCGGCTCCGCCGTAGAGCTTCGGCGGGACGCTTTCGAACAGCGGTGCAATCTGGGCGATCTTCATGGACAAACCTTCTTCGATCGAGCGAAGTTCAAACGATGAACAACACGGGGCCAAGAACTGCCGGTGCGGAGAAGCGGGCATTCTGTTGGCTCCGGAACCTCCCCCCAAATCGCTGCGCCGCCGCAATGTTCCGACCGCGAAAGGGCTCTTGGCCTAGTAAACAGCCGCGAGCACACCCCAAGGTATCCGATGAACTGCTGCAAGCACGCACAGGTACGCTGCCGCCGACAGCCGGATTCTGATCCTAAACGCTCATTCACAAATTAAGTGTCTGACACCGCATCGAAATTGTTGGCGCGGAATTCTCATAATTAAATGGCGGATGACGTGGTTCTGACCTTTTTGGGGGCTGGTCAGGAAATCGGTACTGAAAATCTTGCCTTGAGCGTTCCGAAAAGATGCTCGACGGTCTGCGACGGATGATCATGGCCTTCAGCACGCGGTCGAGCCTGGCCTGCATCTTGTCGAGGGCACCCTCGTATCGCGCCCGCTTCAGGCTCTTGGTCTTGTCGGGCGTGCATCGGGACTTCAGGTTGCAGGCCAGGCAGGCGATAAGAACCCGGCGCTCCGCGCGCAGCTTTCCCTTGACAGGTGCTCGCCCGCCCCGCTTCGGCATCGCGTGGCGTATCCAAGGGGAAGATATCGTCGCGTGAGAGGCCTAGCGCGCGAAAACCGGACTTATGCGCCGTGTGGACGAGAGTGGCTGCGGGACCGCCGACCTGATGCCGACTTGCATCGGTAGCCTTAATGAAGAGACGCGGGGAGCTTTCTCCCGTTCGCCGAGTTAGGTCCGAATTGGACGTGAGGCCTGACAAATGACACCCGAAGACCACCAAAATCGCGGCGAGAATGGAACTGCACGGGAGCCGGGGAGGGGCCGCGACGCCGCTCGTCCCGGCGATATTCCCGTACGTGGACTGCGAGACGTGTTCTGGCGTGTAGTTGCGCAGGTCCGCGAAGATCGGGTGACACTCGTCGCCGCCGGCGTCACATTCTACGTGCTCCTCGCCCTCTTTCCAGCCTTGACCTCGCTGGTGTCGATGTATGGTTTGATTTCGGATCCCGCCGTTATCGCCGAGCAGGTCAACCTTCTGGCGGCGGTGATGCCGTCGCAGTCGCTGCAATTGGTGACGGACCAGCTACAAGCGATTACGTCGCAAAGGGCATCGAGCCTTGGCATCGGCTTCGTAGTGGGCTTGCTCGTTGCGCTCTGGAGTGCGCGTAACGGGATCGCCGCACTGATAGAGGCGATGAACATCGCCTATGACGAAGAGGAAAGGCGCGGCTTCGTCAGGCTGACTCTGCTGAGCCTGGGATTTACCATCGGGAGTCTCTTGGTCACGGCTGTGGTGATCGCAGCGATTGGCGTAATGCCGGCCATCCTTGCCGTGGTCCCGCGCGGTCAGTGGCTGGAGAGCATCGCCAAATTCGTGCGCTGGCCGGTGCTGCTGCTGCTCATTGGTGCGGGCATTGCTCTGCTTTACCGTTATGGACCCGATCGTGACCCGCCGAAGCTGAGGTGGCTCACCTGGGGGGCGGCCTTCAGTACGCTGTGCTGGCTACCAGCATCCTTGTTGTTCTCGTTCTACATCGACAACTTTGCGAACTACAACGCCACCTATGGCGCCATGGGTGCCCTTATCGGCTTTATGCTTTGGATCTGGGTGTCCACGATAATCATCATCGTCGGCGCGGAACTCAATGCCGAACTCGAACACCAGACCGCACGGGACTCCACAACGGGTCCGCCTAAAAAAATGGGAAAGCGCGGCGCCTACGTGGCGGACACGGTGGGGGAAGCCGAAGATTGAGCCGCACGTGTGATCGGTGACATTCGCCCAGTGGTAAGCGGGCACGAAGTGGCAGCGCTCCTCGTAAGCTGTCGCTATCCAGATCGTTCTGGTACATGCCGAGGGCTTCCTGCCGCTTAGATGACGACCTGCTCGCCCAACTCGACGACCCGATTTGCGGGCAGATGGAAGTACTCGGTTGGATCGATCGCCGAGTCGGCCATGGCGATGAAGAGCTTATCCTGCCACTGGGGCAGTCCTGATTGGGAGTCTGCTATCAGCTTACGCCGGCCGAGATAAAAGGACGTCGACATGATCTCGAACTTGAATCCCTCCTTTCGGCAGCGCGCCAGGGCCCTTGAGACATTCTGATCGTCCATGAAGCCGAATCTCAGCTCCAATAGGCTGAACCGGTCGGAGAGCTTTGTAATTGTGTAGCGGTCCTTCTCAGGAACGTAGGGGACCCTGGCGGTTTTGATGGTCAGGATGACATTGTGCTGGTGCAGCACGTGATTGTGCTTGATGTTGTGCAGCAGGACAGCCGGAGTCGTTTCGGGTGTGGCCGTCAGGAAGATCGCTGTTCCGGGCACGTCGACAGGAGCATGCTCGGACTTTCGTTCGACCATGGCTATGAACTGGCTGAGCGGAATGTCGTGGCGGGCCGTCTTCTCGCGCAGCAGGCTGATACCTTTGCGCCAGGTCCACATCATCGTAATCAAGGTGCCGGCAATGAGAATGGGCACGTAACCCCCGTGTTGAACCTTCAACAAGTTGGCGCCGAGGAAGACCAGTTCGAGGCTCAACAATGGAAGCAGGACAGCCGTAGCAGTCAACGCGGGCCAGGCCCATTGGCGGCGGACGAATTCGAAGGCGAGGATTGTATCAATCACCATCGCGCCGGTGATTGATACGCCATAGGCGGGGGCAAGAGCTTCGGAACTACCGAACAACAGCATGAGGGCGAGCACGCCAATTAGCAGGGTGGTGTTGACCAAAGGCAGGTAAATCTGACCCGTCTGCGTTTCCGAGGTGTAACAGATCTCGAACCGTGGCAGGAAGCCGAGGTGGATCGCTTGCCTTATAAGCGAAAACGCTCCGGTGATAACGGACTGGCTGGCGATGATTGTTGCGGCAGTGGCAAGGATCACCATCGGCAACAGGGCCCAGGTCGGGAACATTAAGAAAAACGGGTTGGAGAGGGCACCGGGATGGGACAACACCAGCGCGCCCTGTCCGAGGTAGTTTAATGCAAGGGCGGGGAACACGACTGCAAACCAAGCCGCCTGAATGGGGCCGCGCCCGAAATGGCCTAGATCAGCATAAAGCGCCTCGGCTCCAGTTACGGTGAGGAAGATGGCTCCGAGCACGATAAAGCCGAGGAACCCGGCATTCCATAAGAAGGCAACCGCATTGAGCGGGTTAAATGCTGAGAGAATCGCCAAATCGTCGCCTATATGCGCAACGCCGGCAGCCGCCATGACGAGAAACCAAATTAGGGTGATTGGACCAAAGAATATAGAGACGGCCGCGGTGCCACGGGATTGTACGGCAAAAAGCAGCACGATTATCACGACGGAGATCGGAAGGACATAATCGTGAAGCGCCGGCGTCACGAGCTTTAAGCCCTCGACGGCCGAGAACACCGAGAGCGCTGGCGTGATCATCGCGTCACCGATGAACAGGGCGGCACCGAGAATGCCGGCAAAAAATATCAGGATAGGATACTTGGTACCCCTCTTCATCAACAGGGCGAGCAGGGACAAAGTGCCTCCCTCACCATCGTTATCGGCACGAAGCAGGAAGAGCACGTACTTAACCGTAACGATGGCTGTCAACGTCCAGATCACCAGCGAGACGAGGCCGATGACCTCGTCTCGCCCGACACCACCTGGTCCAAATGGACGCAGTGCCTCACGGAAGGCGTAGAGAGGACTGGTCCCGATGTCACCGTAGACCACGCCGATTGCCCCAATAGTCAGCGCCAGAAACCGAGGCAGATTGTTCGCTTGTGCCGGTGCGTGGTCGAGGGAGTCGGCCAATGTGTTCTCCCTGTGCTGATCAGGTGGCGTGCTGACGCAACTGCAGATGTTAGATACCGCCATTCGAGAGTCGAGCCACGGAACTAACTGAACCGCGTTCTTATTTGTTCCTGCTTAAGACCGCGAGAGCTCCAATCAGCAGCGCAGTTTGACTTCAACGATTAAGCAATCCCATTCGGCATCGTCTATTGTGGAATATCGTGGAATGCGGCTTTCCGCTGACCGACTGCTTCGGGCTGAGGCCCCTAACAGTTTGCCCGGACGCGCCAGAAGCTGCCGCTTGACGGTTTCGGATCCGCGGCCGGCATCGGCCCTAGCGGAAATTCGCTCTTGAGACTATGTGCGGCCGACCGGCGACGATCGCGACTGAAATGTCGGCCAAGGCCGGCGGCTGAGGCATTCTTGGCCGTCGATAGCCATGAAAGGCGAAGAAAAGACTTCAAATCCTTATACCGCGGTTCAATCCCGGGCGAGGCCCTGCTTATCATTTCTGCTTTAGTCGAGAATTGTCTAAGCCTTCCCAGGCAACAACTTGGACCTTGGCGCTACTACCTCGGCAGTCCCCGCACTCTTCGCAACGAAGATCCCAGCTCCGGTTGGAGGGATAATCCGGCTGGTTCTGGTGTCTAACCGATCGCGGGCATGGATTTCACCAGCGTGCGCTCACAGCAACATGTTGGAATGCGCCGCGCACAAGAATCCTAAGACCTTTGCCAAGGTCGGGTAGGACTAAGGTCTATGGATCGGAGCGGGCACCGCCCCTAAAATCTACTGATATCGTTTACAATGAGCTTTTACTTTGAAGCGCGGTTTGTACACTCGCCGGTCTATGCCGAAGGGCATGGACCGGCCTCTCCATTTTACTCCAGGCTTTCCTTGTTCTGCTGCATGTTTCCTTAGCTCGCAGCCGAGGGATGAAAGACAGGCGGCAATTCAGAGCGCCACCGCCTCCTTCGCGCGTTTGGATAAGACGCGCGGCGCTCCAGGCAGACTTAATCGGCCAGGTCCTCGACGTCCGCCGGTGAGACCAAGGATCCTAGACTAGCTCGAGAAAATCGATGACCTTGGTCCATTCAGGCACTTTGTGGCATTCCGTCGTGTGCCCGCATTCTGTTGCGCTACGGTCATAATGGTATGGCGCTGCCAAGCCGGTAGGTCCGGTCTCCGGCTCGGACAAAAACGACATTTTATTCGAGTAGCACGGCTGGAAGGCCCACTGGCTTCCCGCAAACCAACTTCGAATTCGGTAACACCGTCAAACGCGTGATAGTCGCGAATAAGGTCGATTAGTGATAGCGGCGAATAAGGCCGACGAGCTTGCCTTGGATCTTGACGCGGTCCGGTCCGAATATCCGCGTTTCATAGGCCGGGTTCGCCGCTTCGAGCGCAATGGACGCGCCTTTTCTGCGGAACCGTTTGAGTGTTGCCTCTTCGTCATCAACGAGTGCAACGACTATATCGCCGGGATTCGCAGTGTTTGTATTCCGAATGATCACGGTATCGCCATCAAAGATACCCGCCTCGATCATTGAGTCACCCTTGATTTCGAGCGCGTAGTGTTCGCCGCTGCCGATCATCTCGGCCGGGATAGAAATGTCATGCGTGTTGTTCTGGATCGCGGAGATCGGGACACCGGCGGCGATTCGTCCCATGACTGGCACCGAAACTGATGCAGTATCGCTCGGTGGCGGCGATTTCGTCGTGGCGACCGGCGCGGCAGGCGGCTTGCCCAGGCTGCCTTCGATGACACTTGGCGAGAAGCCACGCCGAGGCTGCGGGCTCGCCGTGTAGGCCTCAGGCAGCTTGATGACTTCGAGTGCGCGCGCCCGGTTGGGAAGGCGTCGGATGAACCCGCGCTCTTCAAGTGCGGTAATCAACCGATGGATGCCCGACTTGGAGGCGAGGTCCAGCGCGTCTTTCATTTCGTCGAAGGACGGCGGCACCCCGGATTCCTTCATTCGTTCATGAATGAACAGAAGCAATTCCTGTTGCTTGCGGGTTAGCATGGCGCGTCACTCCAGAATCGCGAAACAAATCAAGAACAGACACTATCTGTTCCATATGTGTTCCGCAAGTACCTAAAATTCCGTGAATTTCTCTCTCCATCGCCATTTCATCCTGCCGAGGCCGTGGGTCCGTCGCCATCCTGCTCTTCGTCATTGGATTGCCACTGGCGATCATCGTTTCTCGTGTCCTTCCAACCGTTCTTCGGCAGTTTCAGCCTCGCCAGCCTTTCGCGCTGGACGCTGAAGAACATGCGACGGAGATCGGTCGGGCTTTTTCCGCTCGACGCTCGTCAACGCGCTGGTGCTAGCCACCGTCGCGGCGAGCCGCGTCGCGGCGTTTATGGGACGCTGACCTCGGTGATTGTCGCTTCGGCCGTCACCTATCTGCCCCACGGCATGCGCTATCCCTATGCCGGAGTGCTGCAGATCCACTCCGACGTCGAAGAGGCTTCGACGGCTTATGGCGCGCCACAGATGCAGACCTTCATCAAGATCGTTCTGCCGCTGCTGTCGGCGTCGATGATCAGTTGCCGGCTATTCGTCTTTCTGGCATTGCGAGCGATGCGGCGCCGAACAGCGTCAGCGGCCCAGGGCAAGGTCTTGCTCGGAGCGGTGGCGGAATACACGATCGGCGTCGAGGGCGATCAAAGCTTGATTGCCCGCACGCATCCCATTGATCGGCCTCAACCCTGGCGACCGCGTTCGCGCGTCATTGCCCGAAACAAGGTGATCGCGGTCTGCGACTGAGTTGCTGCATGATCCTCAAATCGGAATCGTTTTGAGGATCATGCAGCAATTCAAAGTGCTACAGCGACCTTGCGCGTCTCGAAAGATGCGCGGCGCCTGTAGTTGCTTCATCGCCCGTTAGATCGTTCGGATCATCTGCCAAATCTGCTCCGGATCTCTGACGCCGCTCTGGTAGAGCTTGATGATCCTTTGGGCGACTTCTTCTGCCTCATCACTGCCCATCGTCAGATTGCGTTCTTCGAGCGCCTTATGCAGCACGCCTCCAAGGATCGCGACCTCACCGGGAAGAATGGGATAATCTCGGAAATTGTTGAAAGGGTTCATGGCCGATCTCCTCTTTGGGCAAATCTGCCGGTTAGAACAGTCTACAAGCTTTTCGAGACGGTGCGAACGGGAAACAGCCAGCAGTGCTACTGCGCCGCGCCTCTTATTAGATGCGCAAAGGACGCCGTAGCAGCTTGAATTGCTGTCTTTCCTAAAATCGACTACGGGCCATTAGGCGTATCGCGTTGCCGTGATTGCGGTTGGCGCGACCGCGTTCTCAATCCGCAAATATGCGGGGCCGCGGGCAAAAGGCCTCGCGCCATTCTACCGTTACAACGCCTGCGCCTCGCCTCCGCGCCTACCTTGGGATAGCGCGGAGGAGTTTGGCCGGGTCGGGGACTCCCGCAATGTGTCGGTGCCCACGATTCTTATTTACTCGACGTTGGATGAGGCAACATCTTCGGCGGCTCTTCCAGCAAAGTGTAAGGTCCTTCGGGACACTTGACGTCCGGGTTCACCGGGTGGAACAGGCCGAGCGGGTTCGGCTTGAAGATCCATGCATGCAGGTCATAATGGTGGAGCGCCGCCGGCAGAAGCGGTTCATGCCCCTCCATCGGTCCGTCGAAGGGATGCCCAAAGAGCTCGGGATTCGGCTTGACGCCCGTCGCGAGCGGGATCAGCCATTCGACGGCAACGAGCTCCAGCTTGTCGCCACTTGGCTCATATAACAGCAACGTCGGCTTCATTGGATCGGGCACTGGACCGATCAGGGCGGGGTTCAGAAAGTGCACCCCCATGGCGCCCGTCGCATACGTGACGCATCCCAATGTCGAGAAATAACCGTCGTGCACTGCGGCAACGGGGTCCTTGTATTTCTCAAGCGCTAATTTCAGCTTCTCCAGCTCGGGTGGAAGCGCATCGCTTGCATTCACCAGCGGTGCAGACATGAAAGAAGCGCCCGCCGCGAGATAAACTGTCCGCAGCAAACGCAGTACCGAAGACATACGCATGGCTCGTCCTCCCTCGCTCAACTCGCCTCCCGCGAGGAGCATGGTCGGCATGATACCGCGGGCGAGATCGCCGGCCTAGGACCTTTGGCGACATAGCGCCGGACTAAGGTCCCATAGATTGAACGTGTCGACACCCTAGGTTTTTTGGGGTTGTCGGCAATGCACGCACAAGAACCTAATTGTTTCAGAAGTAATTTAGGGCGGGGCCTGTCCGTAATAGCATGGGGCCCCGCCTGTAGTGGGTGCCGGCAAGAACGCTATAGCAATAAAAAAGGCCGGCTGACCGACCTTTCGTCGTCACCCCATGCCGTTGCCAGTACATCCGTGGTCAACAGCACGAGGGACGTTCTGAAACTAAATGTAAGCGTCGATTATGACAGTGGCAAGTCGGGGTTTCGACACCCTGACAGGTTCCTCGGAGGCGATGGATTGCGATCGTAGCACCTCCGGATGCTTGACGCACGTCCGTTGCAAGGGCGCGCCGTCCACCGTCACCCATGCCAGACGCGCCCGCCGGTTGCCATTCGCAAAGTCCCGACAGTCGTTCATCGGAGGTTCAGGCAAGGTGGATCAATCTGACAGCCGGAGAGGGAGGAGTTGACTATGAAAACGCTCTTATCCGTCCTCACAGCCGCAGTCCTGGCGGCGTCTTTCGCGTTACCGCTAAACGCCGCGCCGATCGTCGTACCGAAACCCGACCAAGTACAGGCCGGCCCTGTCGAACAGGTCAGACACTGGCGCCATCGCCATTGGCGTGCCGATCGCCACTGGAACCGGCGGCACGCGTGGCGTTCCTGCCGTTACTACGGCAGGTGCTACCCTCGCCATTACGGGTACTACGGCTACCGTGACTATCACCGCTATCACCGCCGGCCTGGCGTCAGCATCTATTTTAATTTTTAGTCGGTAGCACCCGCAGGGTAGCGGAGAGGTCGCAACGATCGCGGCTCAAGCGGCAAAACGCTTCGCCCGTCAACACGGCCGTTGCGCGCGAAGGCGGCTCGTGGCGATGCCAGCCGCGTCTTATGAAGAAACCCACGATGACTTCAATGAGCGACCCGAGACATAGGTAACGTTTCGTACCGGACACATGGGTAACACTTTCGGCTTTGGTCGGAGGTGTTGATGCCGTGGAGAGAGTGTTCGGTGATGGAGGAACGTCTTCGTTTTGTCGCTC